>JAFXPO010000031.1 GCA_017527825.1 Oscillospiraceae bacterium
CATCGCCTGAGCGCTCTGGTTCAGGATGTTGTTCTTCGTGTAGGTCATCATCTCTTCGGCGACGTCGGTGTCGCGGATCAGGGACTCGGCGTTCTGGATGTTCTCGCGCTGGACACCGAGGTTGTTGATGGTGTGCTCAAGACGGTTCTGGAGAGCGCCGAGCGTACCACGGGTATCCGAGACGTTGTTGATCGCCTGCTTGATCTTGTCGAGCGCTTCGGACGCGCCCTCCTGCGTGGAGATGTCCACGTCGCCTACGCCGATGGACTTGGAGTGCATGTCGCTGACGGAAACGGTCAGCTTGTTGAAGGAGTCCGCGGTGTCGCCGATCTGGAGACTCAGACCGCCGGTGGTCTTCTGCATGATGTTGTCCACGTCGCGCATGACGACCTTGCCCGTGGCGGCGTCATAGCTGTTGAGCACGCCGTTGTCGGTCAGGACGTTGGACAGGTTCTTCATGCTCTCCAGACCGTCCTTGCCGGCGAGGACGCGGACGTGACCGTCGCCGATCTTGGAGGAGCCGCTGGCGGCGAACTCGTAGGTCTTGCCGTTGACGGTGACGGTGTCGCCGGCGAGGATGTTCTTCGCCGCGCCGTCGGGATTCTTCAACTCGATCGCCTTGCCGTCGTTCACGCCGGCGGTGATCGTCGTAGCCACGGTGACGTCAACGGCAGCGCCGGCCGCCGCCTTCTGCATCGCGAAGGTCGAGAACTGACCCACGGAGTTGTCCGTGCTCTTCGCGGTCAGCTGCACGCCGCTCGCGCCCTTGTCATCCACGTCAAACAGCTTGCTCAGATCGCCGTCCGCCTTGATCGCGTCGGAGATCAGCTTGCTCTTGTCGGCGGCAGCGGAAACATCGGATGCGCCGGTCGAGAAGCTGATGGTCTTGGACTGGTTCTTGCCCTCGGCGTCCACATAGCCGATGGTCATGTTATAGGTGGAACTCGCGGCAAGGTCACCGGTCGGCTGACCAATGACGGTCTTCTGCTTGGACGCCTCCTGATCGTGGACAGCAAGCGCGCTGGAGGAAACGGAAACCGCGCCGCCGCCCTGCGCCTCGCTGATCTGATCAAGGTTGGTGAAGCGAATGTTCCACTCGTTGTTGCCGGCGCCGGCGGTGCGCTGATCCAGCGTCACGTCATAACCGTCTTCCTTCAGACGGGTGGCAAGGTTCTTCATGGCGTCATTCGCAGTTGTTCCCTTTACCACGGCGGTTGCGCCGGCAGTGGTAACGGAATCGCCGGCAGCGGCAACAAACTCGTAGGTCTTGTCGCCAATGGAAATCGTGTCGCCCGCAGTGGGGGCGGTGCTGATGTTCAGCTGATAACCAGCGTCCATACCGGCGGTCTTGGTAATGCCCTTCTGACCGGTGGCAAGACCGGCGACGGCGGCGGCGGAGTTGGCGCCCTCGGCAAAAGCAACGCTGATGAGCTTCGCGCCGATCGCGCTGTCCTTGACCGTCAGCTTGAGATCGTTGGAGGTGGTGCCAGCGGCAGCCTGGAACGAGTCGCGGAACGCCTGCAGCGCTTCCTCTTGATTGACGCCCTCCGCCACGCTGAGTGTCAGACCGGTTTCGGTACCGTTCATGGAGTCTGCGACGCCCGCCATGGCGTTCAAATGGGTGCTGGTGCCCGCGGTTACATTGTCGGCATTGCCAACCAGGGTCAACTCATGCTCCTGACCGTTTTTGTCGGAGAAGTGAATCTTATACGCGCCGAATTGATCGTCTGTGACTGCGCCAACCGCAACCTGATAAGAGTCGCTGGTGGCGTTGACGAACTTGGTGTTCGCCACGATGGTGCCGCCGGAGAGCTTCTGCGTTGCCTTGATCGTCGAGAGCTGAACCTCGTTGTTGACCGCGTCCGTGGTCTCCGCCAGGGAGCCGTCGAGGAGCTTCAGACCGTTGAAGTTGGTGGAATCGGCGATACGGTCGATTTCGTCCTTCAGAGCGGTGACTTCCTTTTGCAGCTGCTCGCGGTCCAGCTCGTTCTGATAGGTGCCGTTCGCGGACTGCTCCGCCAGGGTGGTCATACGGTTGAGCATATCGTGGACTTCGGTCAGCGCACCTTCAGCGGTCTGGATGAGGCTGATGCCGTCCTTGGAGTTCTTGGTCGCACCCTCGATACCGGTGATCTGGGCGCGCATCTTCTCGGAAATCGCGAGACCCGCGGCGTCGTCGCCGGCGCGGTTGATCTTGTAGCCGGAAGACAGCTTTTCAAGGTTCTTGCTGAGCTTGGTGTTGTTGGCGCTGAAGTTGCGATAGCTGTTCATCGCCGTAATGTTGTGCTGAATACGCATGTTCATATCCTCCTTAAATTTTGTCCCGGACGATCCTTCGTCCGTGCGGTTAGTCGTTCGTTTCTGCTTCCCCCGACAGAGGGCCCTTGTCGGGAGGAGTGAAATCGGTCCGGCCGTGGCGTTTGCCTTTGGCTTTCACCAGTTATATCGGACGCCCGCCCGGAAAATTAACCCTCAAATCGAAATTTTTTGGTCAAAAAAATGAAGGAAACCGGCATAAATCGGTTTCCTTCCTAACTATATCGGCGGTTTTCGAAAAAAATTAATACCCCCGGAAAATTTATTTGCGGACGACGCATGGCAAGACGCCAAGCTCTTGCAAATCCGGCGAAGAGGGTATATAACACGATACATCTTTGCCATTTCCTGATTCGAATAGGAGGGGTCCCCATGCTGTCTTTTGGCGGCGAGAAAAAGGTCGAGTACCTTGAGTTGGTCTATGATCTCATTTTCGTCTATCTGGTCGGGCGCAGCAACGCCCTGCTGCACACCATGGAGGGCGGGTTCTTCACCGTGACCACATATCTCACCTACCTCACCGCCACGCTGGTGATTTTGCAGGTGTGGTATTTCAGCTCCCTGTTCATCAACCGCTACGGCACCAACGGCGTCGCGGATCATGTGTGCCTTTTCATCAACATGTACCTGCTCTATTATCTGGCGGACGGAACGCGGCTGGAGGCGGGCTATTACGTCCGCTACAACACGGCGTGGGGGCTGATTTTGCTCAACCTCGCGGTGCAGTACTTCCTGAAAATGCGCGTCAGCGGCGGGATGATGCCGTGGGAAAGCCGCCACATCAAGCATCACATCCGGCTGCTGCTCCTGCAATCCGCGCTGGTGTTTGCCGCCATTCCGATCTTCCTCAAAACGGGACTGATGCTCTCCTGGGCAACGCTGGTCGTCGGGTTTATTGCCGCCGCGCTCACCGCCCGCATCGACGGGCTTGTACCCGTCAACTTCGAGCATCTGACCGAGCGCGTCATGCTCTACATCGTGTTCACCTTCGGCGAGATGGTGGTTGCCATCGCGGAGTACATCGAGAGCGGGTTTGCCCTGCATGGCGTTTATTTTTCCCTGATGGCTTTTCTCATCGTCGTCGCGCAGCTGCTCAGCTATGGCATCCTCTACAACCACATCATCGACCGGGAAATGCACACCACCGGCACCGTTTACATGCTTCTGCACATCGTGTTGGTGCTGGCGCTGAACAACATCACGGCGGCGTTGGAATTCATGCGCGAGCCGGAGGTCAATGACGTTGCGAAAAACGTGTTTCTGGTTGCGTCGTTCCTCGGCTATCATATTTTTCTCTTTCTGATCGGTCTCTTTTCCCACGAGCGCTACCACGCGGGCATCCGCTCCGTCGCGGCGTTTGCTGCCGCCTCAGTGCTGTTCGCGCTGGCAATGGCGGCGTGCTATCGCAACAGCCGCGTCAGCATCGCGGTATCGGTGTTGTACGTCTACGCGGTGTTCGGCATGATTGCCCACCGCTGGCGGACCGGAGACGGGCGGGAAACACACGAATAAAAAAGCACGGGACAGTTGTCCCGTGCTTTTTATTCGCGTGCTGTTCAGTCCGTAATGATAACGCTGGTCATGACCGGCTGCTCCTCCCGTGGGATGCTGCCGTTGTTATCCACGGGTTTCGCGTCCTTCGCGATCTGCTCAACGATCTCGATGCCCTCTGTCACGCGCCCGAACGCCGCGTACATGCCGTCGAGATAGGGCGCGTCATCCACCATGATGAAGAACTGGGAGCTTGCGCTGTCGTAGGGCGTTGCCCGCGCCATGGAGATCGTGCCCTTGGTGTGGGCGATGTTGTTCTCCACGCCGTTTGCCGCAAACTCGCCCTTGATGTGCTCGCTGGAGCCGCCGGTGCCGTTGCCCAGCGGGTCGCCGCCCTGAATCATAAAGCCGTCCATAATGCGGTGGAAGGTGAGTCCGTCATAGAAACCGTCCTGCGCCAGCTTGACAAAGTTCTCGACGGTGATCGGCGCGGTGTTCGCATCCAGCTCCAGTTTGATGGTACCGTAGTTCTCCACGGTGATCTCCGCGTGGCGCATTCCCTCCGCCGGCTCCGTGGCACTCTCTTCTGTTACGGCAGGCTCCGCCGCTTGCTCCGTGGGCGCGTCGAGCGTTGCCGCGTCGGTGAACGTCGTCTCGTTTGTTTCCTTCGCGCCGCCGCACCCCGTCAGCAACGCCAGCGTCAGTGCGCACGCGCATAGCAGGATTCTTTTTTTCATGCTTTTCTCCTTTGATTGCTCCAGATGAATTGCGCGTATTCTATCACAACTTCCCGTTTGTTGCAAGGTAAGGCTTTTCTTTCCGATACGAAGGTGATATACTGTCTTTGAGATTGTACCCGGAGAGCATGCTGTTTCTGCAGCAGAGGGAGCGTGATTCGCTGTGAAACCGATTGCGCCGCTTGCACTGCTCCTGGCAGCGCTTGTGCTGGCGGGCTGTTCCGCACAGGATGTTCCGCCGCAGGCGAATGGCGGCGCACAAGCGCAGGAAGGAGAGACAATGATGCAGCCTGTTGAAAACGCGACGCCAGCGCTGGACGGCGCGTGGGAGCCGGCGTTCTCCGTTGGTCCGCGGGTGGAAATCGACGGCCACACGCTCATTCGCCTCTGGCGCGGCGCACCGGTGCTGGAGACGGAGTTCGAGCTTGTGCCGGACGGCGAACGGCTCACGCTGACATTAACGGACAACGCGCTGCGCTACAGCGCATCGTCCGAGCCGTACGCCACGGTGAAGGAGTGCTGGTATGAAAACGGCGCTCTGACCTTTGTGGACGATTATCCCATCAGCGGTGAGAGCACGGAAATCCTTGTCCCGACGACCAACGGCCGGTACGGAAACGTGACGGAGCTTGGCGGCGTGGAGCAGCTTCAAGGGACGTGGGTCGAGGACGGCGGCGGATATACGCTGGTCTTTGAGGACGGCGTTATGCGCTATGGCTATGGTGATTCCGCCCCCAGTCAGGTAGAGATCAAGATTGTGGAAAACAACAGCTCCGGGCAGCGGCGGATCATCGACGCGGACCCCTCGAAGCCGGACGGCGTGGGGATTTTTGGCACAATGGAATGGGAGGGGGACACCATCCGCACCTATCTTCCCATCACGGATACTGTACCTGAGCGGCTTGTGTTCCGCAAACTGCGACCTGCGGAGCTGATCCTGGATGTTGAGCCGGAGGATCAGCCGGAGATCATCATTGTCCGGGAGACAGAGCCGGACGTGACCGGCGGCACGGATACGACCCTCGATCCGAGCATGCCGAGCGAGATCGTCTCCACGCAGATGACGCTTTTCGATGTGACCTCGGTGCTGCCGGACGGCGCGGACGGGATCGGCTTTGTCTCCGCCTTCGCCGCGCCCGCCGGCAAGGGGTCGTTCCTGTTTCTTGAAACCGGCGATGACCGCGGTGAGCGCTCACAGACTTGGGCGTTGGTTCCGGAGGACGTGTTCCCCGCGCTCTCGGCGCTGACGGCGGCGTGCGATCTCGCCGCGAACAACGGCTACCATTCCGAGACCCACGGTTTACCGGAGAACTTCGGCGGGATCATTCGGATTCTGTACGCAAGCGGCGAGATGATTTATGTCTCTGACAACCAGTCCCCGGTTCTCACCGCCGAGGCGGGCGAACAGATCGCGGCGTTCTTTGCCGGGCGGATGGGCGGCGAGCGCGTTCCTCTGCCCGACCCCGTGACGCTCCGCGCGATCCGCTTTGAGGAGACGCGGGATGACGGCGGTTTTACCCGCGCCGTGCTGACGATTTCGGAGGACGGCTCCGGGCAAGTTGAAAAGCAGTCGAGTTACAGTGACCCAACGGTGTATGAGACCTCGTCGGAGATGGACGCGGCGACCGTCGCGGCAATCCGGGAGCGCATAAACGCCTCCGGTATCCTCGCGTGGGCGGGGCTGCCGGACAACGGCATCCGTTTCAGCTGGGACAAGCAGATGACCTTTGTCTTTGCCGACGCAACGGAGATCACAGTACAGGAAGACCGGCTTTTGCCCGACCAGATTCACGGCGGCTTTTTTGACATCGAGCTGGAGATCGTGTCCAAGCGTTGAAGCCGGAGACGATCTCCATTTCCCGCGGCTGATACTGATTTCAAATCAAAAGGATTGATTTGAAATCCCGCGTGCTTCGCACGCTCATGCCGCGCAAAGCGCGTCATGCCGTCTCATGCGATACCTACGCGCCTACGGCGCTATTAAAATGCTTTTCAAGCATTTTAATCAGGTATCAGTATGAAAGCAAAGAAAAGAGAGCGCCGAAACGGCGCTCTCTTTTCCTGTTTTCATTGCAGCCGCTGTGCTTGCGCATCGGCGCGTCTCATAACGAAATGCTATAAAGCGAAATCCTTCCACTTTTTATAGCGTTTCAGCATCACAGCCGATCCTGAAAGATCCAGCGCAGCGCGTCGGGGAAGGTCGCGCGCCATGTGGCGGGGGAATGCGTGCCGCCGGGGATCACATGGAAGTTCAGCTTTGCCGCGTCCATCCCCCGCGCAAGCAGCTCGTCCCGCATCCGCAGGGCGCTGCGCATCGTGTCCTCCTTCGCGCTCATGCGCGTGGCATCCTCCGTGCCGATGTCCATGTAGCAGTATCGAAGCTGCTCAAAGCTTCCCTCCGTCGCCAGCAGCTCCGATAGCCAGAGATTGAATGCCGGACCGTGCAGCAGCAGCCGCCGGAACACGTCCCCGTGGCGCATTGCGCCGTACATGGCGTTGAGCGCCCCGGAGGACATGCCGCCGAGGGCGGTATCCTCCGCGACGGTGCATTCCTGCGCGTCCACCCAGGGTTTGAGATCGTCCAGCACCCAGGACAGCAGCGCCTCGCCGCGTCCGTGCACCACCGGCTCGAAGTCCGCGCCGCGGGTGTCAAACGCCTTCGTGAACGGCGCAAGCTCCGCCGTGCGCTGCCAGCGGTCTCCGGGCGGAACAATGCCGACCGCGAGGAATAGCGGCAGCGCGCCGGGGTGGGCGGCGTCGTACCCCGGCAGGTCGAAGCCCGCCGCGCCGTGCCGAAACAGCACATCCCCGTCGTAAAAATACAAAACGGGAAGCGCCCGCCCCTCCGCCCGCTCCGGGCGATAGACGCGAACGGTGACCTCCCGACCAAGCTGCGGGCTGGGAAGGCGGTGCTGTGTGACCATGGTGATTTGTCCTTTCTGTCGTTATCGGTTCAGCAGCCAGACGCCGAAGTTCAGATATCCGGCGAACAACACCCAGACGAGATATGGGATTTGCAGCAGCGCGGCGGTGCGGTCCACCCGGCGGAAGGTAAACGCCGTCATCAGGATCAGCGCCCACAGAACGACCAGCCAGAGAAACGCGAATCCAAACTCCTGAAGGTTGAAAAAAATGATGCTCCAGAAGAAGTTGAACGCCAGCTGGATCAGATAAAGACGCAGCCCCTTTGAACGATCCGCGCCTGCGCCCGTCAGCGCAACGCGGGCGGCGCTGACGCCCATCAGCGCATAGAGGATCGTCCACACGACAGGGAACACAAGCGCGGGCGGCGACAGCGGCGGCTTGATGATGGAGTCGGCGTACAGCTTCGTGCCCTCTCGCGTCAGCAATCCCGCGAGGGCGCCCACCGCTTCCGTGAATACAACCCAAAAGGCATAGGTTTTCCATGTTCCGTGTTTCATTTCAATCACCCATGGAAAGCCTATGCATTTCTTGTGAAAATATACGCCGCCCGCACTGTCAGGGCGGCGGGCTGTCAAAGATAAAGCGCTTGAGCGTGGCGTAAAGGTCGGTGGCGCTCGCGGGCTTCGCCATGTGCATGTTCATCCCCGCCTCGCGGGTCTGGCGCACGTCGCTCTCCGCGGCGTTCGCCGTGAGCGCGATGATGGGAACGGTCTCAGCGTCCTCACGCGGAAGGGCACGGATCGCCCGCGCCGCGTCCAATCCGTCCATCAGCGGCATACGGAGGTCCATCAGCACCGCGTCGTAGTAGTGGAGCGGCGAGCGCTCAAACATCTCCAGCGCGATCTGACCGTTTTCGGCGTGTTCGCAGGATACGTCCTCCATTTCAAGGAACGAAATCACGATCTCGGCGTTCATCGGGATGTCCTCCGCCACCAGAACCCGCTTGCCCGCCAGCGAATGTGCCGGCGTCTGCGGAACCGGCAATTCCTCCGTCGTATACGGCATCGGAACGGTGACGGTAAACGCGGAGCCTGCGTTCTTTTCACTCTCCACGCAGATGGCGCCGCCCATCAGCTCCACAATCCCCTTCGCGGCGGCAAGGCTCAGCCCGCTGCCGCCGTACCGGCTGGTGGAGCTGGCGTCCTCCTGCGTGAAAACGTCGAAAATGCTGGGGAGAAAATCCCTGTCGATGCCAACACCTGTGTCGGCGACCACAAAACGCAGCGTCCGAACGGCGTCCTCCTCACCGGCGCAGTCCACGCTCAGGCTCACCCTGCCGGGCGCGTCCGTGAACTTGGCGGCGTTGTCCAGAAGACGGATCAGGACCTGTTTGAGCTGGGTCTCGTCCCCCGCATAGCGCCCGTTTACGCTGTCGGAAACGGAAAACGTATACGTCAGCCCCTTGTCCTCGCACAGCGTCTGCGCGATGGCGTTGATCTGCTCCAGCGCCTCGGAGAGGGAAAAGACCTCCTGTTTGAGCTTCAGCTTTCCGTTTTCGATGCTGTTAAGGTCCAGAATGTTGTTGATAAGCCCCAGCATGTGTCGGGCGCTCAGCCCGATCTTTTCCAGCTGACCCCTGGTCTCCGGCAGGAGGTCAGGGTTTTTCAGGGCGATGGCGTCCATGCCCAGAATCATGTTCATGGGCGTGCGCATCTCGTGGCTGATGGTGGCGAGGAAGGCGCTCTTGGCGCGGTTGGTCTCCTCCGCCGCTCTGAGCTCCGCTTCCATCATTCTGGTCTCATTGTCAATAATCCGCTGGGTAATGCTGCCCAGCAGCTTGTACATGATGAAAACAAAGATGCTTCCGCCGAACAAAATGCCCGCCACCACAAGATCCGGGCTGCCGAGTATGCCCACCGCCAGATAGCCCAGCAGGAAAAACACCAGAAGCGCAATGGGAAGGTACAAAATGCCGTAGTCCCGCTTCCACGACCGCAGCCCCTTGACGAAGCGGGCAAAGCGCACAAAACCGTAAATGTTGCAGACCATGATCGCGCTGCCGAGATAGACCATCAGCTCATTCACCCAGTGGAACATAGGCGGCGTCCTCCGTTTGGAATGCAATTCTTGAGGATATCATACCATATCCGCTTGGGATAATCAAGCGCGGTCTCCCGTCCGCCGGGACGGGAGACCGCGCGCGTATTCTGTTACAGTCCCTGGGCGATCATCGCCTCGGAGATTTTGCGGAACGCCGCGATGTCGTTGCCCGCGATCAGGTCGCAACCGAGACCGAATTCCTCCGCCGCGGCGGCGGACGCGTCGTAGATGCCGCTCATGATGCCGCGCAGCTTCTCGTCCACCTCCTGCCGTGACCAGCTGTAGCGCACGCTGTTCTGCGCCATCTCCAGCGCGGACACCGCAACGCCGCCGGAGCCTGCCGCCTTGGAACCTGCGGTCATGATCTTGGGACTCAGCCGCAGCAGCTTGAGCGCCTCCGCCGTGGCGGGCATGTTCGCCGCCTCGACGTAATACTTTACGTCGTTTGCGAGGATGCGTACCGCGTCGTCCACGCCCAGCTCGTTCTGCGTCGCGCAGGGCATGGCGACGTCCACCGCCTGCTCCCATGGTTTCTTTCCCGCGAAGAACTGTGCCGACGGGAATCGCTCGGCATACGCCGCGACCCGATCCGCGCCGCCGGCGCGCAGCTCCAGCAGGCAGTCCAGCTTCTCCGCGCCGCTGACGCCGTCCTCGTCGTAGATATAGCCGTCGGGGCCGGACACCGTGACTACCTTCGCGCCCAGCTCGCCCGCCTTTTTGCACACGCCCCACGCCATGTTGCCGAATCCGGACACCGCGATGCGCTTGCCGCGGATCGAATCGCCCTGCTGCTCCAGCATCCGCTCAAGGAAATACACCGCACCCGCGCCCGCCGCCTCCTGACGGATGCGGCTGCCGCCGTAGGTCAGCCCCTTGCCGGTGAGTGCGCTGCTCTCCGCGCGGCCGCAGATGCGCTTGTACTGACCGTAGAGATAGCCGATTTCCCGCGCGCCCACGCCGATGTCGCCCGCGGGTACGTCCGTGTCCGCGCCGATGTAGCGATACAGCGCATTCATGAAGCTCTGGCAAAAGCGCATGATCTCACGGTCGCTTTTGCCGCGGGGGTCAAAGTCGCTGCCGCCGGACGCGCCGCCGATAGGAAGCCCGGTGAGCGCGTTCTTATAGGTTTGCTCGAAGCCGAGGAACTTCACCACCGAGGCGTTGACGCCGGGGTGGAAGCGCAGCCCGCCCTTGTAGGGACCGATGGCGCTCGAAAACTGCACGCGCCAGCCGTGGTTCGTGTGGGCGGCGCCCGCGTCGTCGGTCCACGGCACAAGGAAGCTCACCATGCGCTCCGGCTCCACCATGCGAGTCAGGAGGTCGAGCTTTTCATAGCGCGGATCGTCCAATGCGGGGTCGATCATCTCCAGCCACGCGCGTACCGACTGCAAATACTCCGGCTCATGGAAGTACAGCTCCGTCAGCTGGGACATCACTCTTTCTGCATAAAGATTCATGCCGCGCCTCCCTTACACCAGACCGTAGGCGAGCATGGAATCCGCCACCTTCAAAAAGCCCGCGATGTTCGCGCCCGCCACAAGGTTGCCCGCCATGCCGTACTGTTCGGCGGCGTTCACTACGTTGTGATAGAGGTCGTTCATGATCTGGTGCAGGTGATTGTCCACCTCCTCAAAACTCCAGAAAAAGCGCATGGAGTTCTGGCTCATCTCCAGCGCGGAGACCGCCACGCCGCCGGCGTTGCACGCCTTGGACGGCGCAAACAGGATGCCCGCGCCCTGAAGCGCGTCGATGGCGTCCGCCGTGGAGGACATATTCGAACCCTCGCACACCGCGTAGCAGCCGTTTTTGAGCAGCGTTTTGGCGGATTCGAGGTCGATCTCGTTCTGCGTCGCGCAGGGCAGAGCAATGTCGCAGGGGATCGTCCAGATGCCGCGGCAGCCCTCGTGATAGGTCGCGGCGGGCTGGGCGTCGGCATACGCCTTGATGCGTTTGCGCTCCTTCTCCTTGAGCTGGCGCATCAGCTCAAAGTTGATGCCGTCGGGGTCGTAAACGTAGCCCGCGGAGTCGCTCATGGCGACCACCTTCGCGCCCATGCTCTGCGCCTTCTGGCAGGCGTAGAGCGCCACGTTGCCGGAGCCGGAGATCAGCACCGTCGCGCCGTCAAAGCTCTTGCCCGCGTCGCGCAGGAAATTGTCCGCGAAATAGCACAGACCGTAGCCCGTCGCCTCCGTGCGGGCGAGGCTGCCGCCGTAGGAAAGCCCCTTGCCGGTGAGCACGCCCGTGAACTCGTTGCGAAGCCGCTTGTACTGCCCGAAGAGATAACCGATCTCCCGCGCGCCCACGCCGATGTCGCCCGCGGGTACGTCGGTGTCCGGTCCGATGTATTTGAACAACTCATTCATGAAGCTCTGACAAAAGCGCATGACCTCTGCATCGCTCTTGCCCTTGGGGTCGAAGTCGCTGCCGCCCTTGCCGCCGCCGATGGGAAGCCCGGTGAGGCTGTTCTTAAAGGTCTGCTCGAAGCCGAGGAACTTCACGATGCTCTCGTTGACGCTGGGGTGGAAGCGTAAACCGCCCTTGTAGGGACCGATGGCGCTGTTGAACTGCACGCGGTAGCCGCGATTGACGTGGAAATTGCCCTTGTCATCCTCCCAGGGTACGCGGAACTTCACCAGACGCTCCGGCTCCACCAGGCAATCCATTACACCCTCGGAGATCAGCTCCGGTCGTGCCTCCACCACAGGGGTGAGGGAGTAGAGCACCTCGCTGACCGCCTGATGATATTCAGCCTGCTCAGGATCGCGGGCGATGACCCGCTCCATCAGGTTGCTTAAATATTCGTTCTTGATTTCCATGAGAAAACCCTCCTGCTTCATCCGCCTCGCGGACGATTAAGAATTTTAATCATATTGATTATTGAAATTTATAGCAAATCCCCTGCGCAAAGTCAAGGCGATTGGGGCGTGCCGGAGCAAGATTGGGCAAAGAAATAAACTTTCCGCATTTTCTCCGAAGCGATTTGTAATAATTATACAGAATTGATCAAAAGATGCGAAAACCGTCCTCCGGCGGGATGGAGCGCATTGACGGAGTATTCCAAAAATGCTAGAATCAATTATTACGACAGTATCATGCAGTGATAAAGGGGACGACCATGAGCAAAAAGGCGACACGGGAATTGTTGGACGCGCTCGCCGCCGCGCTGTGCGCGCGGGGGTTGGCGCGAGACGCGCGGGAGGCGGCGGAACGGCTACGGGAAACGGGTGCGGCGCTCAGCGAACTGTCCGGCGGACGGCTGCGCTGCGCGCAGGTCGCGGAGATCTGCGCCCCGCTGCTGGGGGACGCGCCGGAGCGGGGCTGGTGCGCGTTCTGCTATGATTTTATCCGCGCGCGCATGTACCCGCAGGGACGCTTCGCCCCGGACGCCTACGGCTTCGAGCGCGGGGCGCTGACCTTCCTCACGATCCTGCAAACGCTGCTGGACCGGGAGCGCGGAGCGCTGCCCTTTGACCCGATGTACGACTTCGCGTTCCTGCCGCCGGAGGAATACGAGACCTGTGACCACGCGGGGGAATACAAGCGGTTTCTCGCGGCGTGGCGAGAGGAATTTATCTATGAGCTGATGCGCCTCGGCGACGAGGTGACGCCCTACCGCACCCTCAGCCACATCGCGGGCGTGCATCACATCGCGTTGACCGTGGCGCGGGGCATCCGCGGCGCGGGCGAGGAGATCGACCTTGCGCTGGTGAGCGCCTCCGCCGCGTCTCACGACCTCGGCAAGTACGGCTGCCGCCCCGGCGAGGCGGTGCCGTGGCTGCATTATTATTACACGGGCTACTGGCTGGAAAACCGCAATTTGCACGCGGTGAGCCACATCGCCTCCAACCACTCGACCTGGGACTTGGAGCCGGACGCGCTCTCGGCGGAGTCGCTGTGCCTCATCTACGCCGACGTGCGCTGCAAGCAGAGCCGTGACGAGCGCGGCAACGAGGTCACGCAGATTTTCTCTCTGGCGGACGCCTTCGGCGTGATCCTCAACAAGCTGGAAAACGTGGACGCCGCAAAGCGCCGCCGCTATGAGCTGGTCTACAGCCGCTTGCAGGACTTTGAACGCTATCTCATTTCGCTGGGCGCGGACATTGCCCTCACCGGCTCGCCCGAGCCGCCCGCGCCGTCCAAAGACCCCGCGCTGATGACGCCGGAGGAGTCGGTGGAGCGGCTGATGCTGCTCTCCATGGAGCACCACGTCCGATTGATGAATCAGCTCTCAAGCGAGCAGAAGTTCGGCAACATCATCGAGTCCGCCCGCTCCAGCCGCGACTGGACGCAGCTGCGGGTGTACCTCAACATCTTCGAGGAATATTGCACCTACCTCTCGGCGCGGCAAAAGACGCAGGCGCTCTCGTTTCTCTATGAACTTTTGAGCCACCGCGAGGGCGACATCCGCCGTCAGGCGGCGGGGCTGATCGGGCAGATCATCGCGAAGTTCCACCTTGTTTACCGCAAGCGCCTGCCGGCCGACGTGCCGGACGATCCGGCGGAGGAGGTGCCGTTCACACTCTGGGAGGAATATCTGGAAAAAATCATCCATCCCGACCACAAGATCACCGCGCAGCAGCGCTCCCACATCGGCTACACGCTCAAAATTGTGGTGGACGCCATGCTGCGCTACGGTCGCAGCGAGACGCTGCCGCGCTTCGTCGGTGCGCTGCTGACCTACTACCATGACCCGGAGACGATGGACGCCGACACGGCGTTTACGCTGCTCGACGCCATTCAAAGCCTGCCCGCCCAGTATTACGACGAAACCGTGCGCGGCAATCTGATCGAGTTTGCCGCGTTTTACGCCCTCTCCGGAGACGTGCGCCTGCAAACTGCGGCGCTGCTCTTTTTGCGGGAGGCGCAGCGTCCGCTGTCGCAGGAGCACCCCCAGATGCGCCGCGTCGCGGAGGTTGCCGCCGCGCGGGAGGCGGACGAGGGGCTGGCGCTCCAGTTCCTGCGCTACCGTATCCTGCGCCGCGCGGGGGAGGACGTGAGCGCCTACCGCGCTGTATTTGAGCGGGATATCACCGGTGAGGTGTTCCTCGACAACCTCAAAACCGCGACGCCGTGGGTCAACAAGGTTGTGGGCGTCGGCATTCTGCGCGATCAGGCGGAGCGCAGCGGGCGGGACAATATCCTGCACATCTGCACCCACTTCTCCAACCTCATCAAGGTCTCCGAGCGCGTCGTGGTGCGCCACGCCGCCGGCGCCGCGCTGCTGGATGTGCTGCCGCTGCTGCGGCGCGAGCAGCGCAATGAGGTGGTCATCGAGCTGGGCAAGGGTATCGAGCTGGGGCAGTACGCCATCTCGAAATATATCCCCGACTATCTCGGCCGCGCGGTGCTGCTGCTCAACCCCGGCGAGCTGGACGAGCAGGTGCTGTGGCTCCGCCAGCTTTTGGGTTCCGGCGCGGACAGCGCCGTGGCAGGAGCGCTTCGCACCATCGGCGTCATGCTGCGGCACTATGAGGAGTACCGGGGGCGCTTTGTGGAGCCGACGGTGCGCTTCACCGAGCGCCGGCACGAGTTGATCGGCTTGCTGCTGCAAGGTCTCGCCCACTACCGTGAGGCGGTGCGGCAGGAGGCGCTGCTGGTCATCGCCCAGCTCTTTGACGACGGCGAGATGGAGCTGCGGGAGCGGCTGTTCACGCTCTGCTGCCGCAAGCTGCTCTACCTCATCGACACCGCGCCGGACGCCGACGCGCTGACCTTCTTTTACCGCGCCTCGGCGCTGCTGCGCATCGACCGGTTCCTGACGCTGCACAAGCTGGAGCGCGGCGCGTTCCGCTTTGAACGCCCCCGCAAGGTGGCGTTTTTCCCCGGTACCTTCGACCCGTTCACGCTCTCCCACAAGGGCATTGTGCGCGCCATCCGGGAGATGGGTTTCGAGGTCTACCTCGCGGTGGACGAATTTTCATGGTCGAAAAAGCCTCAGCCGCACCTCATCCGCCGCCAGATCATCAACATGTCCGTGGCGGGGGATTTCCATGTGCATCTGTTCCCCAACGACGTGCCGGTGAACATCGCAAACCCCGCGGATTTGAAGCGCCTGCGGGAAATCTTTCCCACGCAGCGGCTCTACCTTGTCGTGGGCGCGGACGTCATCGCGGGTGCGTCGGCGTACCGTCGGACGCCGGAGCCGTACTCCGTGCACTCGCTCAACCATATTGTGTTTTCCCGACCGGATCAGCCGCGGCTGCCGGACAAGGAGGCACTGCGCCTCACCGGCGACGTGATGGAGCTGCGGCTTCCGCCGGAGCTGGAGGACATCAGCTCCACCCGCATCCGCGAGAACGTGGATCAAAACCGGGACATTTCCCATTTCATCGACCCCGTGATCCAGGACTTCATCTATCAGAACGGCTTGTACCTGCGCGACAGTCAGGATAAGCCCCTGCTGACACCCTCGGACATCGGCTTCGACTGGCAGGCGCCACCCTACACCGGCATGGCACATCCCGCCCTCGCCGCCGCGGCGGCGGAGGGTGACGAGCTGGTGGCGATCCGACGCGGCGACAAGCGCACAGGCTTTGTGACGTGGCGGTATCTCGCAGCGGGTGAGCTGTTCGACGTGCTGCGCGACGCGGCGCTGACCGATCGCGTGCGCCTGCGCGCGGGCGGGAAGATGCTGCTCATCACCGGTATTTACGCGCTCGGCGACGACGCGCAGCTGCTGCTGAGCGAGGTCATTGCCCGCTCCCTTGCCGAGGACTGCGTCTACGCCCTGTGCCTGCCCCGCGAGGGGGAGGCGGCGGACGAGCTGCTCACGCGTCAGGGCTTCCTGCGCCGCGAATCCGCTCTCCCGCTCTGGGAGGTGGACATGCGTGCGCCCACGGTATTGATCCGCAATCTGGAAACCACCATTCAGGAGCCGCTGGGCAGCGACGAGCGTGTCCGCGCCGCCATCGCCCGCGGGCATGGGCGGCTGCAAACCGCGCTCGCGGCGCTTTATCCCGGCTCGCTGGTGCTGACGCTGTCCTCTGACGTGATCCACCAGCGGCTACTTGAGCGCATCACCGCCTTCAACCGCGTCCCTGACCGTCCCACCACGCCGCGGGCGCTGGGGGAATCCATGTGCGTGCCATTCGGTAAAATGCTGCGCGGGCGCATCCTGCCCAATACCGTCACCAAGACCATCCACACAGACAAGGTGTTCGAGCCTGATCTCCACACGAGCCGCATTGAGGCATTCCCGTACTACCCATCCATCGAGCGTCAGATCCGCACCATCAAATCCTTCAACCGTCCGGTGATGCTGGTGGACGACGTGATGCATCCCGGCACGCGCATCCGCGCGCTGGACCCGCTGCTGCGGCAAGAGGGTGTGGATATCCGCATGGTGTTTGTGGGGCTTCTCTCCGGTCACGGCAAGGACCTCATGCGCCAGCAGAACCGTCCGGTGGACGGCGCGTACTTCGTGCCAACGCTGCGCCAGTGGTTCGTGGAATCCACGCTCTATCCCTTCATCGGCGGCAACACGGTGCGCCGCGCCGCGGCGCCGGTGCCGGGGCTGCTGCCGGGCATCAATCACATCCTGCCCTACGCCGCGCCCGCGTATCGCGACGAGTGCGGCGACCGCGCAGTGCTGGCGCTCTCGCGCTGCTGCCTCGAATCCGCGCGGGACGTCATGCTGGCGCTGGAGCAGGTTTATCGCGAGCGCTACGCCCGCAATCTGACGCTGCGCCGCCTCAGCGAGGCGGTGATCCTGCCGCTGTGCCCGGACAAGGGCGCGTGTCTCAGGTACGACTCCAACCTCGCGGCGTCGGTGTATCTGGAAAATGATTTGGAACAGTTGATGAGGAACGCCAGCCTATGAACGACTATATTGAGAAAAACGGCAATCTTTACTATCTTGTCGACGGCGATCCCGTTCTCGGACGGGGAAGCTTTCGCGTGAACCATCCCGGTCAGCTTGCCGATCCCCACAGCCTGAACGTGCTGGACGCGTCGCGCCTGCCGAAGATGGATTTGGACGGCAAGCTGTCCGCCGCCCTCGCGGCGGGACGGCTCACGGTGGTGAACCGCAGCCGTCCCAACTGGGAGCGCGCGCTGGAGCCGCCGAAAACCGGCAGGAAGCGCGTGCACATCCTCGCCATCGGGGACGTTGGTTCGACGCTGCTCACGGGTCTCAAGCTGCTCGGCGGAGACGTGATCGACCGCATCGGCATCTGCGACCTCTCCGAGCAATTGACCGCCCGCTGGGAGTTCGAGATGGGGCAGGTGTCGCTTCCGTGGGACTACGGCGCGTTCCCGGAGGTGGAGGTCGTGGACGCCGAGCGTCTCTTCGACTGCGACGTGCTGGTGTTCGTGGCGTCGAAGGGCATCCCGCCGGTGGGCTCCGGCGTCCGGGACGTGCGCATGGCGCAGTTTGAGAGCAACGCCGCCATCGTGCGCCACTATGCCCGCATAGCGCGGAAGAAGCAGTTCCGAGGCCTGTGGGCGGCGGTGTCCGATCCCGTCGACCCGCTGGCGAAGACCGCGTATCTGGAGAGCAACCGCGACGAAAACGGCGTCTGGGACGGTATGGGTCTCCTGCCGGAACAGGTGCAGGGTTACGGTCTCGGCGTGATGAATGCCCGCGCGGCGTACTATGCCAGGCGGGACGCGCGATTCGCCGCGTTCCTCACCGACGGACGCGCCTACGGCCCCCACGGCGACGGGCTGTGGATCGCGAATTCCCTTTCCGATTACGACGACGACCTGTCCCGCGCCCTGACGGAGGCGACCGTCACCGCCAACCTCAAAATGCGCGAGCTTGGCTTCAAACCCTACGTCGCCCCGGCACTTTCCTCCGGCGCTCTGTCCCTGCTGCTGACGCTGCGAGGTGAGTGGCACTGCGGCTCCGTGTTTCTGGACGGCGTCTACATGGGCTGCAAGAATCGCTATACCCCCGCGGGTATCGAGACCGAGCTGCTGCCGTCCATTCCCGACGCGCTGTTCGCGCACCTTGAGGACGCGGCAAGCATTTTGAAAGAGATCATCTGATATGGAACTGTTGGTGATTCATCCCTCCGCAGACGAGGTACGGGACGACGAACGGCTGAGCGCCGTGCTGCGCGACGCGCTCTCCGGTCTTCCGCACCGCACGCTCACGGATATGGACGGCTTGCCCGACCTGCGGGGACGGCGGCTGCTGTTCGCCCTCGCGCTGGGAGAGTACGGCGTCAACTCGGCGTGTTTGCGGCTGTTGCGGCGGCTGCGCGCGGAGCCGGACCTGCTGGAGGGCTGCACCGCCGCGCTGGTGGTGGACGGCGCGGGCGAGCTGTACACCAAGTCCGCCGCGTCAGAGCTGGCGCTGGCGGCGAATCTGGCGGGCAGCGCGCTTCTGGGCCGCCCACTGGTGGAGGCGACCGGCTCGCTGAACAATTTTCGCGTGCAGGCAAAAAACCTCGGCACTGACCTCGCGGGCGCGTACCGCGCCGCGGTGCGCGAGCTGGCGGAGCGGCTGGCTTGCGAAACCTTCGCGCCACGGGAAACGCCGAGCATTCTCGCGCTCCATGCATCCAGCTACCATACGTCCAACACGATGCAGCTCTGGGCGCAGGTCAAGCGCCGCCTCGGCGAAGGCTTCGACGTGGCGGAGATCGGGCTGCGCAACGGCGCGGTCAGCGACTGCGCGGGCTGCCCCTACACCGCGTGCCTTCACTTCGGTGAAAAGGACCGCTGCTTTTACGGTGGGCTGATGCAGGACGAGGTCTGGCCCGCGATCCGCCGCTGTGACGCGGTGGTGCTGCTGTGCCCCAACTACAACGACGCGCTGTCGGCAAACCTGACGGCGTTCGTCAACCGCCTGACGGGGTTGTTCCGCCAGACACGCTTTTACGATAAGGCGGTGTTCGCCATCGTGGTTTCCGGGTATTCCGGCGGCGACACGGTGGCGCGCCAGATCGTTTCCGCCATGAACATGAACAAATCCTTTTATCTCCCGCCGCGCTTTTCCATGATCGAGACTGCCAACGACCCAGGCGAGGCGCTGCGTCTTCCCGGCGTAGAAGGGCGGCTGGACGCGTTCGCCGAGCGCATCCGCGGCACGCTTTGCCCGTAACGTCGACGAAAAAACATCACCCACCGTTCCGGCGAACGCCGGAACGGTGGGTGATGTTATGTGATTCGATCAGCGCAGCGTATCCGCGACTCTCGCGATCAGCTCCTCGGAGGGGCTCTTCTGATCCTGCCGGGAGACCTCGGCGATCAGCCGGAACAGGTTCACGTCCTTCTCCTTCGCAATCGTGCGGAAGCGGTCGAGGAAGCTGGAGTGGCAGCCCGCCGCGCCGAGGATCAGATCGGTCGGCGTGACCGGGTTGTGGTAATGGTACGGCTCCATGGCGCTCTGCAAGCGGTTTTCAATGAAATCCAGCAACCCGTAGAAGTCGATCTCCCGCATCTCGCCCAAACGCTGCATCATGGCGACGCAAATCTCCGTCGCCAGATTGCCGGCGCTGCGCGCCATGCCCATCAGACCGCAGTCGAGGATGTCCGCGCCGTTCTGATACGCGGCAAGCGCGTTCGCGGCGGAAAGGCCGAGGTTGTTGTGGCAGTGGAACGCCACGGGGATCGAGACCGCCCGCTTCAGCGCCTTCGTGTACGCCGCCACCTGGTCCGGGAGCATGGTGCCCGCCGAATCCATAATCGTGATCTCGTCCAGTCCCGCGTCCTCCAGCTTTTTTGCCTCCGCCGCCAGCTGCTCCGGGTCGAGCAGGTACGCCTTCATCAGCGAATAGTACGCCTGAAGCCCCTGCGACTTTACGTCGCGCACCGCCTGAAGCGCGATGTCCGCGTCGCCCGCGTCCGCGCCGATGCGCAGGAACGCCAGCCCCGCGTCCTTCGCGACGGCAACGTTCTTCTCGCGGTAACGCTTCGCGTTGAGGAACATGCCCAGCTCCGAGCCACGGTCCAGATACTTCCGCGCGAGGTTCAGATAGGTCTCGTCCGTCTCCGCCGCCGTGAATCCGGCAACCTCGTAGGCGCCGATGCCGCCCGCGTTTCCGAATTCAATGATTGGCACATGGCAGGCGGTCAGCGCGTGGAGCATCATGTCGGTCAGCTCTGCGGAGAAGCCCTTGCCCACCACGTTTGCGCCATCGCGCAGGGTGCAGTCCATCAGTTTTACGCTCATTTTGATCTGCCTCCTGTTGTCAGTTCACCCGATGGGCGGTGGAAAAATCGCCCCGGAGCACCGCGAGAGTGTCCTGCACGACCTGCATGCCGGTCTTTTCCAGCGCCTCCTCGGTGTTGCCGCCCAGGTGCGGCGTCGCGCTGAAATTCCGCAGCGTCAGCAGCTTGTTGTCCGGCGAAACCGGCTCCTCCACAAAAGTGTCGCACGCCGCGGCGCGCAGGCGTCCCTCCACCAGCGCGTCATAGAGCGCGTCCTCGTCGATGACCTCGCCGCGGGCGGCGTTGACGAACACCGCGCCGGGCTTGAAGTGCCGCATCGCCTCGCGGCTGACCAGATTGCGGGTGCTCTTCACCAGCGGCACGTTCACGTTGACAAGGTCGCTGCGCTCCAACAGCTCCTCCACCGTTTCGACCTTTTCAAAGCCGCGCTTCGCGGCTTCCTCGGCGCTGACGAAGGGATCATAGCCCAGCACCTTGCAGCGGAAGCCTGTCCCCATGATGTACGCGATGCGCTGGGCGATGTTGCCCATGCCGATCTGACCGAAGGTCTTGCCGCCGATCTCGTTGCCGAGGAAGTCCGCGGGACCCTTCGTTTGGAACGAGCCCTCCCGGCTCTTGACGTTCGCCTCATACAGCCGGCGCTCCAGCATCAAAAACAGCGCCACCGTCAGCTCCGCCACGCTGTCCGCGTTGGAAAGCGGCGTGTTGATGACCGGAATGTTCCGCGCGGCAGCCGCCTCCACGTCGATGGTGTTGACGCCGATGCCGTGCTTGGCGATGACCTTGAGGTTAGTCGCTTTTTCAATGATATCCGCGGTGATCTTCGTGCCGCGGGCAATGATCGCGTCGATCTCACCGATGCGATCCCAGTTATCCGTGACCTCCGCGTGCTGCTTGAGCAGCTCCACGGCGGGCGGGTAGATGTAGTCCTTCAGGAAAACGACCATACTGCCTCACCCGCCCGTTTAGAAATCAAACATACCGGCGGGCTTGGTGTCCGGCTTCTTGACGTCGGTATAGGTCGGCGCGGTGGCGTAGTCGATGTCGTTGATCGGCCAGGTGGGCTGCTTGCCCTCGTAGACCTCCTGCACGCCCATCGCGGCGAAGTAGCTGGCGCGGTGCGCCGCCTCCACCGTGTTGCCGCCGATGTGCGGATAGATGATGACGTTGTCCAGCGTCAGCAGCGGGTTGTTGGGGTCCACCGGCTCCTGACGGATCGCGTCGAGACCGGCGCCGGCGATCACGCCGGTCTTGCAGGCTTCGTAGAGGTCGTCCTCCTTGACGAGACCGCCGCGGGCGGTGTTGATGAGGAACGCCGTGGGCTTCATGGTCTTCAGGCGCGCCATGTCCACCATGTCGTGCGTCACGGGCGTGTTGGGCGCGTGGAGAGACACATAGTCGCTCTCGCGGAAGATGCGGTCGAGATCGCGCACGACCTCCACGCCGTCAGGGAAGCGCTCGGCGGGCAGGTACGGGTCATAGGCGAGCACGTTCATCTCAAGCCCCAGCGCGCGCTTTGCCACACGGGAGCCGATGTTGCCGCAGCCCACGATGCCCAGCGTCTTGCCGTTGAGCGTGGTCTTGTGCACCTTGAGCTTCGCCTTGTAGTAATCCTGCACCCAGGTCTTGTGCAGCACGGTGACGTTGCGGCTCATCTCGAGGATCAGCAGCAGCGCCGTTTCCGCGACAGAGGTGCTGTTGGCGACGGGAGCGTAGAGCGCCTGTACGCCGTTGTCGTGGCACGCCTTGACGTCCAGCGCGTCAAAGCCCGCGCCGTGGCGCACAATGACCTTGAGGTTGGGATTGCTCTCGATGACCTCGCGGGTGATCGGCGTGATGCGGACGATCATTGCGTCGGGCTGGTGCTCCTTCATGTCAGCGAGCACGTCCTCCGTCTCAAAGCCACGGCCGGCAATGAGCGTGTGACCTGCATCCTCCAGAAGCTTGCGGCCCTCCTCCATGATTTCCTGCGGGAGTAAGATTTTCCATGCCATGATTGTACCCTCCTGTTTTTGATTCGTGGTAATGTGTGCTGGTGCCAGCGTGTTTCGTGCCTTTATGGTAATATGTCCGAAAAAAGATTTCAACCATAATCCGCTTGTTTTGAAATTCATTTCACCATTTTGGCATTTTGAACTAAAACATTTTCAAAACTCCCTCGAAAGCCCTGTACAAAAGGGAGATAACCGTTTAATCTCATGCCATGTCTTGCAATCAACGCTTCGGCAACCTATAATAACATCATCGGGTAAAGCAACATCTGCGGATTTGGATCGCGTTCGAGGGGACGTTGGGCGCGGGACAGATCGAACCACCCAAAACAATTATGAAGAAGGAGAACACCACAATGAAGAAATTCCTGTCACTCTTGCTCGCGGCTATGATGGTCCTTTCCCTCGCGGCCTGCGGCAGCAGCTCCTCCGGCGACACCGGCTCTGCTGACACGGCAAGCAGCGCCCCCGCCGAGAGCGCCGCTCCCGCCGCGGACACCGGCGCGTTCAAGCCCAGCAACAAGACCCTGAACCTGATCGTTCCCTATTCCGCCGGCGGCGCGGTCGATCTGGGCGCCCGCCTGATGGCGAAGTACGCCTCCAACTATACTGACATCGACGTGGTCATCACCAACGTCGCCGGCGGCTCCGGCACGGTCGGCGCGGCTGAGATGCTCAAGTACAGCGCGGACGGCACCTACATGCTGGCGTACAACCCCTCGATCGCCAGCCTCTCCACTCCCGACAAGCCCGTGCCCTATGACTGCACCAAGGACATGGCGATGGTCTCCATGATGGTTCGTGACGAGCGCCTCATCACCGTCCGCGCCGATGACGACCGTTTCCAGACCCTCGAAGACCTCATCGAGTATGCCAAGACCAACAAGGTCACCCTCGGCTGCTCCGGTACCGGCAACGTTGCTTACTACACCCCGCTGATGCTCGCCCGCGCGGCTGGCATTGAGGATAACCTCACCGTCGTCGCGTTCGACGGCTCCTCCGAGGCGAAGACCGCTCTGCTCGGCGGACACATCGACTGCGCGTCTCAGTCCTACTCCGACATCGCCGCCACCCCGAACGACTACCGCGTTCTGTGCAACGCCGGCAGCGAGCGCGCCGCGAGCCTCCCCGACGTCCCCACCATGCAGGAGTGCGGCTATGACGTCGTCGTTTACGTCTCCCGCGGCTTCGCCATGAAGGCCGGCACCGACGAGCAGATCCTCAAGTACTGGTCCGACATTATCGGTCAGGTCACGCAGGACGCCGGCTTCCTCGCCGAGGCTGAGAGCCTGGGTCTGCCCATCTACTACATGGACTATCAGGAATTCGCTGAGGATAACCTCACCGAGATGGCGAACTACCAGGTCATGCTGGACGACTTCGCCTGATCATCCACTACATTCAGGCACCCGCTTTCAGCGAATGACTGACGGAGGGCGGGACGGAATCACCGTTCCGCCCTCTTCATTTTTAACAGAATCTTAAGGAGGGACCCCACTTGAAAGAAAAGTACCGGATCGAAATATACGGAACGCTGTTTCTGACGGCGATTTTCGTATTCTTCGCGATCCTCACCACGCAGATCAACGAAAAGATTCGCACCTATCCGTACTTTGTCTGCGGTCTTGGCGTGTTTCTGTGTGCGCTGAACCTCGGTCGCGCACTCATCAAGCAGAAGAACGGCGAGAATATTGACGCCGCTTCCCCGCTCACCGGGCAGCAGCTCGCCGCCATGCTCATCACGCTGGCAGCCGCCGCGCTCTACATCTTCCTCGCGTCCAAGGTCGGCTACTTCATCATGACCTTTATCTATGTCGCCGGCTTCTCGTTCTATCAGAATCCCAAGCAGAAAAAATGGCTGTACCCTGTGGTGGCGCTGTGCATGTGTGTTGTGATTTTCCTCGCGTTCAAGGTGTTTCTGCACGTACCCCTGCCCCAGGGCCTGCTGTTCTAAGAAAAGGAGGGCAAACGAATTATGTGGAGTAACATTTTGCTGGGTTTGACCTCCATTGCAAACCCCGTCAACATCATCGCCCTGCTGGGCGGCACGATCCTCGGCATCTGCTTCGGCGCCATGCCCGGTCTGTCCGCCACCATGGGTATCGCGGTTCTGATCCCTGTTTCCTACGGTATGGAGCCCGCCACCGGCTTGATCCTGCTGGCGAGCGTTTACGTCGGCGCGACCTACGGCGGCTCGATTTCCGCCGTTCTGGTCAACACACCCGGCACGCCGTCCGCCGCCGCAACCGGCTGGGACGGTCACCCCATGGCGCTCAAGGGTCACGGTACGGAGGCGCTGGTGGAGTCCGCCGTCGCGTCCTTCTGGGGCACGTTCATCGGCTTCATCGCCCTGCTGACCATCGCGCCGCCGCTGGCGAAGTTCTCCCTGCGCTTCTCGACGCAGGAAAACGTGTGCCTCGCCATCTTCGGTCTGACGATCATCGCGTCCCTCTCCTCCAAGAACATCCTGCACGGCCTGATCGGCGGCGCGCTGGGTCTGCTGCTCGGCTCCATCGGCATGGACCCGCAGCTCGGCATCGCCCGCTTCACCTTTGGTCAGATCGCGCTGATCACCGGCTTCCCCACCGTCCCGACGCTGATCGGTCTGTACTCCATTTCCCAGCTCATGAGCATGGTCGCCAACAAGAACGCGACGCTGAACATGGACAGCGAATTGAGCAAGATGAACAAGTACAAGATCGGTCTCAAGGACATCTTCCGCAGACCGTTTATCTACCTCGTCTGCGGCATTGAGGGCGTTATCATCGGCATCATTCCCGGCGCGGGCGGCTCCGTCGCGGCTTTCATGGGCTACGACCAGGCTAAGCGCATGTCCAAGACGCCCGAACTGTTCGGCACCGGCTGCCGTGACGGTATCTCCGGTCCTGAAGCTGCGAACAACGGCGTCATCGGCGGCGCGCTGATCCCGATGATGACGCTGGGCATCCCCGGCAACGCGGTCACCGCCGTTCTGATGGGCGCTCTGATGCTCCACGGTCTGACGCCGGGCAACGACCTGTTCACTCTCAAGGCGAACATCACCTATCCGTTCATCTTCGGTCTGCTGTTCTCCGCCATCGTGATGGTGGTCGTCGGTCTGCTGGGCGCGGCGCAGTTCGCGAAGGTCAACCGCATCCCGCAGAACTTCCTCGCCACCGGTATCCTTGTGTTGACGGTGCTCGGCGCGTTCTCCTGCAACAACTCCTACGCCGATGTCTACATTATGCTGATCTGCGGCATCCTCGGCTACATCCTGCGCTACCTGAAGATCGACCTCTCCGCCGTCGTCCTCGGCTACATCCTCGGACCGATCGCGGAAAAAGGCTGGGTGCGCACCGTTGTTCTGGAGGGCAGCCCCCTCGGCGCGTTGAAGTCCATCCTCGTGCGCCCGATCTGCATTGTTCTTCTGCTGATGAGCCTCTTCTTCATCGTGTGGCCCTTCATCCAGAAGAAGCGCGACGCTGCCAAGAAGGCGGCGTAATCCTGATGTACGACACGCAAAAGCTGAAGGTCTTCTGCCGGCGCGTCATGGAGTCCGCCGGACTGCCGGAGGAGCAAAGCATTGACTTTGCCGAAAGCCTGGTCACCGCCGATATGCGCGGCATCCCCTCTCACGGCGTCACGCGGCTCAAGGCGTATCACCGCCGTCTGGCGGACGGTGTGACCGACGCCGCCGCAAAGCCTGCCATTGCCGCCGATCTTCCCTCGCTTTTGCTCATCGACGGCAACAACGCCATGGGCGTCACGACTGCCTCCTTCGCCATGCGCGAATGTGTGTCGCGGGCGAAAACGACCGGTGCGTGTTTTGCCGCCGTCCGCGGCGGCAACCACTTCGGCTACGCCGCGTACTACTCCGAGCTTGCCGCCCGCGCGGGCATGATCGGCTTCTCCCTGTGCAACGCGTCCCACGCGGTCGCCCCCTTCGGGGGACGCACCGCGGAGCTGGGCACCAATCCCCTCGCCGTGACCGTTCCCGGACGGGATACGATCCTGCTCGATCTGGATATGGCAACCAGCCTTGTTGCGCGGGGAAAGGTCACCCTCGCGGCGAAAAAAGGTCAGTCCATCCCGTCGGATTGGGGTATCGACGAGGCGGGCAGACCCGTGACCGATCCAACCGCCGTCAGCTGCGTGCTGCCCTTCGGCGGCTACAAGGGCTACGGCATCGGGCTGGTTGTGGAGATTCTCGCGTCCTGCATCAGCGGCGCCGCCGGTTCTCAGCAGATGGGATCGTTCTACGACTTCAGCCGTCCGCAGAATGTGGGATTCTTCCTCGGCGCACTGAACGTCGGCGGCGTCACGGAGTTCGGCGCGTTCGCCGACCGTGTGGACGCGCTGATTCGGTCGCTCAAATCCGCGCCGAAAGCCGAGGGTTGTGACGAGATTCTCGTCGCCGGAGAGCCGGAAGCGCGCCGGTATCGCGAAGCCCTTGTCCACGGAATCGAGCTCCCCGCCGCGGTACGCGCGGAGCTGGAAGAATTGAGCCGCGTTTGCGGCGTTCCCTTTGACTGCGAATTGCCCTAGCGGATAAAGCGGTCTCGCCTCTGCCGCTTGTCAGAGTCGAGACCGCTTTTTTCAGAACGTCTCTCTTTATACAATCTTAATTCACTGTTTCATCGGCTTCACATCCAGCTTCTCCATGTCGGCGGCGTAACGCTTGATGTACGTCAGGGCGCGCATCTCCTGCGTCTTTGCCTCCAGCTTTGTACCTGCCTGCTGCCACGCGTTCGCCAGCAGCAGGTGAACCAGCATGATCTGGCAGATCGTTGTGGTCGAGTAGTTCAGCGAGCTGTTCGCGTTGCGCTTGGGTGTGAGGAGCAGCACGTCCGCGTATTTCGCGCCGAGGCTTTTCTCGATCGAGGTAATAAGAATGGTGGCGGCTTTGACCCGTTTTGCCGCCATCAGCGCGTCCACAACGCTCTTGGAATTGCCGTCGTAATTGATCCCGATGACCACGTCCTCCGGTCCAAAGTAGGACACCGTGCGCATGATGAGCAGATCGTCCGACTGGAACGTCGCGTTGATTCCGGCGGAGAGCAGATGGTTCGCGCCGGCAAGCGCCGCGCCGCAGGCGCTGCCCATGGAGCACAGCAACACCTGCCGGGCGTTGGCAATCATGCGCGAGGCACGGTTCAGCGTTTCCATATCCAAAAGATGCAGCACGCTGTTGAGGGATTGCTGTGTGAAACGGAACGCCTTGTCCACCACCGCCTCCGTGGAATCGCTTTCCAGGATGGACAGCCTCCGGTTGGAGGGATTCGACGCGCTCTGCTGGATGCTGAACCGCAGCTCCGCGTACCCGCTGTAGCCCAGGTCCTTGCACAGGCGGACGACCGACGCGCCGCTGCATCCCGCCGCCTCCGCAAGCTGCGCGACAGACATGCGTGAGCAGACAGGCCCGTGCTCCATGATGTAGGCAGCCGCTCGCTGCTCCGCCTTGCTCAGATCATTGAACCGGGAGGACAGCTTGGAGTAATAATCCTCCTGAAAGAGCAGTTCCTCATTGGTTTTCATACGCTTGCCCCTCTCTCTGTGAAATGTTTTTCACAATGGCATTGTATCATATCAGGCATTGATTTCAAAGTGTTCTTTCATTCGACCGAAGAAAGAAGGTGCTTCCTTTCTGGAAACCGATATGCTTCTCCGGCTTGCCGTGACCATTGCCGCCGCCATGGCGGGCGGCTATGCCGCGCTGCGGCTGAAGGTTCCCGCCGGCGCGCTGATCGGCTCCATGCTGGTGGTGGCGGTGATCAACGTCGCCTTCGGCACGGCTTACATGCCGACGAGCTGGAAATTCTACACGCAGGTCTCCACCGGCGCGTATCTCGGCGCGAAAATCTCCCGCGCCGACCTTCGGGAAATGCGCATGATCCTCAAGCCCGCGATCCTTCTGGCGATCGTGATGCTTGCGTTTACCACAGCGGTGGGAATCCTGATCGTCCGCGTCTCAGACCTGACACCGGCGACGGCGCTCTTCGCTGTTGCGCCCGCGGGCATCACGGACATGACGCTTGCTTCCATGGAATTTGACTCTGAACCCTCCATCGTCGCGCTCATACAAACGGTTCGCATCGTGTTCACCATTTGTATGCTGCCGCCGATGATTCAACTAATTGAGCGCTGGAGCGGCACGCATCCCAACCCGCCGCCCGCCAAACAGATGGCGCCGGACGAGCGTGCGCCGTCAAAAAAGAAACAATCCATCGACGAAATTCTGCTGACGCTGGTGATCGCGCTGATCTGCGGCAGACTCGGAAAGCTGGCAGGCATTCCCGCCGGCGCCATCACCTGCTCGATGATCGGCGCGGCGGCGTTCAACCTCATCACCGACCACGCTTATATGCCGCTGCGCCTGCGCCAGTTCATCCAGCTGTTCGCCGGTGCGCTGATCGGCTGTACGGTGGGGCGGGAGCAGGTGCTCCAGATGCTCCACATCTGGAAGGTGGTGCTCATCGCCATTCTCGGCTATACCCTGCTCGATCTCGCCGCGGCGTGGGTCATCCACCGCCACACGGAAATGGACATCATCACCGCGCTGTTTTCCTCCGCGCCGGGCGGTCTGACCGACATGGCGCTGATCGCGGAGGACATGGGCGCGGACAGCATCAAGATCGCCGGGATGCATACGCTGCGGCTGATCGGCGTGGTCATCCTCTACCCGTCCATCATCGGGCTGATCGTGCGTCTGCTGACCTAAGCCCGAATCACGTCTATGCGCCCTTATTTTGTTCCGGGTTTGCGCCTTTGTTCGGCGCGGTCCCGAAAGCATAGAGAGGTGCCTTATGAGAAAACGCCTGAGCACGTTTCTTTTTGGCAAGCCACTGAAGGACTCCGACCTCAAGCACGAAAAACTGAACGTCCTTTGGGGCGTATCCACTTTTTCCAGCGACACGATCTCCACCGTCAGCTATGCCGGAGAGGAAATCCTGCTGGTGCTGATCCCTGTTCTCGGAACGGCGGCGTATGGCGTGTTTGTACCGGTCATTGCCGCGCTGATCGTACTGCTGGCACTGCTGGTCATCGGCTATCGGCAGATGATCGACGTCTACCCGCGCGGCGGCGGAGCCTACACCGTCGCGATGGAGAACCTCGGCAAGCTGCCCGGACTGATTGCCGGTTCGTCGCTGATCTTTGAGTATGTGATGGCGGTCGCGGTCAGCGTGAGCGCCGCCGCGGCGGCGATCACGTCGGCGATTCCCGCGGCGGAACCGTACAAGTCGTGGATCGCGATTCTACTCATCGCCCTGCTCTCCTGGGGGCACCTGCGCGGGACGAGGGAATCGTCGGTCATCTTCGGCATACCGACGTACCTTTTCGTGCTCACCATGCTCATCCTCATCGGCGTGGGGTTTGTGCGGTGGGTCACGGGGGGATATGTCCCGCTGCAGGTCCCCGCCGTGCCCGACAGTCGGCGTGAGGCGATGACCGTGGTGCTGTTCCGCGCGTTCGCGTCGGGCTGCACGGCGATCGCGGGCGTGGAATCCGTGTCCAACGGCGTATCCTCGTTCCGGGAACCGGCGCAGAAGACCGCGAAAAACGTGCTGCTGACCATGGCGGTCATCGTGAGCGTCATCTTCCTCGGCACCGGCATTCTCATCAGTCTGTATCACATTACCCCCAGCCCCTACGAAACGATGATCAGCCAGCTCGCGCGGACGGTGTTCGGCATTGGCAGCCCCATGTATTATGTGGCGCAGGTCATGACAGTGCTCATTCTGATTCTGGCGGCGAACACCGCCTTTGCCGATCTGCCGCACCTGATGGCGATGATGGCGCATGACGGCTACCTGCCCAGCCGGTTCATCACCCGCGGCACCCGACTCAATTACACCAACGGCATCCTGTTCATGTTCCTCAGCGCGTCGCTGCTGGTGTTTTCCTTCCATGCCAATCAGCACGAGCTGCTGCCGCTGTTTGCCAGCGTGATCTTCATTTCCTTTTTTCTGCATCAGCTCGGCATGCTGCGCTACTGGTGGCGCGCCAGGGCGCACCTGTGGCAGCCCAAGGCGCTGCTGTGCTGCGTGACGCTGGCGGTCATCTCCATCACGCTGGTGACGCTGCTCTGGAGCAGTTTCCTCGCCGGCTCATGGGTCGTTCTGCTGGGGATATCGGTGCTCACGGTGCTGATGACGGTCATCGCCCGCCACTACGACCACGTCCATCGGGAGCTGGTGCTCCGCAGTGACGCGGAGGTGCGCGCCATGCTCAGCTCTACCCACTCCGGGAAGGCGATCCTGCCAATGCGCTCCATCAACCGGGCGTTCATCAAGGCGTACAATTGTGCCAAGGATATGGGATTTACGCAGATCGAGCTGTTCTACATTGGCAGCAGCGAGGCGGAGGCAGCCGCGATCCGCGACCAGCTCCGCCGCAGCGGCATCACAGAGCAGTTCGTGTCTGTCATAACCGAGTACCGCGACACGGAGGATATCCTGATCCACCACATCGAAGCAGAGGAGCGCAAGCTCGCCCGCCATGAGCATCTGACGGTTCTGATCCCGAACCTGGTCACTATGAATCCAATCAAACAATATCTGCACAACGAGACCTCCCGCATTCTGCTCAGCCGTATGGCGCGGCATCGGTATGTCTATGTATTTCAGGTGCCGTACCTGTTCCGATGAGTACGCGCTGCCGGAAAGGAACTGTCCATGGGCTTTCAAATTGACGTCGGCGTTTCCGCCGCGACAGTGTTTGTACAGGGGCTGCTGAGCTTTTTCTCCCCCTGTGTTCTACCCCTGCTGCCGCTGTATCTGGGCTATCTGTCCGGCGGCGCGGGAAACGGCGAGCGCAAGCGCGTGTTCCTCAATACGCTGTGCTTTGTGCTGGGCGTCAGCTTCGCCATTTTCCTGCTGGGCATGGGGCTTTCTTTCATCGGCGGATTGTTTGACCGCGTCCTGTTTGCCCGCATCGGCGGCGTCCTCCTGATCCTGTTCGGTCTGTACCAGCTCGGAGCGTTCGGAAGCTCCCGCCTGCTGAGCGTGGAGCGGCGGCTGCCGCTGCGGCTTGACCGGCTGGCGATGTCGCCGTGGACGGCGCTGCTGATGGGCTTCGCCTTCAGCTTCGCGTGGACGCCTTGCGTCGGACCGGTGCTCTCCGGCGTGCTGCTGATGGCGGCAAGCGCCGCGTCGCGACAGACGGGGGTGCTGCTGCTCGGCGTTTATACGCTTGGCTTCTGCCTGCCGTTTCTCGCCCTCGGTCTTTTCACCACGGAGCTGCTGGAGAAGCTGCGGGCGCATCGCGGCGTCGTGAAGTATACAGTCAAGGTCGGCGGCGCGCTGCTGATCCTCATGGGCGTGATGATGCTCACCGGCTGGATGAACAGCGTGACCGGGTATCTCTCCCGCGCCGCAGGGAGTGACGCCGCCGTGACGGAGAGCGCTCCGGCGCAAGCCGGCGAACCGGAAACCGCGGAAACGCCCGAAGCGGCGGAGGACGCCGGTGCCGTCGCCGCGCCGGACTTCACGCTGACCGACCAGTACGGCGTGGAGCATACACTCTCCGACTACCGCGGCAAGGTGGTGTTTCTCAACTTCTGGGCGACGTGGTGCCCGCCGTGCCGCGCCGAGATGCCGGACATTCAGGCGCTCTATGAAGCCTATGGCGACGCGGCGGACGCCGAAGTGCTCATCCTCGCGGTCGCCACGCCCGGCGTCGGCGGCGAGGCGGACGAGGCGGGCGTCACCGCGTTTCTGGAGGAGAACGGCTACACCTACCCTGTGGTCATGGACCCGACGGGTGATATCCTGTACGATTACGGCATCAGCGCCTTCCCCACAACGTTTATGATCGACACGGCAGGCAACGTATTCGGCTATGTGCCCGGCGCGATGAGCGAGGAGGTCATGCGCGGCATCATTGAGCAAACCATTGCCGGTGTGCGAAGCTGAGCCGCCGCGCACGCCGGGCGAGTTGCAAGCCGACGATGCGCGCACGGCAAGCAAACATCAGTTAAAAGGAATAGCGGGCCGAAGCCCGCTATTCCTTTTGCTATTTCAGTTCGAGGAAGAATCCCCGGACGCAAAGCTCAGCTTGGAGAGGTCCATCTGGATGCCGACACCCGCCGGACCGCCTCCGGCGTTCAGCGCAAGCACGCTGACCCGCGGCAGATCGCCTTCCGCGTATTGCAGCGAGAAGGCGCCGTCCTTCTGGTAGGTTCCCCCGGTATGGAGCGTGCAGCCAAGCAGTTTTCCGCCGCTGTCATACAGCGCTGCTGCCAGCACCGACGGTTGATTCAGGCTGTTGTACCATTCCTCCGTTACCTTTACCGTAATGCCGTTCGTGTTCGGGTCCACCCACGCGTCGCAGCCGGGGACCGAGTATTGCCGCTCAAAAGGCGTCCAGACCGCGTACAGGTGCAGCGGCGCACCCTGAGTAACGCTGACGACAGTACCGGGCGCGTAGCGGACGTCGCCGCCTTTCTGGGTCGCCCAGCCGGAGAAGGCGCAGCCGTAGGGAGCGGTTATATAATCGCTGCCGTTGACGAGGTAAACATCCAAATCCGTACAGGACGCCAGATACCGATGCTGGACGGTCATGTTACCGCCGGCGATCGGCGTTCCGCCCTCGGCGTGATAGACGACGTAGCTTCCGACACTGTCATCCAGCGCATACAGCGAGATCGGCTCAGCCGCCGCGCTGACGCTGCCCGCATACCAGCCGCCGCTCAAAACGTCATTGTCGTCCGCCTGCGGCGTGAGACCGGTGTGCCATCCAACCAGGTCCGTGTCCTCGCCGCCGAAGAAAAGGGACGAGGGCAGGGTGACCGATTCGGCGTTGTGATAGCGTTGCCAGAGCTTGCCGTCCGCCAGCGTTCCGCTCAGTCCGTTGAGCAGGATATCCCCGGGGGCAAGCTCTACCCACACGGCATCAAGCGTGGTGTTTTTCTCCGGTCGGAAGGAAGCGTCCAGCGGGACAGTCCCCCCGGAGGCGGTTGCCCACGCGGTCTGCGCGTAGCCGTCGCGCGTAAAAACATAGTCCGAGAGTTGGTAGCGAGCCGGATAGTAGTTGATGAGGTCGGTGTACGTCGCGCCGGCGTATACCCCGCCGCCGCCGATGAGTCGCAGGCGGTACTGATCGATCTTGATGGAGAAGTGTCCTTCTTGTTCCAGAAGCGTCGTGTGCTCGTCGTAGTACCAATTGTCCACTTCGGTCTTGTCGAACAGCACCGGCTCCGCGCGAACGCCCGAAGCGTTCTGTCCGCCGTACAGCTCAGCGTTGACGCAGCCAACCTCAAACACACCGTCGGTGTAGACCGCGGGCGCGGCGCTGCCCGCGCTACCGCCGCGCAGCACGGCGTCCGTGTGGATACCGATGTCTCCGCCGTGAATGGCGCAGCCCGCGGTCACGTTGGAGCCGGACGCTGCCGTGCCGCCGGTGGCGGTCAGCCTGCTTCCCTGGTTCGCCGGACCATAAATGGCGGCAGAGCTTCTCGCGTTGATTCCGTGCCCGCAGATTGCGTCGCCGGACGCGCCGCCGCCGGTAAACGCCGCTGTTCCGCCGTAGAGGTAGGCAAATATGACATCAGCGTCAATCGCGTCGCCGCCCATGACCGTACCGCTGCCGCCGGAAACGGTCAGGGTGCCGCTGTTCACAAAGACCTGCAACACACCGGAGACGATGATGCCGTCACTGGCGTATGCGCCATCTTCGCCCTGAATGGTCACGTCCCCGGTGCTGTAGACGGTCAGATCCCCGCTTGCGCGGATACCGGAACCGCTGTAGTTGTTCAGCCGAAGCGCTCCGTCCTCATACTCCCAGCCGTTGCCGGAGCGCACCTCGTTGAAGCGGATGCTCAGATTGTCAATGATCAGGTAATAGGGCTGTACGCCGCTGCCCCCCAGCACAGGCTGGCTGATTGCCTGAACGGGCAGGGTGAACAGCAGGAGCAGCGAAAGATTCAGGCAGAGCAACTTGGAATGGATCGTCTTCATTTTGACCTCCTTTTTATTCCGGTTGATGGTTCCGTACTGTGCCGCATGGGATTCAGCAGCGCCAGAGCCATCCAAAAGTACGGAGTTGAAATGGGGGAGCTGATGCCGAAAAACGCCTGGATGCAGTATCCGAGGATCGCGCACCCGCAAACAGCGGTGACCGGCTCATCCGCGCAGCGGCGCACCCACCGGACAGCGGACGCGATCAGCGCCGCGAGATAGAGCGCGAGGGCGGCTGCGCCCTGATTCACCAGAATGTTCAGATACTCGTTGTGCGCGGTGTCGATGGAGCTGTGGATCAATATGCCGAGGGCTTCATCATACCGTTCAAAGGCGGCGTCCGTGCGCAGCCCCAGCGTGTCCGGTCCTCCGCCGAAAAGCGGATGCTCCGGCACGAGGGCAAGGGCATTGCGCCAGATGTAGAGCCGCCCGGAGCCGAAATCGTCGTCCCAGCGCCCGCGCATCAGCTCGGACGCCTCGTAGAGGAACCCGCCCATCCTGCCGCCGAAGGCATAGACCGCGACGGCAAAGAGAACAATCCCGCAGGCGACGCCGAGCGCGGCGCGCTTCCGGGCGGTTTTCCCCTCACACAGAAGCGGAGCGGACAGCACCAGCGCGCCGCCCACGCCCAGAACGCCGCCCGCGACGAACGCCTTGAGCAGTACGATCAGGCAGAGGATCATTGGCGCCGGCAGCAAAAAGCGGAGCCGATCCCCCTTGCCGCGGAGGAGCGCGGCGCAGAAGGCGGGGATTGACAGGCTCAGCACCGCGGAGAGAATGTCCACGTTGCCGATGGTACCCAAAAACTCGCCCGCATACTGCTTGTACGCCCCGTAGTAGTTCATGCCCTCCGGGTACAGATGGAGCGGATTGTATCCGGCGAACTGGATCAGGCAGATGACGCAGTTGACGCTGATTGCCGCCGCGAACAGCCAAAGCATCCAGCGCCGGGGTCGAGCGTAGGCGGAAACCAGCAGAAAGCTCACAACATACAGCGTGATGGCGGCAAGCCCCTCGCAGCGGACGCTGCCCCACAGCGCCGTCGGGCGATGCTCGGACAGAGCCGCGGAGAGCGCGGTGACAAGGAGATAGCCGAGAAAAAGCCAGTGCGGCGGGGACAGCGCCGACCCAAGCCCCCGCGGCGACGGCAGCGGGGCGGCGCCGACGAGGGCAAGCTCCAGACGGGCGAGCAGCGCCGCGGCGGCATAAATACCGGTGAGCCACAGGTACAGTTGCCATTTTTGCACGGTGATGGATTGATAGCCTTGCCCCGGATAGAGCAGATACAGGCACAAAAGAGCGGCAAGATAGAGCGATGTAATCGCGGAACAGACGTTCCGGCTGTGCTGATTCCGCATCCCATCCCTCCCTCACCGAGTTTAGTAATTGATTTATTATACCAGCCTTTTTGCGGAGATACAACAAAAAAAGCGGTGCGCTGATTGCCCGTTGCAAAAGGCAGGCGCCACTGCTATAATCAGTTTCGCATTTTATCTCATTTTGGAGGAAAAAAGTTGATGTTGAATCCCAATACCAAACGTGACGACGTACCGGCTGAGTACACATGGAACCTTGCCGACCTCTATGAGAGCGACGAGGCGTGGCGCAGGGAGAACGAGGCGCTGCGCGCGCTGCCAGAACAGGTCAAGGCGTATCAGGGCAGGCTGGGCGCGAGCGCGGCGGAGCTGCTGGCGTATTTCCGTCTAGCCGATGAGGGCAACCTGCGCTACAGCCGCCTTGTCAACTACGCGATGCGCAAGGCGGATCAGGATCAGGGCGACAGCGTCTATCAGGATATGAACGGCAAAGCGATGAGCGCCGTTGTCTCCATTTCCAGCGCGATGTCCTTTGCCGCGCCGGAAATCATGGCGATCCCGGACGAAACGCTGGAGCGCTTCTTCGCCGAGGAGCCGGCGCTGGAGGAGTACCGCCGCAGCGTTTACCAGATTCGCCGCCGCAAGGCGCACATCCTCTCCCCTGCCGAGGAAAAGCTCCTCGCCGCCGCGGGCGAGGTCTCCAACGCGCCGGGGCAGATCGGCTCCATCTTCCGCAACGCCGACCTGAGCTTCCCCGACGTGGAGGACGGAGAGGGCAAACAGTACACGCTGACCAACGGCTCCTTTGTCCCGCTGGAGGAAAGCGCCGACCGTGTGCTGCGCAAGAACGCTTTCGAGACATATTACGGCGTGCTGGGTCAGTTCCGCAACACCAGTGCCACGCTGCTGGACGCGCAGTTCAAGCAGCTCCGCTTCCACTCTGAGGCGCGGGGCTACGCGTCCACGCTGGAGGCAAGCCTGGACGTGACAGAGGTACCCACCTCGGTCTATCACAATCTGATCGATACCGTACACGCCAATCTGGACAAAATGTACCGCTATGTCGCGCTGCGCAAGAAACTGCTGGGCGTGGACGAGCTGCACATGTACGACGTCTACACCCCGATCGTCTCCGACGTCGCCCGCAAAATCGACTACGAGGAGGCGAAGGCGACGGTGCTCGACGCGCTGGCAGTGCTGGGTGAGGACTATACCGCGATGCTCCGGCAGGGCTTTGAAAACCGCTGGATTGACGTGTACGAAAACGCCGGCAAGCGCAGCGGCGCCTATTCCGCCGGCGGCCGCCCGCATCCCTACGTCCTGCTCAACCATAAGGACACCCTTGACAGCATGTTTACTCTGGCGCACGAGATGGGTCATTCCCTGCACACCTGCTACAGCGTGAAAAACCAGCCGGTTTCCACCAGCGACTATGTGATCTTCGTGGCGGAGGTCGCGTCCACCTGCAACGAGGTCCTGCTCATGCGCTATCTGCTGGGCAAGACCACGGACAAGAAAGAGCGTGCGTACCTCATCAACCACTTCCTTGATTCCTTCAAGGGCACCGTCTACCGTCAAACGATGTTCGCGGAGTTCGAGCTTGCCATGGGAAAGATGGCGGAGACGGGCGATACTCTCACCGCCGACGCGCTGTGCGGGAAGTATCTTGCCCTCAATAAGCTCTACTTTGGTCCCGACATGTTCTCAGACGACGGCATCGCGCTGGAGTGGTCGCGCATTCCACACTTTTATTACAACTATTATGTGTTCCAGTACGCCACCAGCTTCTGCGCCGCCGTGGCGATCGCGGATCGCATCCTGAAGGAGGGCAAGACGGCGGTCGCGGAGTACAAAAATTTCCTCTCCGGCGGCAGCAGCGCCGACCCGATCTCCCTGCTGAAAATCGCGGGCGTGGATATGAGCACCCCCGCGCCGGTGAACGCCGCGCTCTCCCTCTTCGGTGAGCTGGTTGCCGAGATGGAAAAACTGGGCTGACGCCCCGATGCAGCCACCGATCCGCCGCGGAATTCCGCGCCCGGCTCGTTCCGGCTGTTACAGCTCCGGCACGGCGACGGTTTTGACGTTTTTGATGATATTGCCGCTTGCCTGCCCGGTGACGCGGTCAGGCAGCGCGCCCAGCGCCGCGCGGCTGAGAGTCCGTCGTTTTTGCCGTGGTTTTTTCATTGTATCGCCGAAGGATTTCAGATTTTCAGACGGTCACGCGGGACGCGAAATTTTTTTCGACGCGACCCCCAAAAATCGGAAACCGCCTCCGAAGTATATAGCAGAGGGCGGAGGAACCCCCGCCCCAAAGATTATTTCAGGAGGCGCATTCACATGCTGCAATCGATTATTTCCGGCACCGAGATCACCACAACCGCTTTTCTTGCCTGCACGGCGGTCTCGCTGCTCCTCGGTCTCGGCGCCGCGGCGCTGAGCATGTATAAAAGCAAGTATTCCCAGAGCTTCGCGCTGACCCTCGCCATGCTGCCCGCGGTGGTACAGCTCATCATCATGCTGGTCAACGGCAACATCGGCGTCGGCGTCGCCGTCGCCGGTACGTTTGGTCTGGTGCGCTTCCGCTCCGCCAACGGCACGGCGAAGGAGATCGGCTCGATCTTCCTCGCCATGGCGATCGGGCTTGCCACCGGCATGGGCTACTTAGCGCTCGCGGCGGTGTTCTTCGCCATCATGGCGGCGTTCACGCTGATTCTGACGACCCTGAACTTCGGCGGCCGCGGCGCGGACGAGCGCGAGCTTAAGATTACCATTCCCGAAAACCTCGACTACGACGGACTGTTCGACGACCTGTTCGCCAAGTATGCCCGCTCTGCGGACTTAGAGCGTGTCAAGACCACAAACATGGGTACGCTCTACGAGCTGAGCTACAGCATCGTCCTCAAGGACGCCCATTCCACAAAGGCGTTCCTCGACGAGCTGCGCACGCGCAACGGCAACCTGAACATCGTCTGCGGCAAGCCCGTCCCCAAGACGGCGTTATGAGAACAAGAAAGCTGCAAATCGCAGCGCTGCTGCTTACCTTAACAATGCTTCTTACCGCCTGTGCCTCCGGCGCGAAAAAAGCGCCGGGGGACAGCGCGTCAGCCGCGACGCTGGACGCGCACTTCTTCGACGCGGGCAAGGCGGACGCGATCCTGCTGACCACGGCGGACAGCGCCGTATTGATCGACGCGGGAGAGAAAGGCTTCGGCAAGACCATCCTCGCGTATCTGGAGGAGCAGGGCGTCGAGAAACTCGACTGTCTGATCGTCACCCACTTCGACAAGGATCACGTCGGCGGCGCGGCGAAGGTCATCAACAGCGTCGCTGTCGGCACGGTGCTGCAAAGCAACAGTCCCAAGGACAGCGATGAGTACGAAAAGTACGTCAAAGCGCTTGAAAAATCCGACATTGAGCCGGTCACGGTGCGCGAAACACTGACCTTTACGCTGGACGGCGTGACCTACACCGTTGATCCCCCGGCGCAGGAGAGCTACGCCGACGATCCGAGCAACAATTCCTCGCTGATCGTCTCCGTCGTCAACGGTGCGGACAGCTTTCTGTTCACCGGCGACGCGCAGACCGCGCGGCTGGCGGAGTTTTTGAGCGGCGACGTTTCGGCGTGCGACGTGCTCAAGCTCCCCCATCACGGGCAGGACGAGCCGCTTTTGGATGCCTTGCTGGACGCGACGTCGCCCGCCTACGCGGTCATCACCTCCTCGGACGACGAGCCGGAGAGCGACGCCGTGGTCGCGGCGCTGGAGCGCGCGGGCGCGACGGTGCTGCTGACCCGCAGCGGCGCGGTGACACTTCGCAGCGGCGGCGACGGCGTACAACTCCTCGCGGAATAAAAATCTTGCAATTTGACGCGTGCTGTGCTATGCTGTCACACGAACAGGGGAGCTTGTGTGACAGGCTGAGAGGAAGCAGACAGCTTCGACCCTTTACCTGATCCGGGTAATGCCGGCGTAGGGAGAGGATATCGACATGCGTTGTGGAAACCGCCCTGTTTTGGGGCGGTTTCTTTTTCGCGTCACGCATCCCGTATTTGTAAGGAGGAGACATTCATGAACACCAAATCGCACTTCACCACCCGCATGCTCACCGAGGGCGCGCTGATGGTCGCTGCGGCGGAGGCGCTGGGCTACATCAAGCTCTGGCACATGCCGGAGGGCGGCTCGATCTCGCTGATGATGCTGCCTATCGTGCTCTACGCCGTGCGCTGGGGGCTAGGCGGCGGATTGCTCGCGGGCTGCGCGCTGGGCGTGATCGACTTCATGCTCGGCGGCGGCATCGCCATCGGCTGGCAGTCCATCCTGGGCGACTACGTCATCGCCTGCACGCTCATCGGACTTGCGGGCGTGGGTCACAAGCGCGGCACGGCGGGGGTGGTCCTCGGCTCGATCGTCGGCTGTCTCGGTCGCTACGCCGCCGTGTGGGTTACGGGCGCGACGCTCTGGGGCGAGTACATGTACGACATCTACGGCTTGCCCATGACGAACGAGTGGGTCTATTCCGCGCTCTACAACCTGCCGGTGCTGGTTTCCGGCGCGCTGACCACCGTCGCGGCGGTCGCGCTGATTCCGGCGATGAAGAAGCTGCCCAAGGCGGCATAAAAAAGCGGCTCCGAACTTGCGTTCGGAGCCGCTTTATCGTTTAAAGCGCCGCTTTGAGCTTTTCGATGATCTCGGCGTACTCCTCATCCTTGAGGAACACCTTGCCGGGGTTCATCTCGAACACGCCGCCCCACTCGAAGCCGTCCTTGTACTTCGGGACGAGGTGCATGTGCAGGTGGCAGCCGGTGTCGCCGTAAGCGCCGTAGTTGAGCTTGTCGGGATGGAACACGGCGTGGATCGCCTTTGCGGCGCGGTTGACGTCGGCAAAGAACGCGTCGCGCTCGGCGTCGCTGATGTTGACGATCTCGCTGACGTGGTCCTTGTACGCCACGATGCAGCGGCCGGGATGGCTCTGTTCTTTAAAGAGGATGAGGGTGCTGACGCTGAGGTCGCAGACGTAAATGCCGAACCTGTCCAGCAGCTCGCCGCGCATGCAGTAACCGCAATTTTGGTCTTTCATGGGAATTCCTCCTGTTTTTGTTATGACTTGGGGCTATTATACCACGTTTGGAAGGAAACGCAAGTAATGTTACGCTTATGTTACAATTGGTCGCAAGCTCTTGATTTTTGCCGCGCGGTCGGTTATGATGCGACCGTAAGATCAATGGGGGAAGCCCGGCTGACGTGGGAAACGGAACGGTCGGACGCGAGTGGTGACCGCGAACGGTCGCGCCGCCCCGCGGACAGACGACGCGGGATTTGTTTAACGCGCGTTGGCTAGTCCGCTAACCAAATCCCTCGTGTTGGCTCAAGCCATTGAGACTTGCGAAATTTTTGAAAGGAGAGTGACTTATCATGAAAAAGTTACTCGCTCTGGTTCTGGCTATGGTTATGACCCTCGGCCTCGCCACCGTCAGCGCCAGCGCCGCTTTCCCCGATGCGGATGACGTCAGCTTTGTTGAGGCTGTCGACGTCATGTCTGCTGTCGGCGTCTTCAAGGGCGACGACAACGGCAATTTCCTCCCCAAGGCGAACCTCACCCGTGAGGCTGCTGCCAAGCTGATCGCTTACCTCGATCTCGGTGAGACCACCGCTGAGGCTCTGCCCGCAGTCAAGGTCTTCGACGACGTCGCGGCTGATCGTTGGAGCGCCAAGTACATTGCTTACTGCGCGGACGCCGGTTACATCGCTGGCGACGGCACCGGCAAGTTCCTCCCCACCGGCGAGCTGACCGGCTATGCCTTCGGCAAGATGCTCCTCTGCGTGCTCGGCTATGACGCCGACATTGAGGGCTTCACCGGCAACAACTGGACCATCGCTGTTGCGAAGCTCATGCAGTCCAACAAGCTCGCCAAGAGCGTTTCGGGCAATGCTTCCGCCACTCTGACCCGTGAGCAGGCTGCGCAGTATTGCTTCAACGCCCTGCACTGCGACATGGTCGGCTATGAGAGCAAGGGCACCAACGTCACCATCAACGGTGCTGTGATCGCCTCCGGCGCTTCCAAGGCTGACCCCGCCGATGCTGATTTCGTCGGCACCCTGAAGGCGAAGCTCTATGCCAACGACAAGAAGGAGTCCGACAAGAACGGTCTCTTCAAGAAGGAAGACACTGACGAGTTTGGTCGTCCCGCTTACACTTGGTACCTCGATGGTGATGATGTCGCCACCTACACCGAGTCCCCGGTTCTGACCTACACCGCTGAAGTCAAGGCAAGCGAGCTCTATGCTGACCTGAAGAAGCCTGTCAAGGCAGACAACACTGCCGCTACCTATACCCTCACGACGGACGGCAAGGCTGACGCCACTGCCATTCAGATCACCAAGGCGAACACCGCCACGACCATCGGCGGCAACGGCGCTCTGGTTGAGGTCTTTGAGACCAAAACCACCGGCGAGTACAAGGTCTTTGTCACCAACACCTATGTTGGCGAGATCAAGACTTGGACTGCTGCCAAGACCGACAAGCAGGGCGAGGTCACTGCCAAGGAGCACGTCACGCTGCTCAAGGCCGCCAGCGCCGAAGTCACCAACAAGTTTGAGACCACCGACTTCTCCAAGGATGATGAGAAGAGCGTTGTCTATTACACCATGGCGTGGGATGGCAAAGACGCGTATAAGATCCAGAGCATGACCATCGCTCCCAGCGTGGAAGCGAGCGTCAGCTCCGTCAAGGCTGGCACCAGCTTTGTCGCGGATGGCACCACCTACAAGTTTGCTGAGAAGAGCGACTTCACCAACAACTACATCACTAGCAACGCGGAGGTTAAGTATGACAAGGACGCCAAGTACACCCTCTATCTCGACGCTTACGGCTATGTGCTGAGCGCTCAGAAGGTTACTGAGTCCACCACCACCGGCTACGCCATCGTCACCGCTGTTTCTCAGAATGGCGGCACTTGGACCGACGACAGCGCCACCTATTCCGCCAAGATCGTCAAGGCGGACGGCACCACCGAGACCGTCGCTTGCGACAAGGCTTCCTACGATCTGATCAACACCACCAATGACAAGAAGGCTACTCTGGTGAAGTACACTGTCAACAGCAAGGACGTCTACAGCTTCGCCACGACTCAGGCTGCGCTTGCTGATGCTGACGCGAACTTCAAGGTTGAGCAGGGCAAGGCGAACATCACCAAGACCTCCTCTGCCAAGACTGTTGCCAACAGCAAGACCCTGTTCTTCATTGGTAAGACCAATGACAAGGTTGTGACTTGGACGGTTTACACTGGCATCGCCAGCGTTCCCTCCCTCACGGATGACGCCACCAAGACCAACTATGCTGAGTTGCTCGACGGCAGCGTCGCCAAGGCGATTGCGGTTCTCGACGGCAAGGCTGCCTCCGCTACCACCACCAGCGCTGACATCGCGTTCGTTCAGTACAAGAACGCCCCTGTGAACACGGATGCTCTCGGCACTTACCAGACCTATAACGCTGTTGTTGGCGGCAAGATCACTGAGGTCAACGTTAACAGCACGAAGGTTAGCGACTTGTTCAGCGGCAAGGACATCCTGGTTGCCAGCCTGACCTACACTGACGACCTGGTGACTGGTTCCTCCGACAACTACGCCAGCAAGGTCGCTGAGGGTGCCGGCGTTGTCAAGACCGACGCCTCCAACGGTATTGTCACCATCACCATCACGAAGACCAGCACCGACACTACCTACAGCATTGCTGAGGATGTGGCTGTGTTCGTTTCCGACGCGAGCGAGGACACCATCGAGAGCGGCTCTGTTTCCGATCTGGTTGCGAGCTCCAACGTCCTGTTCATCACCACCGACGACGTGATCACCTTCATCGTTGTCACTGCCTAATTTACCCCCGCATAAAAACTGAATCACCTAAGTTCAAGCCCCGCTCGCAAGAGCGGGGCTTGTTTTTGTTCCGTCACTTGGTCGAGTGGCGGTTTTTCGTGCGTGTTACCGTGATCAATCATGCTTGTTCCATGGCGTCAACAAAAAAGAGCCCGTGCGGGCTCTTTTCACTTTGCCGCCAGCAGCTTTTTCATCGCCCGCTCCAGACCGGAGACCGACAGCGGGTACATGTCCACCACCTGCGCGATCTTGCCGTAGCTCTCGCCCCACAGTCCGCCCATCACGGGCGCGTCCTCCGGGTTCAGCCAGACAAGGTGCGGGTACTGCTCGCGGAAGCGCTTCAAATAGTCCATGCCGGAGTAGCGCTCCTCCTTGGTGCGCCAGTCGAAGCGCTTCTCCAGAAGCTCGTACATGTCCAGCATCGCGTCCCCCACAAAGATCACCTTGTACTCGCTGCCGAAGTTCCTGAGCACCCACTCCGTCGCCACCGAATGCTCCCGCCGCATCTGCGGCTGCGTGTACACCGACGGCGCAAGACAGTTGTGAAAATAGTAGACGTGCAGCTCCTTGAACTGGTTGTCGCGCTCCGCCGCCTGAAAGAGCATCGAGCAGAGATTGGCGTAATACTCCATCGACCCGCCGGAGTCCATCAGCATCAGCACCTTGACGGTGTTCTTCCGCGGACGCTTGTACCGCACGTCGAGGATGCCGCCCTTGTCGCCGGTCTTGCGGACGGTCTCGTCCACGTCGAACTCGGTTTTCTCGCCCAGCGCACGGGAGGAATACTGCCGCAGCAGGCGAAACGCCATCTGAAACTGGCGAATGTCCAGCGTGTTGTCCTTGCGGAAGTCGCGGTAGTGCCGCTCGCCCGCCACCTTGAACGCCCGCCGGTACCGCCCCTGTCCGCCGACGCGCAAGCCCTCCGGCGTGTGTCCGCTGTGCCCGAACTCGGTGTAGCCCTGCGTCCCGATCCAGTAGTCGCCGCCGTTGTGCTCCTCCTTCTGCTCGCGCAGCCGCTCCTCAAACCGCTTGAGGATTTCCTCGATGCTCTTGCTCTCGTAATCCGTGGTGTTGAGGAACGCGCGGAACTCGCGCATCACGTCCTCCGGCTTTTTCAGCCAGCGCAGCAGCTCCTCCGGGAGCTGTTCCTCCGGGAAGGGTACGGAGGCGAAGTATTCGAGAAACGCGCTGTCGAAGCGGTCATAGTCCGCCTCGCTGTGCACCAGCACCGCGCGGCACAGGTCGTAGAACCCCGTCAGCGAACAGTGGTGCAGATTCAGCGTCAGCGCCTCCGTGAGCGTCATCCACTCGCTGAGTGTCACCCGCAGCCCGCGGGCGCGGAGAAGATAGAAAAAACCGATAAACATGCGCCGCTCCTTTCCGCCGTGGGCGCGTGATGGCAATATGGCAAGGAGGATGCCGGAATCGGCATCCTCCTTACCGAACAAGGGGGTTGTTATTTACTCAACGTCCATGTCAGGCTGATAGAACTCGCCAAACAGCGCCTCGTTGGAGGGCATATCCATCAGGATCGGACGGGCGACCCAGGTGGTGTTCATGTAGTGCTTGAGCGTGATGTTCTCGCTGACGATGTTGCCGCCCCAGGTGCCGCAGCCCATGGAGGACGTCGGGGGCATGCCGTTCCACGCGGAACCGGAGTTGCCGCGGTTGTTCGGCTGACGAATCATGCAGCGGGAAACCGGCGCGGCAAGGCCGAGGCGGTTGATGTGGTCGTCGCTCCAGGAGTACAGGCCGCAGCTGTGACCCTTGCCGCCGACCTCGAAGATCGCGCGCATCATGTCCAGCGCGTTCTCGAACTCGCCCTCATACTTGAAGAGGGTCAGCAGTGTGGTGAGCTTCTCGGAGGAGAAGAAATGCTCCTTGCCGATGCCTTCCATGCCGCCGCCGGTGACCGCGATGAACTTGCGGTCAGCGGGGATGCTGAAGCCAGCCTTCTCCGCCAGAGCCTGCGGGCTGATGGCAACAGTGTCGGGCAGACGGTGACCGGTCTCATCCCACATGACGAGCTTGATCTTCTCCGCCTCGTCGGCGCTCGCGAGGTACGCGCCCTCTTCCACCAGCGCCTTGACGAAATCGTCATACACGGACTCGTGGACGACGAGGTTGCCGTCGCAGGAGCAGCCGGAGCCGAAGTCGGAGCACTTGGAAATGCGGGTGTTCATCGCCGCTTCCTTGATGTACTCAGGCTTGAGACCGGCGGTCTCGTCGACGATGACGGTGGCGTTGCCCGCGCCGGAACCGTAAGCGGGGACACCGGAGGAGTAAGCGGACTTGACCATCGGGCGGCCGCCGGTCGCCATGACCAGGTCGCACTTGGTCATCAGGTACTGGGACACGGAGATGCTCGGCTCGGTGATGACCTGAATGATGTCGGGATCGGCGCCCTCGCGCTTCAGCGCCTCACGCATCAGGTTGACGCACTTGGCGGTGACCTTCGCCGCGCGCGGATGCGGGGAGCAGATGATGACGTCACGCGCCTTGATGGCGTAGATCGCCTGACCGGCGGGAGTGAGGCAGGGGTTGGTCGTGGGGACCAGCACGCCGATGACGCCCACGGGCTTGGCATACTTCACGAGACCCTTTTCGGGGATCGTCTCGATGACACCCACGGAGGGATGGCGCAGGCACTCACGGAGGATCAGCTTGAGCTTGTTGCGCTTGTTACGCTTGGTGACCTTGTCGCCGAGACGGGTCTCGTCGACGGCCTCGTCGGAGAGGTTGCCCCAGATCTTGAGGGGATAGACGGCGGCGCAGACAGCCTGGCACAGGCGGTCGACGGTCGCCTGATCGTAGGTCTCGATGACCTTGGCGGCCTTGCGCGCCTTGACGACCATCTCATCGATCATTTGCATCTGTTCGGGAGTGATTTCTTTAGCCATTATCGTGAACTCCTTTATCCATAAATTTGGTTGTTCATAGTGTAACCGATGGGAGCGGGTTCGTCAAATATCGGAATTGTGATTGTCCATAGAAGCTGTCTATCAATTCGCTTGCATGTCGGCGGAGGATGCGATATAATGTTTTGCATTCAGAAAAGGGGGCGGTCGAGTGACACTTTCTCAGCTGCAATACTTTCAGACGCTGGCACATGTGCTGCACTATACCCGCGCGGCGGAGGCGCTGCACATCGCGCAGCCCAGTCTGAGCTATTCCATCGGGGAACTGGAAAAGGAGTTGGGCGTCAAGCTCTTTGTCAAGGAGGACCGGCGGGTCAGCCTGACCATGTACGGCGAGCAGTTCCTGCCGTATGTGGAAACCGCGCTTGCCACGCTGTCCGACGGTACGCAGGCGGTGCGCCAGCTCTCGGACGCGTCGTATCAGGTGGTCAAGCTGGGGTACTTCCACTCCATCTCCGCGTCCTTCATTCCGCAGGTGGTGGAGGCGCTGTACGGCATCGAGGAGAACAAAAAGCTGCGCTTCCAGTTCTCCGAGGCAAGCTCCGCCGACACGCTGAACCTCCTCAAAAGCGGCACGCTGGATCTGGCGTTCTGCATGCATCGGGACGAGTGGGTGGAGTCGGTGCCGGTGATGCGGCAACGGCTCTTCCTCGCCGTGCCGCGGGAGCATCCGCTCGCCGCGCGCAGCGAGGTCACCTTCGACGACTTTGCCGACGAGCCGATGGCGATGCTGGATCAGGCAAGCTCCCTGCGGGCAACGGTGGACCGCATCTTCCTCCACTACGGCAGCAAGCGCGAGCCGAACACCATGTTCGTTGTCCACGAGTGCAACGCGGCGCTGCAATACGTCTCGCTGGGCTTTTGCGTGTCGATCCTGCCGCAGGTGCCCGCCATGGGCAACGAAAAGGTCGTGGTGCTGCCCATCGCCGATCCCGACGGGGAATTCTCCCGCACGGTGTATTTTTCGTGGATGAAAAACCGCCCGCTGTCCCCGGCGGTGAAGCGGGTGCGGAATTATATTGCGGAACACTACCGGCTCAGGGACCAATAGGGATTCTATCGCGCCATTGAATACTTGTATTTGCGCGGCGGGCGCGGCACTGTCTAATATATAGAAAAGAACTATGAAAGGGGTATATCACATGAAACTTCCTTCTGCTGTTACCCTCTGCGAGGTGGGTCTTCGCGACGGCCTGCAAAACGAGAAAACCATTCTCTCCACCGAGGAAAAGGTGGAGCTGCTTCGGGGACTGATCGACGCGGGCTATCGCGTCATCGAGGTTGGTTCCTTCATGCACCCCAAGGCGGTGCCGCAGATGGCGGACACCGACGAGGTGTACAAGCGCATCGGCACGGTGCCGGAGGGCGTGGAGCTGCGCGCGCTGATCCCCAACCTGCGCGGCGTGCAGCGCGCCATCGACTGCGGCTGTAAGAAGGTCAAGCTCAACGTCTCCGCCAGCCGCATGCACAACCTCAAGAACCTCAACATGACGCCGGAGCAGAGCGTCGCGGGCTTCGCGGGCTGTGTCGAGGCGGCGACCGCCAACGGCATCGCCATCTCCGGCTCGATCTCCATGCCCTTTGCCTCTCCGTGGGAGGGACGCACCCCCGTGGAGGATGTGGACGCCATCATTGAGGCGTACCTCAAGGTCGGCATCCACGAAATCAGCCTCTCCGACGCCTCCGGCATGGCGGTACCGAATCAGGTCAGCGAGCTGTGCACCCATGTACAGGAGAAGTATCCCGAAGCGACGTGGTGGCTTCACTTCCACAACACCCGCGGCATGGCGATGGCAAACATCATCGCCGCCATGGAGGTGGGCATGACGCAGTTTGACAGCTCGTTCGGCGGGCTGGGCGGCTGCCCGTTTGTCCCCGGCGCGGCGGGCAACATCTCCTCTGAGGACGTCATCCACATGTGCGACGAGATGGGCGTGGAGACCGGCGTGGACGTAGTCAAGGTCATGGCGCTCTCCCGTCGCCTGCGCGACCTGCTGGATCATAATTTGGAGAGCTATGTCCTGCGGGCGGGTCGCTCCAGCGACCTGATCGCGGCGAAGGCGGAGTAAGATGCTGCTGCGGGATATCGAGCTCAACACCGTGCCGCCCATCGGCGCGGAAACAAGCCTGCGCCGCGCCTGGCAGATCATGCGCGACGAGAGCGTGACGACGCTGTGCGTGGAGCATGCCGACGGTACGCTGGCGGGCATGGTCACGCTCAAGGACGTGTCCGCGGCGGTGCTGGATGGACAGGACGCACACGTCCTCGCCAACACCCGCACGCTCTACAGCAATGTGGTGAGCGCGCTGGACGGCGCGATCATCTCCGGCGACCCGGTCGGAAAGGCGGTGGAGGGGCGCATTGTGGTCGGCGCGGGCAGCGCCGAGCAGATGGAACGCGCCATTCACGCGGGTGATATTGTGGTGGTCAGCAGCCGCAGCGAGGGTCAGCTCACCGCGCTGGAAGCGGACGCGGGCTGCCTTGTGGTCTGCACGGGCGTGGAGGTGTCCAAAGGCATTTTGCGCGTGGCGCGGGAAAAGGGCTGCCTGATTGTCAGCACGCCCCACAACGTCTACGCCACGGCGCAGATTCTGCCGCAGGCGGTGCCGGTGCGCTGCTGCATGCGCAGCGAAGAGCTGCTGACCTTCACGCTGGACACGCCGCTGGATGAGGCGGCGCGCACGATCCGCGCGGTGCGGCACCGCTACTTCCCGGTGCTGGACGGGGACGGACGCTGCGCGGGGATGCTGTCCCACAGGAATCTGCTCAGCCAATTCCGTTAGAAACACCCCGCGGTACAAAGCGAATCGTTGAAACACCCTCCTGTCGGAATGGACCGCGGGAGGGTGTTTTCATGTGCCTTCTGATTTTGTCATGTTTTCGTTGACTTCGCGCGGAAAAAAGGATATGATTTTCTTATCTGAAAAGGAGGAAGATCGCATGACACACGATGTAAAAAAGCAGCTCGCGCTTTCTGCTGTGCGCATCCGGGAGGGGGTACTGACCGCCACCCACGCCGCGGGGTGCGGACACCCCGGCGGAAGCTTGTCTGCGGCGGATTTGTTTGCATACCTCTACGAAAAGGAACTGCGCGTTGATCCGAAGAATCCCAAGTGGGACGATCGTGACCGTTTCGTGCTCTCCAAGGGGCATACCGCTCCCGGTCTGTACGCGACGCTGGCGCAGCATGGGTTCTTCCCGGAGGAGGAGCTCACCACCCTGCGCAGCCTCGGAAGCCGTTTGCAGGGGCATCCCAACATGAACGAAGTCCCCGGCGTCGACATGTCCACCGGTTCGCTGGGTCAGGGCGTCTCCGCCGCCGCTGGCATGGCGCTGGCGGCGAAGTGCCGGGGCAAAGACTGCCGCGTGTATACGCTTTTGGGCGACGGTGAGATTGAGGAAGGCGAGGTCTGGGAGGCGATGATGTTCGCCCACCACTACAAGCTGGACAACCTCTGTGTCATCGTGGACAACAACGATTTGCAGATCGACGGTCACATCGGCGACGTGATCGACCCGTATCCCATTGTGGACAAACTGGAAGCGTTCGGGCTGCACGTCGTGGCGATCGACGGTCACGACTTCGAGCAGATGGAAGCCGCGTTCGCCGAGGCGAAGGCGACGAAGGGCGTGCCCACCGCCATCGTGATGAAGACGGTCAAGGGCAAGGGCGTCAGCTACATGGAAAATCAGGCAGGCTGGCACGGCAAAGCGCCCAACGACGTGGAGTACGAGCAGGGGATCAACGAGCTGGAAGCCCAGCGCAAAGAATGGGAGGCGAAGTGAAATGGCGGATGTGAAGAAGATCGCGACCCGCGACAGCTACGGCAACGCGCTGGTCGAGCTTGGCAAAGAGCATGACAACCTGATCGTATTCGACGCGGACCTCGCCGGCTCCACCAAGACGGGCGTGTTCCGCAAGGCGTTCCCCGACCGCCACTTCAACTGCGGCATCGCGGAGGGCAATATGATGGCGGTCGCCGCCGGCGCCGCCGCGATGGGCATGGTGGCATTTGCCTCCAGCTTCGCGATGTTTGCCTCCGGCCGCGCCTTTGAGCAGATCCGCAACTCCATCGGCTATCCGCAGCTCAACGTCAAGATCGGCGCCACCCACGGCGGTATCTCCGTCGGTGAGGACGGCGCGTCTCACCAGTGCTGCGAGGACTTCGCGCTCATGCGCTCCATCCCCGGCATGGTGATCATGTGCCCTGCGGACGATGTGGAGGCTCGCGCCGCGGTCAAGGCGGCTTATGAATACAAGGGACCGGTTTACCTGCGCTTCGGCCGCCTCGCCATCCCCGTATTCCACGAGGAGGGCTTCGACTTCCAAATCGGCAAGGGCGAGGTGCTGCGCGACGGTACCGACGTCGCCATCATCGCCACGGGTCTCATGACCTATGAGGCGATTCAGGCGGGTGAGGCTCTGGCGGCGCAGGGCATTCACGCCCGCGTCATCAACCTCTGCACGATCAAGCCGCTGGACGAGGAAATCGTGCTTGCCGCCGCGAAGGACTGCGGGAAGATTATCACCTGCGAAGAGCATTCGATCATCGGCGGTCTGGGCGAGGCGGTGTGCTCGCTGCTGAGCGAAAAGCTGCCGACGCCGGTCCGGCGCATCGGCGTCAACGACGAATTCGGACATTCCGGTCCGGCGGTGCCGCTGCTCAAGGAGTTCGGACTCTCCGCGGAGCATATCGTCGAGGTCGCGAAGAACTTCTGCAAGGAATAATTGCCGCTTGACGCGCGGATTTCCCTGTGTTATGATGCCGCTGTTACCTGAGGAGAAGCGAAGCCGCATGCTTTGCTGACAGCAAGGTGCGGCAACAGGATCATCTGCATATTTGCGTTAAAATGCCGTACCTTATCATGGGGTACGGCATTTTTTGTTTGGGAGGCGACGTGATGGAAACGCGGGTTGCGGTCATCAGCATCATCGTCGGTGAGCACGGCGACGTGGAGCGGCTCAACCGCCTGCTGCACGAATACGGCTCCTATATCATCGGGCGCATGGGTATTCCCTATCGTCAGCGGAGCATCAACATCATCAGCGTGGTACTGGACGCGCCGCAAAATGAAATTTCCACCTTGGCGGGAAAGATCGGTGCGCTTGCCGACGTCACCGTCAAGACCGCGTACTCCAGCGTACAGGGATGATCAACGCGTTGGTGGACAAGCTGTGCGCGCAGCACAGCTTAGAGGAAGCGGAGTACGCGCGGCTCATCGAGCGGCGCACAGACGAGACCGCGTCGCGGCTGGCGCAGCGCGCGGACGCGGTGCGGCGGGATATTTACGGCAACGCGGTGTTCGTGCGCGGACTCATTGAGATCAGCAACATCTGCAAAAACGACTGCCTCTACTGCGGCATCCGCCGCAGCAACGCGAACTGTTCGCGCTACCGCCTGACGCCGGAGGAGATTTTGGACTGCGCCGACGAGGGCTATGCGCTGGGCTTTCGCACCTTCGTGTTGCAGGGCGGGGAGGACGCGTGGTTTACGGACGAGCGCCTGTGTGCGCTGCTGACCGCGCTCAAGGCGCGGCATCCCGACTGCGCCGTGACACTTTCGCTGGGCGAACGCAGCCGCGCAAGCTATGCCGCGCTGCGCGCGGCAGGGGCGGACCGCTACCTGCTGCGGCACGAGACGGCGGATCGGGCGCACTACGAAACGCTGCACCCGGCGGAGATGTCCTATGACAACCGCATGCGTTGCCTGCGTGACCTGCGGGAGCTGGGCTATCAGGTGGGCTGCGGGTTCATGGTCGGCTCGCCGTATCAGACGGCGGCGGAGCTGGCGAAGGATTTGAAGTTCATCGAGACCTTCCGCCCCGACATGTGCGGCATCGGACCCTTCGTGCCGCACCACGATACGCCCTTTTGCGGCGAGAGCGCGGGCACAGTGGAGCTGACCTGCTTCCTGCTGAGTGTCATCCGGCTCATTTACCCGCCGGTGCTGCTGCCCGCCACGACGGCGCTCGGCACCATTGATCCCCGTGGACGGGAGAAGGGCATCCTCGCGGGGGCGAATGTGGTGATGCCGAACCTGTCGCCGGTGAGTGTGCGGAAAAAGTACGAGCTGTACGACAACAAAATCTGCACCGGTGAGGAATCCGCCCAGTGCAAGAACTGCTTGAACGACCGGATGCGCAGCATCGGTTACGAGATCGTGACCGACCGCGGCGACATTCGGAAACCATATTGAAAGTAAAGGAACAAGATCATGGCTGTTTACGATCCCAAATCCCTCAAAGCGGAGGAGTTCATCAACGACGAGGAAATCCGCGAGACGCTGGCGTACGCGGAGGCAAACAAGAACAACGTGGAGCTGATCGACAGCATCCTGGAAAAGGCGCGCCCCCGCAAGGGCGACAAGGGCTATGTCTGCACCGGTCTCACCCATCGCGAGGCGTCGGTGCTGCTATCGTGCGAAATCCCGGAGAAGATCGAGCGCATGTATGAGATCGCCGAGGAGATCAAGATGGCGTACTACGGCAACCGCATTGTCATCTTCGCGCCGCTGTATCTCTCCAACTATTGCGTCAACGGCTGCCTGTACTGCCCCTACCACATGAAGAACAAGCACATTCCCCGCAAGAAGCTGACGCAGGAGGAGGTGCGCGCCGAGGTCATCGCGCTTCAGGACATGGGGCACAAGCGCCTCGCCATTGAAGCCGGTGAGGACCCGGTAAACAATCCCATCGAGTATATTCTGGAGTGCATCAACACCATCTATTCCGTCCATCACAAAAACGGTGACATTCGTCGCGTCAACGTCAACATCGCGGCGACAACGGTGGAGAATTACCGGAAGCTCAAGGACGCGGGTATCGGCACCTATATCCTGTTTCAGGAAACCTATCACAAGGAGAGCTATCTCCGCCTGCACCCCACGGGTCCGAAGCACGATTACGCTTATCACACCGAGGCGCACGACCGCGCCATGGAGGGCGGCATTGACGACGTGGGTCTCGGCGTCCTGTTCGGTCTTGAGATGTACAAATACGAGTTCGCGGGTCTTCTGATGCACGCGGAGCACCTGGAGGCTGTCCACGGCGTCGGTCCGCATACCATCAGCGTGCCCCGCGTCAAGCGCGCGGACGACATCGACCCAGACGCGTTTGACAACGGCATCGACGACGAAACGTTTGCCAAGATCACCGCCTGTATCCGCCTCGCGGTGCCGTATACCGGCATGATCATCTCCACCCGCGAGAATCAGACCGTCCGTGAGAAGCTGCTGCGTCTCGGCGTCAGCCAGATCAGCGGCGGCTCCCGCACCAGCGTCGGCGGCTACGCCGAAGCGGAGCGTCCCCACGACACCGAGCAGTTTGACGTCAGCGACCAGCGCACGCTGGACGAGGTGGTGCGCTGGCTGATGGAGCAGGATCATATCCCCTCCTTCTGCACCGCCTGCTATCGCGCCGGACGTACCGGCGACCGGTTCATGGCGCTGTGCAAGAGCGGTCAGATTCTCAACTGCTGCCACCCCAACGCGCTCATGACCCTCAGCGAGTATCTGGAAGACTATGCCTCCCCTGAAACCAAAAAGCTGGGCTACGAGATGGTGGCGCGGGAGCTGGAGCGCATCCCGCGCGAAAATGTGCGGGAGATCGCCCGCGAGCACATCAACGACATTCGCAATTCCAACCGCCGCGACTTCCGATTCTAAGGAGACATCGCCATGGGACTCAACGACACCCCCTCCGCCGAGCGCGTACACATTGGCTTTTTCGGCATGCGCAACGCCGGCAAATCCAGCCTGGTCAACGCCGTCACGGGACAAAATCTGTCCGTGGTCAGCGATGTGAAGGGCACCACCACCGACCCCGTCAAAAAGGCGATGGAGCTTGCACCGCTCGGTCCCGCGGTCATCATCGACACGCCGGGGCTGGACGACGCGGGAGAGCTGGGAGAAAAACGCGTGGAGAAGGCGAATGAGACCCTGCTGCGCACCGATATCGCCGTTCTGGTGGCGGACGCCGCGCTGGGACTGACGCCGGAGGATCGCGCCCTGATCGCGCAGCTGCGCTCCCGCGAGGTGCCCTACGTCGTCGCCTACAACAAGGCAGACCTGCTTGCCGAACGCGCCGCGCGCAGCGACAACGAGCTGTACGTCAGCGCCCTGACCGGCGAGAACGTCAACGCCCTGAAGGAAATGCTGGGCGCTTATGCCAAAGAGCTGGAGAATCCTCGCCGTATTATTTCCGATCTGTTATCCCCTGGGGATATGGCGGTGCTGGTCACGCCCATCGATGGCTCCGCGCCCAAGGGGCGGCTGATCCTGCCGCAGCAGCAAACCATGCGGGACATTCTTGATGCCCACGCCAGCTTTGTCACCTGCCAGCCGGAGGAACTGGCATACACCCTTGCGTCTCTGCGGGTGCGGCCGCGTATGGTCGTCACCGACTCGCAGGCGTTCGGCGCGGTGGCAAAGGAGGTGCCGGAGAACATTCCGCTCACGTCGTTCTCGATCCTCTTCGCCCGCTACAAGGGCAATCTCAAGCGGCTCGTGCGCGGCGCGGCGAAGCTCGCCGCATTGAAGGACGGCGACCGGGTGCTGATTGCCGAAGGCTGCACCCACCATCGCCAGTGCAACGACATCGGCACGGTGAAGCTGCCGGGCTGGATCGAAGCGTACAGCGGCGCGAAGCCCGTGTTTTCCTTCACCTCCGGCGGCGAGTTTCCGCACAGCCTCACGCCCTATGCGCTGATCGTCCACTGCGGCGGCTGCATGCTGGGCGAGCGGGAGATGCAAAACCGCCTTGCCCGCGCCGCGCTGGACGGTGTGCCAACGGTGAATTACGGCGTTGCCATCGCGCAGATGAACGGTATTTTGGAGCGCAGCCTGGAGCTGTTTCCGGATGCGCTGGCAATCCTGCGAGAAGAATAACACAAGCCCGAAGGAGCCGTCCTTCGGGCTTTTTGGTTAACAAAACGTTAATCTGCGCAACCTTGTCAGGTGTGGCATGATCCGGTATGATAAAAGAGGAATCTTAGGAAGAGGAGTTTTCCTTTATGGTGGTCTCAAATTCATTTGGCAGGTGGCTCAGAGAGCGGCGCACGGAGCTGGGGATGACGCAGCAGCAATTGGCTGGCAAGATGTTTGTCTCCATCGCACTGGTGTCCTACTGGGAGAACGGTCGGCGCATGCCCGATGTCGCGATGCTCTCCCATCTTGCCCGGTGCCTGAAGGTGTCGAACGCGACACTGTTGGAAGCCATGCAAGAGGCGGAGGCGATGCCAGTCGTCATTTTGGTGGATGATGAGAAAATCATCCTCAACGGCGGGCTTGTCACCTTGCGGAAGACACTGCCGGAGGCGCAGATCGAAGGCTTCTCCACGGCAAAGGACGCGCTGTGCTTTGCCCGCGCAAACCAGGTGGACGTTGCTTTTTTGGATATTGAGCTGCGCAGCGGAAGCGGATTGAAGCTGGCGAAGGATTTGATCGCGATCAACCCGAAAGTCAACATCATCTTCCTGACTTCCTATCGGGAATACGCGCTGGACGCGTGGGAATTGGACAGCAGCGGATATCTGCTCAAGCCGCTGACAGAGGAGCAGGTACTCCACGAGATCAGTGTGCTGCGTTATCCGGTAAGGGGGCTGAGGGCGTGAAACGACCCGTTGTACCGGAGCGCCTCGTGTTTGCGGCGCTGCTGCTGATGCTGCTCAGCGGCGCCGCGCTGCTGTACCTGATGCGTCACGGAGAGGCGAAGCTTCTTGTGCGCCAGGCCGTGCCGCACAGCGAGCTGGGCGCGGTGCGCGAGGAGGAACCCATGGAGGGCTTCGCGGGAGTACGGCGACACTATGCGCTGACATTGCCGAAGCGTGTGGATGCCGGCTTGCAGCTTGCGTTCTTTGTGCGGCACCAGTATGCGGAGGTGCTGATTGACGGTCAGCGCCGCTTTGCTGTGCAGCCGGAGGGGCAGACGCTCAAAACGCCGGGCAACTACTGGGCAATGATCAGCCTGAGGGGAAGAGACGCGGGAAAACGTGCGGAAATCATTCTGACACCCGTGTATCGCAGCAGTACAGAGCCGCGGTTCCTGCTGACGCCGAAGGAGTTCGCGTTCAAGGAGCAGCTGCGGAGCGATCTGCTCCTGATTATCCTCGGACTGATGGCGATTCTGACCGGGTTTCTGTTGGTGCTGCTGGTGCTGACCGTTCCCTTTGAACGACGCCGAAAGCGGGCGTTGACGTACCTCTCGCTGCTTTCGTTCTCGGGGGGCGTCTGGAAGCTGCTGGGTCTGCCCACGGCGTATCTAGTGCTGGACTGGTGGGGAGACCGGTTTTACGGCTACGCCACGGCGCCGTATCTGGCGGGAATGATCGCCTATCTGTTCATGCCGGCGTTCGCGATGCAGTTTCTTAACAATCTGCGTGAGGGCGGCGAGGCGCCCGCTGAACAGATCGGCGCGTTGGTCGCGGCGCTGACCGCAGTTGTTCTGTTTGTGCTGCAAATGCTTGGCGTGGCGGAGCTGCACGACTACCTGAATATGGTTTCGGTGCTGAACGCGCTGCTCATGGTGCTGTCATTGGCGGATATGCTGCGTTCGCGGAGTACCCGGCACCGACTCTGGCTTTTTTCGTTTCCCATCAGCATCGCGGTGGACCTGACGATTGCCTGGGTGACGCATTCCTCCCGCTGCGCGATCGCGTTGCTGCTGTGCATCCTCATCAACGCGCTGGCACACGGCGTGGTATTCGTCCGCACCGCCACCCGCGCGGAGGCGGACGCGCAGCGGATGCGGCTGATGACGCTGGCAGGGCAGATTCAGCCCCATTTTATTCAAAACGCGCTCACATCGGCGTATTATCTCTGCGACAGCGACCCGCAGAAAGCGATGCAGATGATACGCGCCTTTTCTACTTATCTTGAAAATGACTTTCAGGCAGCGACCAACGACGCGCCGATTCCCTTCGAGCGCGAGCTGGAGCACACCAGGGCGTACCTTGCCGTCGAGCAGCTGCGGTTCGAGGGGGAGCTTTTTGTTCAGATCGATACCGCAAGCACAATGTTCCGTCTGCCGCCGCTGACCCTCCAGCCGATCGTAGAGGACGCGGTGAAGCGCGGGCTTGGCAAAGGCGTTTCCCCGGAGCATATCACGATCCGCGCAAAGGAGCGCGACGACGGCTGCGAGCTGACGGTGGAGGACGACGCCCCGCCGTCGGATGGGGACGCGCTGCAAATCGTCGACGCGCGGCTGCGAACGCTCAGCGGCGGAGAACTGCGCATCGAGCCACTCGCCGACGGAACGCGCGTTACGGTGTGGATTCCGAAAGCCGCTGAAGAGAAGAAGCCTTTCTTGCTCCCGGAGCGCGGATTCTTCTTGCGAAATCCCGGATAACGAGGTATGCTGTCACTAAGCGATGCGTTTTCGCCTGCCTGCTGAGGGACCTGACGGGACGCATCGGTATCTCTGCATTGCAACAAGGAGAATCCGATATGCGAAACAATAATCGCCGTCTTGCCTATTCCGCGCTGTTTCTGGCGCTGGCGCTGGTGCTGCCGTTTCTGACGGGGCAGATTCCTACCATTGGCAAGGCGCTTTCCCCCATGCACATTCCGGTGATGCTCTGCGGCTTCGTCTGCGGACCGCTGTGGGGCGCCGCGGTCGGCGCCATCGCTCCGCTGCTGCGCTCGGTGCTGTTCGGCATGCCCGCCATGTTCCCCGGCGCGGTGGCGATGACCTTTGAGCTGACGAGTTACGGCATTCTTTCCGGCTGGCTGTACCGCCGCCTGCCGCGCAAGCCGTGGAGCATCTACGTCTCGCTGCTGACCGCGATGGTCGGCGGACGCCTTGTCTGGGGCGCGGCACGCTACCTTCTGGCGGGGCTGTCCGGCTCGGAATTTCCGTTCTCGGCGTTTCTCGCCGGCGCGGTGACGGGCGCGATCCCCGGCATTATTCTCCACATCGTGCTGATCCCGCTGCTCGTGATGGGGCTGGAACGGGCAAAGCTGACGCTGGACTAAAAAAATCGGAACGGTCAAACCGTTCCGATTTTTTCTGTAAAGGCGTTACGCCCAGCGCTTCATCGCCTCGTCGATGAGCTTGACCGCATACGCGATCTTCTCATCGTCGGCGGGGGCGTAGTTTGCCAGCGGCGCGCGAACGCCGCCGATGTCCAGACCTTCGCGGCGGCGCAGCACCTCTTTGATGCTGGCGTACATGTTGCACTTCGGCGCACAGAGGGCGTAGATGATGTTGTCCACGTCGTATTGCAGCTTGCGCGCGTCGTCCAACTTACCCTCCTTCGTCAGCGCATAGAGCTTCAAAATCAGCTCCGGCATCGCGCCGTAGGTGCCGCCAATGCCGCCGTCCGCGCCCATGATGAGACCGGAGATCAGCTGCTCATCCGGGCCGTTGAACACGACGAAACCGCGGCCGTTTTTCGTGCCTTCATCCTTGAACATCTGGATGTCCTGCACGGGCATGGACGAATTCTTGACGCCGACAACACGCGGGTTTTTCAGCATCTCGCGCAGCAGCGGCATGGTGAGCGCCACGCCCGCGAGCTGCGGAATGTTGTAGATGATGAAATCAGTGTTTGGCGCGGCGGCGCTGATGTCGTTCCAGTAGCCCGCAATGGATGCTTCGGGCAGATGGAAGTAAATCGGCGGGATAGACGCGATGGCGTCCACGCCCAGCTTTTCCGCGTGCCGCGCCAGCTCCTGCGAGTCGCGGGTGTTGTTGCACGCGACATGGGCGATGACCGTCAGCCTGCCCTGCGCCGCGTCCATAACGTTTTCCAGCACCAGCTTGCGGTCAGCGACGCTCTGGTAGATGCATTCGCCGGAGGAGCCGCCGACATAGACGCCCTTGACGCCCTTTTGGATGAGATGCTCCGTCAGTGCGCGGGTGCGTGCGCCGGACACCTCGCCATGATCGTCATAGCAGGCGTAAAACGCGGGGAAAATCCCCTGATATTTTGTCAAATTGCTCATGGGAATCAGATCCTCTCTCAATCGTAAATCTGAATTTTAAAGACTACCTTGGATACCGGCTCCGGCTTGCCGAGCGCGATCTTGAGCCGGTGCGCATCGCCGGGAAAGACGACGAGGAAATCGCCGGGACGCAGGATAACGCTCTGCTCCGCGTCGCCGTGGTAACCGTAAAAGTCGCCCTTGCTCTCGTCCAGCGTCAGACCCTCCGGGTTGGCGATGTCCACGCGTTCGCTGCCCTTGACCATGACGTGAATGTCGAGGTACTTTTTGTGCGATTCAAAGAACGTCTCCTCAACGGGTACCGTGTCGTAGTCAAAGCGCGTCACATAGAGCGCGTCGCCGTCCAGCTTCCGCGTCTCGGTGCCGACGGAGGCAAGAAACTCGTCAGTGAGACAATCCAGCGCCCGGTCGAGCCGGGAATGGATGCCGCGGTACGCCGCGGCATCCCGATTTCTGCCTATTATCATACGCTTACCCCTTGACTGCGCCCATTGTGATGCCCTGTGTGAAGTACTTCTGGAAGATCAGGAACACAATGATGATCGGCACGGACGCCAGCGCCGCACCCGCCATGATGAGACCGTAGTCCGTGGAGTTCTCCGCCTGCATCGTGGCGATACCGAGGGAGATGGTGAGGTTGGCGTTGCTGGTGAGCATGATGAGTTGCATGAAGTAATCGTTCCACGAATTGATAAACGTGAAGATCGCAAGCGCGCCGATGCCCGGCTTGATGATCGGCACGACGACGCTCGTGAAAGTACGCAGCTCGTTCGCGCCGTCGATGCGGGCGGCTTCAAGCATCTCGCCGGGGATACCCTCAGAGAACTGCTTCATCAGGAACACGCCGAACGGCCAGCCGACGGTGGGAAAGATGACCGCCCAGATGTTGTCATAAAGACCGAGACTCGAAATCTCGCGGATGAGCGGGATCAGAATGACCTGCTTGGGCAGCGCCATTGCCGCGACGATCAACGAGAAGATGAGGTAGCGACCGCGGAAGCGCTTTTTTGCCAGCGCGTAGCCCGCTGCAGCCGCAGTGACGCAGGTGAGCACCATCGCCATGACCGCCATGAAGACGGTGTTGACCAGCCAGCGCACGGCGGCGGGTACCGTCGCGCCCACGACCTTGAGCTTTGTGAACGGGATCGGCAGCTCATAGAGCGGCGCGCTGCGCTTGGTGAAGAGCACCTGAAAGTTGCGCAGCGTGAACTCATGCGGGAACCACTCCGGTGTGGTGGCGTTGATTGCCGCCGGCGTCTTGAGTGCGCCCGTTAGAATCCAGTAGAGCGGGAACGCAAAGAGGATGGCGAAGATGATGAGCAGAATGATCGAAATGACCTTATAAGCGGTGATTTTCCTGACGCCTGTATTCATATTCGCACCCCCCTTACTTTTCTTTCGCCAGCCGGAACTGCAACGCGGAGAGCAGCCCGATGAAGATGGCGAGAATCACGCCCATCGCGTTGCCGTAGCCAAAGCGGTACAGCTTGAAAGCGGTATAGTAGATGTAGTACATGACGGTCTCAGTGGCGTAATTCGGACCGCCGGAGGTCAGCAGCTGGATCAGCGCGAAGCACTGGAAGCTGTTGATCGTCGTGATGACGAGGATATAGAGCGTGGTGGGCATGATGAGCGGCCAGCGAATCTTCCAGAAGCTCTGGAGATCGGTGGCGCCGTCCACCTCCGCCGCCTCCACCAGCGTCGCGTCCACGTTGCCGAGCGCAGAGACGTACAGCACGATGGGCTGACCGACGGAGGTTGTCAGCAGAATGATGATAATGCCCCACAGCGCGAAGCGCTGGTCACCGAGCCAGTTGATGTTCTGGTCGATGACGCCCATGCCCTTGAGCAAGTAGTTGAGCACGCCGTAGTAGTTATTGTAAATCCACTTCCACACCACCGTAACGGCGACGGAGCCGGTGACCACGGGGAGATAGAAGATGATGCGGAACAGGCTCATGATAGAGTCCTTCATGCGGTAGATGGCGGACGCCACCCACAGCGAAAAGACGCACACCACCGGCACACTGACAAACACGATGATGAACGTGTTCTTGAGCGCCTTGATGAACACCGGGTCTTTCCACAGCTCCACATAGTTGGCCAGACCGATGAACACATCCGGCGTGTTCTGGTTCATATTGGAGTCAAAAAAGCTGGTGTAGACACACAGCACCATCGGGACCACAACAAACCCGACGAAAAAAATCAGACTTGGCAGCATGAAGAGATAACCCGCGATGTTCTCTCTCCGCGCCAGCGCCCGGCTCATGCTTGGCTGATTGGACAAGTCGGAAACGCCCCCTCTCGGAGAAAATGAGGAATCCCCCGCCCCGCGTGGGGCGGGGGGTTCCCGGTTCAAGCCTTAGATGTTCAGATCGCGAAATCAGGTGCCGGAGTTCGCCTCGGCGCAGAACTGATCGACAGCGGCCTTGATGGCGGCGTCACTGCCGTCGCTCTGACCGACCTGCTGGAGCATGTTCCACCATGCGGTACGAGCCTGCGCCCAGCCGGTGGTGACCTGATAGTAGTCACCCAGCATCGGCATCAGCTTGTTGTACTCGCCCATGATCGGGTTGTCGCTCCACGCGTCCACAGTGCTGCGGGCGGGGAAGAAGTTTGCCGCGCGGACGGCGTCCACAGTGTGGTCGCTGTCGCACATGAACTGGATGAACTGCTTGGCGGCGTCGATCTTGCCCTGGTCGCCGTTATCAAAGATGCCGAAGCCCCAGATACCGCCCTGCAGCTTGGCATTGCCGTCCTCGGACGGGAACGCCATGAAAACGATGTCGTCGCCGTTGAGGGTCTTGGCAGCGCCGGTGTCGGCGGAGTTGGGGTTGAGCTGCTGGGCAATGTTCCAGCAGAACGCCATCTTCAGCGTGCCGTTGTAGAACAGCGCGATCTCTTCGCCGCCGACGATCGCGGGATCGTAAGCGATGCCCTTGAGATCATAGAGGGTCTTGAGCGCCTCAACGTTCTTCGCATCGTCCCAGGTGTACTTGGTGTGCTCGGCGTTGGTGAAGGTGCCGCCGTAGAGGTTGTTCACCAGCGCGCGGGTGCCCTGGTCGCCGCCCTGACCGCCGCAGAACACAGCGCCGACGGTGCCGCCAAACTTCGCTTCCAGCGCGTTCACGGCGCTGATGAACTGCTCGGTGGTCCAGGTGTGAGTGTCAGTGTTGATGTACTGATCCGCGCCGGCTTCCTTGAAGGCGTTGAGGTTGATACCCATGCAGTGCGCGGTCATGACCAGCGGGTACTCATAGGCGGTGTTGGCGTCCGCAAAGCAGGCGTCCACCGCAGCGGCGTTGAGCTCGCTCTTGTCGGCGGCGTCAAACAGATCGGCAATGTTGACCATGTAGCCTTTGGCGCCCCAGTTGGAGACGAGACGTTCGGGGCCTTCCATGATGAGGTCGGGACCCTGACCGGCGGTCAGCGCGGTGTTGACCTTATCGTCGCCGTCGGCATAGGTCAGATACTCGACTGTGACCGCGATACCGGTTTCCGCGGTGAAGGCGTCGGTGAGAGCCTTAACGGTCTCCTCATTGCCCCAACCGCCGATGGGGTACGTCCAGAGGGTGATGGCGCTGGCAGCCGCGGGAGTGGCATCCGCCGGCGCGGTCGTGTCAGCGGGAGTGGTGGTGGTCTCCGCCGGAGCGGGGGTGTCCGTCGAGGTGACGGTCCCGCCGCATGCCGCGAGGGCGAGTACCATGACCATTGCGAGTGCAAGTGCAAGCAGCTTCTTCATGATAGATCCTCCTTCAAAGTTCTGGTTTCGGAGATGCAATCTCCAGTGTGCAGATTATACAAAAAATATAGTGCAATGTCAAGCAGATTATGCAGATTTATACAAACAGCCAAAGAACGATGCGACATTTTCAGGAAAATGCCGAAATCAGCGCGCCCTTCCTTGACACTTGCCGGGGAACTGACTAATATGGGAGACAACCTAAACACACGCACAAGGAGGAGCGTTCCATGAAAAAGCATATTGTCTGCCTCGGCGATTCCAACACCCATGGCTACTGTGCTGACCCGTCCGACTGCGCAGACGGTGGCAGCCGCTTCAACGAGAGCGAGCGCTGGACATGCCTGCTGCAACAGGCGCTGGGCGAGGACTGCCTGGTGCTGGAGGAGGGTCTGGGCGGCCGCACGACGGTGTTTGTCGACGCGCTGCACGAGTCCATGGACGCGGTGGGTGTGGCATATCCGATCCTGATGTCCCATGAGCCGGTGGACCTGCTGGTCATTATGCTGGGCACCAACGACACCAAGGAGCGCTTTGCCGCCAACGCCGCCGCCATTGCCGTGGGCATGGAGCGGTTGATCCAGAAGTGCCAATGCACGCCCTGCTGGGGCGAGAAGGGACCGAACATCCTGATCGTTTGCCCACCGCCGCTGGGCGCCGGTTTCCACGACGAGGTGATGGGCAAGGGCTGCGTGGAAAAGTCCGTTGCCCTGCCCCCGTACATGAAGGCGGTGGCGGAGCGCAACGGCTGCGCCTATTTCGACGCGAAGGACTGTGAGATGAACCCCGTGGATTTCACGCACCTGACAAAGAAGGGGCACGCGCAGCTGGCGGAGGCGCTGGCGGCGCTCGTGCCGACCCTGCTGTAACGGTTCTATCAGGCAGTGCGGTCTTCTCAGTCGCCGCAGTGCCCTATCGTTTTGACACGAAATCAGGCGAGTTCTCCCACGAAATAAGGAGCGCTCCCCGGCTGCTGCCGGGGAGCGCTCCTTGCAGTTTGCGCCGGTCGAACCTGTCCGGTGCGACCGAATCACGTCAGAAATCAGGCGCTTTTTGCGCTGCTTCAGCGCATGCAGATGTATACGGCATAGGCGGCGTAAATGAGCAGCATGATGGCGCCCTCCAGCTTGCCCAGCTTCTTTTTCACAGCGCAGAAAACCCATACTACCAGGGAGAAGCCCAGCAGCACGCAGATGTCGATCACATTCTCCATGATGAAGCTGATGGGGCTGAGTGCCGACGCCACGCCGAGGATCATCAGAATGTTGAACACGTTGGAGCCGACCACATTGCCCACCGCCATGTCCAGTTCATTCTTCCGCGCCGCCACCACGCTGGTGACCAGCTCCGGCAGGCTCGTTCCCATCGCAACGATGGTCAAACCGATCAGGTTTTCCGACAGACCGAACGCCGCGGCGAGGGTCTTTGCGCCGTTTACGGTCCAGTCGCCGCCGAATTTCACTGCCGCCGCGCCGCCAACGATGTAGATTATGGCGAGCCACATGGGGATGATCTTGATCTCCTCATCCTCGTCGCTTTCCGCGGACAGCGCCGCCTTCCGCGCGCGCAGCGCGGAGAGCACCTGATAGAGGATGAAGCCGACAAAGATCACGAGGAAGATCGCGCCGTCCGCGCGACCAAGCTCCATACCGAGGTAGCCAAGGACCAGCAGCAGTACCGCGCAGACGACAGAGAAGGGAAAATCCTTTTTCGTCACGTTGGGGCTTACCTCAATGACCGACATAAGCGCGCTCATGCCCAGCACCACCATGAGGTTGAAGATGTTCGAGCCGATGACGTTGGACACCGCCAGCGCGTTGCTGTTCGCCATCGACGCCGTGATACTGACAGAAAGCTCCGGCAGGCTCGTTCCCATCGCAACGATGGTCAGTCCGATGATCAGCGAGGGTACCTTGAGCTTTTTCGCGACAGACGAGCTGCCGTCCACGAAGAAGTCCGCGCCCTTGAGCAGGAACACAAAGCCCACCAGCAAAAGGGCGACCGCCTTTACAATTTCCATAATGTTTATATCCTCCTTAAAATTGGTTCCATCATTCCGTACGCCTGATGGCGCTGCCCGCTCACGCCGCCGGCGCGGGTGTACTGCCGGATGGAATAGGCGACTGCTTGACGGGCAGGCTCAGACGCTTTTCTTGTAAGAGCCGGCAAACGCACACCTTAATATATATAGCACGTCGCTTTTCTCATGTCAAGAAAACGGCGGGTGTGCCAAAATCCAACGCGCATTGCAGGGCTTCCCCCGCAAATAAACCGTTTTGCGTTTTTTCAGCAGAAATAAGCATCCGCAATATTGCTGCAACATACTACCATTTTCCGGCAACATTTGCAAGAAAAGCCTCAAGCGCCGCGGCGGACCGCCTGAAAGGAAAACGAAGCCCCGCTTGTCAGGCAGAATGGCGTTCTGCCGACAAGCGGGGCATTGCTCACTTCGTTACCGCCGGTGATAGCGGCACGCGGGTTTCAGCATCCAGCAGGAACAGCTTCAGCGTCGCTGTAGCATCCCCAACGCCTGTAAAGCTCAGCTCGGCGCTGCCGGCTGTCTTGACTTCCGTTGAGGCGCTGGCAAGCATCCGCCCGTTGGCGGAGTCGTAATACGCGCCGACAAGGAGCGCGCTCCTGGTGAGGCCGGTCAGGTTGACCGTGACCTCGGAAGGCGAGCTGGATTCGATGCTCATGGACACCGCGCTGTTGACCGCCGTAAGCTCGTAGGTCACGTCCGCGGCGGGCATCAGGAAGGTGTAGCCCGCGGCGGTTTTCGTCAACGGGAGTTCGCGCCGGGTTTCGGTATTCAGAACACGGAGGGACGTCACCTGCGTCGCCGCGTCTGCCTTAATCCCAAGGGTGACCGCCGTTCCCGCGGTCGCGACACTCCCGACCTCGACCTCAACGCCATCAATCAGCATCGAGGGGTAGATCGCGTACTGCTCCGCCGGATCGCCCGTCATACGGAAGTCGATATCCGTGCGCGCGGGCGGAATCGTGATCGAGCTCATGCCGTCCAGCGTGAAGTTCGGATCGTTCAGGGAGTCGTAGCTCTCGTAGCCCGTCTTCGAGGCGATCACGCGATAGGTGCCCTCCGGCACGTTCCAGCCGTACCTGCCGTCCGCGCCTGTGACCTGTGGATTCACCTGACCGGAGCTTTCAGCGTCCCATGTGACCCACGCGCCGTTCTCCAGCGTAAGGCAGGTCACCGTCACGCCCTCCAGCGGAACGGTTCTCGCTTCATCGGCATAAACAACGCCGCTGGGATCGATCAGCAGGTTGACCACCGCGATCATCATGTTGAACGTCTCGGTCTCCGTGCTGACCGTTGCTGTGATGGTTTTCAGCCCGGAGCCGCCCCACGCTCCGGCGGGGAATTGCGCGTACCAGTACCCGTCACCGCGGCGCACCGCTGTGTATACCGCGTCGCAGAAGGTGTAGCTCACATCTTTGATCCGGTCACTCTCGTTCTCGAACGCAACCGCAAGGGGCAGATCGAAGCCAAGCAGATCGTTGTCAACATACTGGTAGAAGCTGTACGCGCCAAGGCGGCTGTTCCACGCCGCGGCTTCTTTGCCGACGCCGGTCACAGTCTCGGCTCCATTACCGCCATACTGCACGCTCATCACACTGATCGGCTTTTCCGTCGCCAGCACATACGCCGCCGGAGAACGCAGAACCGCTCCGTTTACCGCGCACTCCGCCACAAGATTCGCGCTTGTGTTCAACGAGGCGCTGAGGCTGAAGAAGCGCCCCTTCACCTGCGTTGTGCCGATCGTTTCACCGGTGTCGGCATTCTTGACGGTAATCGTGCTGCCGGGCGCGGCTTCGCCGGAGAGAGTGAACGACTCGCCCGCTTTTACGGAAGCCGGGGCGTTCAGCGTCAGCGCGCCAGCCGTCAGCGTGGCGGAGCCAAACTCCTGCCCGTCGTATTGGACCGTGACGCGCGGCATACCGGAAACGCTGTCCGTGATCTTCAGCGGAACGTAGAGCGTACCGCTCGCGCCACTGCCGCGAATGTCGCCGTCCGCAACCCGTTCCACGCCCTGCGGAAGCACCAGCGAAAACGACGCGCCTGCGGTTCCCGCTCCGGCGTAGCGGATGGCAAGTTCCACGGTATCGCCGGGATAGACCTCCTGTTTGGACAGGCTCACGCTGCCGAGCAGCTGAGTCGTTCTCACGCTTTCGCTGCAAGCCGCGGTGCAGCCGAACACCTTTCCGCCGGAAAAGTCAACGGTAAAGGCGCTGTCATTGGTCGCGGAGGTAAAGGGCACTTCGGTATTGTTGCCGCGTCTGAGGCTTTCCACCGTGACCTTGTACGTTTTGCCGTTCTCCGCCACATCCTCAAAGAGGACGGTGCCGCCCTGGGCGCTCGCGGTCAGCCCGGAGACATACAGCCAATTGTTGTCATTCCGCTCCCACAGGGCAAGCTGCGCACGCATCGCCTCTTTCCGGTTGTCCACCGTCAGGTGAACGCGCAGATCGCCCCTGCGGGTGATTGAGAGATCGGGGAGGGTCACTGTCTCACTGTTGACCTCAAAGCTTTGATTGACCGGATACGCGCCGTTTTTGCCGCTGGCGCTGAGCGTATAGGTGCCGTTGGGCAGACCGGGGAAGGTATACGCGCCGCTGCTGTCCACGTTGGCGGAGAAGTATCTGCCCTGATTGTCCATGGCGTACAGGAAGAAGTCCGTCGGCAGTGACTCGCCGTCCGCGAGGACCGTGCCGGAGACGGAATAGAGCGTCGGAAGCTGTGCGCGGACGGTCGTCGTTTCTTCCTTGCGTACCTCGATTCCCCGCTCTTCGTATGTGTACCAGCCGCGCGAGGCATCCGTATAGACACGGACTTCGTACAGCCCGGAGGTGTAGTAGTCATGCTTCTCCGTGCTGGGCAGACGGTCCAGCGTAATCACGCCATCCGTCCCGATCTCATCGATACCGTAATACCGGCTGAGCCAGGGATCGGAGCAGAAGACGCTTACGCCGCTCACACCGTCCGGCACCTCAATCCGCAGGCTGCCCGCATCCGCGAAAATCAGACTCACGGTAACATCGGCATTCGGCATGGTATACACGTCGGAGGTCACGACGCCGCTGTCATCTCGCTGTCCGAGGAAGTAATTGCTCGCGTTGACGCTCTCACAGATGATCGTATGCAAATACTGCCCCTTCGGCGGCGTGACCACAAAGCGAATCTCGTCGCCGGGATTTGCCGCGGCGGTCGAAGCCTCTTTGCCGTTGATCAGCACCTTGACATACTGACCGGAGTTCGCGAGCGTAATGGCATGAGCGCTCGTTGTTTTTTTCCAGCCCGCATAGAGCACCATGTCGGCATTGACCGGCGTGCCGAAGGTGTAGAGAGTCTGGCAGGTGTAGTCCGTGTACCAGCCGGTGAAGGTGAAGCCTTCGCGCACGGGCGCGGTTTCGGGCGCCGCGACGGTCCCTCCCGCCGGGACGCTCGTTCTCCAGCTTTCGGTGACCGTGAAGAATTCGACCCGGTATTCCGCTTTGTCAAACGTCGCGACAATGGTGCGGTCGGAGGTAACGTTCGCAAAGTCACCCTGCCAGCCGCAGAACGTGTGTCCGGGATACTGCGGCACCACCGTCGGCGCGACGGCGGAGCCGCCAGGCGCCACGTTCTGCCGATCCAACACCGTGCCGTCCCAGTTCAGGAAGGTAACGGTAAAGCCCTCGCGCACGGTCGTTACGTTGATCTGCACATCCGCGTCCGGCATGAGGAAGCCGTAGCCGCCGGTCGCCATGGGCTGAAGCCCGATTTCCACGGGACCGTCCTTCTCCCGGTAGGTGAGCCAGACCTTTTCGATCCGGCTGCCGGCCATCGGCTTTACGAAAAAGACCAACTGATCGCCGGCTTTCGCCGCGGTGGCGGCAATGTCCACCGTCGCGTCGGTCGGAGCCGCCACGGTAATGCTGCGGAGCGTCTCCGCGGTGCCGCTCACGACAGAGAACACTGCCTTCACCTCGGAGGACGACAGGGCTGCGGTCTGTGAAGCGTCGAACTGCGCACTGTCCAACTGGATCGTGAAGCCGTCGGCGAGAATATCCTTCAGCGCCACGCCGTCAGGCAGTATGACATTCGGGACGTAGACGTGGTACGTCTGAATACCATCCCACGTCTGGTCCGCCCAGGCCTTGACCGCCTCAAATCTGCCGCCTGACAGCTTTACCTCAGGGCGGTTCTCCACCTTCAGCGCACTGCCATCGGGATTATGAGGATAATACTGTCCGCCGGAAAGATAGAGCGCGCCGCCGGTGATATACACAGCAGGACCGCTCATGACCGTGCCGCCCGCTGCCGTACCGCCGCCTGCTGTCGTACCGCCGCCTGCTGCCGTACCGCCGCCTGTTGCCGTACCGCCGCCTGTTGCCGTACCGCCGCCTGCCGCCGTACCGCCGCCTGCTGTCGTACCGCCGTCTGCCGCCGTACCGCCGCCTGTTGCCGTACCGCCGCCTGCTGTCGCACCGCCGCCTGTTGCCGTACCGCCGCCTGCTGTCGTACCGCCGTCTGCCGCCGTACCTCCGCCTGTTGCCGTATTGCCGGAGTACGGCACCTTTCCTCCGTAGTAAAAGCCGTCTTCGATGTACGCGGTGCCGCCGGTGATGTGCAGCGCCGCGCCGGAACCGCTGCCGAAGGCGCTGGTCAATTCGATGGCTGTGGCTGTACCGTTGGAAGCGTCCTCAACATTTCGTGCAATCAGCGTACCGCCCGATAGCAGGATCGCGTCGCGGTTGCCCGCGCACTCCGAAGCAAGCTCCGTGCCTCTCAGCTCCAACGTGCCGCCGCTGACCAGCGCAAGCGGAGCTGTGGAGGCATCCGTCCATTCGCTGCGGAAGCACAGCCTTCCCTTCAGGGAAAGCTCCGCGTCGCCGGAGAGCTCCAGCGCACTCTGTCCGACGGGCGAGATTGCTTCGTGGAACGCGCTCGCGCGTAATTCCAGCTTGCCGCCGGTAACCTTCAGCGGCGCTGCCAACCTGATGTCGCGCACCAGCTCGACGAACGTGCCGTCCGCGTCGCTGCCAAGCTTCGCGTTGTTCTCGCCCAGCGCCGCAAGCAGGGTGTCATAGCTGTTGACGGTGCCGCCGGGAGCGGGATATTTGATCGCGACAAAGCTTGCGTCCAGCATGACCACGGCGGCGGGCATTGTGAAGGAGAAGCTGCCATCCGGGTTTGCCGTCAGCGTTTCGCTGTGCCAATCCGTGTTGGTGCTGTACGACAGGTTGACCTGGTTCAGTTCGTAACCGTCCGCGGGAGTCGCGGTGAAGCGGATCACGCGTCCCTCTCGCGCCGCGATCGGCTCGCCTTCGAGCCAGATCGCGCCGTTGTAGGCGTTCGCGTTGATCGCATACATGACGCCGCCCTTCTCTACCGCATAGAGTGGGTGTCTGCACACGCCGTCGATCAGATCGGGCGCTGTGGTGAATGTGGCGTCCTCATCCAGAATCGTATCCGCGGCAACACCGCTCGGCAGGCGCAGCGCGGGCAAAACCACGTCGCCTAAATCCGTGGACAGAATCTCGCATCTTTGCAGCCGGATGGTTGGCGTACCCGTTACGTTGAGCGCCGCGCCGTTCGTGCTGCCGCCGGAAAACACGGTCGATTCTCCGGCGCTCAGCAAGCCGCCGCTGATGGAAACCGCGCTGCCGGTGGAATTCTCCTTCACGGGGCAATTGACATTCACCCCGCGCAGAATCACCGAGCCGCCGGTAATGTGCAGCGCGTCGCCGCCATTTGCGGCGACCGAGCCGTATTCCATCTGCAATCTGCCGCCGCTTACCTCCACGGTGTTCATCTCACCAGCGGCGCTGATTACGCGGCCGTTCAGGCTGATTCGCAGGGTCCCGTCCACAAGACGCAGCGGGGCTTGCAGCGTCACGGATTTGTTCAGGCCGACAGCCTGCGGTCCCGTCTTGTCAATGTTGTTCGATCCGCCGAGGGCGGCAATCAGCGACTCGACGTCCGTGACTTCGCCGCCGGGAGCGTCGGCGCCCTTCTCCCGCGTTGTCACAGAGATGGTGACGTCGCTCGCCGGCATCACAAACTGATACACGCCGTCAGGGGTCACGGTGTACGGCACCTGACCGCCATCGTTCGCAGAGATCGTAAAGCTGTTGAGCGTGTAATCCGGGTAGACCGTCAGATTAACCGTGAGCGTCTCGCCCGCTCTGGCGGACTGGGAGTTCATCGTAACGCTGGCGCCCGCATCGGGGTACAGCGTGCAATAATACCTCTTCAGCGGCGACGCGGTGAGACAAATCTCGACGGTCTCCCCGCCGCTGTCCGGCATCACAAAGGAATAAAGACCGTTCTCGTGCTGTGTGGTCAGCAGACTGTACCTCTGATTGCCGTACTGATACTCAAACTTGGAAAGCGAGTACGTTGCGTTTTCCGCGTTCGGCGCGACTCTGTAGTACACCGTCTCACCGACGCCGCAGTTGGCGCTTGAGCGCTGATTGCCGTTGGCGTCCGTCAAATACGCCTCGCCGAAGCCGTACAGCGGGTATGTGTAGCTTCCGTCGCCGTAGTCGATCAGGATTTCATTGGCAAATGACACCTGCGCATGCGGGTTTTCGGTGATCCCGTCCGTGCGCAGATAGAAGCTGGTCGTGGTGGCGCCCATGTCCTCCGCAAGCAGGATCGACCAGTAATCGCCATCCCGCGTCAGGTCATAGGTCTCGTCCTGCGTATCGGAGGCGAGATACAGCCGATTCGCCGTGTAGCCGTTGAGCCGCACACCGAGCTTTGTGCCGGGGTCAACCGTGAGACTCGATTGGGAATCCAGCCTCACGCCGTCCGTATACAGTTCGACCGCATCATAGAGATAACTATAGCCGAACTGAATCTGATTTTGGATATAGAGCCGCGGAATAGAACCGAACGTCGCGCTGACCTCCACGTTGTACGCGGGCATCTTGATGCGGTAGAGACCGTCCTCGCTCTTGGGGACATCGATCCAGTTCGTGCTGTCCTTTTCGCGATACTGCACCGACTCTGTCCGGTAGCCCTTGTTGGGATTCGCTGTGATCGTCAACGTGTCGCCGACGGCGACACGCTCCGCGGAGACCGTGACCGCTCCGTTATAGATCCACTGGTATACGGATACGTCAAACTGCTCGGCGGGTACGTCGGAAAACTCCACCGTCACCACGCTGTCCTCCGTCATCAGGAACGCGCGACCGACGATCGGCTTGCCGTTGACCTTGACTGCGGAAAGCTGGCAGCCCTCCGCCGGCGTCGCGTGAACGTAGACCTCGGTATAGGCGGCAATGTCTGTGGACCCGGTCTTCTCCGCGCCGTCCCACACCGTTTCGCCGCCCGGACAGGAAATCAGCTCAAAGGAGCCGTTCGCGGACTCCTCCCCGGAAAGGGCAAACGACGTCGTCTCGTCATCGAGCAAAAGCGCCTCGGGCAGGAAGTAATGATTCTCCGCGTTGCAGCTCGGAACGCCGTTTACCTTAAATACAGCGGTATAGCGCTCTCTGAGACGCTCAGGGGTAATCCCATCGTGCCGGGGCATCGACAGATACTCGCTGTTCTGCCCATCCACCAGCGTTTCCGTGTAATCGGGGGTCATACCGAACCGATCGGTATAAAACAAATCGGCGGTAACCGTCGCGTCCTCGGGCATATTGCTCATCCGGACGCCGTCAATCAGGTACATGCCTTCCGCCTCGCGCACAACATACCCGCAGTTCATCAGACGGGAAACGCGGTAGGAATTCGCGTAATTTCCCAGTGCGTTTTTCCCGCTTTCATCGACCAGCAGGTTTCCGTCGTAGAGCAGTGCCGCGCTGTAATAGCCGTTCGGCGTATCAGAGGCATCCGGCAGCGCGAAAAGAATCGTTGTCCTCCGCTTCGTGTTCTGGTTGGACATCTGTTCGCTGCGTTCCGTTGCGTTCAGCAGATGCGTTCTGCCCAGCCGGTCCGTGAGCTGAAGCTGGAATTTGTCCTTGTCCGTCATCGCGGCAAATCCGGCGTCGGTGGCATCAACGTTCAGGTAGCAGCGAATCACGCCCTGGTCTACCGAGTGAAGTCCGCCGCTTGTTGACTGAATTGTCGTCTCCCCGGCGGAGAGCAGGCGTCCGCTGAGACCGTTGTTCGTTTCAGCGCCGATCACCGCGCTGCCCGAATAGCCCGAAACCGTGTCAAGCGAGGAGAGGCTGACCGTCACAGAAGAGCCGCCCTGCGAGAAGCGAATCATATACTGTTCGTCTCTCTCCAACCGGATCGGCTTCCCATCCTCGTCGGTGAAGGCAACGTCTGCCGTTTTGTCCTCGTTCAGGCGGAACGTCACTGTGGAGAGCGAAGCGTTCCCCTTTTGCAGCGTCGCGGTGCAGACCCGCTCGGTGTCATAGCCGGCGGCGGAAATCAGCACATTGGCGTAATAGGAGCTGTCCAGCGTCGCGCTGACCGAGCTGGTGTGCAGATAGTAAACCTCTTCCCTCACGCCGACGAAGTCAACGTTTGAGACCACCTTCGCGGTGCAATTGTTTTCGTTTTTGTCTGGCTTGGAAACGGGGACGCGGTATTCCGCGTAAATCGTGCCGCCGGTTGCCAGGCGGGCACGATACTCGCCGGGCTTCGACATACCGATGCGTTGCCCGCTCTGCCAAATCTCAACAGAAAAGTCCGCGGGGTCAGCGTTGGAGAGCTGAAGCTCCACCATCGGATGATCCGCGCTGGGAATGCCCGACTGTGTAATCTGGTGAACGATGGGTTGATCGGACACGATATACGCTTTCTCCGCGCGTGCGCACTCCGTCTTTTCACCGTCGCTGCTGCCATAGACAACCAGATCATAGGCGCCCGGCTTCAGCTCCGCCACCGGATAGATCGAGCCATAGACATTGAAGCAGGAGATGGAGTAATACGCCCCATTTGCCCCGAAAATCGCGTCGTACCGCACATCCCGCGCCGTTGTGGATCGGGCGTAGGCTTTGCTCCCGGCGGTGTAACCGCAACCCGTACCCGCGAGGATCGTGCCGTCCGCATTCTCCATGTATATTTCATAGCTGTCGAAGCCGGACGCCGAAACAGGGAAATAGATGCTGACATGGTCGCTTTCCATATTCACAGAGCCGTAGTACCGATCGCTGTAGATTAGTTCCCTGCCCTTGAAATCCTCAGCCGTCAGCACAGGCATTTCATCTTCCGCGGCGAGATACGTCTCCACCGTCACCGGCTGATAGGCATAGCCGAGCTCTTCGTTGTAGACGTCAAGCGTCAGCACCACGCGACCCGATTGCCCGGACACAATATAATAATAATTCTGACCGGCGACGCCGTTTTCGTTCACATTCAGAAAGTGCTTCTCGGTGTTACCCGCAGCGCTATTCGAAACTTCGCAGTACCAATTCGACCCTTCGGGCAGCCCGGTGAACCGAATATAAATCGACCCGCCACTTTGAAACAGGTTGGCAGAGGTGATGGTGATTGGATCGGGCTTTTCCACCCCTTCCGGCCACTTTTCAGCCTCCGCGGTGCGGACAACCGCCTGAATGCTCGTCGGGACGGCGGTCGACGCGGGCGCGTCATCCGTCCCCTCCGCCCTCACGGGAATGGGCGCGAGCATCGTGAGCATCATACAGATTGCCAGTAAAAAGGAAAGGGGTTTTCGCAGGCTCATTGCTGATCTCTCTCTTTCTTTTCCCGCAGCAGCAGGTTTGATTGATCCCACGATATCATCTTTTTCTTTTCAATTCAACATTTTTTTAACAAAATGCCAAGCCGGGCGGCTAATCGTGAGTCCATTCATACCATGCCGCCAGCGGCGCGTGGGTGGTTGGGTCAACAACGAAGACCCGATAGCGCTCGCCCGCCGGGAGCGGCGGCAAGGCAAAGACTTCACGCGCGGCGTGCAGATCAACCTGCCGCGCGGCGCATGCTTCCACCCTCCCACCGCGGTATGCGGCGGCAAGCAGAAGTACCGTTTTTGCCATGGTTGTTTCAACGGTCACCTGAAGTCCGTCGCCGTCCGCTGCCGCGCCTTCGATCTCCAGCATCTCGCGATTTGACAGATCCGTTGTCACTGCCTTGATACACGGCGTATGAAAATTACCGTCCGATCGGATAAGCGGTCTCCACGCGTCGCCTGCGCTCCGCTGGTAAAGCACCGCGTCGTATGCCGCGCCGCCCGCCGTCAGCCGCGGCGCGGAGGCGCGATCGTATGTATAGAGCTCCGGCGTACCGGAGAGCAGCTCCAGCCGCACCGCGAAGCAATCGCCCGTGATCAGCTCAGGCTCTGTGAGCGGTATGGTATAAAATCCGGGCTTGCCGATCCGATTCGTCTGCTTAGCCAGAAAGTGATTGCCCGTCAGCGGATCGGCGAGACCGGGCGTATAATCCGGGCAGACGCCGATCCGCAGCTCCGCCGCGGAGTTCAACAGAACCTTGACCGCGTCAAGGCGTTCCGACGCCGTCTCCCTGGGAAACGCAATGATATAGGAGATGGCGCCGGACGCGGTGCCATCGACCCGATAGTCATATTCATGCACGATCGTCTCGGCGCGAAAAGGGGTCACGCCGTCGATCGCGTATGTCCACTCGCCGATGCGGCCGTCATAGTAGGAAACCCAGTAGTATCCGCTTCCGTCTATGCCGGCATCGGCGCCGGTGCCCCAGCTGTTCTTGATGAGCCACGCGCCGTCGCCGGGCGGTGTCTGCCTGAAGGACGACGCGGAATAGGTATCATCCCAGCCCACAATCGAAATCGCGTGATTTGCGTCCCGCATGGCTGGCACATAATAGGCTCCGGTGGCGCTGTTGTAATAATCGGAGGAAGACAGCCAATAGATTGACGTCACAACCGCTCCGTATGACAGGATCGCGCGTTTGATCTCCTCCGTTTCGGAGACAAAGCCGCCGCTTGCCGTATCATAGCGCTCGTCCTTATCGCCGACGATAATCGGGATATTCTCAACGCTATAGGCGCGCTCGGCGCCCAGCGCTTTCGTCGTTTCCACAGCGCGATACGGCAGGGTTTTGTCCGCGTAGCAATAGGGGTCGGACGCCTCCTCAAGCGTACCGCCAAGCGTGGTGCCGCGCATCAGGTAGGCTGCCGCGTAATAGATATTGCCGCCGTCCCTTGGACGGCTGTTATAGCCCTGCTCCGCGTTGCTGACGTCGTTCGCGGAAGCCCCATATTTACTGCACGAATAGATCATGTGGGTCTCGGACAGATCGGGCGGGTTTTCCCATTCGCCCCCGCCGAGCAGCAGGTTTGCTTCCGCCGCCGCCATCGTGGCGAACGCCCAGCATACGCCGTTTACGCCCTGATTCTTGACCGGCGTCTGGTGGCTCGGAACCAATCCTTCATCGATTGAAAAGCCGTAGGCGGACGGCAGCGGCTCGCTCCGCAGCATCGGCGAACGTCCCGGCTCGGAAAAGGTCGGCGTAATGTCCGGCTTGACCCAGCCGGGCGCGGAACAGAGCGGCTCCACGTCCTCCGCGAAGCACCACTGGACTGACGCGGCAGCCATGAACAGAGCTAATAAAAAGGCGCCGGTCTTTCTCTTCTTCACAATCATCCTTTGTCCTCATTCCCAATCATTCAATACGTTATAGGGAAAAATCATACATAATTATAATTTCGCCTCCCTTCCTTTGCAACTGCGAATCGTGCAAAGCGACCGCACTTTTTCAAGTCCTGCGGCTTGCGTTTTCCCAATTCGTCGGATATGATGAGAAAAACCACGAGGAGGCGGCTTATGAACATTGGATATCTTGGCTTCGGCGCCATGGGTTCCGCCATGGCGGAAGGCTTCGCGAACTATGCCCCCGCCGTACAGAGCGGGGCGATCACACAATACGCCTACGCGCCGCACGGGGACAAGCTGCGCCGACGTGCGTCGGAGATCGGCGTGGTCTCCTGCGCGTCGGCGGAGGAACTGACCGCGCGCTGCGACATGATCGTGCTCGCCTGCAAGCCCTATCAAGTGGAGCAGGCGGTGCGAACGCTGGATCTGCGCGGCAAGGCGGTGGTGTCGCTCGCGAACACCTGGACGCGCGACCGGCTCAAGGCGCTGCTGGGCGACGACGCGCGCGTGCAGTACATTATGCCGAACATCCCCATGAAGATCGGCAAGGGAACCGTGCTGCTGGCGGAGGAAAACGATCTCGCGTCCGCGGAGCGGGAGACCCTGCGCACGCTGCTGGAAGCGGTCTCCGCCGTGATCGAGCTGCCGGAGGAGAAAATCCCCGCGGCAAACGCCATCACGGGCTGCGGTCCCGCGTTCCTTTACATGGTCATCGAGGCGCTGGGCGACGCGGGCGTCAAGCACGGTCTGAGCCGCCGCGCGGCGTATGAGTTGGCGGCGGGCGCAATGGTCGGCGCGGGAGAGATGGTGCTCCACGAGCGCGACGCCCACCCCGGCGCGCTCAAGGACGCGGTTTGTTCCCCGGCGGGCATCACGATCCGCGGCGTCGCGTCGCTGGAGGAGTCCGGCATGCGCGGCGCGTTCCTCCGCGCCGTGGACGCGGTGCTGCAATGAGCGCCGTGCTGATTTGTCCCGTCTGCGGCGGTGCGCTGCAAGCGGGCGAGCGGACGTTTTCCTGCGCCAGAGGGCATTCCTTCGACCGAGCAAGAGAAGGTTATGTCAACCTGCTCCGTACCTCCAGAAGCGGCGACCGGCTGGGGGACGACAAGGCGTCGGCGCGGAGCCGTCAGGAGTTTTTGAACCGCGGCTACTACGCGCCGCTGCGCGACGCGCTGACGGAGCTGGTCCGCGAGCGGAAGGGAACACTGCTGGACATCTGCTGCGGCGAGGGGTACTATACCGCCGCGCTTGGGAGGCTTGAGGGGATCGAAGCTTACGGATTCGACCTCTCGCGGGAGATGGTGCGTCTCGCGGCGAAGCGGGGCGGCGCGATGTATTTCGTAGCAAACCTTGCGAGCATTCCCGTCGCCGCGGGCAGCGTGGACACGGCGGTGCATCTGTTCGCGCCGTTTCACGAGGGGGAGTTCTCCCGCGTGCTGCGTCCCGACGGACGGCTTTTTACCGTGGTACCCGGCGCGCGGCATCTGTTGGGACTCAAACAGGCGCTGTATGACCGACCGTATCTCAACGACGAGCAGCTGCCGGAGACGACCGCGCTGCGCCGCGTGTCCGTCCAAAAAGTAAGCGGGCGTATCACGCTGGAAACAGCGGAGGACGTCGAGGCGGTGTTCCGCATGACGCCGTATTATTTTCACACCGGCGAGCGCGACCGGGAAAAGCTGCGCGGCGTGACGCGGCTGGACACTGAGATCGAATTTGTGATCGGAACATACAAAAAAACGCGATGACCGCTTGACGCCAAGCGGTCATCGCGCATTATTCCCTTGGAGTTTCCGGGGTGTCCTCCAGTTTTTCCGTTTCCTCCTCGCTGAGATACTTTGGAAAGACCCGCTCGAAAAAGAGACTGGTCAGCAGCGCGCACAGCGCGGGCGCGAAGCACACCGGCCACCATCGCTCCAGCGTGAAAAGTCCCAACTCCAGCGTCAGCAGTACCACGACGACTGTGCTGGGCAGGTGCCGCAGAGCGAGCATCGCGGCGGTGCGGAAAGCGTCCCGCAGCCGGAAGGTAAACCGCCCCAGCAGCGCAACCAGCCAGCAAACGATTCCCGCCGGCACCATCAGCGCGATGTCGTAGGCGACGAACATCACCGCGCCGAGGTCGCTTGCCCAGTTGGCACGCATAACAGCGTAGCCGAAGATAAGCGCCGCGGCGGCAGGCAGACAGATCAGGGTCGCCAATACACCCTGCCTGAGGTTTTCGCGAATGGCGCGGGAAAAGACGCCGAAGGCGCCCCTTTCGCCATGACGGAAGCATTTGACAACGGTGTAGTACAGCGCTGAGGTCACAGGGCAGACAGTCACGACGGGCAGACACAGGATCGCCCAAAGAACGCTCAGTCCCACCACGTCCACGCAGCGGCTGACGAACCGCCACCACGCGTTGTCCGGGTCAAACACCTGATGCATTACTTCGCTTCCACTTCGTCCATAAGCTTATCAACGATGATAAGGCTGCGGGGCACATGGAACGGGCCTTTGAACGTGCTGCCCTTGCAGGGCGGCTCGGTGGGGAAGCCGTCGCGCCGGAGATAGCCGTACCACTCTCCGTACTCATCGTCGGCAAAGTGCTGTTTGCAGTAGTCCAGCGTTTTGTTGAACCAATCCAGATAGTACTCGTCACCGGTGTCGCGATAGAAGGTCATGGACGCAATGAGGATCTCGTTGTGCGGCCACCAGAGCTTCATGTCGTGTTCATACGCCTCCGGCGGCTTGCCCATGCAGTCGATGAAGTACAGCAGACCGCCGAACTTCTCGTCCCAGCCCGCCGTGATCGCGTTGCGGAAGATGTTCTCCGCGATGGCATGCAGCTCCTCGTCTCCGGTGAGATTCGCCTGGTCGGCGAGGAACCAGCTGCCCTCGATGTCATGGCCGGGATTGACCACGCGTCCCGCGGTGGTGTCGGTTTGCAGCTCGCCGTTGGGACCGACGGTCTCCAGCACGCATTTGAGGTCAGGCTTGTAGTGGTATTTGACGATCTCCTCCACACACTCCTTCGCACGCGCGTCGTACAGTTCGCGGCATTCGGGATCACAGCGGCGCATGACCGCCGTGACGTTGAGGTAGATCATGGGATCGCCGAAGGCGCGTCCGGTGCGCGTCTCCGGGATGGTTTTGGGACCGAGACCGGTGGGGTCCCGCATCAGCCCGTGGCGCAGCTGATAGGTCAGCTCGTAGGCGCAGCGGGCACGCTCCAGACGCACGGCGTCGCCGGTGTTGGCGTAATACTCGGCGTTCGCCATGGTGTAGAAATCCTCGGAGAAGCAGTAGCGCCGCTGGCGCAGGGGTTGACCGTCGCCGGTGACGGTGAAGTACAGCCGTCCGCCCGCTTCGCGGTTGACGCAATGGTCTTCGAGGAAGTCGAGGCAGCTGCGGCTCGCCTCCAGCCACTCGTCCCGCTTGCCGTAGTTGGTGCAAAGATACGCGTAGATCCATCCGCAGCGACCCTGCATCCACACGCTCTTGTCGGTGGAAAACACATCGCCCTTTCGGTCGAGGCAGGTGTAGACGCCGCCGTGCTCACGGTCAAGACCATGCTTGAGCCAGAAGTCGGCGCTGATTTGCAGTTGATCCTTTACCCACCGGTGGTTCTCGCGAAACGCTTGCTTGTCCATATAAGCTCCGCCTTTCATTGGATTTGAAAGCATTCTACCACCCCTCCCGCTGTTTTTCAATGCTTTGTCTAACGGCACAAATATTTTTATTTTCTACTTGTAAAATTGTGCAAAATTGCTTATGATGGAAAGACCAATTCAGCCGAAGGAGGTCGCACGCCATGACGGTTTACGGCATAGACGTTCCCATCAAAAACAAACCGGTACTCGACCCGGACTTCATCCCCATCGGCGCGTTCAACGCCGCGTTTCTCAAGACGGCGCACAAGCCCATCGGCATTGCCGTGGAGCGGGCGGACGGGCAGATGGCATCCGTGCACACCTATATTCACGGCACGCCGGAGCGGCGCGACGCCGACCGATATTATATTGAGCGGCTGGTCAAGACCCTGCTTTGGATGAAAGGCGGGTTCCGCGTCTATGTCAGCGGCGACGAGGACACGGTGGAGTACCTGCGTACCGTCTATTGCGCGAGAGGGCGGCAGGAGTTCGACCGGGACTTCATGGCAAATGTGTTTGAGCACCCCTTCGAGGTCGTGGCGGTTGGGGAGATTCCCGCCGCCAAGGACGCGCCGCAGCGCATCGGCGGGCACCTTGACGGCTGCCGCATCGGCTTCGACGCCGGAGGGAGCGACCGCAAGGTCAGCGCCGTGATCGACGGCGAGAGCGTGTACAGCGAGGAGGTCGTCTGGTTCCCCAAGACCAACGCCGATCCCGATTATCACTACGACGGCATCGTCGCGGCGCTCAGGAGCGCGGCGGAGCACCTGCCGCGCGTCGACGCGGTGGGCGTATCCTCCGCGGGTGTGTATATCAACAACCGCACAATGAACGCGTCGCTGTTCCTGCAAGTGCCGAAAAACCTTTTTGACGCAAAGGTCAAGGATATTTATATCCGAGCCATCACGGATACGTTCGGCGACGTGCCCTATGCCGTGGTCAACGACGGCGACGTGTCGGCGCTGGCGGGCATGATGAGTCTCGGCGAGACAAACGTGCTGGGCATCGCCATGGGTACCAGCGAGGCGGTGGGCTATGTGGACGCGGAGGGGCGCGTCACGGGCTGGCTCAACGAACTTGCCTTTGTCCCCGTGGACGCTTCGCCCGACGCCATGCGCGACGAGTGGAGCGGCGACATCGGCTGCGGCGTCAAGTACTTCTCGCAGGACAGCGTCATCAAGCTGGCGCCGCGATCGGGCATTGCGCTGAACGCGAGCCTGTCCCCCGCCGAAAAGCTCAAAACGGTACAGAAGCTCATGGAGGCGGACGACCCCGCCGCCGCGCAGGTCTATGACAGCATCGGCACATACCTCGGTCACACGCTCGCGTACTATTACCAACTCTACGGCATGCGCCATGTGCTGCTGCTGGGCAGGGTCATGAGCGGCAAGGGCGGCGACCGCATCCTTGCCGAGGCGCAGCGGGTACTGCGCGACGAGTACCCCGCTGTGGCGGACAAGTTCATCCCCGCGCTGCCGGACGAGAAGTTCCGCCGCGTGGGACAGTCGGCGGCGGCGGCAAGCCTGCCCGCCCTGAAGTGAGGATACGCCGATGAAAATATCGAACGCAAAGGTATTTGTCAACGGAGCGTTTCTGGACGGCGGCATCGAGTTCGGCGCGAAGATCACCGCCGTCGGCGCCGCTGTGGACGGCGGGATCGACGCGGGGAGCTGCTATCTCATCCCCGGTCTCGTTGACATTCACACCCACGCCGCCATGGGCGAGGACGCCAGCGACGGCGTCCCGGAGGGCATGCCGAAAATGGCGCGGCACTATGCGTCCAAGGGCGTCACCAGCTGGTGTCCCACTACAATGACGCTCAAGGAGCCAGAGCTGACGCGCGCGATGCACGTCATCCGCGATTTTGTCCGCCCTGCCGACGGTGCGAGGGTGGCGGGTGTCAACCTCGAAGGTCCCTTCGTCAGCTACGAAAAACGCGGGGCGCAGAACGCCGACAACATCCACGCCCCCGACGCGGCGATGTTCCACCGGCTCAATGAGGCAAGCGGCGGCATTGTGCGTCTCATCACCATTGCCCCGGAGGAACCGGGCGCCATCGACGCGATTCGTGAGATCAGCAAGGTCTGCACGGTGTCCCTCGGTCACACCACCGCCGACTATGACACGGCGATGGCGGCGTATGAAGCGGGGGCGCGTCACGCGACGCACCTGTTCAACGCCATGCCGCCCCTCGCCCACCGCGCACCGGGCGTCATCGCCGCGGCGAGCGACGCGGGCGCGACGGTGGAGCTGATTCCCGACGGGCTGCATGTTCATCCCGCGGTGGTGCGCCTGACACACCGGCTGTTCGGGGACAAGCTGGCGCTGATCTCCGACTCCCTGCGCTGCACGGGAATGCCGGACGGCGATTATCCCTTCGGCGGGCAGATGATCACCCTGCGCGGCGGCAAGGCAACCATGAAGGACTCCGACACTCTGGCGGGCAGCGTCATCCATCTCTTCGACGGCATGCGCCGCGCAATGGACTTCGGCATCCCGCCTGAGGCGGCGATCACCGCCGCCACGCTGACCCCCGCGCGGGCAATTGGCTGTGACGACACCATCGGTTCGCTGGAACCGGGCAAATACGCCGATTTCGTTTTGTTGAATCGGGACTATGATATACGTGCCGTATTCATCGACGGCAAACAAATCGTGGGACAGGCATTGGAAGAAAGGAGCTGATTTCATGGAAATCATCAGAGCAAGGGACTACGACCACATGAGCCGGCAGGCGGCGAACATCCTTTCCGCGCAGGTCATTCTTCACCCGGACAGCGTGCTGGGGCTTGCCACAGGTTCCAGCCCCATCGGAACCTATCGGCAGCTGATCAAGTGGTATGAAAAGGGCGACATTGACTTCCGCCGCGTGCGGACGGTGAATCTGGACGAGTATGTAGGGCTTGCCGCAGACCACCCGCAGAGCTACGCTCACTTCATGCGCGTGAACTTCTTTGACCACATCAACATCGACCTGAAGAACACCAACATCCCGGACGGCACGAACGCGGACGACGAGGAGGAATGCGCCCGCTATAACGCGGTGATCCGCAAGCTCGGCGGGGTCAATCTCCAACTGCTCGGCATCGGTCCCAATGGGCATATAGGTTTCAACGAGCCGGGGGATTGCTTCGTCAAGGGCACCCACAAGGTCGAACTGACGGATGCCACCATCCACGCCAACAAGCGGTTTTTCGACAGCGTCGACGACGTGCCCCGCTACGCCTACAGCATGGGCATTCTCGACATCATGCAGGCGGAGCGCGTGGTGATGGTTGCCAGCGGCGAGAACAAGGCGGACGCGGTGCGCGACGCCTTCTTCGGTCCCGTGACGCCCCGCGTCCCCGCGTCCATTTTGCAGCTGCACAAGAACTTCACCCTCGTTGCCGATGAGGCGGCTCTCTCCAAATGCTGAAAACTTCTTGTTTTCATTGCGGAATCGTATGAATACGTTCCGCTGAGCGCGGAAACAAAACACAGCGCCCCATTCGCCGGACAGCAAGCCTGCTGTCAGCGAATGGGGCGCTGCTTTGCGCGGATTGGATTATTGAGCGGAGGGAACCGTCAGTTCCACGCTGGCGCCCGCCGGGGTGAAGGCGCCGCGCGAGGACGTGTGGAAGATTTTCCAGAGACCGGGCGCGAGCCGCAGCGAGGCGGCTTCAGCAAGCTCCAGCATCCGAACCTCCGCCATTCTCCCGCTCTCGTAGCGGGCGAGAACCAGGCAAACGGGCGCGCCGTTCGGCTGGAGACGCAAGGACGAGCCGCTCAGGCTGTAGTCAAATGCCGGGGAGGGCGGCTCGGCGGGCGCGTCCTGCGCCGCGAGGAACCGGCGGGCTGCCTCCTCACCGAGAAGCTCCACCGCGCTGAAGGTGCTCTGCTGCCACGATACCGTGTAAAGCCCATTGCCGTCCGGGCCGCTGCACAGCGGCGTGATGTACTCGATCTCATCGCCGTGACGGTGGACGATCAGCGTAGGACGGAACGCGGTCTTGACCTCGATGGTGATGGCGTCGGGCAGCGAGCTGAGGACGCCGCTGGCGATCAAATCATCGGTCTCCGAATCGGTGACGGTGTACCGCGGCTCGATGTCGAGCGTAACGGTGTTGTAACCGGCGAGCGTGTCGGCGGTCTGGCTCACCGGCACGAGGTTGACCTCAACGGACACAGTGGTGCCGGCTTGAATCAGGTCGCCGGCGGCTGCCTTGGCGGCGGAGACGGCAGCCTCCACGCCGCTGATGTTGGCGTTGGCGAGGCTCACCTCCGACACGGCGGTGTTCTCCTCCGCCACCAGTGTCGTCGCGACGCTGACGGAGGCGGGCAGTGAGACGATGCCGCTGCGGTCGAGTGTGTAGGTGCCGATTGCGACGCCGTTGAGCTTTGCCGTGACAGCGCTGTCCGCGATGACGGTGCTCAGACCGCTGATGACGCCGCTTGCGGGGGTGAGGATCAGCTTATCGTCCAGCCGATAACCGTCCGCGTCACCGTTGACGTAACCAGCGACGCGAATCACGCGGTTTGCCTGATCGATGGAGGCGGTCAGCGCGCAGCCGGCGTCCAGCTTGCCGCGGTCGACGGTCGCCGATGTGATTGGCTCGTAGACGGAGAATACGGTGACTTCGCCGCTGCTGGCTTCATAGCGCGCGTCCTCGCTCTTGCTCCAGGAGACGGTATATACGCCATTGCTCAGGACGGAAAGCGTGTAAGCTTTGCCGGTACCGTCCAAGGCGCCCTCTGTGCGGGTGACACCGTCGGAGCTCCACGCGAGGGATACGCCCTCCGCCCAGGGCGAGAAGGTTACCTCCGCGGAGCCGCCGTTGTCAGGCGTAAGGATTATGGAGGTGGTGTCGGCGGAGATCGTCGCCTTGCGGACGGTGACGAGACAGGACTTGCTGACGGACACGTCCCCGGTTGTGGCGGTGACGGTGACGGTCGCGGAGCCGGCGCCGACAGCGGCAACGCTGCCGCCGCTGTCCACCGTGACAACGGACGGGTCGCTGCTCTCCCAGACGAGGGAGGCGCTGCCGCCCACCGTATCCGCGCTCAGCGCGGCGACGGGATCGGTAACCAGCCGGAGCGTCAGGCTCGTCACCGCACTGCCGTCCTTTCGGATCGTAACACCGGTCACCGGCTCGTATACGGTGACAGTGCAGGAACGCGACACGCCGCTGCCATCCGCCGCCGTGGCGGTGACGGTGGCGCTGCCCGCGGCAAGCGCGGTGACCACGCCGCTGTCGCTGACGCTGACGGCGGCGCCGCTGACCGACCAGAGGATGTTGGCGTTCGTGGGCTCGCCCGTGAGCGTTCCGGTCAGAACCGCTGTGCTGCCGACGCTCAGGGAGAGCGTCGCGGAGTCGAGCGTGACGCCGGTGGCAAGCCGCCGGACATTTACGGTGCGGGAGTCGAAGTACCCGCCATCCGCCGTGGTGACGACGACCGCGGCGGTGCCGGGGGCAATCGGCGTGATGACGCCTGCGGGGCTGACCGTTGCGACGGCGGGATTGGTGCTGCTCCAAATGACCGTGCGGTTCGTCGCCTCGGCGGGCGCAACCGTGGCATGCAGCACAGCGGTGTCGCCCATGGTCAGAAGAACAGGCTCCGCGGCTTCGTCAATGCTCACGCCGGAGACGTCCTGTGTGACGCTGACGGTGCAAGCTGCCGTTTTGCCGCCGTCCGCCGTGGTGACGGTGACGGTGGCGGTGCCGGGCGCGACGGCGGTGACGAGACCGCTTTCGTCCACAGCAGCGACGCCTGTGTCGCTGCTCGCCCAGGCGACGGCGGGATTGCTTGCGTTGGCGGGGAAGATCGTCGCGGTGAGCGCCGCACGCTCGCCCGCCTTGAGCGTCAGCGCGGCGGGAAGCTCGACGCCGGTCACGCGCTGCGTGACGGTGACGGTGCAGGACGCGGTCTTCTTTCCGTCCGCGCTGCTTACGGTGACGACGGCAGTTCCGGCGCCCAGCGCGGTGACTGCTCCGTCCGCGACGGTGACGACGGTTTCGTTGCTGCTGTGCCAGCGCAGCGTCTGATCCGTTGCGTCCGCGTTGACTGCGGCGCTCAGCAGACCGCTCTCGCCTTGCTCCAGCGACAGCGTCGCGGGCGTAAGCGTCAGCTCGCTGACCGCTACCGGCATGACCGTGACGAGACAGACGGCGCTCTTGCCGCTGCCATCCGCCGCCGTGGCGGTGATGAGCGCCGTGCCGACCTTGACAGCGGTCACCGTTCCGTTTTCCACGGTGGCGACGGCGCTGTCACTGCTAGACCAGGTAAGCGCCCGGTTGTCGGCGTTCAAGGGCAGGACCGTTGCGTTCAGGGACTCGGAACCGCCGGGAATCAGGATAAGGGATGCGTTGATGGCAACGCTGCTGACCGCGATCGGCGCGACGGTGACGGCGCAGGTCGTGCTGTGACCGTTCGCGGACGCAGTGATGGTGGCGGTTCCGACACCCACAGCGGTGACGAGACCGCTGCTGTCCACCGTGGCGACGGCGTCGGCGCTGCTTGACCAGACCACCGTCTTGTCCTCCGCGTCAGCGGGAAGCACGGTGGCGGTGAGCTGCTTCTGCGCGCCTCTTGTCAGCGTCAGCGCGGCGCTGTCCAGCAGAACGCCGGTGGCAGGATTTGTAACGGTGACGGCGCAGGTTTTCGACTCCGCGCCCTCGCAGGAAACGGTGATCTCCGCTGTGCCCGCCCTGAGCGCGTAGACCGTAACGGTGCTGACGCCGTTGACCGTGGACGCCGCGCTGAGCTGCGCGACGCTGCCATCGTCGATCTGCCACACCACGCTGCCGGTGGCGTTCGCGGGAGTGACGGTGGCGGTCAGCACGGCGGTTCGAACCGCGGTGCTGAGGTTTAGCGCCGCGGAGGAAAGTGAAATACGTTCTGCGGGCTGCACCACGCGAATCGCGCGGCTTGCCTGCTTGAGCGCGTCGGCAGCAGACGTTGCGGTAATAATAGCGCTGCCCGGCGCGACCGCGGTGACGACGCCTCCCGTGACCGTGGCGACGGCGGGATTGCTGCTGCTCCACGCGACGCGATCATCCACCTCACCAGCAGGGTTGACGGTGGCGGTTAGCGAGTGGGTGTCCCCGGCGTTCAGCGTGAGAATACCCTCCTCGCCGCTGAGCGCAACACCTGTGACGGGGGCGTACACCGTGACGTCGCAGCTTGCGCTTCTGCCGCCTGCGGTGGCGGTGACGGCAGCGGTACCGCTGTCTAGCGCGGTGAGGGTTCCGTTGACCACCTTGATAACGCTCTCGTCGCTGCTGGACCAGGCGACGGCTTTATCCGTGGCGTTGGCAGGGGCGACAACGGCGCTGAGCGTGCGCGTGTCGCCAATGAGCAGCGTCAGCGCGGCGAGATCCAACGCGACGCCGCTGACCGGGACGGCGCTGACGGTAACAGCGCAGCTTGCGCGCTTGTCCTGATCCTCTGTAGCGACGGTGATGTGCGCAGTGCCGACCGCGTGCGCGGTGATCCTGCCCGCAGCGTCCACGCTCGCGACGCCGGAAGCGTCGCTGCTCCAACGAAGGTGCTGATTGGTTGCGCCTTCGGGAGCGACAGCGGCGGTGAGTACCGTGCTCTCGCCAACGTTCAGAGACAGCGCGTCTCGATCCAGCGAGACGCCGGTGACCTTCTGCCAGACCCGCACAACGCAGGTGGCGGAGCGTCCCTGATCGCGGCTGAGTACCGTGACGGCGGCGGTACCCGCGCCGACAGCGGTCACGTTGCCGCTGCTGTCCACAACAGCGACGGCGGGATTGCTGCTTGCCCAGGACACCACGGTGTCGTCCGGCGCGACGCCCGCCGTGTCAGAGGACAGTGTGGCGGTCAGCGGCGCGGTCTCGCCGGGATTCAGCTCCAGCGAAGTCTGATCCAGGCTGACACTTGCGACGGGCGTTGCGCGAACGATGACGGAGCAAACCGCGTACACCGCGCTGTTACTCGCGGCGCGGGCCGTGATGACCGCACTGCCGGCGGTCTTGAGCGTGAGCGCGGCGGTGCCGCCGCCGTTGTCGGTCACGGTCGCGACGCTCTCGTTGCTGCTCGACCAGAGGACAGTTTTGTTGCTGGCGCCCTCCGGCAGCAGCGACGCGGTAAGAGTCGGCGTCAGCTTTTCCGTTTCGCGGAGGTAAACGTCTATGGTGCCGCGTGAGAGGGTGAGGTTTTCGACCGGCTTAGGCTCCACGGTGACGTAACAGACGTCGGTGAACCCGCCGTCCGACGTGGTGGCGATGATCTCCGCTTCGCCGACGCTGACCGCGGTCACGACGCCGGTGGCGGGGTCAATCGTGGCATGGGCGCTGTTGCTGCTCCATGTAACCGCCTTGTTCGCCGCTGAAACAGGCGTAACGACAGCGGTCAGCGCGTCAGAACTGTCTCCCGCCTGCAAGGTCAGGCGCTTCGGCGAGACGCTTACCCCTGTGACCGAAATCTCATTGACGGTGACACGGCACACAGCGGACTTGCCGCTGCCGTCCATCGCCGCGACGGTGATGTCTGTCGAACCGACACCGACCGCGCTGACGATGCCGCCGTTGACCGTCGCGATGCTCTCGTCATCGGAGGACCATACCATCGTCGGCGTGACGGGGGCTGCCGCCGCCGTTAGCTGCGCCGTCTGCCCCTTTTCCAGCGCAAGCGTGTTTTGGTTTAGCGTGATTTCTTTGACCAGCGCAAGAACGGTGACGGTGCAGCGGGCAGCTTTCCCGTTGGGCGCGGCGGCGGTAATGACCGCCTTGCCCGTGCCTTTTGCGGTAAGGGTCACCGTGCCGGTTTTGACACCGTCTTCGGTTGTGTACTGCGCTGCGCCCATTGTAACGGCATCAGGATTTCCATTGCTCCACGCGATAGTGTCCTGTGTGTCGACAGGCGTGACCGCAAGCGACAAAGTGGTCTGCGCGGGATATGCCTCATTGCCGTTCAGATAAACGGTGAGTTCGTTGCTCATGGTCAGCGTGTGAATCTGATAGTCCGTGACCGTGACCGCGCAGGTTGCTTTGATGCTGCCGCAGGTAACGGTGATGGTGGCGGTTCCCTCGGCAACCGCGGCAACCACGCCGTTTGCGTCGACTGTAGCGACGCTCTCATTGCTGCTCGACCACACCAGCGCGTCCGTGGAATCTGCGGGATTCACCGTCGCGGTGAGCGTGGCGGTGGCGGCTACGCTGTCGCTGTGCAGCGCCAGCGCAAGCGACGTTTCGCTCAGCGAAATGCTGCCGGCGGTCTGCTCCACGGTGACGGTGCAAACCCGCGTGATTTCGCCGATGCGCGCGGTGACCGTCGTGCTGCCGGCTTTCCTGCCTTCCAGCGTAACCGTGGTCTTGCCGCTTACCTTGTCGATTGCCGTGCTGCCGACGACCGCGACGGTATCGGGATCGCTGCTGACCCAGCTCACGTTC
>JAFXPO010000032.1 GCA_017527825.1 Oscillospiraceae bacterium
GGCGGCGGCGGCGCGGGCGGCGCGGCGCGTGCGATCGGCGGCGGCGGTGGCGCCGGCGGCGGTGGCGGCGCAGGCGGAGGCGGCGCCAACTCCGCCCGCAAGAGCAATAGCGGCTACAGCTGGTCTGAGGTGGCGTCCGGCGGCGCGGGCGGCAAGGGCGGCAGCGCGGGCTCCGCGGGTTCCGCAGGCACCGGCGGCAGCGTCGGCACCGGCGACCGGTACGGCACCGGCGGCAGCGGCGGAAACGGCGGCAGCGGCGGCTATCAGGGCGGCAGCGGCGCTGGTTACATCGCCGGAACCGCGACGCTCAACGGCGTCGCGGGCAGCAGCACCGTGAGCAGGGACTATACCTACTCAGTGCGGTTCCTTGTCCCCGCGCACGGCGCGAATGAAAACGAAACGCTCAATGCCGCCGCTTACACTGCGGACAGCAGCATGAGCACGACCTATCCGCTGGGTACCGGCGCAACCCTGACCATGCCCGACTACAGCAAGGCGGGCTATGAGTTCATGGGCTGGCAGGTGAAGCAGTACGGCATTGAGATGAGCGGCGCTTCCTGCGAGGCTCTTGTCAGCGGGGAGGCGCGGATTTACCGCCCCGGTGAGCAGGTGACGGTTTCAGCGAACACGGCGGGCGATATCACGCTCTGCGCGGTGCTGCGCCGGACGGTCGGCGTCACCCACAGCGGCGCCGCGTCCGGCAGGGTTACCGGCGCGCTGGCGGAAACCACTTATTATACTTACGAGATCAAGGGAACGCTGGACGGCAGCCCCGTCGATCTGGGTGTGCTGACGCTGACGGCGCAGGGCGAGTCCCATGACCTCACAGCAAATGAAAGCGACAAGGTATATACCTTAACAATCCCCACGAACACGGAGTTTTCCGTCAGCAGCGCACGGTATCCCTTTGGCGAAACCGCCAGGGTCAGCGCGCACTCGGCGACGAACGCCGACGCAGCGGAATTCGCGTTCCAGAGCATGGAAGTCAACGTTTCGGGCTATGTCCCCGCGTCGGTGGCGCTGCATGGGGAGAACCCTCCCGCGCTGACGCCGGTTCGGGTAAGCGACGGGGTATCCACCTATCGGTCGATCCGCGCGGCGCTCCCGGATGCCGGGGAGTACCCCATCGTCATCGACGGTCAGACGGTCGCGGGGAAGATCGCCCGGTACGGCGTACCGGCGGAAATCAGCTATGAGACCGTTTCGATCAGAATGATCGGCAACGCGCAGGCGGGCATGGTCGAGCTGCGCGGCGGCGACCGCTCTGTCCTGATGGTCAGGGATTCGGACGATGCGCGCGTGTGGAGCGCCACGCAGCTTCAGGACGCTGACACCGAGTACAGCCTCTATGTCGACGGCGTGCGCTTGGACAATACGGTGAAGTTCGTGGACGGTCCGGTGACGCTGAATCAGGCAATGTACCGGCTGACGGTCAGAACCACGCTGGACGGCGTACCTGCGGACGTGGGCGTGATTTCTTTCGAAGGCGCGGACTTCATTCGCCGCGCGGCGGGTGAGTACACGGTTTTCAGCACCACGTCCCGCTCCTTCCCGGTTACGGTGAACGGCAGGTATGTGGGACGCGTCACCGCGGAGGATACGGAAAAGACCTTCGCGTTCTGCACCGTCTCCTACAGCGACGGAACGAATTTGCTGGCAGGCAGGGGCGACTGCTGCCTCGCGGGCAGCACCGTCCCTGTGGCGGACGTTTCCGGCGTGATCTGCGCGGACGGGTACTATGCGGCAGGCTGGAAGCTGGACGATCAGCCCTTCGCTGTCGGCACGGAGCTGACGGTCAACCACGCGATCACCCTGACCCCGGATTTGCACGCCAACAGCGAGGCTCAGGCGAAGTGGACGATGGGCGGCGTGGACCGTTACGGCACGCTGGACGAGGCGCTGGACGCCGCGGAGGACGCCGGCGACGCACCGTGCGTCAGGATCGAGTTGCAGCGTGACGCCGAGATCGGCGCGGCGAGAAGAATCTCGAAGAACACGACGGTGCGGATTCCACAGGGCAAAACGCTCACCGTTGACGGCGGTGTGGAGAACGACGGCGTCATTCAGAACGACGGCGTGCTGGACATCAGGGGCGTACTGGAAAACGATGAGGGCGCGCTGGACAACTTTGGGACGCTGAAGATCGAAAACGACGGCAAGCTCCTCAACGGCGGCGTCATCCGCAACAATGGCGACGTCGAATTCCCCGATGGCGCTCTGGAAAACACCGGCAGCTTTAACAGCCGCGCCGACGGCGGAGCGCTGACCGTGCCTGAGGTCAGAAACCGGCTCGGCGGCATGGCGGACGTCAGGCTGGAGGACGGCAAAATCATCATCCGGCTCAACGCTGACATCGAGCTGGCACAGCCTCTGGTCATTGACGAAAAGGACGTTGTTCTTGACCTCAACGGCTACACGCTGTCCGGCGCGGACAACGAAACCGCGGTTCAGCTCAGGGATTCCCACCCCGGCGACGCGCTCGAATCGAGCCTGACGGTGGTCGACACCAGCGGCGGCGGCGCGATCCTCGGCGGTATGGGCGTCAGGAACGATGAGAACCCGAACGGCGACGGCAGGAGCGCCGTGGAGATCGAAAGCGGCGTAGTGACCGTCCGCGGTCCCGCGAGACTTGAGGGCGGCAACGGCGCGAGAGGACCGGAGGCAGGAAACGGCGGTCCCGGCGCAACGGTCAAGGGTACGCTGAACGTCGAGAACGGCGCGTCCGTTGTGGGCGGCGGCGGCGGCCAGGGCGGCGACGGCGTGAGGTCCGAAGGCGGCACGGTCAACGATTTCGGCGGCAGCGGCATTCGCGGCGGCAACGGCGACGATCCCGCCGGTACAAAGAAGGTCTCCGGCGCGTACACCGGTGTGGGCATCGACGCGCGCAGGACGCTGACGGCGGCGGCATTCAGCTTCGCCCCCGGCTGCGCGCTGTACGACGCGGCGGGTCGGCAGACCGAGGTTCGGTATGGCGATGTTGCCGTCAACGGCAACAATTATGTGACGGCAGACCGGATCGTGCTGGCGGATGGCGGTGATGGCGACCTGAATCCCACCATTACATATCACGACGGCACAGTGACCATCACGCCGGTTGAGAACTCGACGGTTACCTACACGGTGAACGGCGGGAATCCCGCCGAGGCGACGGTGTATGCCGCGCCGATCACCGGCGTTGAGCCGAATACGCTCATCAAGGCGGTCGCGAACGCGGGCGGTCAGGACAGCAACGTTGTGGCGCTGCTGTGCGGTGTCGGGGCGAATGTACCCGGTCACGATGACATCGGCGCGGTCACAGTGAAGTATGTGAAGCTCGACGACCAGGGCGCTGAGACCGGTGAGCCGCTCGAAAAGGCGGTCGAACCCGGACAGTACGCGATCAAGGTTACGACCACCGGCGGTCTTGCATACGCGCCCGCGCGGGATTTGGTGATCGGCATGTTCGAGGTCACCAAGGCGGACGCGCCGTTTGAGCTGGGAATGAGCGGTTCTCCCGTCAGGATCACCGGCACCAAGCCCGACGGCGCGGAGACGCCGACGGTGAGCAGTGACAGTTACTCGGTTGCCATCGTGAGGGGCGAAGGCGTCAACAACGTGACCGGACTCCTGACGAAGCGTGCGGGCGACACGGTGACGCTGCCCACGCCGACGCTGGAAGCCAATAAGGCTGCCCGATGGACGGTGGTTTCCGGCGACGTCACCCTGTCCGGCGGCGGCTTCACCATGCCGGACGGCAATGTGGTGTTGAAGGTGGAGGGCGTCAGCAAGCCCGCTGCGCTCGCGACGCCCGCAATCACGGCGCAGGGGCTGACGCTCACGACGGGCTATGGTACCGGCTGTCAGGTTTCCGTCACCGCGACGGAACCGGCGGGTCAGACGAACACCTATCAGTGGTACGACGCAGAGAACGTTTTGCTCACGGGGGAGACGGACGCCGTCTGTCCCGTCGCGCAGAATCTCAACGCGGGCAGCTACACCTACGCCTGTGAGGTGACCTCCGCGGCGGCGAACGGACAGTCTGTCAAGGTCAGGGTAAACGTCCCCGTGACGGTGAACGCGCAAAGCGCGGCTGATCCAGACGACCCCTCCGCGCCTGTCATCAGCATCGGTCTGGATGGCAAGGCGGTCATTATCTGCGCAACACCCGGCGCAACGATCTATTACACCACCGGTGCGGTGGATTCCGAGCCGGATGACAGTTCGCAGCTCGACGGCTGGACGCGGTATGCGGGTTCCCCCGTGGAGTTCACAGCCGGAATCCGTGCGGTCGCGCTGAATACCGAGGAGGATGAAGCCAGTCCGGTCAGCTCCGTTGAGATTACGGCTCCTTCGACGAGCGCGGCGACCGTCGTCGCCACGCCGCAGATTCTGATTGATTCGGACGGCGTCGTGACCATTGAGGCGGGAGAAGGGGAGACCGTTTACTACACGATCGACGGAAGCGACCCGGCAGCTGCCGCGTATACCGCGGAGTTCCCGCTCAGCGAGACGGCGACGGTGAAGGCGATTGCGGTCAAGAACGGAGTGTCCAGCGCCGTGGTCGCGAAAGAGTACACCGCGAGCGCGGTTGCAAAGCCCGTCATCAGCATTGCCAAACAGGCGGACGGCACGGGATTGGTGACGCTCGCGGCGGAGGACGGCGCGAATATCTATTACACCACCAACGATACAGCCGCCAGCATCAACCAGTTATATGCTGCGCCTTTTACGGTTGATCAATTGACCACGATCAGGGCGGAAGCGGTCAAGTCTTATAAAAGCCCGCTTGCGACGAACGTCTTTGTCCCGGACGAGGTGGTGAGACTTGACCCCGCGACCGGCGCGATCACGCCGCTCAGACCCGGTTTGGCGCGCATTGAGTTGAACAGACCGGAGGACGTCACCCACAACGGCAACGACGGTGTGACCGTCACGATGACCGTTGACGACGCGCTCCAGATCAAGGACGTCGTGTACGACGTGATGTACGGCAGCGCGAAGCTCAACATCGCCGGCGCGGTCAGCAGCGACAATCCGTCCGCCGCGACGGTTTACGACGGCGCGGTCACCCTTGTGGGCGCGGGTACCGCCGCGCTGAAGGACAGCAGTGACGCCGTGGTGGCGACGGTCAACGTCGCCAGGCGTCCGGTGACCATCCAGCCGCACGACGCGGCGATCACCTTCGGCGAAGCCGCTGCCTTCACCTACACGGCGGAGGGCATCGTCGCGGGCGATGATCCGGGCGTGGAAATCGGCGTCACCGATCCGCACGACGTGCTTGCGTGCCGCGCGGAGCCTTACACGCTTGGCGTCACGAATGCCGACGCCATCAGCAATGACCGGAGATACAGCTTCACCTTTGAAACCGGCGCGTTGACCGTCGCACCCAAGCAGGTCACGGTCAGCGGCATTCAGGTTGGTGAGAGCGTCTTTGGCGATGACAACGCTCCCGCGGTCGATTTCAGCGGCGTGTCCGTGTTCGATCTGGACGGCAATCCGGTCGCGGTCGGCGTATCGGCGAAGGACGGCGCGGTATTCGCCTATGGCGGCTCCAACGCCGGTAACCGTCGCGTTTCGCTCAAGAGCGGCGGTGAGTTCCTCTACCGGCTCGACAGCGAAAACTATGCTCCCGCGCCGTTCTCCCAGTCCGAGGCGTACGGTACGGTGAAGCCCGCGATATTGACCGCGGTCACGAACGATCGGAAGCCGTACACCGGCGCCGCGCAGACGCCTGACTTTACGGTGACCCCGGAAGGCGCGACCTATACCCTCGCCATGGGTACGTTCCGGGACGTGAAGTACAGTCAGGACGCCCTGCCCGACGACACCAACAGCTACGCTTTCACAGTCTACGGCACCGGCAATTACACCGGCAAGGCGACCGGTTATTTTGAGATCACGCCGGCGAGCATCGCCGACGCGGTGATCTCCTTCGAGGGCGGAGACCGCCTTGTGTGCAACGGCACGAAGGATCAGGAGATTCAGATCGCCTCGGTCACGCTCAACGACGAGCCGCTGACCCTCGGCGTCGACTACGAGATCGCGAAGTATGCCGATGACGCCGACGATGCCGCCGTGGGCAAGTACACCACCGTCGCCTACCACGGCGCGACGGCTGACGAACCGTACACGGTCACCGTCAACGGCATTGGCAGCTACTGCGGTTCCGCCGCGAAAACCTTCACGGTGGGCGAAATGCTGCTTCCCACCGGCGAGAGCGGTTTTGACGTTGTGATCGGCGAGGTGGAGCTTCCCTACACCGGAGAGGCGCGGCAGCCCGCCCCCGCCATCAAGGTGGGCGGCGTGACGGTGTCTCCTGACCGCTATGCCATCACAAAGATCTATCTTGCGGGCGACAGCGGCAAGGCGAACGTGGACGCCGTCAACGCCGGTACCTACATCGCCGAGTACGATCTGCTGGACTACGATGAGAACGGCGCGACGATCGACCAGGCGTTCACGATCACCAGAGCGGACGCTGAACTCAGGATCGTCGGCACCGTCGGCGAGAACGGCGAGACAGCCGCGCTGCAAGAGTCCTACGTCTACAGCCCGAACGGTACCGTCACGCTGAAGGCGGCGTATTCCAACTTCGGTCTTGACCCCGACGACGCGCTGGCGGACAGCGCCGTTACCTTTGCGCTCAAGGAGAGCAGCGACGCGGCGACCGTTTCGCCGAACGGCGTGATCACGCTCCTGAAAGCGGGCGAGTTCACCGTCACGGCAAGCGCGCCGGCGACGAAGAACTTCAACGCCGTTTCCGCGGAGGTCACGCTCACCGTCGATCCCATGCCCGGTGAGATCGGCTTGCCCGGCGCGGCGGAGCCGAACCCGGAGAACCCTGAAGATCCGGGCAACGACCCGACCAAGCTGCACAAGATCTATGAGCCGGTGCTGGACGAGAACGGCGAGCCGGTGCTGGACGAAAACGAAGAACCCGTCACCACGGTCCGGTACGCCATTGAGCGCACCTACGGCGAGACGCTCACCGTCGGCGACGCGGATACCGCTGACGTGAGGTACACGGCGGAAGCCGCGAACATGGGCGCTGTTACCGTCACCTCTTCCGACGAGAGCGTCGCGAGAGTTGACGGCGCGACGGTGACGGCAGTCGGCACGGGTACCGCGACGCTGTTCCTCACCTTCGGCGCGTCCGATCAGGTCGCGGAGACCACGCAGGAGGTGGAACTGACGGTCGTCAAGAAGACGATCGTCGCGACGCCTGACACGACCTACACCAAGGTGTACGACAACACCACCGACGTACTGGTGTCGGAGGGCGTCGAGCATCGTTACATTACCGCGCGTCTGGAGTCTGACGCGCTGGAGAACGGGGATACGCTCACCATCTCCGGCATCGGCGGCACGCTCGCCGACAAGAACGTGGGCGACGAAATCGAGATCACGCTGGATGTGAACACGACCCGTTTTGTGCTCAACGGGGAAACGATTCTCGCCGAGCGGATCGAGGAGATTGTCGACGGCGGGGAAGTGACCGGCTACCGAATCACCGACCTCGCCAACTACGACGTCGTGTTCGAGACGACCGTCACCACCGGCGCGATCACCAAACGCACCGCGTACCTCACCGTCAACACCGCCGACAAGGTCTATGATGGCACGACGGACGCCGAGGCTCCTGACCTCAGCGACGACGAGCGCGAGTATGATCCGATCGTCGCGGTGAACGTGGCGGAGGGTGACGAGCTGGCAATCGGCAATCTCACCGTGACGCGCGTGTTTGAGAACGCAAACGCCGGCGTCAGAAACGTCCTCATCACGATCAACGGCGAAGCCGTCGCGGACGGCGACGTTGCCGACAGCGGCTGCTACAGCTGGACAAGCGGCGAAGCGTCGAATTATAACGTGATCGTCAAGGTTGCGACGGCGACCATTCACGCGAAGCCCATTCCGGTCGCGTTCACGGCGGAAAACCGTGATTATGCGCCGGGCAGCACCTCGGTCGAGTTCTCGCTGACCGCGCCGGAGGAGAAGAATTCGACAAACGGCGTCATCGCGATCGACCCCACGGATGACGCGTGGAGCGATCTGGGCTTCCTGCCCGGCGCGCAGATCACCGGCATTCAGGCAACCGTCGCGGACGACGGCGCCGGCCGCAGAGCGGTTCAGCTGGTCTTTCTCGGCGAGGACGCGGGGAACTATATCCCCGTCTATGATCCCAGCTTTGTCATCATCAAGAAGGGGGATGAGACCGCCGCCGCGTTTACGCTCTCGATCAACGGCTGGACGTATGGCGAAGCCCCGAACGCTCCTTCGGTGATGGACGGCACACAGCCGGTCACCGGCACGGTGAAGTACCAGTATGCCGTCAAAACGCAGGATGAGCATGACGGGGAAACGCTCTGGAGCTATACGGTTCCCACCGACGCGGGCGATTACTGGGTCAAGGCGACCGTCAGCACCGAAAACTACGTCACCACGACGCTGTATCAGTCGTTCACCATCGCTCCGGCGGCAGGCGGCATCCTGATGCAGCGGTCGATCGCCATTCCGGCGCGTCAGGAGGAGGCGCGGAACGGATATGTTGACCTCAGCGACCTTCTGATCGATCCCACGGCGACGCTGACGGTCAAGACCGATCAAACCGCGGATATCCTGTCCGGCGCGGAGATCGACGGCGCGATCCTGCGCTATACCGTCCGGGAGAACCTCTCCGCCGGGGATACCGGCAAGCTGACCGTCAGCGTTCAGGAGACCGGTAACTGCGGAGCATACGACATTGAGCTGACCTTCACCGCCGAGGAAGTGACCGCCCCCGACGTCGGAGACGAGCACACCGGCTCCGACCTGATGGAGTACGAGGTCAGGTACCTGTTTGAGAGCGGCGGCGAGTTCGTGAAGAACGAAGCGCTCTCCGGCAAGCAGTACGCCTACTATGACAGCGTCGTCACCCCGCCTGTGTGGACGGTTCCCGGCTACATCACGCCCGCAGAGAAGAGCGCGACGATCAAGGGCGGCGACGTCATCACCTACCTGTATCGGATCGAGCGCACCAACGTCGCGCCGGACTACGCCGGAGGCACCGGTCCCGCCTCTGTGACGTTCCTGTACGGCGAGAGCATCTTTGACAGACTCGCCGCGCTGGAACCGACCCGCACCGGCTATGAGCTGGCTGGCTGGACGGTCGAAGTGGACGGCGAGCAAGCTGACGCCGGCGCAACGGTCCCCGCGGGTGTAACGGAAATCCGCGTTACCGCAAACTGGACGAAGGCGGACGAGAAAGCGGATTACTACACGGTGACCTACAACGCCAACGGCGGCGCCGGCACCGTCGCGGCGCTGGAAGCGCTGGGCGGCAGCAGCGTCACCGCCGCGGAGAACGCGTTCACCTACGACAAGCACCGCTTCGTCAACTGGAACACGGCTGCCGACGGCTCCGGCACCGGCTATGCCGTGGGCGCGGCGGTTCCCGTCAGCGGCAACATCACGCTCTATGCGCAGTGGAACGCGCAGTACATCGTCAGGCACATGGGTCAGGCGGTCACTGCTGACGGCAGCGCGGGCGGCTATGTTGTGACGCTGGGGACGGAGACCTTCTACGGCAAGGGCAGCGTGACCCCCGCCGTCAAGCACTTTACCGGCTACAACGCTCCCGCCGCGGCTGAGTTCGAGATCAATCCCGACGGCTCGACGGTCATCACCCTCGAATATGCCCGCGTTCTCAGGGAAGTCCCCGAAGCGGTGACCATCGCGGGCGAGCTGGAAGTGAAGAAGCTGTTCACGGGCGACGAGACCATCAGGATCACCGACGATCAGAAGGCTCTCCTGAACGGAGAGATGGCGCAAGAGGCGAACGCCGCCTATTCCGAAGGCGACACGGCGGTCATCTGCAAGATGATTCTTGAGCTGTACGGCGACGTGGGTGAGAAGAACTACACTGCCGGACAGAGCGCCATGGTGAAGGCGGCAAGAGAGAAGCTCTATCTTGCCGGCGAAAACGCCTCCAACACCCTCAAACCCGATTTCTTCGACGCCGCCGTCTTCCAGACCGTGCACCGCGCGGACGACGCGCAGAACGTGGAGAGGGTCTCCGCCACCGTGACCGTCGTTGAGATCACGATGGATTACGACATGAGCGACCGCGTCAGTCCTGTTTTGTACCGTTTCCACAACGGCGCGGCGGAGCGGTTCGCGCAATTGTCCCGTCGTCCCGAAACGGCGCAGGACGGCACGTTCTTCATGGAAAAGAACGGCGACGTATGGACGCTGCACATCTTCAGCAGCCGGTTCTCGGAGTTTATGATCGCTTCGGTCGACCTTGGCTCCGACGCGGTTTACTACCATGTGATCTTCCACGGCAACGGCGGCACGGTTGCGGAGGAGGTCCTCTCGGTCAAGAGCGGCGAGACGATCTCCGACCTTCCCACGCCCGCGCGCAGCGGCTATCGCTTCCTCCGCTGGGTGGATGCGGACGGCAAGGCGTTCACGACCAACAGCGCGGTGACCGGCGATACGGAGCTTACCGCGGAGTGGGAAGCCATCAGCGACGGTACCGGCGGCAACTCCGGCGATAATACCGGCGGCAACTCCGGCGGCAACAACTCCGGCAACATCGGCGGGAACACCTCCGGCGGCGAAGGCGGCGCGGACAATGGCGCGGTGAGCGTTCCTGAAAACGCCGAGGGCGGCACGGTCGAGATTACCAATCCCGGCGCGCTGCCCGGTGAAGAGGTCTCCGTCACCCCGAATCCGAAGGAGGGCTACACGCTGTCCGATCTCAAGGTGGTGGACGGCGACGGCAATGTCGTGAGCGTGACGAAGAACCCCGACGGCACCTTCACCTTCGTGATGCCTGAGAACGGCATTGTGACGGTGATTCCGGTGTTCCAGATGGTTTGGTTCGAGGACGTTGTCCCAGGCAGCTTCTATGAGGAGGCTGTCCGCTGGGCGGTGGAGAACGGCATCACCAAAGGAACCAGCGAGACCACGTTCTCGCCCGACGCGGTCTGCACCCGCGCGGAGGCGGTCACCTTCCTGTACCGCGCGGCTGGCGAGCCTGAGGTGGCGCTGAGCGACGCGTTTACCGACGTGGCTTCCGGCAGCTATTACGACAAGGCGGTTTCCTGGGCGCTTGCCAACGGCATGACTAACGGAACCAGCGAGACCAGATTCTCGCCTGACGAGGTTTGCTCCCGCGCGCAGATCGTGACCTTCCTCGCCCGCTTCGAGAACGCGGCGAGTGACAGCGGCAGCGGGTTCGTTGACGTTCCCGCGGGCGCGTACTATGAAAGCTCCGTCAACTGGGCGTATGTCAGCGGCGTGACCAAGGGCACCAGCGAGACCGAGTTCTCGCCCGATCTCGACTGCACACGCGCACAGATCGTAACCTTCCTGTATCGCGATTTTATGAACTGACGCCACGCAGGAGCCGCGCTGATGCGCGGCTCCTGCGTATCCGAACAGAAAAAAAGGTCTCCGCGCACTGCGCGGAGACCTTTTTTCTGATATGCGTTTCTTACAGCTTGATGTTGAAGGCGTTCTTGCCGGCGTACACGGCGGCGTCGCCCAGCTCTTCCTCGATGCGGAGGAGGCGGTTGTACTTCGCGACGCGCTCGCTGCGGCTCGGAGCACCGGTCTTGATCTGGCCGGCGTTGAGCGCGACGGCGAGATCGGCGATGGTGGTGTCCTCGGTCTCACCGGAGCGGTGGGAGACGATGGCGGTGTAGTGCGCCTTGTGCGCCATCTTGATGGCGTCGAGCGTCTCGGAGACGGAGCCGATCTGGTTGAGCTTGATGAGGATGGAGTTGGCGGAGCCGTTGGCAATGCCCTTGCTCAGGCGCTTGACGTTGGTGACGAACAGGTCGTCGCCGACGAGCTGGCACTTGCCGCCGAGCTTCTTGGTCATCTTCTCCCAGCCTTCCCAGTCCTCTTCGTCCAGACCATCCTCGATGGAACGGACGGGGTACTTCTTGATGAGGCTCTCCCAGTGGGCGATCAGCTCATCGCTGGTGAAGTCCTTGCCGCTCTTGGGCTGATGATAGAAGCCCTTGCCCTTGGGGCTCTTCCACTCGGAAGCAGCGGCGTCCATGGCGAGCACGAAGTCCACGCCGGGCTTGTAGCCTGCCTTCTCGATCGCCTTGAGGATCAGCTCGATGGCTTCCTCGTCGCCGCCGAGGCTGTTGGGAGCGAAGCCGCCCTCGTCGCCGACGGCGGTGACGTCCTTCATCTCCTTGATGAGGGCTTTGAGGGTCTGGAACACTTCCGCGCACCAACGCAGACCTTCCTTGAAGGAGGGCGCGCCGACGGGCATGATCATGAACTCCTGGGTGTCAACGCTGCTGTCCGCGTGGGCGCCGCCGTTGAGAATGTTCATCATCGGGACGGGGAGGGTGTTGGCGTTCTGACCGCCGAGATAGCGGTACAGGGGGATATCGAGGTCGTTCGCCGCGGCGCGGGCGCAGGCAATGGAAGCGGCGAGGATGGCGTTCGCGCCGAGCTTGGACTTGTCGTCCGTGCCGTCGGCGGCGAGCATCGCCTTGTCGATGCCGTAGATGTCGTAGGCATTCTTGCCGGCAAGCGCCTTGTTGATGACGGTGTTGGCGTTGTTGACCGCCTTGGTCACGCCCTTGCCGCCGAAGCGCTTCTTATCGCCGTCGCGAAGCTCCAGCGCCTCGAACTCGCCGGTGGACGCGCCGCTGGGAGCAGCGCCGGTGCCCATGACGCCGTCGTCCAGATAGACGTCAGCCTCAACGGTGGGGTTGCCGCGGGAGTCGATGATTTCGCGCGCGATGACTTTTTCGACCTTGGAACTATACATGTTTATTCTCCTTTTCAATTGGTTTTTTATCCAATGATAAAGCACAGGTATCCTATCACACTTTACCTCGCTTTGCAAGGACAAGCGTGAAAAATTGCGTCAGAGAAACTGACCGAGAATGAGCGGCGTGACAAAAGCCTCCAGCGCCGCCGAAACCGTCAGCATCGGCAGTACATAGTGGACGTAGACGCGCAGGCACTGGCTGAGCACCGTGGCGACCGCTCTGGCGTTGCCGTTGCCGAGGATGGAGTTGGTCACGGCGCGGCAGAGATACAGCCCGCAGGCGCAGGAGATCACCAGCGCGGGCAGCTCGAACACGCCGTGGGGAACCGTTCCGGCGAGGTAGGCGGGCAAGCCCAGCCCCTCGCGGACGTAAAACGCGCCAAGCCCGCCGATGAGCACGGCGTTCACGCCAAGCTCCATGGCGGGAAGATGCACAAAGGGGATAAGCCCTATCGCGATGGCGGAAAGCATCGCCAGCAGATTGTTGGAGAGGATGCCCGCCATCAGCGATCCGCCCTGCACCTGATAAAGCCCCGCGTCCGCGGCGGCGTTGACGAACAGGCGCATCAGCGGCTCCACCGCTTCGGGACGCGCCATGCCCGCCGCGAAGCCGATGAGGATCAGCGCGGCGAAAGCATACGCCGTCACATGAATCTGTTTTCGCAGGTGGGGCGGCAGCGCGAAGAAGGCGCGGAGCGACCGCTCGTTCATGAAAGCTTCGCGATGCCCGCCTTCACGCGGCGGAGGGTCTCGTCTTTGCCGAGGATGTGGCAGATTTCAACCGCGCCGCCGGGCGTGACGAGTTTGCCCGCCACGGCGATGCGCAGCGGCCACATGAGCGTCGCGTTCTTGACGCCCAGTTCCTCGGCATAGGCGACCAGCGTATCGTGGATCGCGTCCACCGTCCAATCGGTGAGAGCTTCCAGCTTCACCAGCACCTTTTGCAGCATGTCCAGCGACACCGCCTCGTCGGTTTTGGACTTCTTATTGGTGTAGAACGCCACGTCGTATTCGGGCAGCGCGTCGAAGAAGTCGACCTTTTCGGGAATGTCGGTCAGCACCTCGCACCTGGCTTGCAGCAGCGCGGCGATCTCCGAGACGTCATAGGCTTCGTTCTTGACAGACTGGCGGATGTAAGGCGCGGCGGCTTTACAGAAATCCTCGGCGCTCATGGAGCGGATATAGTTGGCGTTGAAGTATTTGAGCTTCTCGATATCGAAGATCGCGGGGGACTTGGAGATGCCCGCGAGATCGAAGCACTCAATCAGCTCCTCCGTGGTGAAGAACTCCTGCTCGGCGCGTTCGCCGCGAGGCGACCAGCCCAGCAGCGCCACATAATTCAAGATGGCGGGGGTCAGGAAGCCCTGCGCCTTCAAGTCCTCATAGCTGGGGTCGCCGTTGCGCTTGGACATCTTGTGCTGGGCGTCGCGCATGACGGGGGAGCAGTGGACATAGGTGGGAACCTCCCAGCCGAACGCCTCATAGAGCAGGTTGTACTTCGGCGCGGAGGACAGGTACTCGCTGCCGCGCACGACATGGGTGATGCCCATGAGGTGATCGTCGATGACGTTGGCGAAGTTGTAGGTGGGCATGCCGTCCCGCTTGAGGAGCACCTGATCGTCCAGCGTCTTGTTCTCCACGGTCACGTCGCCGAAGGACGCGTCGTGGAACGTGGTCGTACCCTCGTGGGGGATGCGCTGGCGGATGACGTAAGGCTCACCGGCGGCAATACGCGCCTTTGCCTCGTCAAGGGTAAGGCGGCGGCAGGGGTTCTCCTCCCGCTCAAATTCGCCGGTATCCTCGGCGGACTCGGTCTTTTCGCAGAAGCAATAGTAGGCGTGACCGCGCTCACACAGCAGCTCGGCGTACTTGCCGTAGGTGTCCCGCCGCTCGGACTGGATGTACGGCGCCACGGGACCGCCCACGTCGGGACCTTCGTCGTGCTCCAGAGCGCATTCCTCCATGGTGCGGTAGATGACGTCGGTCGCGCCCTCCACGAGACGACCCTGATCGGTGTCCTCGATGCGGAGGATGAATGTGCCTTTGTCGTGCCGCGCGATGAGATAGGTATAGAGCGCGGTGCGCAGGTTGCCCACATGCATGTAGCCGGTGGGGGACGGGGCGAAGCGGGTGCGGGTCTTGCCGTGAGGGATCTTGCCCTCCATGATATCAAAATAGGCGCTGTCGATTGCCATGAGAATACCTCCCAAAAAATATCCTTGGTATTTTATAATTGATGGGATAGATTGTCAAGGCGCTTGTACTTTTGAAAAAGCTGTAGTATAATATCCTGTATTCTGGATGATTATGGTCTTTACCGGAAAGGAATCACAATGGAAACCAACAAGAAAACCATGCTCTCCGGCATCCAGCCCAGCGGCGACCTGCACCTCGGCAATTATTTGGGCGCGATCAAGAACTGGGGCGGACGCTCGGAGGACTATGACTGCTTTTACTTCATGGCGGACCTGCACGCCATCACCGTGCGGCAGAACCCCGCCGACCTGCGCCGCCGCACGCTGACGCAGCTGGCGACCTACATTGCCTGCGGGCTTGACCCGGAGAAGAACACGCTGTTCATCCAGTCGCACGTCCGCCAGCACGCGGAGCTGGGCTGGGTGCTCAACTGCTACACCATGTTCGGAGAACTTTCCCGCATGACGCAGTTCAAGGACAAATCCAGGAAAAACGCCGACAATATCAACGGCGGTCTGTTCACCTATCCCTCGCTCATGGCGGCGGATATCCTGCTCTATCAGCCGGACTTCGTGCCCGTCGGCGCGGATCAGAAGCAGCATGTGGAGCTGTGCCGCAACATCGTGCAGCGCTTCAACGGCGTGTACGGCGATGTGTTCAAGATGCCGGAGTTCTACTCCACCAAGGAGGGCGCGCGGGTCATGTGCCTCACCGAGCCATCCAACAAGATGAGCAAGAGCGCCCCGGAGGGCTGCGTGTTTCTGCTGGAAAAGCCGGAGGACATCGCCCGCAAGTTCAAACGCGCCGTGACCGACAGCGACACCGAGCGCTGCGTGCGCTATGCCCCGGAGGAAAAGCCCGGCGTTTCAAACCTGATGAATATTTACGCCGCCGTCACCGGCAAGACCATGGACGAGATCGAGCGCGAGTTCGACGGCAAGGGCTACGGCGCGTTCAAGCCCGCGGTCGGCGACGCGGTCATTGAGCTGCTGCGCCCCATCCGCGAGGAGACGGAGCGCATCCTCGCCGACAAGGCTTATCTGGAGTCCGTCTACAAAAACGGCGCGGAGCGCGCGGGCTATGTCGCGGAAAAGACGCTTCGCAAGGTCTACAAGAAAGTGGGATTCATCCCCCGGTGAGGTCGTAAGCTATGGATACAAGCATTCCCAGCGCACTGCTGCTGCGGGTGGGGGAGGCGCTGCTGTGCGCTATGGTCGTGAGCTATCTCATGTCCCCGCTCGTGAAGTCGTTCGCGTATAAGATCGGCGCCATCGACGTGCCGAAGGACAGCCGCCGCATGCACAAAAAGCCTGTGCCGCGGCTGGGCGGTCTCGCCATCTTTCTGGGCTTTCTGGTAAGTCTGCTCATCTTTGTCCCCATCGACCATCAGCTGCGCGGCATCCTGCTGGGCGCGACGATCATCGTGGTGCTGGGCGTGGTGGACGACATTTCGCCCCTGCGGGCGTACTTTAAGTTCGCCGTGCAGATCGCCGCGGCGCTCATCGCCGTGTATCACGGGGTCGTGGTGAACGTGCTGTCCAACCCCAACGTCTTCAGCGGCAACGCTTACTGGGCGCTGGGCTGGCTGTCCATCCCCATCACAGTGCTGTGGATCGTCGGGATCACCAACTCCGTCAACCTCATCGACGGGCTGGACGGACTCGCCAACGGCGTGAGCACCATCAGCGCCATTACGATGCTGGTCATCGCGCTGCTGGTCTCCGAGGGGCAGACGGCGCTGGTCATGGCGGCGCTGGCGGGCGCGTGCCTCGGCTTCATGCCGTACAACAAGAATCCCGCGCAGATGTTCATGGGCGATACCGGCTCGACGTTTCTGGGCTTCATCCTCGCCACCATCTCCATTCAGGGACTCTTTAAGTATTACGCCATCATTTCCTTCGCCGTGCCGTTCCTGATCCTGGGGCTTCCCATGTTCGACACGCTTTTCGCCATCGTTCGCCGGCTCGCCCACGGGCAGAACCCCATGTCCCCCGACCGCGGGCATATCCATCATCGGCTCATCGATATGGGTCTGAGTCAGAAGCAGGCGGTCGCGGCGCTGTATGTCGTGAGCAGCATCCTCGGACTCTCCGCCGTCGTACTCACCGCCAGCGGCGCCATGCGTGCGATGATCTTTCTCCTGACGCTGGCGGTGGTGGCATACCTCGCCGCGCGGGTGATCTTCCCGCGTGAAATCGCGGAGACGAAGCACGAAAAGGAGCGGGAGCATACCGTGGCGGAGCCGAATGCCCGCGACCTCACGGAGGAGATCGACCTGCACCCCGCCGTCAACGCGGGAGGGCATGAAATCGACCTGCATCCGGCGGTGGACGCCGACCGGATCGACGCAAAAGCCGCGAATCAGGAGGAAACCCATGAATAAGCTGCGTATCATGAGCGTGTTCGGCACGCGCCCGGAAGCGATCAAAATGGCGCCGCTGGTGAAAGAGCTGGCGACGCGGGACGACATCGAGAGCCTCTGCTGCGTCACGGCGCAGCATCGCGAGATGCTTGACAGCGTTATGGACGTGTTCGCTCTTACCGCCGACGCCGACCTCAACATCATGACCCCGCGCCAGACGCTCTCCTCCATCACGAGCAAGTGCCTCATGGGCATGGACGGCGTGATCGAGGACTTGAAGCCCGACATGATCCTTGTCCACGGCGACACGTCCACCACTTTTGCCGGCGCGCTCTCCGCGTTCTACCATCAGGTGAAGGTAGGGCATGTGGAAGCCGGACTTCGTACCTATGACAAGTATTCCCCCTTTCCAGAGGAAATGAACCGCAAGCTGGTCACTCAGATCGCGGACCTCTATTTCTGCCCCACGGAAAACAACCGTCAGAACCTCCTGCGCGAAGGTGTGACCGACGGCGTGTTCGTCACCGGCAACACGGTCATCGACGCCCTCAAGACCACAGTGCGGAAGGATTATCGCTTCGCCACCGCGCTGCTCAACGAGCTGGATTATCAGCGCCGCAAGGTGGTGCTGGTCACCTGCCACCGGCGGGAGAATTACGGCGAACCCATGCGGAATATCTTCACCGCGCTGCGCGACATGGCGCTGCAAAACGAGGACATGGAGCTGGTGTATCCGGTGCATTTAAGCCCCGTGGTGCGCGAGGCGGCGGGGAAGTACCTCGCCGGCACGCCGCGGGTACACCTGATCGATCCGCTCAGCGCCGACGAAATGCACAACCTCATGGCGCGGGTCTACCTCGTCATGACCGATTCCGGCGGGCTTCAGGAGGAAGCGCCCGCGCTGGGCAAGCCGGTTCTTGTCATGCGTCGGGAGACCGAGCGCCCGGAGGCGGTCGCCGCCGGGACGGTAGCGATGGCGGGCGTGGAGTACGCCGATGTGCTGCGCATGGGAAACGAGCTGCTGCGGGACGCGGACGCCTACGCGCGGATGGCGCACGCGGTCAACCCCTACGGCGACGGCAGCGCCTGCCGGCGCATCGCGGACGCGATCGAATGGCACTTCGGACGCCTGCCGGAGCGCCCCGCCGACTTCCGCCCATGAAGCGGAAACGCTTCAACTTCATCACGCTTGCGTTCTTTGCGCTGCTGCTTCTGGTGGTGTTTTTTCTGCTGCGGATCGCGGTGCATCGCCCGCCCGCGGTCACCTTGCCGCCGGAATCGGAGACGGAAAGCGGGGACAGCCTCGCCTCAGACACGCAGCCGGAGGCGATCCGCCGCGTGGAGGTGACGCCGGACACGGTGCAGCGCGTCATCGAACGTCTGGCGCGGCCGGAAAGCTACCGCCGCACGATCACCGTGGTGCGATACTGGGGTGAGAGCAGCGGTCAAAGCGTGGTGGAAACCGCCACCGCCGGGCGCTGGACGCGGCTCGACGAGACCCGCGACGATCAGACCCGCCACGTCATCACTTGCGCCGGAGGGGACAGCTGGGTCTGGTACGGCGACGGGCGGCGAGTCTATACCGGCGCGGCGGCGCTGTCCGCCGACGAGGAACAGAGCATCCTCACCTACGAGGACGTGCTGCTGCTGGATCCTGCCGAGATCGCCGCAGCGGACTACCGCGCGCTGGAAGGCGTGAACTGCATCTATGTGGAGACCGTGCCGGACGGCGGCGGCTACGTCACGCGCTGCTGGGTCAGCGTGGACACCGGCTTGCTGGCGTCGGCGGAGCGGTGGCAGGACGGCGCGCTGGTCTACAGCATGACGGGCTTGTCCGTGAATGAGACGCCGCCGGACGCCGCGGCGTTCACGCTGCCAACCGGCGAGGTTTTGTACGATCCCAAGGAACAGAAAAGCGAGGACAAAGCGTCCTCGCTTTCTTCATAATGTCTACTGAATATACCGCAAAGCGGTTTATTCGCAGGGCGAAGCCCCGCAATTCGTCAAATCCGTGCGCCCCAGATCGCTTTGCTTTTCAAGGGCATTTGTTCCGTACGCATTTCATAGGATCAACAGCAGCCCCAGCGCGATCAGCGCCTCATCGTCAGCCTTTTCTCGAAACAGGAAAAACAGAATCAATAGCAGCAGCAAATCGCCGCTATCCACATCCTTGAACTGCTCCAGCAGCCGTCCCAGAAACCGCATGGCGTCCGGCGGGGGAGGAGGCGGAGCGGGAGGCGGCAAGGGAAATGGCTTGACAGGTGGTGGTTCATGCGGCGGGTCAAAGAGAGGCGGCTCGCGCGGCGGTTCGGACGCTGGCTCTTTGCGCGGCGGTTCGAACGGCGGCGGAACGGGCTGCCTCCGCGCAGGCTCTGCCACGGCGACGCGTATGTAATCGCCGTGCTCGCCCCGGATGTAGCGGTTCATCGCGATCCCACGCCCCCTTCGCCGGTCAAAAAGGTTTTGCCCAGATGGATGAGCCGCGCCAACTGCGCGGCGCGCTCCACCTTGTCCCGCCGCTTGCGGCTCAAAAACGGACGCAGCGCCATGAGCAGCGCCGTCGCCTCGCTGCTCTCCGGGCGGTTGAACTCCTGCATCAGCGGCGCAAGCCGCCGCAGCAGTTCCGGGTCAAGCGCTCCGGTCAACTGCGCGGCGTCGGCTTTGGGCGGCGGATTCCCGCCTTCCGGTTCCGTCGCCGGAGCGCCGCCGAGACTCTGCGCGATGGACGCGATCTGCGCCATGGCGTCGGGATCGGAGAGAATCGTATTGAGTTGTTCCTGCCAATCCGCCACGCCGCCGCGCCTCCCTTACTGCTTCGCCTTGTCGCTCAGACGACTCATCATCGCCGCCGTGTTCGGGTCGCTCATCATGCCTTGCAGCATGGCGGACAGCTCCCGCGTGTCGCCCTTTGCCGCGTTCGCCGCCGCGCGGTTCAGCGCCGCGCCGCCGTCGCCCTGCGTCAGTCGCTGCATGAGTTGCTGTCCGTCGCCGGAGCGCATGATCTGCTCCGCAAGCCCCTTGTTCTGCTTGAGCCGTTCGATGGCGGCTCTGGTTTTTTCATCCATGATTCATCCTCCAGATGCTTCGTTCATGGCAGTATATGCGCTTTGCGCGGAAAATGTGCGCCATGTTTTCCTTTACGGGCGCGGCGTTTCGTGGTATTCTATCCGAAAAAGACAATCACCGGGAGGGTTCGCCATGAAATCCAAGGCTGCCGTCAAACGCATCATTGAGGGGCTAAAGGCACTGTATCCCGACGCGCTGTGCTCGCTCACCTATGAAAAGGATTATGAGCTGCTCTTCGCCGTGCGCCTTTCCGCCCAATGCACCGACGCGCGGGTGAACATGGTCACGCCGGGGCTGTACGCCAGGTTCCCCACGCTGGAGGCGTTCGCGAACGCAAGCTATGAGGAAGTCGGCGAGGCGATCCGCTCCTGCGGCTTTTACAACACCAAGGCGAAGGACCTCGTCGAGTGCGCGAAAATCCTCATTGACAAGCACGGCGGCAGGGTGCCGGATACCATGGAGGCGCTGACGGCGCTGCCCGGCGTCGGGCGCAAGACCGCGAACCTTGTGCTGGGTGATATTTACGGGCAGCCCGCCTATGTCTGCGACACCCACTGCATCCGCATCACGGGGCGGCTGGGATTGACCGACGGCAGCAAAGACCCGCTGAGCGTGGAAAAGCAGCTGCGGCAGATCATTCCCGGCGGCGAGAGCAGCAACTTCTGTCACCGCATGGTGCTCCATGGCAGAGCGCTGTGCATGGCGCGCAAGCCCAACTGCGCGAACTGCCCGCTTAAAAGCGACTGCGACTTCGGAAAAACCATGTAAAAATCCGGCATGGCTTGTCCATGCCGGATTTTTGCGCTTTAGGCGTGATCCTTGCTCTCAAACGGCTCGGTTTCCCGGAAGAGCATCGTGATGCACCAGATGCCCGCGAGCCCCACAAGCGTGTAGATCACGCGGCTGATGGTGCCGGTCTGACCGCCGAAGAGAAACGCCACGGCGTCAAACCCGAACAGCCCGATGCTGCCCCAGTTCAGCGCGCCGATGATGGAAAGCGTCAGCGCAAGCTTATCGATGAACATGAGAATATCCTCCTTATTTCGCTGGGTCGTGTGTCAGTTTGCGCCGGCTGCCAAAGTTTTATGCGCCCAAAAAATTTTTTAGAAAAATTTGGCAAATCCGTTGCGTTTACGCCGTGCGCATAGTATAATCCTTGTGTCTGAAACCATACTGTTTGCACGATGGGAGGAAAATTGATGAACGAGAAGTTTGATGCCCTCGGTTTTTATCCGGCGGATATTCTGCTGCCCAGGGACGCGGACATGGGCAAGTGGGCGGTGGTCGCCTGCGACCAGTTCACCTCGGAGCCGGAGTACTGGCAGCGGGTGGAGAACACCGTCGGCGACGCGCCGTCCACGCTGCGTCTGATTTTGCCGGAGGCGGAGCTGAAGGCGCCCGACGTGGAGGACAAAATCGGGAAGATCAACGCGGCTATGGACGATTATTTGAAGCGTGACCTGTTCACGACGCTCAAAGAATCGCTGGTCTACGTCGAGCGCGAGCAGTCTGACGGCAGGATACGCCACGGGCTTGTGGGCATGGTGGATTTGGACGCTTATGACTTCACGCCCGGCAGCGGCGCGCTCATCCGCGCCACCGAGGGTACGGTGCTTGAGCGCATTCCGCCCCGCGCCAAGGTGCGCCGCAACGCGCCCATCGAGCTGCCCCATGTAATGCTGCTCATCGACGACCCGGACAAGACCGTCATCGAGCCGCTGACTGCCAAGGCGGACGGCATGGAGAAGCTCTATGACTTTGATTTGATGGAACACGGCGGACACATCAAGGGGTATAAGCTCTCTGACGCGCAGGTTTCCGCCGTGGCGGACGCGCTGGCGGGGCTTTGCTCCGACGAGGAGATGCAGAAGAAGTACGGCGTCTCCGGCGTCGCGCCGCTGCTGTTCGCCGTCGGCGACGGCAACCACTCCCTCGCCACCGCCAAGGCGTGCTACGAGGAGCAGAAGGGCGCTAATCCGCTGGCGAAGTACGCGCTGGTCGAGGTCGTGAACAATCACGACGATGCGCTGCAATTCGAGCCGATCCACCGCGTGCTCTTCGGCGTCGATCCCAAGACCTTCCTCAGCGAGTTCAAGGCGTTCTATCCCAACGCCCATGAGGGCAAGGGCGAGGGGCATACCATCGAGATCGTTTGCGAAGCCTTCAACGGCTGCTGGACGGTGCCTGATCCCAAGGTGCAGCTTGCCGTCGGCACCTTGCAGGCGTTTTTGGACGAGTACATCAAAAAGCATGGCGGCGAGGTGGACTACATCCACGGCGACGACGTGACCCGTCAGTTGGGCGCAAAGCCCGGCAACATGGGCTTCCTGCTGCCCGCCATGGGCAAGGAGCAGCTGTTCAAGACCGTCCTGAAGGACGGCGTGTTGCCCCGCAAGACCTTCTCCATGGGTCACGCGCAGGACAAGCGCTACTATATCGAGGCGCGGAAGATTCGATGACTGCCATCACGCTCCCGGCTTACGCCAAGCTGAACCTCACGCTGGATATCATCCGCAAGCGGGAGGACGGCTATCACGACCTGCAAATGGTCATGCAGACCGTCTCGCTCCACGACGACGTGACCGTGACGCTCACCGGCGGCGACGGCGTCGTCTGCCGCTGCGGGGACATTCCCGGCGACGAGAGTAATCTTGCCGTCAGGGCGGCGCGGGCGTTTTTTGCCGAGACCGGCGTGGAGCCATGCGGGCTGGAAATTGAGATTATCAAGCGCATCCCCGCACAGGCTGGCATGGCGGGCGGCAGCAGCGATGGCGCGGCAACGCTCCGGGCGCTTCGCAAGCTCCTGAAGCCCGATCTGCCGGGGGAGGAGCTGGAACGCATCGCGGCGCTGGTGGGCAGCGACGTACCGTACTGCGTGCGCGGCGGCACGGCGCTGGCGGAGGGTCGCGGCGAGCGGCTCACGACGCTGCGCGACGCGCCGAGGCTCCACGCGGTGCTTTGCAAGCCGGACTTTGCCATCCCCACGCCGATGCTGTTCTCGCGCGTGAAGGTTTCGGAGCTGTGGAACCGCCCGGACACGCCGGGAATGCTGGACGCGATCCACCGCGGCGACACGGTCGGTGTGCTCTCGCGCGTAAAGAACGTCTTTGAAACGGTATTGCCGACGGAATACGCGGGCGTGTTCGATATCAAGGAACGTTTCCTGCGCCTCGGTGCGGAGGCGACGGCGATGACCGGTTCCGGTCCCACGGTGTTCGGGCTGTACCGGGACGAGGAAGCGGCGCGGGCGGCGTATGAAGCGCTGCGCTCCGGGTACGCGCAAACGTTTCTGACGCAATTTGTTTGAAAAACAAGGAAACCGTCCATACTGGAACTATCCTCTGGTATGGACGGTGTTTTTATGCGAAAATGGGAATTATCCTTACTGTTTGCCGTGGCGTTTACGCTGGTCTGGTGCGCGGTATCGCCGCGCTATACGCCGATGTGGTGGACGACGGCGTTCGCGCCGCTGTGCGATGGCATCCTGTCCGTGGACGGATTGGGGGAAGAGATCGTGCTGCGGTCCAAATTATGGGAGCTGGTGCTGAATTGCCGATTTTGAACCTGTTCTCCGTTGCTTTGCCGGACAATTCGTGCTAAACTTAGCTGGGAAAGGGGGCGGCGAAGATGTTGAGACTGCTGCTGGGACGCGCGCGCACGGGTAAGTCCGCTCGTGTCCTGCGGGAGATCGAACGGGCGGGGCGGGAGACGCCGGAGGCACGGCAGATCCTGCTGGTGCCGGAGCATGCCTCCCATGTGGCGGAGGTGGACGTTTGCCGGACGTGCGGGGACGCTGCCAGCCGCCACGCCGAGGTGCTGACGTTCAAGCTTTTGGGCTCTCGCGTGCTGTCCATTGTGGGTGGCAGCGCGGATGTGACGCTGGACGCGGGCGGCAAGCTGCTCACGCTCCAGCGAGCCTTGCAGGAGCTGGCGCCGGCGCTGAAGGTGTACGGCAAACCCTCGCGCCGCAGCGCCTTTTTGAAGGGGCTGCTGGACGTGATGGAGGAGCTGATCGCATACGCCGTGGAGCCGGAACGACTCGCGGATACGGCGGCGGAGATTCCCGGCGAAACAGGGGACAAGCTGCGCGATATCGCCCTCGTCTACGGCGTGTATCTTGCCAAGCTGCACACAGAGGGGCGCGATGCCCGCGACCGACTGGAAAAGCTGGAGGAGCATTTGGAGGAATCCGGCTACATAGACGGAAAAGACCTGTATTTTGACGGCTTTTCCTACTTTACCGGGCGTGAAATTCGCATCCTGCGGATCATGCTGCGTCGCGCCCGGAGCGTTACAGTGACGCTGCTGGGCGACGACAGCGACCGCGAACTGTTCCGCGAGAGCCTGCGGGTGCGTGAACAGCTCGTCCGCGAGGCGCGGGACGCCGCCGTTCCCTGTGAGGTCGAGTATTTGCCGCCGCGCGAGACGGACAGCGCGCTTTCCCATGTGGAACGGCATTTCTTCGGCGAACGCGCGGCATGGGAAGGGGACTGCGGCGACATCCGCGTCCTGGAAGCCCCCAACGCTTACGCCGAGGTGGAGAACGCCGCGGCGGAGATTTTGCGTCTTGTGCGCGAGGAGGGCTTCCGCTTTCGTGACATTACCCTCACGGCGCGGAACTTATCCGCTTACGAGACCACGGTGGAAACCATCTTTACCCGTTATGGGATTCCCCTTTACAGTGCCCGCCGCAGCGACATTTTGCAGCAACCGGTCACGGCGCTGGTGCTGGGGGCGCTGGACGCCGCCACGGGCGGCTTTGAGTATGAGGATGTGTTCTGCTGCCTCAAGACCGGCTTTGCTGGTCTCACGGCGGAGGAGTGCGACCTTTTGGAGAACTATGCCCTCACCTGGGACATTCGCGGGCAGATGTGGGTGCGCGATACAGCGTGGACGGCGCATCCCGCCGGCTACGGTCTCGCCTGGGATGAGCCGTCACAGGCGCGGCTTGACGCGGTGAACGAACTGCGCGGACGCGTGCGTGCGCCGTTCGCGCGGCTCTATGAGGGTCTGCGCGGCGACACGGCGCGGGAGAAGGTCGCGGCGCTTTACGGATACTTGGAGGACGTGAAGCTGCCCGAAGCCCTGGAGGAGCAGACCAGACGCCTGTTTGAAACCGGCGACGCGCAGCGTTCGGAGGAGACGGCGCAGCTTTGGACGATCCTCTGCGGCGTGCTGGATCAGTTCGTGGAGATTCTGGGCGACTCCGTCGTGGACGGCGAGGAGTTCGCGCGTCTCATGCGGCTTATTCTCACGCAGTACAGCGTCGGCACGATCCCCGCGGCGCTCGATCGGGTGAACCTCTCCGAGATGACGCGCAACGACCGCCATACGGTCCGCGCCCTGTTTCTGCTCGGCGCCACCGACGGCGTGCTGCCCGCGGTGGAAAGCGGCGGCGGCGTACTGCGGGAGGAGGAACGCTCGGCGCTGGAGGCGCATGATATCCGCCTCGCGCCCTACGGCATGGCGGTGTTCCATCTGGAGCTGCAAAACCTATACGCCGCGCTGGCGCAGCCGACGCAGCGGCTGTACGTTTCCTATCCGGTGTTTGACGCGGCGGGCGCTGCGCTGCGCCCGTCCTTCGCCGTGGGTCGGCTGCAAACACTATGCCCCGGCGTAACAATCGATAAAATAAGTGCCGACAAGGAATATCGCCTGTCAGCAATCAAACCCGCGTTGGAGTACGCGGGTGAGCATATTGACGGCAGCGCGTGGCAATGGTTCGCGCAGGATGCCGTCTACGCGTCCCGGCTTGCCGCCATGCGCGACGCCTCGCGCTACCGGCGCGGCAGGCTGTCCCCCGAAGCGGTGCGCGCACTCTACGGCAGGAGCATCACGCTCTCCGCGTCGCGCATCGACAAGGCGCGAGCCTGCCACTTTGCCTACTTCATGCAATACGGGCTTCATGCCCGCGAGCGCGGCGCGGCGGGGTTCGACGCGCCGCAGATGGGCACCTTCGTCCACGACGTGATGGAACACACCCTCCGCGCCGCGCGGGACGAGGGGGGCATCAAGGAACTGAGCAAGGAGCGCCTGCGCGCGCTGACGCGCGAGGCGGTGGCGGCGTACATTAACCGCGAGCTGCCCGACCTCAACGACAAGACCGCCCGCTTCCGGTATCTGTTCCGCCGTCTGGTGGAGTCCACCTACCGCATTATGGATGAGGTGGCGGACGAGCTGCGCGAGTCCGACTTTGAGCCGCTGGCGTTCGAGCTGTCCTTCGGCGCGGACGCCAATTTCCCCGCCATCTCGCTGCAAACGGAGCGCGGCGGTACGGTGCGCGTCGTGGGACAGGTCGACCGCGTGGACGGCTGGCTGATGGGTGACAAGCTGTACCTGCGCGTGGTGGACTATAAAACCGGAAAGAAAAGCTTTGACCTCGCCGAGCTGCGCTACGGGCTGGGCGTGCAGATGCTGCTGTACCTTTTCGCGCTGGAACGCGAGGGCAGGGACGTCTTTGGCGGGCATGAGATCGCGCCGGCGGGTGTGCTGTACACCCCAGCGCGGGATGAAATTCTGCGTCTCCCGCGCGGCGCGGACGATGAGACTGTCCGCCGCGAAGCGCTCAAGACGCTGCGCCGAAGCGGCATGGTGCTCAACGACACGGCGGTTTTAAAGGCGATGGAGCACAGCGCGTTGGAGGAACCCCACCGTCTGCCCATTACCGTCAAGACCGACAAGGACGGCAACGTGAGCCTGGGCGGCAGCCTCGCCACGGCGGAGCAGCTGGGGAAGCTGTCGAAGTATGTGGACAAGCTGCTGCGGGATATCGGGCGCGAGGCGGAGCGCGGCAACATCGACGCCGATCCCTACGTCCGCACGCCGCAGGAGACCGCCTGCACCTATTGCCCCTACGCCGCGGCGTGTGGCTTCGAGCCGGGGCGCGGCGGCGACCACTACGAATACATTGCCAAGACCGGCACGGAGGAATTTTGGAACGCGATCGACGCGTCGATCGCGGAGAGGGGAGAGACCGATGGCTGACGTATTGACCCCGGAGCAGCGCGCGGCGGTGGATAACCGCGGACGCGGGCTGCTGGTCTCCGCCGCCGCCGGCTCCGGCAAGACCCGCGTACTGGTGGAGCGGCTGTTTTCCTATGTGGAGGGCGAGGGCGCGAACCTCGACGATTTTCTGATCATCACCTATACCCGCGCCGCCGCCGCGGAGCTGCGGGGCAAGATCGCCTCCGCGCTCTCCGACAGGCTGCGGGACGATCCCGCGAATCCACATTTGCAGCGCCAGCTGCTGCGCGTCTACCGCGCGGACATCAAGACCGTGGACGCGTTCTGTACCGCGCTGCTGCGGGAGAACTGTCATCTTCTGGGCGAGGACGAGAACCACCGCGTTCTGCGCCCGGACTTCCGGGTGCTCGACGAGCAGGACGCCGCGACGCTGCGCACGCGGGTGCTGACGCGGACGCTGGAACAATTCTACGAGGGCATTGAGCCGGGCGACGGCGGCACGCTGCTGGCGGACACGCTGGGCGCGGGACGGGACGACCGTTCCCTTGCCGCGCTGGTGAGCGAGCTGTACGACAAGGTGCAGGCGCAGCCGTACCCCGAACGGTGGCTCCGCGAACAGGAAACGCGCTGGGAAAATTTGCCGGAGAGCATTGACGATACGCCTTACGCCGCGCTGTTGCTGCGTCAGGCGCGGCAAAAGGCGCTGCACTGGGCGGCGCTCTACGAGCGGGGCGCGGCGGAGATGGACGGGGACGAGGGACTGAGCAAGAGTTACGCCCCGGACTTCCGCTCCGTTGCGCTGGCGCTGCAAGCCTTCGCCAAGGCGACGGAGCAGGGCTGGGACGCCGCCCGCGCGGCGCAGGTCACCTATCCGCGCATCACCACCGCGCGAAAGGTGGAGGACGCTGCGCTCAAGGACCGCATGAAGCGCCTGTGGGACAACGGAAAAAAGTCCATGGGCAGGCAGCTTCTGGAGGATTCCGCCGCCGAGAGCGCGGAGGACTTGCGCGCCATGGCGGGCGCGATGGCGGCGCTGCTGCGCCTGACGGCGGAGTTCTCCCGTGCCTACGCCTCGGAGAAGCGCCGCCGCAACGCCGCCGACTTCTCCGATCAGGAGCATCTGGCGATCCGCCTGCTGCTGGACGCCGACGGCGCGCCGACGGAGCTGGCGAAAACCGTCGCCGCGCGTTACCGCGAGATCATGGTGGACGAGTATCAGGACGCCAACGAGGTGCAGAACTGCATCTTCGAGGCGGTGTCCCGCGACGGGACAAACCTGTTCACGGTCGGCGACGTCAAACAGAGCATCTACCGGTTCCGCCTCGCGGACCCGACGATCTTTCTTGACCACTATAACACCTACCCGAACGCCGCGGACGCGGAGGAGGGGCAGCGGGCGAAGCTGATCCTCTCGCGCAACTTCCGCTCCCGCGCGGAGGTGCTGGACGCGGCGAACTTCGTCTTTTCCAACATTCTCTCGGAGGAAATGGGCGAGCTGGACTACGGCGCGGACGAAATGTTGTACGTTGGGGCGGCGTACCCGGAGCATCCAGACGCCGCGACGGAGTTTCACCTGCTCGACCTCCCGCGCCGCACGGGAGACGGCGAGACGCTTCGCGCCAGCGACGCCGAGGCGGATTTCGTGGCGGAGTACATACGAAAGCTGATCGACGGCGGCTTTGTCGTCACGGACGCGGACACTCACGCGCTTCGCGCCGTCCGCGAGGAGGACATCGTGATCCTGATGCGCTCGCCGCGTTCGCGGCTCTCGTCCTATCGCCGCGCCATGGCGGCGCAAGGGCTGCGGCTATGCGCGGAGTCCGGGGAGGACGTGTTCGCCAGTGTTGAGGTGTCCTCCGTATTCGCGCTGCTGCAAATTCTGGACAATCCGCGTCAGGATGTGCCGCTGATCGCCGCGCTGCGCTCGCCGCTGTTCGGTTTCACCGCGGACGAGTTGGCGCTGCTTCGCGCAAACGACCGCACCGGCGACTTTTACGACGCGCTGACGGCAAGCGAGGGCGCGCAGGGCTTCCTCGCGACGCTGCGCGAGCTGCGCGACGCCGCGCAGACCATGAGCGTGGGAGAGCTGATCGCGCACATCTACGATTCCTGCAACGTGCTTGGTATCTTTGGCGCAATGAGCGACGGCGCGGCGCGGCGCGAGAATCTGCTTGCCTTTGCCGCGCTGGCGGAGCGGTTCGAGGAGACCGGCTACCGGGGGCTGTTCGCCTTCGTGAACCATGTGCGCGACCTGCGCGAAGGCGGCTACGGCGCGCCCAAGGCGGCGCAGAGCGCCGACGGCGTGCGCCTGATGAGCATTCACAGCTCCAAGGGGCTGGAGTTCCCGGTGGTGATCCTCGCCGACCTCGCCAAGGATTTCAACAACATGGACTTTACCGGCTCGGTGCTGGTGCATCCGAAGCACGGGCTTGGTCCGGAGCGGGTGGACACCGCCCGCCGCATCCGCTATCCGACCGCGGCGCGACGCGCCGTTGAGCGAACGCTCCGGCGCGAGACCAAGGCGGAGGAGCTGCGGCTTTTGTATGTCGCCATGACCCGCGCGAAGGAAAAGCTTGTCATGGTGCATGCACAGTCCGGCGCGGCGAAGCGGCTGGGCGACCTGCTCTCCGTCGCGTCCTGCCCCGCGCTGCCGGAGGCGGTGGAAGAGGGCAAGTGCCTGGGCGACTGGGTGCTGCTGCCCCTGCTGTGCCGACCGGAGGCTGCGCCGCTGCGCGAGCTGGCGGGATTTGACGCGTTTCAGCTCACGGCGCCGGACGACGCGCCGTGGAAAGTAATGATCCACGGTGCCGCCGCCAAGGCGGACAAGCCGGAGGAGGAGACCGCTCCCGCGCAGGACGAGCTGCCCATCGACACCGAGGCGCTGACGTGGCGCTATCCCCACGCGGCGGCGACGGAGTTGTCCGCCAAGCTGACCGCCACCCAGCTCAAGGGACGGGAGGCGGACGCCGAGATCGCGGAGCACGCGGAGACCAAACCACGGCTGCGGAGCCTCGTGCGCCCCCGGTTTTTGAGCGGAGGAGCGCCCCTTACCGGTGCGGAGCGCGGCACCGCGATCCATCTGGTGATGGAGCATCTCGACTTTGCCTGTGACGGCTCGGAAGCCGCCGTCCGCGCCCAGATCGACGCGCTCTGTGATCGCCGCCTGCTGACGCCGGAGCAGGCGCGCTCGGCGGACGCGGGGGTCATCGCGCGGTTTCTGCGCAGCGAGACCGCCTCACGCATCCGGCGAAGCGAGCGGATGGAGCGGGAGTACCGCTTCTCGCTGCTGACCGCCGCGAATGCTTACGACGCGCGTGTTGCCCCCGAAGATCAGGTGCTGCTGCAAGGCGTGGTGGACTGCTTCTTTGAGGAGGACGGCGCGCTGGTTGTGCTGGACTTTAAGACCGACCGCATTACAAAGGACGAGACCGCGAGTCGCGCGGCGTTCTACACGCCCCAGCTCAACGCCTACGCCGCGGCGCTGGAGCGCATCATGGAGCAGCCGGTGCGGGAGAAGCTGCTGTACTTCTTCCAGACCGGCGAATGCGTGCGCGTGGGGGAGGATCGCTCATGAACATCACACCCGGTCAGCGGCGCGGAACCGTTACCGCGCCCGCTTCCAAATCCCACGCCCAGCGGTTGCTGCTTGCCGCCGCGCTGGGGAGAGCGCCGGTGACGCTTCGGTGTCGCGGTCTCTCCCGCGATATTGCCGCCATGATCGACTGCCTGCGCTCGCTGGGCGCGGAGATTGCGATCGACGGCGACGCGCTTCGCGTGACGCCCATCGCGCAAGCGCCGCGGGGGACGGTCGACCTGCCCTGCGCAGAGAGCGGCGCGACGCTGCGGTTTCTCCTGCCGGTCGCGGGCGCTCTGGGCGTGTCGGCGGTGTTTCGCCCCACGGGACGGAAACGTCCCATCGCGCCGCTGACGGAGGTATTGCGCGCGCACGGCATGGAGATCACGGCGGAGGACGGCACGATTACCTGTAAGGGAAAACTCCTTGCGGGGGATTATACTATCGGCGCGGAAACCTCGTCTCAATACATTACGGGGCTGCTGTATGCCCTGCCGCTGCTGCGCGGTGAGAGTACGTTGACGCTGACCGGTGAGGTCGTCTCCGCGCCGTACCTCGCGCTGACGGAGCAGGTGCTGCGCGGCGCGGGCATCCGCTTTGAGCGATCGGGAGACCGGTACACCGTACCCGGCGGGCAAGGCTTCGCCCAGGGCGACGCGGTCGTCGAGGGCGACTGGTCCGGCGCGGCGGCTTTCCTATGCATGGGAGCGCTCAGCCGCGACGGCGTGCGCGTCTGCGGGTTGAATATGGGGTCCTTGCAGTCGGACCGGGCAATCGTGGAGCGTTTGCTGCGCTTCGGCGCGGGCGTGGAGCTGACGGGCGACGGCGTTACCGTGCGGCGCGGGTCGCTGCTCGGCGGCAGGATCGACGTGTCGCAGACCCCTGACCTGCTGCCCGTGCTCGCCGCCGTCGCCGCAACAGCGGCAGGGGAGACCTGTTTTACAGGCGCGATGCGGCTGCGTGATAAGGAATCCGACCGCCTGCAAACTACGGCGGCGATGTTGACGGCGCTGGGCGCGGACGCAGAGGAAACGGCGGACGCTCTGACCGTTCGCGGCAAGGGCAGGCTGCGCGGCGGAACCGTGGACGCGGCGAACGACCACCGCGTCGCCATGGCGGCGGCGGTGGCGGCGTGCGTCTGTCAACAGGAAATTATCATCAACGGCGCGGCGTGTATCGAAAAGTCATATCCCGCGTTCTGGGAGGATTTCGCATGTCTCTCTATGTGATCGGCGACCTGCATCTGTCGCTGAACGGTGAAAAACCGATGGACGTGTTCGGCGAGAAGTGGGCGAACCACGTCGAGCGCACGCGCGAGGCGTTCTCGCGCCTCACGGACGACGACGTGACCGTGCTGGCGGGAGACAGCTCCTGGGGAATGTCGCTCTCAGGCGCGCGGGAAGATTTCGCGTTCATCGACGCCCTGCCGGGGAAAAAGATACTCCTCAAGGGCAACCACGACTACTGGTGGACGACGGTGTCCAAGATGAAGAAGTTTTTCACGGACAACGGTTTTCATACATTGGATATTCTGCACAACAACTGTTTCTATTACGGCGATTATGCCATCTGCGGCACCCGCGGCTGGTTTTACGAGGAGGACGCGGAGGGCACGCACACCGGAAAAATGCTTGCCCGCGAGGCACTACGGCTGGAAACCTCCTTTCAGGCAGCGCAGGGACGGCCGATATTATGCTTTCTCCACTATCCGCCCATCTATCAGGGGTACCAGTGCCCGGAACTGCTGGAGGTCATCGACCGCTGGCATGTGGAGCGCTGTTATTACGGGCATCTGCACGGCGTAACCCACCGCCGCGCGTTCGAGGGAAAACGCGCCTTCACGGACTACTCGCTCATCTCGGCGGATTATTTGGGGTTCGTGCCTAAAAAAGTCCTTGACTAAAAATGTATAAGTATGGTAAAATGCGGCTTTGCAATGAGCAATTTTCATTTGTTCAAACGGAGGAATAGAAACAATGACTGTCAAGAATGTTGAAAAGCTGGAGAAGAGCAGAGTTGCGCTCACGATCGAGGTCGGCGCAGAAGAGTTTGAGGCTGCCGTCGCCAAGGCTTACGCCAAGATGCGCAGCAAGATCAGCGTCCCCGGCTTCCGCCCCGGCAAGGCGCCCCGCAAGATGATCGAGAAGCTGTACGGTCCTGAGGTCTTCTACAACGATGCGATCGACGCGGCGTTCCCGGAGGCATATGAGCAGGCTGTGGCGGGCGAGAAGCTCGACACCATTGGCTATCCCGAGGTGGAGCTGGTCGGCGATGTGAGCGCCGATGGCTTTACGTTCAAGGCGACCGTCGCGGTCTATCCCGACGTGAAGCTCGGCAAGTACAAGGGCGTCAGCGCTCCCAAGGAGGAAGTCAAGGTCTCCGCCGACGACGTCAAGCAGCGTCTCAATGAGATGGCGGAGCGCAACGCGCGTCTCGTCTCCGTCGACCGCAAGGCGAAGAAGGGCGATACCGCGGTCATCGACTTCGAGGGCTTCGACAACGGCGTGCCGTTCGCCGGCGGCAAGGGCGAGGGTCACGAGCTGGAGCTTGGCTCCGGCAGCTTCGTTCCCGGCTTTGAGGATCAGGTCATCGGCATGAAGGCGGGCGAGGAGAAGGACATCGACATCACCTTCCCCGATGATTACCAGAAGGACCTCGCGGGCAAGCATGTCGTTTTCCACGTCAAGGTCAACGAGGTCAAGTTCAAGGAGCTGCCCAAGCTCGACGACGACTTCGCCAAGGACGTGTCCGAATTCGACACCCTCGACGAACTCAAGGCGGACATCAAAAAGCAGATCGAAGCCGACCGTCAGAAGGCGGTGGACGTCGCTTACGAGAACGCCGTCATCGAAAAGGTCGCCGAGACCATCGAGTGCGAGATTCCCGAAGTGCTCATCGAGCAGCAGTGCCGCCGCTTCCTGGAGGAGTTCAAGTCCCGCATCATGGCGCAGGGCATCCCCTATAACCAGTACGTCAAGATGACCGGCATGGACGAGAAGAAGTTCCTGGAGGAGGGTCGTGAGCCTGCCATCAAGCAGGTCAAGATGGATCTCGCCATCGCGCAGATCATCGAGGAGGAGAAGCTGGAGGTTTCCGCCGAGGAGATCGAGGAGGAGTACAAGAAGCTCGCTGGCTACTACGGCATGGACGTGGAGACGGTCAAGAAGTACCTCGGCGAGAACGAAGTCCGCACGCAGGTTCTGAACACCAAGGCGGTCGCGGTCGTCGTGGACAGCTCCAAGCCCACCAAGCCCGCCGCCAAGAAGGCAGCCAAAAAGACCGAGGAGGAGCCGACGGAGGAAAAGAAGCCCGCCAAGAAGCCCGCTAAGAAGGCGGAGGGCGAGAAGAAGCCCGCCGCAAAAAAGACCGCCAAAAAGACGGATGACGCGGCTGAATAATCCATAATACGTCTATAATACGGAACAACCACAAACGAAGCTTTGTGGTTGTTCGCCTAACTGGCACAAATTTGAACAGGGTGTGAACAAACGCCCGAAGGAGGTTACCATGGCTTTAGTCCCTTATGTTATTGAACAAACCAACCGCGGCGAGCGGTCGTACGATATCTTTTCCCGTCTGCTGGAGGATCGCATCATCTTCCTCGGCGAGGAGGTCAACTCCGCGACGGCGAGCCTGATCGTCGCGCAGATGCTCTTCCTTGAGGCGAAGGACCCGGATAAGGACATCCAGTTCTACATCAATTCGCCCGGCGGCAGCGTTACCGACGGCTTCGCCATCTATGACACCATGCAGTATATCAAGTGCGACGTGTCCACCATCTGCGTGGGCATGGCGGCGAGCATGGGCGCGTTCCTGCTCTCCGCCGGCACCAAGGGCAAGCGCATCGCGCTGCCCAACTCCGAAATCATGATCCACCAGCCTCTCGGCGGCTTCCAGGGTCAGGCAACGGACATTGAGATCCACGCCAAGCGTATGCTGGAACTGAAGGAAAAGCTGACCCACATCCTCGCCGACAACTGCGGCAAGGAGTACGACGTCGTCCGCGCCGACTGTGAGCGCGACAACTTCATGACCGCTGAGCAGGCGAAGGAATACGGCCTCATCGACAAGGTCATCTATAAACGGTAAAAAGGCAGGGCAAGACCCATGAGCGAAACCAACAACAAACGCAGCCTCCGCTGCTCGTTTTGCGGGAAGCAGGAACGGGAGGTACAACGCATGATCCAAGGCCCCGGCGGGGTTCGGATTTGCAACGAGTGCGTCAATCTGTGCCGCGACATCTTGCAGGACGGCTACGACATGCAGGCGGAGAAGCCCGCTGACATGAAGGAGCTGCCCACGCCCCGCGAGATTCACGACGTGCTGGATCAGTATATCATCGGGCAGGACGCGGCGAAGATCGCCCTGTCCGTGTCGGTGTACAACCACTATAAACGCATTTTCTTCGGCGGCGGGGACGACGTGGAGCTGCAAAAGAGCAACATCCTGATGCTTGGTCCCACCGGCTCCGGCAAGACGCTGTTCGCTCAGACGCTGGCGCGGATTTTGAAGGTGCCCTTCGCCATCGCGGACGCCACCACGCTCACCGAGGCGGGCTACGTCGGCGACGATGTGGAGAACATCCTGCTGCGTCTGTTGCAGGCGGCGGACTACGACGTGGAGCTGGCGGAGCGCGGCATCATCTACGTCGACGAAATTGACAAGATCGCCCGCAAGAGCGAGAACACCTCCATCACCCGCGACGTTTCCGGCGAAGGCGTACAGCAAGCGCTTTTGAAGATCGTCGAAGGCACGGTCGCGAACGTCCCGCCGCAGGGCGGACGCAAGCACCCGCATCAGGAGTTCATCCAGATTGACACCCACAACATTCTCTTCATCTGCGGCGGTGCGTTCGAGGGCATCGATAAGATCATCGAAAACCGTCTCGACCGGAAGAGCATGGGATTTGAAGCGGTGGTCGAGTCGAAGCAGGAGCGGCAGGGCAGCAAGATTCTGCGGGATGTGCAGCCCCATGACGTGCTGAAATTCGGTCTGATCCCCGAACTGGTGGGTCGTCTTCCGGTTATCACCGCGCTGGACGCCTTGAGCCGCGACGATCTGGTGCGCATCCTCACCGAGCCGAAAAACGCGCTGGTGAAGCAGTATCAGAAGCTCTTTTCCTATGACGGCGCGACGCTTGCCTTCGAGCCGGACGCGCTGGAAGCCGTCGCGGACAAAGCGATCGCGCGCAACATCGGCGCCCGCGGTCTCCGCGCCGTGATGGAAAAGGTGCTCATGCCCGTGATGTATGACATCCCGTCGGACAAAACCATCGAAACTGTTACGGTCACGAAGGGCTGCATCGACGGCGCGGAAAAGCCGCTGCTGACCCACCGTCCGGTGGACGCTGTGCGCGGCAAGGCGAAGAAAACGCCGAAATTTGACTCGGCATCCTAGGAGTAAACGATGGAACCTGTCACCAAAAATATACCGGCCCTCGCTTTGCGGGGGCTGGTGGTCTTTCCACGGCTGACCGCAAGCTTTGATTTGGAGCGCCTGATCTCCATGCGCGCGCTGGAACGCGCCATGGAGGGCGACCGGGAGCTGTTCGTGGTCACGCAGCGGGAGGTCAACGTCGACCTGCCACAGGAAAGCGATCTCTACAGCGTGGGTACGCTGGTGCGCATTTCGCAGGTGCTGCGGGTCAGCGATCACGTCATCCGCGTGATCGTGGAGGGCAAGCAGCGCGCGCGGCTCAAACGCCTGTGGCAGCGGGAACCGTTCTTGCAGGCGCAGATCGAGCTGCTGGAGGAGCCGGAGCCGGTACGCCCCGGCACACGGACGGAGGCGCTTCTGCGCCAGACCTACGCCAACTTTGGCGAGTATGTGGAGCTGACGCAAAACCTGACGGCGGAGATTCTCGCCGAGGTGTTCACCGGCACCGAGCCGGGGTACATCGCAGACTTTATCGCCCAGCACATCAATGTGCGCTATCAGGACAAGCAGTCCATTTTGGAGGAATTGCGCCCGCTGCTGCGGCTTCGCCGTATGAACGAAATCCTGCGCCGGGAAAGCGAGGTCATCGCGCTGGAGCAGGAGATCGAGAGCAAGGTGCGCGACCGCGTGGGACGCATTCACCGCGACTTCGTGCTGCGCGAGCAGATCAAGGTGCTGCAAAACGAGCTTGGTGAAGACTCCGACGAGGAACTGAACGATTACCGCGAGCGCATCCCGGCGCTCAAACTGCCGGAGGAGTCGGAGAAAAAGCTCCTGAAGGACGTGGACCGTCTCGCGAAGCAGTCCTATTCCAGCAGCGAAGCGTCGGTACTGCGCTCCTATCTGGACACAGTACTGGAGCTGCCGTGGAACACCCTCACGAAGGAACGCGCCAGCGTGGACGCGGCGCGGAAGATATTGGAGCGCGACCACTTCGGCATGGAGAAGGTCAAAGAGCGCATTTTGGAGTTTATCGCTGTCCGTGCGCTCAAGGATGACGCGAAGGGTCAAGTGCTTTGCCTTGTCGGCCCGCCGGGCGTAGGCAAGACCTCCATTGCCCTCTCTGTTGCCAAGGCGATGAACCGCAAGGTAGCGCGTCTGTCGCTGGGCGGCGTGCGGGACGAGGCGGACATCCGCGGTCACCGCAAGACCTATGTCGGCGCCATGCCCGGACGGATCGTGGAAGCGATCGGTCGCAGCGGTTCGATGAATCCGCTGCTGGTGCTCGATGAGATTGACAAGCTGGGCAGCGATCACCGCGGCGATCCTGCGTCGGCGCTGCTGGAAGTGCTGGACGCTGAGCAGAATCACGCCTTCCGCGATCATTATTTGGAGATTCCGATTGACTTGAGCCGCGTTATGTTTATCATGACCGCGAATACGACGGACACGATCCCGCGTCCGCTGCTCGACCGCATGGAGGTCATCGAGCTGCCGAGCTATACGGACGAAGAAAAGGTGCAGATCGCCCTGCGCCACCTTCTGCCCAAGCAGAAAACGGAGCATGGTGTGCCTAAGGCGGCGCTGCGTATCGACGAAAACGCGGTGCGAGCGGTGATTGCGCAGTATACCCGTGAAAGCGGCGTGCGTCAATTGGAGCGCCAGCTTGCCAAGCTGTGCCGCAAGACTGCTATGGCGCTGAATACCGGCGATGTAAAGCGAGTTACCGTTACAGCGGAAAACGTCGAATCTTATCTCGGCGTTCCGCGCTACACAAGGGATAAGACGTCGAAAAAGGATTTGATCGGCGTGGTGAACGGGCTTGCGTGGACGCAGGTGGGCGGCGAGATCCTGCCCGTCGAGGTCAACGTGATGGACGGCTCCGGCAAGCTGGAGCTGACGGGCAACCTCGGCGACGTGATGCAGGAAAGCTGCAAGGCGGCGCTTTCGTGTCTGCGCTCCCGCGCGGCGGAGCTTGGCATTGAGCCGGAGTTTTATCAGAAAAAGGATATCCACATCCACTTCCCGGAGGGCGCCGTACCGAAGGACGGACCCTCTGCAGGTATCGCCATCACCACGGCGCTGCTTTCGGCGCTGACCGACCGCCCCGTGCGCCACGACGTTGCCATGACCGGCGAGGTGACGCTCCGCGGGCGGGTCATGCCGATCGGCGGACTGCGGGAAAAGACCATGGCGGCGCTTCGCGCGGGCTTACATACGGTCATCCTGCCGCGGGAGAACGAGAAGGATTTGGACGACATCGACCAAAGCGTCCGCGAACGGCTGCACTTCGTCCCCGTGGAGACGGTGGACGCGGTGTTTGCCGAGGCATTGGTGCTGCCGGATACGTTCTCCGGCGCGGGGCTAGACGTCTACATGGAGCGGGCGGACAAGCCGCTCTCTCCGGCGTTGAGGGTATAATCATGGCAATCAATTTCAACAAGGCGGAGTTCATTCTCTCTGCGGCGTCCCCGGCGCAGTTCCTCCGTGACGGGCGCAAGCAGCTCGCGTTCGCGGGTCGGTCGAACGTGGGGAAGTCTTCGGTCATCAACCGGATTCTGAACCGTAAAAACCTCGCCCGTGTGGGCGCGCAGCCGGGGAAAACCACCCAGATCAACTATTTTTTGATCGACGAGAAGATTTACCTCGTCGACCTGCCGGGCTACGGCTACGCCAAGGTCAGCAAGTCCGAGCGCGACCGCTGGGGCAAGCTGATGGAGAACTATTTCCAGTCCAGCGGACTCATCGATCTGGGCGTGCTGATCGTCGACGCGCGGCACAAGCCCACGAAGGACGACGAGACCATGTGCGACTTTTTCCGTACCAGCGGGTGTCCGATGATCGTGGTGGCAAACAAGCTGGACAAGCTCAAGCGCAGTGAGATCGAACCGAACCTTGCGCTGATCCGCGAGACACTCGATCTGGATGAACAGGAAATGCTGGTGCCGTTCTCCGCGGAGAAGGGCGACGGCAAGGAGCAGCTCATGGGGCTGCTGCGGGCATTTTGTGAATAGGGAGGAGAAATTACAATGGCAATGAAGTACAAGCGTATCCTGCTCAAGATCAGCGGCGAGGCGCTGGCGGGCGCGAACAAGACCGGCTTTGATTTCAAGGTCATGGGCGAGGTCTGCGACGTGATCAAAGAGTGCGTCGCGCAGGGCGTCGAGGTGGGCGTCGTGATTGGCGGCGGCAACTTCTGGCGCGGCGTCAAGAACGGCGAGGGCTACATCGAGCGCACCCGCGCCGACCGGATGGGCATGCTGGCAACGGTGATGAACTGTCTTGCCGTCAGCGACGTGCTGGAGCAGAAGGGCGTCCCCGCCCGTGTGATGACGGCGATGGAAATGCATGAGTTCGCGGAGTATTACACCCACGAGCGGGCGATGAAGCACCTGCGCGAGGGGAAGGTCGTTCTTTTCGCGGGTGGCACGGGTCATCCGTTCTTCTCCACCGACACCGGCACGGTGCTCCGCGCGGCGGAAATCGGCGCGGATGTGATCCTGCTGGCGAAGAACATCGACGGCGTGTACAGCGCCGACCCGGCGAAGGACCCCACCGCCACGAAGTACGACGAGATCCGTTACGACGAGGTACTGGCGAAGCGGCTGGGCGTCATGGATCTGACGGCAACGAGCCTTGCCATGGACAATAACATTCCGGTGTACGTCTTTGCCCTCAAGGACCCGAAGAACATTCTCCGCGTCGCCGCGGGGGAGAACGTGGGCACGCTGGTTCATTGATCGATACGGAGGAACCAACCATGGGTGAGAACAGACCGAGAGGCAGGGAACAACACATCGTCGGGCAGGGAAGCGGCGTCTACAAGCGCGGCGACGGGCTTGGAACAGGTCCGGTGGGCAGCGGGGGACGCCCCTCCGGCGGCGAGGACGGCGGAGGAAACCGCGGTGGAAAGCGGAAAAGCCCGCTGACGACCATCCTGCTCCTTGCGGTTCTGCTGCTGGGCGGCGGTGGCGCGGGACTGGGCGGATTGCTGGGCGGCGGTCAGAGCGGCGGCAGCGCCGTGACGCAGGAGATCGTGCAGCAGCTTACACCATCCGCCGGGAGTCTCGGAAACCTCCTGACCGGCAGCTTCGGCAGCGTTTCGACCGGCTGGACGGCGGGCAGCAATGTGGGACGGCTCAACACGACCGTCGCGCCCGGTGCACGGGAAAAGTACACGAACATTCTCGGCAACGGTCGTGATACCGTGACCATCATGGTCTACCTGTGCGGCACCGATCTGGAATCCAAGTACAAAATGGGCACCGCTGACCTCAGCGAGATGGCGGCTGCGTCCCTCAGCGATCAAGTGAACCTCATCGTCTACACCGGCGGGTGCCGACAGTGGCAGAACAACATCGTCTCCAGCAGCGTCAATCAAATATATAAGGTGGAGGACGGCGGACTGCGGCTTCTGGAAAAGAACGCTGGCAAGGCGGCGATGACCGATCCCGCAAATCTGACGGACTTCATCAACTACTGCGCGAAGAACTACCCCGCCAACCGCATGGAGCTGATTTTCTGGGATCACGGCGGCGGTTCGCTTTCCGGCTACGGCTACGATGAAAAGAACCAGAACGCCGGCTCCATGAGCCTCAGTGGCATCAACAAGGCGCTTGCCGACGCGGGCGTGAAGTTTGATTTCATCGGCTTTGACGCCTGCCTGATGGCGACACTCGAAAACGCGCTGATGCTTACCAATTACGCCGATTACCTCATCGCGTCCGAAGAGACCGAGCCGGGCGTGGGCTGGTACTACACCAACTGGCTCACGGAGCTGTCGAATGACACCTCCATGCCCACCGTGGAGATCGGCAAGCATATTGTGGATGACTTCGTGAGCGTCTGCGCTCAGAAGTGCCGCGGTCAGGACACCACGCTCTCCGTGGTTGACCTCGCCGAGCTGTCCGCCACCGTGCCGGAGGTCTTCCGTGACTTTGCGGTGGACACCTCCGAGTTGGTGCAGGGCAGCGGCTTCAAGACGGTCTCCGGCGCACGCAGCTCCACGCGGGAGTTCGCGGCATCCAGCAAGATCGATCAGGTCGACCTGGTCCACCTCGCCGCCAACATCGGAACCAGTGAGGCGAAGGCGCTGAACGACGCGCTGCTCGGCGCGGTGAAGTACAACAAGACATCCTCCACCGTGACCAATGCCTACGGGCTGTCCATCTATTTCCCGTACCAGAAGACCGGAAAGGTTAAGGCGGCGGCGCAGCAATATGACGCCATCGGGCTTGATGACGAGTACACCCGCTGCATCCAGCAGTTCGCCAGTATGGGCGCGGCGGGGCAGTCCGTTTCGAGCAGCGTTTCCAGCCTGTCCTCCAATCCGCTGGGCGCACTGCTGGGCGCGGCGTCCGGCAGCGGCATCGCAAGTGGGGATCTGGTGTCCCAGATGCTGCTGGGCGTGCTGGAGAGCACGCTCACGGGAGGGCGCAGCCTCGACGTGGATCGCGCCGGCGCGTTCCTCACGGAGAATCAGTTTGATTCCTCGCAGCTGGTCTGGCTGGGTGAGCAGCCCGCCATTACGCTGAGCGAGGAGCAGTGGGGACTGGTCAACGATCTGGCGTTGAGCGTCTACTATGACGACGGGCAGGGATACATCGATCTTGGACTTGACAACCAATTCAGCTTTACCGATGACGGTGCGCTGGTCGGGCGCTTTGAGGGCACCTGGCTGTCCATTGACGGGCAGGTGATCCCGTACTACTACCTCGGCACCGTGGACGACGGGGACGAGTACTGCATCACCGGCTATACGCCCTGCCTTGTGAACGGCGAGAGGGCGGAGCTGCTGCTGGTGTTCGACACAGAGAATCCCTCTGGCTACATCGCTGGCGCGCGCAGCGTCTACACAGGCGGCGAGACTGAGACCGTGGCGAAGAACGTTTCAGAGCTGAACGAAGGCGATGAGATCGATTTCGTCTGTGACTACTACAGCTACGGCGGCGAGTACCGTGACAGCTATCTGTTCGGCGAGCCGTGGGCGTATCACGCGGACGCTGAGATCGGCGACGCGTACCTTCACGCTGACCGCGTGAGCGCCATGTATCGGTTTACGGATATCTACGGTCAGAACTACTGGACGCCGGTGATCCCGTAACAGCACAAAAAAAGAGCGGCATCGCCGCTCTTTTTATTTGGGTTGGATCAGTTGAAGCCGCCCATGTCGATCTTGCCGGACACCTTCGCGCCGCGGGACATCGCCAGCGTACCAGTCTGGATGTCACCGATGATCTGCGCGTTCTCGGTCAGCGTAATGTTGCCGCTGACGTTGAGATTGCCGCGGATGATACCCGAACAAGTGAGATTCGAAGAGTTGATGTTGCCGTTGACGGCGGACTTGCTGTCGATCATCACGTCGCCGCTGACGTTGGAATCGCCGATGAGATTGCAGCCGACCAGCACAAGCTCGACGGACTCAATGTCACTGGTGGTATTGGCATGGATGGTCACCTTGCCGTCTGCGGTGATGGAACCCTTGAAGTCGCCGCAAATCTCCACATCGCTGTCGCAGCGCAGCGTACCTTCCATGCTGGATCCTTCGGCGAAGTAGGTGCAGTTGGTGCGACGGGGCTTTGCCTGCGGCGGCGCGACAACGGTCGCCTTGGGCGTCGGCTCGATCGCGGGCGTGGGTTCCGGTTCAGGTTCTTTGACAGTTTCGATGGTTTCTTCGATCACGGGGAAGTCCTCCTCTTTCTCCTGGGTCACAGGTGCTTCAGGCTGCGCGTCATAATTCTTGAACTGATCAAACGTGCCGAGTTCGTCAATGTCGTCTTCGCCCTCTTTCGGGGTTTTCCCAAGACCAAACATTTCGAACATTGCCTGACTGAAATTGTCCTTCTTGCTCATGTCATTTTCCTCTTTCTGTTGTATTTAAAAGGTTTTCTCATTCCGGGTAACTGTAAAGCACAGGCAGGGTGCTGGGCGCGATGGCGGCAAAGGAGAACCCCATGTCGCGCAGCCGGTCGATCACCGGTCCAACGGCTTGCGCGGAGGTGGTTTTGTCCGCGTTGTCGTGGAAGAGGACAAAGCAACGCACCTTGCCGTCCGCGTTGCGCACCACGTTGCTCACCAGCGTGTCCGCCGGAAGGATGCGTCCGGTGGCGGCATCCTCGCTGGAGATGTTCCAGTCGTATGGGACAAAACCGCGGCGGATCATCTCGGAGATGATCTCCTGATAGAAGCCGCCGTCATAGCCGTTGATGCTGCCGCCGGGGAACCGGAACGCCGTGGGCGTGGTGCCTGTGACTTCCTGAATCTGCTTGAAGATGCGATAAAACTCGTCCAGAAAGCTCTCTACCGAGGCGTAGACCTTGGCGTAGTCGTGTGTGTAGGAGTGCATGCCAAGGGTGTGCCCCTCGGCAACGATCCTGCGAAGCCGGTCCCAGTTTGCCTCATCCTCATGCCCGATGACAAAGAAGGTCGCCTTCACGTTCTTTTCCGCGAGAACGTCCAGAATCTCGTCCGTCCGCTCCGATGGTCCGTCGTCAAAGGTGAGGTAGACGGTGTTTTCCACGCGCTCCGTGGCGCCGTAGGGCTGGGAAGCGTAGAAATCCTCATAGAGCAGCTGATAGGAGGGGGCGTCCGCAGTATAGGACGGCTCTTCCGGCGCGTCGACCTCCGCCGGTTCCTCGATCTCTGTGCCATCCGGCTCAAAGACCGATTCGGGAGAGCCGTGAGACGGCGCGTCGTCCGCGATCAGGGTATTTCGGGCAAGAACCGCCTCATGGTGGAACCTGACTGCCAACACGGTGGGTACCAGAATCAGGATACACACGACCAGAAAAATCATATTCTTAAAAAAGCGGACACTGCCGAAATACAATTCTGCGTCACCTGCCTGCGAAGCTCCGAGTGCCTCATGATCTCACAGATTTACAGTATAACACAAAATCAAAAGAAGTAAATCACTTTTTTCAACAGAAAGCGAAAAATATTGCAAACAGGAAAAAAACGTTCTATACTGGTAGAAACTTGATTGTACGGAGGAAATAAACCATGGCGGAACAGGGCATCGGTACCCAATGCGTCCAGGGCGGCTACACGCCGGGCAACGGCGAGCCGCGGCAGATCCCCATCATTCAAAGCACGACCTTCAAATATGCCACCGGCGAGGAGATGGCGAAGCTCTTTGACCTCGAATCCAACGGCTACTTCTACACCCGCCTGCAAAACCCCACCAATGACCACGTCGCGGCAAAGATCGCGGCGCTGGAGGGCGGCACCGCGGGAATGCTGACCTCATCCGGTCAGGCGGCGAACTTTTACGCCGTGTTCAACATCGCCTCCTGCGGCGATCACGTCGTCAGCTCGTCGAGCATCTACGGCGGCACCTACAATCTCTTTGCTGTTACCATGAAGCGTATGGGCGTTGACTTCACCTTCGTCTCGCCCGACTGCTCCGAGGACGAGCTGGAGGCGGCGTTCCGCCCCAATACCAAGGCGGTGTTCGGTGAGACCATCGCCAATCCCGCGCTGACGGTGCTGGACTTTGACAAGTTTGCCAAGGCTGCCCACGCCCACGGCGTGCCGCTGATCGTGGACAACACCTTCGCAACGCCCGTCAACTGCCGCCCCATCGACTTCGGCGCGGACATTGTGACCCACTCTACCACGAAGTACATGGACGGTCACGGCGCGGGCGTCGGCGGCGTGATCGTGGACAGCGGCAGGTTCGACTGGACGCGGTATCCCGACCGCTTTCCGGGCCTCTGCACGCCGGATGAGAGCTATCACGGCGTGACCTACACCGAGCGCTTCGGGCTTGCCGGCGCGTTCATCACGAAGGCGACCGCGCAGCTCATGCGCGACTTCGGCTCCATCCAGTCTCCGCAAAACGCGTTTTTGCTGAATCTTGGACTCGAAAGCCTTCATGTGCGGATGCAGCGTCACTGCGAGAACGGTCTTGCCGTGGCGAAGTACCTGAACGCCAGCGACAGGATCGCGTGGGTGCAGTATCCGGGACTGGAGGGCGACAAGTATTACGAGGTCGCGAAAAAGTACATGCCCCACGGCACCTGCGGCGTGGTGAGCTTTGGCGTCAAGGGCGGAAGAGAGGCTGCCGAGCGGTTCATGGGCAGGCTGAAGATCGCCGCCATCGAGACCCACGTCGCTGACGCGCGCACCTGCTGCCTGCATCCCGCCAGCACGACGCATCGCCAGATGAGCGACGCGGAGCTTGCCGCCGCGGGCGTCTCGCCCGACCTCGTGCGCTACTCCTGCGGTCTGGAGGACGCGTCCGACCTCATCGCCGACATCGAACAGGCGCTTGCCTGATCGCGCCGCATTACCGGTTATGGGCGCACGGCAGCGACCGTTATAATCTGAACAGACAGGTGACTGCGTTATGCCAATCAGAATCCCCAACGATTTACCCGCCACCAAAACACTGACCGACGAAAACATCTTCGTCATGACGGAGACCCGCGCCATCCGGCAGGATATCCGCCCGCTTCAGGTGCTGCTGCTGAACCTCATGCCCACCAAGATCGAGACAGAGACGCAATTGGCACGGCTGTTAGGTAATACTCCTTTACAGGTAGAGCTGGAGCTGATGCAGACCGCCAGCCACGAGGCGAAGAATGTCTCACAGGAGCACATGCTGAAATTCTACGCCACCTTCGATCAGGTCAGGCGCCGCTATTTCGACGGCATGATCATCACCGGCGCGCCGGTGGAGAAGATGGCGTTCGAGGAAGTCGAATACTGGGATGAGCTGTGCGAGATCATGGAATGGAGTAAAACCCATGTCCACTCAACCTTCCACATCTGCTGGGGCGCGCAGGCGGCGCTGTACTACCACTACGGCATCCCCAAGCATCTGCTGGACGAGAAGCTCTCCGGCGTGTTTGAGCATCGGGTGGAGCGGCGCTCGTCCATGCTGGTGCGCGGGTTTGACGACGTGTTTCTCGCCCCGCACTCCCGGCACACCACCATCCGCCGGGAGGATGTGGAGGCGTGCGACAAGCTGCGCATCCTCGCATCCTCGGACAAGGCGGGGGTCTACATGATGATGACCGACGGCGGGCGGCAGGTGTTCATCACCGGTCACTCCGAGTACGGGCACGACACGCTGCAAAAGGAGTATCTGCGCGACAAGGGGCAGGGGCTGAACCCGCACGTCCCGGAGCGCTATTTCCCCAATGACGACGACACGCAGACCCCTCTGGTCACCTGGCGCAGCCACGCGAACCTGCTGTATCAGAACTGGCTGAACTACTACGTCTACCAGACCACGCCCTACGATATCAACGCCATCGAACCCATGGCGTGAGGAGGAAAAACGATGGAATACCGCAGATTTGACAATACCTACGTCGTTCGCCTGGACCCCGGTGAGGAGATTCTGGAACAGCTCCGCGTCTTTGCCGAAAAGGAGGGCGTCAGGCTCGCCTCGGTGCAGGCGATCGGCGCGGTGAAGGAGTTCACCGTTGGCGCGTTTGACACGGTGGAAAAGCAGTACCACGCAAACGAGTTCCGCGGCACCTACGAGATCACGGCGCTGCTCGGCACCGTCAACACCATGAACGGCGCGTTTTACGCGCACCTGCACATGACCGCGGCGGACGAGACCGGCCGCGCCGTAGGCGGGCACTTAAACCGCGCGGTCATCAGCGCGACCTGCGAAATGATCATAACGCTGATCCCCGGCACGGTCGACCGCGCGTTCAGCGAGCAGGTGGGGCTGAATCTGTTTAAGTTCTGATTGCCTTTTCGGGCAAAAGCAGTTATACTATGTGGTACGATGAAAAATGAACAGGAGGCGCTTCCATGAACAAGGACGATTACAAGATTTATACCGAAAAAATGAAGAAGAGTATCGAGTCGGTGGCATCGGACTTTGCCGCCGTGCGCGCCGGCCGCGCCAACGCCGCCGTGCTGGACCGCATTAGCGTCGATTATTACGGCACCCCGACGCCCATCCATCAGATTGCGTCCATCGCGTCCCCCGATCCGCGCCAGCTCGTCATTACCCCGTGGGACGGCGGAGCGCTCAGGCTCATTGAGCGCGCGATTCAGGAGTCTGACCTTGGCATCAACCCGCAGAACGACGGCAAGTCGATCCGCCTCTCGTTCCCGCAGCTCACCGAGGAGCGCCGCAAGGACCTCGTCAAGCAGATCCGCAAGTACGCCGAGGGCGGCAAGGTTGCCATCCGCAACATTCGCCGCGACGCCATCGACGCGTTCAAGAAGCAGCAAAAGAGCAGCGAGATCACCGAGGACGACTATAAGATCGCCGAGAAGGACCTCCAGAAGCTGACGGACGACTACTGCAAGGAGCTTGACGACCTTCTGGCGAAGAAGGAAAAGGAGCTTATGGCGGTCTGATGGCATTATTCACACACAAGCAAGCGGGGCAGGCGGTCAGCCTGCCTCGTCATGTTGCGGTCATTATGGACGGCAACGGGCGCTGGGCGCAGAGGCGCGCCCTTCCGCGCACCGCGGGACACAAGGCGGGGGCGGAGACCTTCCGCACCATCGCCACCTACTGCAAGGATTTGGGGCTGGACTATCTGACGGTCTACGCGTTTTCCACCGAGAACTGGAAGCGCCCGCAAGCGGAAGTCGACGCCATCATGGGCTTGCTGGATCAGTACCTCCACGAGAGCATCGAGAAGATGGCGCGGGATCAGATTCGGCTCAAGTTCTTCGGCGACACCACGGTGCTCTCGCCCAAGCTGCAAAAGCTGATCGCGGAGACCGACGAGATCACGAAGCATATCACGGGCTTTCAGGCGAATATCTGCCTCAACTACGGCGGGCGCGATGAGATCGTGCGCGCCGCGCGGCAGTTTGCGCGGGAGTGCGTGGAAGGGAAGTGCTCTCCAGATGAATTAACGGAAACAAAGTTTCCGAACTATCTCTGGTCAGCGGGCATTCCCGACCCGGAGCTGCTGATCCGTCCCGGCGGGGAGATGCGCGTGAGCAACTATCTTCTCTGGCAGATCGCCTACAGCGAGATCTATGTGACCGACACGCTCTGGCCCGACTTCGGCAAGGAAGAACTCGACAAGGCGCTCGCGTGGTACCAAACGCGGGACCGCCGATTCGGGGGACTGAGCGCAAAATAAACGGTTTAAAGGACTGGTGTTATGTTACAACGTTGGCTGGTGGCGATCATTGGGCTGCCGCTGCTGCTTCTGGTGCTGCTTGCGTGCCCGCCGTGGGCGACGATGCTGCTGGTGTGCGCCATCGCGCTCATCGCGGCTTACGAGCTGCTACACGTCGCGGCGCAGAACGCCGACCGCGTGGTCTATGCCCTGACGGTGACGGTCGCCGCGGCGCAGGTGGCGCGGATTTACTTCTCCCGCGCGTTTCTCGATCTGGAGATATGCTTTCCGCATTTGGAGGAGCGACGCACGGCGGACTTGTTTCTCCTGCCGCTGCTGCTGACGGTTGCGCTGTTTCTGCGCGCAGTCGTCACTTACGGCAAGCCCGGCGCCGTGCCGTTTCGGACGGTGGCGGTTGGCATCGTCGGCGGCGTCGTGTTCCCGATGATGTACAGCTGTATCCTGCTGCTGCGCATGAAGTACGAATACGGTCGCCTCTACGTCCTCGCGCCGTTTTTCATCGCGTTCGCGGGGGACTCGCTGGCAATGTACTTCGGCAAGTGGTTCGGCAAAAAGAAAATGACGCCCGTCAGTCCCAAAAAGACCTGGGCGGGCTTCTACGGCAATATCCTCGGCTCGGCGCTGGGGATGGTGCTCTTCGGGGTTCTCGGCAAGCGCTGGCTGGGGTATGAGCCAAACTGGCTCGCGCTGACCGGTCTCGGCGTCGCCGCAAACCTCTGCGGGCAGCTGGGCGACCTGTCCACCTCCCTCATCAAGCGCGAGGTGGGCGTCAAGGACTACAGCCGTTTGTTCCTGACCCACGGCGGGATGCTTGACCGCTTCGACTCCACGCTGTTCATCGCGCCCGTAGTCTATTACTTCGTAAACACAGGATTGATCTGATATGACAAGGACAATTACTTTACTCGGTTCCACCGGCTCCATCGGACGTCAGACGCTGGAGGTGGCGCGGGAACTGGGACTTCGTGTGGCGGCGCTGACCGCCAATTCGAGCGTGGATTTGATCGAGGCGCAGGCGCGTGAGTTCTCTCCGCGTCTCGCCGTGCTCTATGACGAGGACGCGGCAAACGAGCTGCGGCTCCGGCTCGCGGACACGCGCACGCAGGTCATGAGCGGCATGGATGGCTTGCTCGCCGCCGCGACCATTGATGAGGCGGATACGGTCGTGACCGCCGTAGTGGGGATGATCGGGCTCAAGCCGACGCTTGCCGCCATCGAGAAGAAAAAGCGCATCGCGCTGGCGAACAAGGAAACGCTGGTCTGCGCGGGTGAGCTGGTGATGGACGCCGCCGACCGCTGCGGCGCGGAGATCGTGCCCGTGGACAGTGAGCACAGCGCCATATTCCAGTGCGTGCAGGGCTGCCGCGACCGGAACGAGATCAAGCGCCTGATCCTGACCTGCTCCGGCGGACCGTTCTACGGCATGTCCTTCGACGAGCTGGCGGACAAAACCCGCGCCGACGCGCTCAAGCACCCGAACTGGTCGATGGGCGCGAAAATCACGATCGACAGTGCCACGCTGATGAACAAGGGGCTGGAGATCATCGAGGCGATGCGTCTCTACCGCCTGCCGCTTTCTCAGGTGGACGCGGTGATCCATCGCCAGAGCATCGTACACTCGCTCATCGAGTATCGAGACGGCGCCATGCTTGCGCAGCTCGGTACGCCAGACATGAAGCTGCCGATCCGTTACGCCATGACGTATCCGTACCGCGCCGCGTCTCCGGCGGAGCCGCTGGACTTGCTCCGCTGCCCGCCGCTGACCTTCGCCGAGCCGGACGACCGCTCGTTCCGCTGTCTCGCGATTGCCAGGCAGTGCGCGCGAACCGGCGGCACAAGCTGCGCCGTGATGAACGGCGCGAACGAGGTCGCGGTGATGGCGTTTTTGCACGATGAGATCGGGTTCAACGACATTCCCGCGCTGGTGGAGACCGCGCTGGACGACGTAAAACAGGTATCAAACCCCGTGCTTTCGGATATTCTGGAAGCGGACGCTCTCGCGCGTCAGTGTGTGCGGGCGCATATTTTGCAGTAATTTCGAGGTTATTATGGTCAAATACATCATCATTGCGGTGCTGATTTTCGGCGTGCTGATCGGACTCCACGAGTTCGGGCATTTCATCGCCGCCAAGGCGTTCGGCGTTCCGGTGATGGAGTTCTCCATCGGTATGGGTCCGCTGATTGTCCAGAAAAAAAAGGGGGAGACCGACTACTCCCTGCGCCTGCTGCCCATCGGTGGCTATTGCGCCATGGAGGGCGAGGAGGAGGACTCCGAGAACCCGCGGGCGCTGAACAACCAGAAGCTCTGGAAGCAGTTCATCATTTTTGTCGCCGGTGCGGCGATGAACTTCCTCACGGGGCTGGTGATCCTGCTGTGCCTCTACGCCGGCGCGGAGGGCTTCTATACCACGGAGATCGTGGGCTTCAACGAGGGCTTCCCCAGCGAGGGCGCGGACGGTCTTCTGGTAGGCGATGAAATCTACAGGATCAACGGCGAGCGCATCTACATGCGCAGCGACGTCGCCACAATTTTGCAGTATAAGTCCAAGGGCGACACCATGGACATCGTCGTGCTGCGTGACGGGGAACCGCTCGCCCGCACGCTGACCATGCAAACCTACACTGACGACGCGGGTCAGGAATACCGCGCCTACGGGTTCAGCTTTGGCGGCATCGTCGAGGCGACGCCGCTTTTGAAGCTGCAATACTCATGGTACAACGCCATCGACTATGTCCGGCTGGTGCGGCTGAGCCTGCAAATGCTCATCACCGGCGCGGCGGGCGTCAAGGATTTGAGCGGTCCGGTTGGCATCGTGTCCACCATTTCCGAAATGGGGCAGGAGACCGAGGAGGCTGAGGGCTTCGGCGCTGCGCTGGAGAACGTGTTCTTCTTCGCGGCGCTCATCGCGGTCAACCTCGCGGTGATGAATCTCCTGCCGCTGCCCGCGCTGGACGGCGGAAAGGTGCTGATCCTGCTGGTCAATGCCGTCGCCATGCTGTTTTTCAAGCGCAAGCTGCCGCAGAAGCTTGAGGTCGCCGTCAACACCGCTGGCTTCGTGCTGCTGATGGGACTGATGGCGGTCGTGATGTTCAACGACGTGGCAAAGCTGCTGTAAGGAGCGAACGATGACAAAACAAATCCATGCCGGTTCTGTCGCCATTGGCGGCGGCGCGCCGGTCACGATCCAATCCATGTGCAATACCCGCACCGAGGACGCGGCGGCGACCATCGCCCAAATTCACGCGCTGGAGAACGCGGGCTGCGAGATCATTCGCGTCACCGTGCCCAACATGGAAGCGGCGCGGGCGTTGAGCGTGATCCGGGACGCGATCCACATCCCGCTGGTGGCGGACATCCATTTTGACTACCGCCTTGCCGTGGAGGCAGCGGCGCGGGGCGCGGACGCCATCCGCATCAATCCCGGCAACATCGGGGGGGCGGACAACGTTCGCGCCGTGGTGGACGCGTGCCGCGCCCATCGGCTGCCCATCCGCATCGGCGTCAACGGCGGGTCGCTGGAAAAGGAGCTGCTCGCAAAGTACGGTCGCGTGACGCCGGAGGCGCTGGTGGAGAGCGCGTTGGGGCATATCCGGCTGCTGGAACAGTACGACTTCACCGATATCTGCGTCAGCGTCAAGTCCAGCGACGTGCCGCTGAACATCAAGGCATACCGTCTCCTGAGCCAGACCGTCGACTACCCGCTGCACCTCGGCGTCACCGAGGCGGGCACACCATCTATGGGACTTGTCAAGTCCGCGGTGGGCATCGGCGCCCTGCTGTGCGACGGCATCGGCGACACAATCCGCGTGTCCCTCACCGCCAACCCTGTGGAGGAGGTCTACGCCGCCAAGCGCATTTTGTACTCGTGCGGCGTGCGCAAGAGCGGAGTGAATCTGGTCTCCTGCCCGACCTGCGGGCGCACGTCCTACAACATGATCCCCATTGCGGAGGAGCTGGAGCGCCGCCTTGCGGACTGTGACAAGCCGATCACCGTCGCGGTGATGGGCTGCGTCGTCAACGGTCCCGGCGAAGCTGCCGCGGCAGATATCGGCATCGCCGGAGGACGCGGTGAGGGGCTGATTTTCCGACATGGAAAAGTCCTTTACAAGGTGCCGGAAGAAAAGCTTTTGGACGCGCTCATGCGTGAGATTGAACAACTGTGAGCGCACAGGAGTACTTATGGCAGAGAGAAAACCGTTTTTTGACATATTCAGTGATTTTTCGCCGGAGCTGACCCTCCGGCGGCACTTGAGCGCTGCCATGATCACCGATATGGTGCTGGACGCTCAGGCGCGGACGCTGACGCTGGAACTGGAGACGCGGGAGGAATTCCCTCCTGCCGCTGTCGCCGCCATCGAGGCGTTGCTTGCTCAGCGTTATGAGCTGCGCGCCGCGCATCTGCACATCAGCGTCGTCGCGCCGAAGCCCAAGCCGGTCAGCGCTGAGAAAAAGTCAAAGCGTATCATGGGCGGCGAAATCAAGGGACATGTCACCCCTATGCGGGAGCTGACCGCAACCATGGGCCGCGCGGTGGTGGAAGGCAAAGTGTTCAAATTTGAGTGCCGTGAAACCCGCCGTCCTGGCATGTGGGTGGTGGTGATCGAGCTGACGGATTACACCGGCTCGGTGATCGTGCGCCGCAACATGATGGAGCGGGAGACCAGGCCCTTGCAGGATCAGATCGTGCCGGGAATGTGGCTGCGCATCGCGGGTTCGATGGAGCTGACCTACGACGGCAAGGACATTCAGCTCAACCCGCGCGATATTTCCGCCGTCTCCCACGAGGGGCGCAAGGACAACGCGCCGGTCAAGCGCGTGGAACTGCATTTGCACACCAAAATGTCCAACATGGACGCGCTGACCGATACCGCGGGCGTGGTGAAGCTGGCGGCGTCGTGGGGCATGCCCGCCATCGCAATCACCGATCATGGCGTAGCGCAGGCGTTCCCGGACGCCTGGAAAGCAGCGGGGGATAAAATAAAAATACTTTACGGCTGCGAAGGCTATTACATCAACAATCTGGACGACCGCATCGCCGTTCACGGCGCAGCGGACGACGATTTCCACGGCGAAATCGTCTGCTTTGATATCGAAACCACCGGCTTGAAGGTGACCCAGGAGGCTATCACCGAGATCGGCGCGGTGCTGCTGCGGGATGGGCAGATCGTGGACACATTCCAGACCTTTGTCGATCCCGAACGCCGGCTGACGCCGGAAATCGTCGGCTTGACCGGCATCACCGACGCCATGCTCGTTGGTGCGCCGAAGCTTCCAGACGCGCTCCGCGCCTTCCTCGACTTCGCGGGCGGGCGCATCCTCGCCGCCCACAACGCAGAATTCGATATCAGCTTCATCCGCGCGGGCTGCCGGAAGTGCGGCATTCCCTTCGAGCCGACCTACCTTGACTCGCTGATCTTCGCGCAGAACCTTCTTCCGGGGCTGAAGAACTACAAGCTGGACGTCGTGGCGGAGGAATTGAAGCTGCCCGCGTTCAACCATCACCGCGCCAGTGACGACGCGGTGCCGGTGGCGCAGATGCTCGCGAAGTTCTTCCCGATGCTCGAACGGCGCGGCGTGACGCGCATTCAGGACGTCAACGCCGAAATGCTCAAGCTGCGTCCGCAGAGCGGTCGCGCCAACCGTTATCCCAAGCATATCATTCTCATCGCGCGGAACAAAACCGGACTGAAAAACCTTTATCAGCTTATTTCCGCGTCGAATCTCAAATATTTCAAGCGCAATCCCACCATTCCGAAAAGCGAACTGATCCGGCACCGCGAGGGGCTGATCATCGGTTCCGCCTGCGAGGCGGGGGAACTGTTTCAGGCAGTACGCGATCACAAGGACTGGGATGAGCTCAAGCGCATCGCGTCGTTTTACGACTATCTGGAAATTCAGCCGCTGTGCAACAACCGCTTCCTCGTCCGCGAGGGCAAGGCGAAGGACGACGAGGAGCTGAAAGACTACAACCGCACCATCGTCAGGCTGGGCGAGGAGCTGGGCAAGCCCGTCTGCGCCACCGGCGACGTGCATTTTCAGGAGCCGGAGGACGAGGAGTACCGCCACATCCTGCTCGCGAGCAAGAAGTTTGCGGACGCGAATCAGCCGCTGCCCATTTACTTCCGCACCACGGATGAGATGCTGCGGGAATTCGACTACCTCGGCAAGGATAAGGCGTATGAGGTCGTGGTGACCAACACCCGCGCCATCGCCGACATGGTGGAGGTCATCGAGCTGCTGCCCAAGGGCAAGCTGTTCCCGCCGCGGCTGGAAAATTCGGAGGAAGACCTCAACCGCATGGTATGGGAAAAGGCGCACGCGCTCTACGGCGAGGAGCTGCCGCAGCTTATCACAGACCGTCTGAACGTGGAGCTGGGCAGCATTCTCGGCAAGTACGACGTGGTGTACATGAGCGCGCAGAAGCTGGTGCAGCGCTCGCTGGAAAACGGCTATCTGGTCGGCTCTCGAGGGAGCGTCGGCTCGTCGCTGGTGGCATACATGTCCGGCATTACGGAGGTCAACTCGCTGCCGCCGCACTATCGCTGCCCGAAGTGCCGAAACGTGGAGTTCATTCAGGACGGCAGCTATGGCTGCGGAGCGGACATGCCGGACAAAAACTGCCCGGTTTGCGGTGAAAAATATGTAAAAGACGGGTTTGACATCCCGTTTGAAACCTTCCTCGGCTACGGCGGCGGCAAGGTGCCGGATATCGACCTCAACTTTTCCGGCGAGTATCAATCCCGCGCCCATCGCCACGCCATTGAGATGTTCGGCGAGACGCAGGTGTTCCGCGCCGGTACCATCGGCACGCTGGCGGAAAAAACCGCCTACGGCTTCGTGAAGAAGTACCTGGAGGAGAACGGGCGCGTCGTCAGCGCCCCGGAGATCGACCGTCTGGTGGAGGGCTGCGTGGGCGTGCGCCGTACCACGGGACAGCACCCCGGCGGACTGGTGGTGGTGCCGGACGACATGGACGTGGAGGATTTCTGTCCCGTGCAGCATCCCGCGGACGACCCGGACAGCGATATCATCACCACCCATTTCGAGTATCACTGCATGGAGGACAACCTCCTGAAGCTGGACATGCTGGGTCACGATGACCCGACCATGATCCGCATGCTGGAAAACCTCACCGGTGTCAACGCTCGACAGATTCCGCTCGATGACCCGGACACGCTGAGTCTGTTCACCTCCTCTGAAGCGCTGGGCTTCCGGGACGACGATCTACTGGGGCCTACCGGCGCGGTGGCGATCCCGGAGTTCAACACTCGCTTCACCCGTCAGATGCTGGTGGATACCCAGCCGAAGGACTTCAACACGCTGCTGCGGCTTTCCGGCTTCTCCCACGGCACGGACGTGTGGCTGGGCAACGCGAAAGACCTGATCGTCAGCGGCACCGCCAGCGTTTTGGAAACCGTGGGCTGCCGTGACGACATCATGCTCTACCTCATCAAGATGGGTCTCGACCCGAAGATGAGCTTCAAGATTATGGAGTCCGTCCGCAAAGGCAAGGTCAAGAAAAACGGCTTCGAGGACGGCTGGGTGGACGCCATGCACGCCCATGACGTGCCGGAGTGGTACATCGAATCTCTTTCCAAAATCGGCTATCTGTTCCCGAAGGCGCACGCGGTGGCTTACGTCATGATGGCGTTTCGCATCGCGTGGTTCAAGGTGCACGAGCCGCTGGCGTTTTACGCCACGTTTTTCACCGTCCGCGCCAAGGCGTTCGACGCTGCCGAATGCTGCTTCCCCAACGCCGAAGAGGGCGCGGAGCGCACCAAGCGGCGCATCCGAGAGATCGAGAACAACAAGGACGCAACCGCGGTGGAACAGGATCTGATGACCACGCTGGAGGTCTGCTACGAGTTTTATCTGCGCGGGTTCCACTTCGACAACATCGACATTTTCCGCTCTGACGCGACGAAGTTCCTCGTCACGGAGAACGGCTTGCTGCCGCCGTTCACCAGCGTTCGCGGTCTCGGCGAGGCGGCGGCGCAGGACACGGTGGAAAAGCGCGTGGGGAAGGAGTTCATCTCCATCGAGGAGTTTGCCATGACCTGCAGCAAGCTCTCCAAGACGCACATCGAGCAGCTGAAAAACCTCGGCGCGTTTGCCGGCATGAGCGAGACAAGCCAGATTTCACTGTTTGGGTAAGTACATACTACGCACGCCGACACTTGTCAAATTTAGTGTCGGCGTGTATACTATTTTTGCCACTCTACGGTGACATTCAGACCCCGCAAAAAGCAACCGTTTGGTAACATTTTGCGGGGTGATTAAAGTGGAGTTTCCTCGGATTCGTGATTTACGAGAAGATCACGATAAATCACAGGCAGAAATCGCAGATTTACTGCACTTACAACGCACGGTTTACCGCCGCTATGAGCTTGGCGAACGGGAAGCGCCTGCCTGGGTGCTCGCGCAGCTCGCTGATTTCTACAACGTCAGCACCGACTACCTGTTCGGCAGAACCAACGATCCCCGTCCGCCCCGGCGCAAATGAGATACCTCGCGACGTTCTGCTTCGCGTTCGCCGCGGGCATCTTTGCCGCGCAGTACTGGTTGCAGCTGTGGCTGCTGCCCTGCGCCGCGGCGGGATGCCTGATTCTCGGCGCGCTGTGGTCGGTGATCCTTCACGGCTATCCCCGCCGCCGCGCCGCGATCATTGGCGTTGCGCTGGCACTGGGGCTGTGCTGGGACTACGCCTGCGCACGGCATACGCTCCTGCCCTTTGAAGCGCTGACCGGTACGCAGCAGACGCTGACCATGGAGACGGCGGACTACCCGTCCGCCACTGAGGGCGGCTGCCGTGTGGAAGTGCGCGTGGACGGCATGCGCGGCAAGGCGCTGTACTACGGCGACGCCGCGCTTCTGGACATGGAGCCGGGAACGCGCCTGACCGGCGCCGTCCGCGTGAGCAGCGCCGCCTCAATCCGCGGCGACGGCGTGTCGACCTTTACCTCCCGCGGCATCTTCGCGCGGCTGTACGCAAAAGGGGAGGCGACGGTGCAGGACGGAAACGCCGGATCGTGGCGCTATCTGCCGCAGCGCATGGCAAGGCGGATGCAGGAGAGTATCGCGGCGTGCTTCCCGGAGCGGACGCAGGCATTCATGAACGCGCTGCTGTTGGGCGATAAGTTTGACCTTTCCCCCTCGGACAAGACAAATCTGAGCGAGGCGGGTCTGTACCACATCACGGCGGTGTCCGGTCTGCACTGCGCGTTTCTGCTGGCAATGATCAGCTTCTGCACCGGACTTGAGCGCCGCCGGCTGCTGTGCGCTCTGGCGATCCCGACGCTTGCGTTTTACGCGCTGGTCGTGGGGCTGACGCCATCCGTGGTGCGTGCCTGCGTCATGCTCACAATGATGCTCATTGGACCGCTGTATCAGCGGGAAAGCGACGCGCCCACGTCACTTTCTCTCGCGGTATTGCTGATCCTCGCCGTAAACCCGTTCGCGGTGAAAAGCGTCTCCCTGCAACTGTCATTTTTCGCGATGCTGGGGCTGATTCTGGTGACGCAGCCGATCTACGATTGGCTCCATGAAAAGGAATTCAGCCGCGTGAGCTGGTTTTTCCTTGGCTCACTGTCCGCAACGGCAGGCGCGCTGGCGTTTTCGGTTCCGCTGACGGCGTTCTACTTCGGTAATCTGGTGTTGATCGCGCCGCTGAGCAATCTGCTGTGCCTTTGGGCGGCATCGCTGACCTTTGCGGCGGGGCTGGGCGTGACGGCGCTGGGCATGGTCTTTCAGCCGCTGGCGCGGTTGTTGGGGTATTTGCCCCATCTAGGCGCGGCGTATCTGCTCACCGTGGCAGAGTATCTCACGAAGATACCATACCACGCGGTTTATTTTGCGGACCATTCCCTGCGGCTGTGGCTGGTCTATGTCTACGCGCTCTTCGGCACGAGCTATTTCGTCAAGCGCGGCAAGCATCGCTATCTTACCGCCTCCGCGCTGAGCGTCGTCACGCTGGCGCTGGTTGTGTGGCTGGGTACGCTGCCCATGCACGGCGGATCGCTGCATCTGGTGGCGCTCGACATCGGGCAGGGGCAGAGCGTGGTGCTGCATGCAAAGGGCGTCACCGCGCTGGTCGACTGCGGCAGCAGCTCCTACGTCGACGCGGGGGATGTGACCGCGGACTATCTGCAAAGCGCGGGCATCCGCGCGGTCGATTACGTCATCCTGTCTCACTATCACAACGATCATTGCAACGGATTGACAACGCTGCTCACCCGTGTTAAGGTCAAGCGATTGGTTCTGCCCGACATCGATCCCGACGACGCGGGACGTGCCGAGGTGCTGGATTTGGCAAAGCAGTACAGCGTTCCCGTATCGTTCGTTCATACCGTACAGTCGTTGCCGCTGGGCGGTGCGACGCTGACCGTTTACCCGCCAGTCACGCAGGACGCCGAGATGAATGAGGAGTGCCTGAGCGTGCTGTGCTCCACGGGCAGCTTTGACGCGCTGTTCACCGGCGACATGGACGCGGACAGCGAATACCGCCTCATCGCGACCAATACTCTGCCGGACGTCGAGGTTCTGATGGTCGGGCACCACGGCTCGCGCTATTCCACCGGCGGCGACCTGCTCTCAGAGGTGACGCCGGAGACGGCGCTCATCAGCTGCGGCGAGAACAATTCCTACGATCACCCGCACAACGAGACGCTTTACCGCCTCGAAAACGCGGGCGCGGCGGTGTATCGGACGGATTTGCAAGGAAACATTCACATTACGGTCAATTAGGAGACGCCATGGCAAAGACGACGCCTGACAAAGGCTATCAAAAACTGAAAAGCGATCTCGCCGGCGGTGAGATCGGGCAGGTATATGTGTTTCACGGAGAGGAAAGCTACCTGCGCGAGTACTATCTCGGTGAGCTGAAGAAGAAACTGGTGCCCACGGGCTTTGAGGAGTTCAACTACCACAAATTTGACGGCAAGGCGCTCTCTCTCCCGGAGCTGATGGAGGCGGTGGACGCGATGCCCATGATGGCGGAGCGCACCATGGTGGCGGTCACGGACTGCGACCTCTTCAAGCTCGGCGAGGACGCACGGAACACCATCATCGGTATGCTGGAGGATTTCCCGGAGTACTGCTGTCTGGTGTTCGTGTACGATCAGGTGGAGTACAAGCCCAACAAGGCCTACAAAAAGCTCTGCGCCGCGCTGGACAAGAGCGCCACTGTGGTCAAATTCGACATTCAGGAAAAGAGCGACCTCATCAACTGGGTGCGCCGCCGGTTCCGCGCGCTGGGCAAGGAGATCGACGTGCAGGCGGCGGAGCATCTGCTTTTCACCTGCGGCAGCCTGATGACCGGTCTGGTGCCGGAAATTGAAAAGATCGGCGCCTACGCCCGCGGCAGCGCGGTGACGATCGACGACATCAACGCCGTCGCCGACCCGGTGCTGGACGCGGTGGTGTTTCAGATGACCAACGCCATTACCCGTGGCGATTACAACGCCGCGGCGGATATCCTGGGTCAGCTCCTCAAGAAGCAGGAGGAACCGTTCCTGATCCTCGCTGTCATCAGCAAGGAGCTGCGGCGGCTCTACACTGCCCGCATCGCGCTCGACGAGGGGCGCGACAAGTTCTGGCTCATGGAGCAGTGGGGCATGCGTTCAGACTACCCCGCGCGGCTACTGATGGACGCGGCGCGGCGCACCACGCGCGAGTGGTGCGAGAAGAGTCTCACGCTGTGCCAGAAGCTTGACCTTCGCATGAAGAGCGAGAAGGGCGTGGACGACGAGGGAGAGATCAAGCTGCTTTTGATGGAGCTTGCCCAGCGTACTTTTTCTTGAGAGAAAAGCAGCCAGGAAAAAAGGCAGTTTATGAAAAAACCATCTATTGCTGAAGTCATCGTCGTAGAAGGGCGATACGACAAAAATACACTCGCGCAGGTCGTCGACGCCACGATCGTGGACGTGGGCGGCTTTGGCGTGTTCAACGACCGGCAGAAGCTTTCTCTGCTGCGAAAGCTGGCGGCGGCGCGGGGACTGGTGGTCTTCACCGATCCCGACGGCGCGGGGTTCGTGATCCGCAGCCATCTGAAGAGCGTAATCCCGCCGGAGCAGCTCAAGCACGCCTACGCGCCGGATATCTACGGAAAGGAAAAGCGCAAGAAAAAGGGCGGCAGGGAAGGCAAGCTTGGCGTTGAGGGCATGAAGCCTGAGGTACTGCTCGACGCGCTGCGCCGCGCCGGCGCCACCTTCGACGGGGAGGAATCGCCGGTTCGGGGAGAACCCATCACCAAAGCGGATATGCTGGATGCGGGACTGATCGGAGATGGCAGCAGCGCAGCGAGAGCCGCGCTTGTCAAGGAATTGTCCTTGCCGGAGCATCTGCGCGCCAACGCGCTGTTGGAGGTGCTGAATCTGCTCTACACCCGCACAGAGTTTTTGGAAAGATATTGCCAAATACGATAAAAAGCGATACAATAGCACATTATTTTAAACGAGAGAGGAAATCACTATGGCGGACGAAGTCAAAACAGTTACCGACGAGAGCGCGGAGAGCGAGGGAAAAAACTTTATCCACGCCTTCGTCGAGGAGGATATCGGCCCCGGCGGCCGCTTTGAGGGCAAGCAGGTACACACCCGCTTCCCGCCCGAACCGAACGGCTATCTGCACATCGGTCACTGCAAGGCGCTGACCATCGACTTTGGCACGGCGGAGAAGTTCGGCGGCATCTGCAACCTGCGCATGGACGACACGAACCCCGCCAAGGAGGACACCGAATACGTCGACGCGATTCAGGAGGACATTCACTGGCTGGGCTTCGACTGGGGCGACCGCTTCTTCTACGGCAGCGACTACTTCGAAAAGGACTACGAGTACGCCGTGGAGCTCATTAAGAAGGGGCTTGCCTACGTCTGCGACCTGACGCCGGAGGAGTTCCGCGAGAACCGCGGCGACATCGGCAAGCCCGCCGTCTCGCCGTACCGTGACCGCGATATTGAGGAGAACCTTGACCTCTTTGAGCGCATGAAGAACGGCGAGTTCCCTGAGGGCAGCAGGACGCTTCGCGCGAAGATCGACCTCGCCTCCGGCAACTTCAACATGCGCGACCCGGTGCTCTACCGCATCCGTTACCTCGACCATCACCGTCAGGGCAAGAAGTGGAACATCTACCCGATGTACGACTTCGCCCACCCGATTCAGGACGCGCTGGAGGGCATCACGCATTCGCTTTGCTCGCTGGAGTTTGAGGCGCACCGCCCGCTGTACGACTGGGTGGTGAGCAACGTCTCCATTCCGTACTACAAGCCGCGCCAGATCGAGTTCGCGCGGTTGGGCATCAACTATACGGTCATGTCCAAGCGCAAGCTGCGTCAGCTTGTCGAGCAGAACTATGTCTCCGGCTGGGACGATCCGCGGATGCCGACCCTCTGCGGTCTGCGCCGCCGCGGCTTCACCTCCGTGTCCATCCGCAACTTCTGCGAGCGCATCGGCGTGGCGAAGTCCGCGTCCACGGTGGAGTATAGCTTTTTGGAGCACTGCCTGCGTGAGGACCTCAACGAGCACGCGGAGCGCACCATGGCGGTGCTGCATCCGGTCAAGCTCATCATCACCAACTACCCTGAGGGCAGGAGCGAGACCTTCGAGGTTGAAAACAATCCCACCGATCCCGAATCCGGCACGCACACCATCACGTTCTCCCGCGAGGCGTGGATCGAAGCGGACGACTTCATGGAGGTTCCGGTGCCGAAGTATAAGCGCCTGACCCCCAACGGCGCGGAGTGCCGCCTCAAGGGCGCGTATCTGGTGCAGTGCACCGGCTGCAAGAAGGACGAGAACGGCAATGTCGTCGAGGTCTACGCCACCTACGACCCCGATTCCCGCGGTGGCGACCCCGCTGACGGGCGCAAGGTCAAGGGCGCGACGCTGCACTGGGTGGACGCCGCCACCGCCAGGGACGCCGAGGTGCGGCTTTACGACTACCTGTTCAGCGATCCCGCGCCGGACGGCCCGGACAAGAACTTCCTCGACTGTCTCAACCCCAACTCGCTGGAGGTGCTCACCGGCTGCAAGATCGAGCCGGAGCTGGCGAAAGCCGCCGCGGAGTATGATAAGACAGAGAAGAAGGGCAAGACCGCGCCCACGTTCCAGTTCATGCGTCTCGGCTATTTCTGTCTGGACAGCAAGGATTCCAGCGCGGAGCACATCGTGTTCAACCGCAGCGTTTCTTTGAAGGATAGTTTCAAGAAGTAACGAGCATACTAGCAAAAATCATCCGAAAGGAGAACATACCATGGATTTAAACGATCTCAAGGGCAAGGCGAAGGAAGCGCTGCGCGGCACCGATCTTGACGAGAAGGTTGGCGCGGCGGCGAAGCAGATGAAGGGCAAGGTGCAGGACGTGTTGGACAAGACGGACCTGGACGAAAAGATTCGCGCCGGCGCGGACAAGCTGCTGGAAAAGGCGGCGGACGTCGACACGGACGCCCTCAAGGCGCATGTGCGCGAAAACGCCGACAAGCTCAAGGGCAAGGTGCAGGACGCGCTGGACAAGACCGACGTGGACGAGAAGGTCAAGGCGAAGGCGGAAGCGCTCAAGGACAAGATCAAGGAAAAGCTCGACTGACGGAAAAAACCGCTCCCGATCACGGGGGCGGTTTTCTTATGCAACCAGCCATTTGTATTTTTCAACACTGTAAAGCGGGATCAGCGGCACCATGATGGGCGTTTTCTTCACATACGCCTGATATTCCGGGTCGCTGCCATAGGTGCGGTTTTGCCGCATCTCCAGCCGCCGCGCCCCGCCGAACATGACGTAGATGATGCCAAGATAGCCTGTAAGCGCCGCGACCCACTGCCAGACGCTTTGCAGCACGTTCACGCCGCCGACGAATACGCCCGTCCAGAACAGCATCTCACCGAAATAATTCGGGCAGCGCACGATGCGATACAGCCCTGTATCGACAAACCGGCGGGGGTTGACCTTCTTCGCCGCGTTCTTTTGAAGGTCAGCGGCGGATTCCACGATCAGCCCGCAAACGCTCACACCCAGCCCCACGAGCAGCATTGTGTCCGTTCCTGCGCCGTTTTGCAGCCGGAACAGAACGGGGGAGGTCTCGCAGGCATAGAGCAGCGCCGCGCTCACCCAGATGGAGACCTTCGCGATCAGCTTCATGCCGTCGCCGGATTTGATCTCGGTTTTCATCTTGGCGTTGTAGGTGCTGCTTTTCCATTCGCGCAGCGCCAGATATCCGCCGAGGCGGCAGCCATAGATCAGAAACAGCACGCAGGCAGCCAGCGTGCCGCCGTCACCAGGGAACATCACCAGCAGCGCCGCGCCGATGGCGGCGACGGAAAAGCCGTAGCCAATGGAGATGAACCAGACATACTTCTTGAAGCCGCAGGCGCTGAACGCCAGCGCTACGACAAATATCCAAAGAAAATTCAAGGGAAAACGCCTCCTGCATTTTGATTTCGGACGACAGTATACCACAGGCGCGCAGCGCCGTTGTGGTATATGCAGTTTAATCAATATAATAGCCGCTTTGCGGCTATTATACCATATCTCCGACGCTTTGACAATCGAAAAACGAATATCCGGGAAACCGCCGTCATAGGATGAACCAACGAAAAACAAACGAGGGGTATTCTATGGAAAAGAACTATGTGGAGCTGTGGGGCGTTGCGGAGACGGAGCCTCGCTTTTCCCATGAAAACCACGGACAGCGGTTCTACAAGTTCCCGCTGCGGGTGGACCGTCTGTCCGGTCAGGCAGATCATCCGGTCATCGTCGTGAGCGAAACCCAGCTGGAAACCGTCGACATCGCCGCGGCGTCGCCACTGCGCATCGTCGGGCAGCTGCGCTCGTTCAACAACAAAAGCGGGCAGGGGAGCCGCCTTGTCATTACGGTGCTCGCACAGGAGCTTGCGGCGGGCGACGGCAGCTTCTTCAATCGCATCGCGCTCTCCGGCGTCATCTGCAAGCAGCCGTATCTGCGACGCACACCGCTGGGGCGCAGCATCTGCGACGTGATCCTCGCGGTCAACCGTCACTACGGGCGGGCGGACTATCTGCCCTGCATCGCGTGGGGACAGGTGGCGTCCACCGTGGCGGGCATGGCAGTAGGCGACCGCCTCGCGCTGGAGGGGCGCGTGCAGAGTCGGACGTACACCAAGCTGTTGGACAGCGGCGCGGTCGAGCGTGTCGCCTATGAAGTCTCGATTATGCAATTGGTAGAGGAAAGCGAGCTGTAAACAGCTCGCTTTCTCTGATTTCACGATTGAAAGTTTTTGTCGAATCTGACATAATATAAGCAAACATATTTGTGTAAAAGGATGTATTTCGTATGATGAAGGATCGCAAGGATCGCAAGATCTACTGCATGAACAACATTGCGAAGATCGGCACCTCCCGTTTCCGCAAGGGCTATACCGTCGTCGATACGCCCGACGAGGCGGCAGGTATCCTCGTTCGCAGCGCGGACATGAAGGAGATGACTTTCCCCAAGGAGCTGCGCGCCATCGCCCGCGCCGGCGCCGGCGTCAACAACATCCCCATCGACCGCTGTACCGAGCAGGGCATCGTCGTGTTCAACACGCCCGGCGCCAACGCGAATTCGGTCAAGGAGATCGTCATTGCCGGACTGCTGCTGGCGTCCCGCGATATCATCGGCGGTGCCAAGTGGACAAAGGCGAACGCCGCCGACGACGCCATCGGCAAGGACGCCGAACAAGTGAAAAAGCAGTTTGCCGGCAACGAGGTCATGGGCAAGACGCTGGGCGTCATCGGTCTCGGCGCGGTGGGCGTATTGGTGGCGAACGCCGCGGTGTCGCTGGGAATGAAGGTCTATGGTTATGATCCGTACCTCTCCATCCAGAGCGCGTGGCACCTCAGCCCCGCAGTGCATCAGTCGGGCAGCGTGGAGGAAATCTGCGCGACATGCGATTATATCAGCATTCACGTTCCCGCAACGGACAAGACGAAGGGCATGATCGGCGCGGAACAGATCGAAAAGATGCGCGACGGCGTGCGCTTTCTGAACTTTGCCAGGGACGCGCTGGTGGATGAGAACGCCATGGCGGCGGCGCTGGAGCGTGGCAAGGTGCGCTGCTACATCAGCGACTTCGCCAACCCGGTGAGCGTCCGCATGAAAAACGCCGTCGTCCTGCCGCACCTCGGCGCGTCCACGCTGGAGGCGGAGGACAACTGCGCCATCATGGCGGTGGACGAGCTGCAAGACTATCTGGACAACGGCAACATCTCCCATTCGGTGAACTTCCCGGAGATCCACGCCGGCGTCTGTGAGACGGAAGCGCGAGTCGCGGTGCTGCACAGAAACGTGCCGAATATGCTGACCCAGATCACCTCGTTTTTCGGCAATCACGGTTTGAACATCGAAAACCTCGCCAATAAGGCGCGCGGCGAGTATGCCTACACGCTGCTGGACCTGGCGCATCCGATGCCAGGCGACACGGTGGCAAGTTTGGAAAAAATCAATGGCGTGCTGCGGGTACGCCGCATTTTTGAGCGCTCATAAGCAAGAAAAGAGAATCGCAGCCATGAAGAAACGTTTGATCCTCCTGTGCGCCGTGTCGCTGCTGCTCAGCGGCTGCGCGGTACACGCGACGGCGAACAGCACGGAGATGGAAGAACCTGTGGAGCCTGTCGAGACGCTGGGTGCACTGGCAGGAGACTCGATCTACGCGTCCGCGTTCGATGAAAATCACTACGTCTGTATCTTTGAGCGCGGCGGCTCGGTGCTTCGCGCCGTGGCGAATCTGACGCCGGAGATCTATGACGCGCTGCGCGCACACACCGCGGATGCCGCGACGCTGGTACCCGCGTGGATCGACAACCTTTCCGCCGCGATGCCGACCCCGGACGAGCTGGACGCTCTGGTCGGCAAGAGCGGCGGCGAACTGCTGAACGACGGCTGGGAGATCGTGGGGCACACCATCTACGATGATTTCGACTCCGCCACGGTCTTTTACATGAACCACGGCTTGTACGCCTACACCGTCCGCTTCGCCGAACCGGTCACGCTGGAAGGAGACCAGCGCGAAGCCGACGCCATTTGGGACCTGACCGTGGTGTCCGTCACCTGTGACGGCATCTCGGATCACTGCCTCGATCTTCGCTACGCGGTCAGCTGACAAAAAGAGGGACGGACTGAATGTCCGTCCCTCTTTTTCGTTGTGCGTTACAGACAGGAGATGATGTACACGATCTCCGCGCCGATTCGCTTTTGCGCCTCCACCGTCGCCGCGCCGATGTGCGGCGTGCAGGAGACGTTGGGGTGGTTGATCAGCTCCTGATTGTGAGTCGGCTCGTCCATCCACACATCCAGACCAGCCGCGCGGACCTTGCCGCTGTTCAGCGCGTCCAGCAGCGCCTTCTCGTCCACGTTCGCGCCGCGGGAGGTGTTGATGATCACCACGCCGTCCTTCATCTGGGCGATTTTATCCGCCGTGATGATCGGACCAGCCGGGGAGGAGGGCGCGTGAACGGAGATGAAGTCGCAGGTGCGCAGCAGCTTCTCCTCGTCAACGTAGATGATGCCCGCGTCGTCGATGCTCTCAGGAATGGCGCTGCGCCGGTACGCCAGCACGTTCATTCCCATGCCCTTCGCCATGACGCCGAGGCGCTTGCCGATGCGACCGTAGCCGTAGATGCCAAGGCGCTTGCCAACAAGCTCGATGCCCTTGCCGTAGGACTTCTTCTCCCACTGACCGTTTCTCATCGTGCTGCCAGAGATGGACACATACCGCGCACAGGCGAGCATGTGCGCCAGCGCCAGCTCCGCCACCGACTCAGTGGAGGCGTCCGGCGTGTTGCGTACCTGAATGCCGTGCATACGGGCGTAGTCGGCGTCGATGTTGTCAATGCCGATTCCGCCGCGGATGATACACTTGAGCTTGCCGTTCTTCGCCGCGTCGATGTGCTCCTTGCGTACCTTGGTCTTGGAGCGCACGACCACCACGTCCACGTCCTTGAGCGCTTCGCCCAGCTCGGTCGGCTCATAGAACTGCTCGATGACCTCATGTCCGCGCTCACGCAGCGAGGCAATGGCGGACTTGTCCATTCCGTCTGTGACCAGAATTCGCATGACAATAGCCTCCTTTACTGATGCTCTTGCTCAAACTTCTTCAGAAATTCAACCAGCGCCTCAACGCCCTCCTTGGGCATGGCGTTGTAGATCGAGGCGCGCAGACCGCCGACGCTCTTGTGACCCTTGAGGTTGTCGTAGCCCGCCGCCTTGGTCGCCTTGACCACCTCGGCGTCCAGCTCGGCGCTGCCGGTGACGAAGGGCACGTTCATCAGGCTGCGGTCAGCCGCCTCCACCGTGCCGTGGAACATCTTGGAGGAGTCGAGGAAATCGTAAAGGACCTTTGCCTTTTCGATGTTGCGGCGATTCATTTCCTCAAGACCGCCGATGCTCTTGAGATACTTGAACACCTTGCCGCAGCAATAGATCGCCCAGCAGTTCGGCGTGTTGTACATGGAGCCGTTCTTGGCATGGGTGTCATAGCGCATGTAAATCGGCATCTTGGGATCGAGGTCCTCGCGGATGAGGTCCTCGCGGATGATGACGACCACCATGCCCGCGGGACCGACGTTCTTCTGCACGCCCGCGTAGATCAGACCGTACTTGCTCACGTCCACCGGACGTGAGAGGAACATCGACGACTGGTCGGAGACCAGGATGTGACCCTTGGTGTTGGGGAGCGTCTGCCACGTCACGCCATGGATGGTTTCGTTTTCGCAGATGTAGACATAGTCCGTGTCCTCCGGGATGTCGAGGTCGGAGCAGTCGGGGATATAGCTGTAATTCTTATCCTTGCTGGAGGCGGCAACGATTACCTCGCCGTACTTCTTCGCCTCGGAAATCGCCTTCTTCGACCAGGCGCCGGTCTCAATGTAAACCGCCTTGCCGTTTTTCATCAGGTTCCAGGGAATCGCGGCAAATTGCAGCGTGGCACCGCCCTGAATGAACAGGACCTTGTAATTGTCGGGAATGCCCATCAGATCGCGGAGGTCTGCTTCCGCCTCGTCGATGATCTGCTGATACACCGCGCTGCGGTGGGACATCTCCATGACGCACATGCCGCTGCCGCGGTAGTTGAGCATTTCGTCACGAATTTCCTCCAAAACACTCTCCGGCATCATGGCAGGGCCCGCGGAAAAGTTGTATACACGACCGTAGTTCATAGCGCGCATCCTCCTTTAGATGATTTGTGTATCCAGTATAGTACGAGCGCGTCGGAAACGCAACACCTAAACAAAAATATTTTAAGAAAATCAGAAAAAAATTTTGGGATGAATTGCGGGCAATCAAAGGTTGCAGGATTGAAGAAAATGTTATACACTGTCCGCGCAAGAAAAAGAGAGGATGTGATCCTATCAGACCCGACGGCAAGCGCGTGAAGGAAACGGCGATCGCCTCAGCGATCCCGTACATCATGCCGCATCGTTACGATGCGCAGAACTATATCACCGAATACGCGGACATGGAAATCCTGCGCGGCTTCATCCACGGCAAGCGCAAGGAGGGCGTTCGCATTTCCTATATGGCGCTGATTCTGGCGGCATACCACAAGGCATATCTGGAAAACCCGAAGATCAACCGTTTCATTATGAATAAGAAGATTTTCCAGCGCAACCACTTTTGCGTCAGCTTTGTCATGCTAAAGTCCCGCGCCGACGGCACGCCGGACGAGACCACGCTCAAGGTGTTCATCGAGCCGGAGGACGACGTGCTGTCCATCAACGACAAGATCGAGGCGCTGGTCGCCAAGAACTCCGTGGCGGAGCACGACAACAACACGGACAAGTTCGCGAACTTCATGTTTTCGATCCCGCTGCTGCCGAGCCTTGTGCTGGGACTTGCGCGGCTGCTTGACCGCTACGGCTTGCTGCCGAAGTTTGTCATCGACCTGAGTCCGTTTCATACAAGCCTGTTCATCACCAATCTCGCCAGCATCGGCACCGACCCCATCTATCACCACTGCTATGAGTTCGGCACCACGGGCGTGTTCCTGTGCATGGGCAAGCCCACGTCGAACTTCTTAGAGGGACAGTACCGCGAAAAGCTCCTGCCGCTCAAGTGCGTCCTGGATGAGCGCATCTGCTCCGGTGTGGAGTATTCCCGCTTCTGGACCAGCTTCCAGCGGTACCTGAAGCATCCCGAACTGACGGCGAACGAAACGACGGCGTAAGCCGTCGTTTTTCGTTACAGCAATCTTGCGTCCGTCTGCCTGAGCGCCGCGCGGGCGGGGCTGTCCAGCCGCCGTCCGGTATAGTCGAAGCGGGAACCGTGGCAGGGACAGTCCCAGGTCTTGTCGTCGGCGTTCCACTCCAACGCGCAGCCCCGATGGGGACACACGGGGGAAACGGCGTACAGCCGGTCCTGCTCGTCGCGGTACACGCCGTACTGCCTCCCGTGGTGCCGCACGATGGCGGCGCCGCCGCGAGGGATCGCGGAGGTCTCGCGCTCCGCGGCGGTATAGAGACGGCGCTTTTTGCCGCGCACGGCGTAGAGCGCGCCTTCCATCATCGCCTCAATGGACGCGGAGGGGAAGAAGCGTCCGGGCGAAAACACCTCGGCGTAGGGATAGTGCGTGCCGAGAATCTCGGCGGTCAGCAGCGTCGCGGCGACCATGCTGTTGGTCAGCCCCCAGCGTCCGAAGCCCGCCGCCACATGCAAGAAGGGCGTCGCCGCGCCGCAGCGCCCGATATACGGTACACCGTCCATGGTCACGCAGTCCTGTGACGACCACGCGCGCGTCTCCCGCGCCTCCGGGAACCACAGCCGCGCCTGTGCGCGCAGGCGTTCGTAACGGTCGCCGGGATTGTTCACGCTGCGGTGCAGCCCTCCGCTCAGAATCAGGCGGTCGCCGCGCTGCTGAAGGCTCCATCCGCGGGTATCCGCGTCCAGATACCATCCGTCGAGCTTTGGCGCGCCGGCAAGCTCCAACAGGTGTACCTGCTCCTGCCGCAGCCGGAGGTGGTAGAGACCCCATCGCTCCAGCAGGGGATAGCGCGTGGCGACGACGATGTGCCGCGCCTCCACCACGCCGCCGTCGCACCGTACCCAATGCCCTCGCACGTCCTGAACAGGGCTGTGCTCATACACCGTCAAATCATTGAGCAGCGCAGCGAAGAGCGGAAGCGGCTCAAAGGACGCCTGATGGGTGAAGCAAACCGCCTCGCGCACCGGAAAGGGAAGTCCCTTGACAGGCTGCAATTCCACCGGAGCGCCAAGCAGTACTGCTGCTGCGTACTCTCGCGAGAGGTCGGGGCCGTTTGGCGCTGCGCAGACGCGCGAGGTTCGCTCCTGCCAATCGCAGTCCACGCGCAGCGCGGCGCACAGATCATGGTACTGCTTCACCGCGTGAAGCTGCGCCATGACATACTGCCGCGCCAGATGCTCCCCGAAATCGCGGATCAGCCGCTCGCAGAACAAGCCGTGCTGCGCCGAGAGCCTCGCCGTACAGCGCCCTGTCGCGCCGCCGGCGAGGCGGTTTTCCTCCAGCAGCACTACGCGCAGTCCCGCGCGGTGCAGGGAAAAAGCGGCCAGCAATCCTGCCATGCCGCCGCCGATCACAGCGACGTCCGCTAATAAGTGTTCGCTCAGGCGCGGATATTCCAGCAATGTTTCCATAGGCTCCTCCATCGCTTTTTTCTTTAGTATGCACTGCTGCGCCACTGGTTATCCCTTCCAGAACTGGAAACCTTTTTGCATTGCCAAGTGATGACAAAACGGTTACAATTTGTCGTGAAAGGGAGGTAATACCTATGAAACACAAACTATCCAGCATCCTTATGGCAGCCGCTCTCATGGTTTCCCTGAGCGTCCCGGCTTTTGCCGCAGACTGCCAGCCGAACACCGCCTGTCGCACACTGCTGTGGCAAATACTCTGCGATGGCTGCGGCGGCAATTGCGGCGACGATTCCTGCGCAACGCTCGATGTAAACGCGCTGCTGGGGCAGATTCTCAGGCAGTATCACGTCACACTGCCGGAAGCACCGCAGCCCGCAGAGCCGGAACAGCCCACGGAGCCGGAGCAGCCCTCCGAGCCGGAACAGCCCGCGGAACCGGAGCAGCCCGCGGAACCGGAGCAGCCCGCGGAACCGGAGCAGCCCGCGGAACCGGAGCAGCCCGCAGAACCGGAACAGCCAGTGGAGCAGACGACCGCCAGCGCGTATGAACGCGAGGTGATCCGGCTCGTAAACGTGGAGCGCGCGAAGCACGGTCTGGCGCCGCTCACCGAGGACGCAACCCTCACCCGCACGGCACGCATGAAGTCGCAGGACATGCGCGACAACCGCTACTTCGACCACAACAGCCCTACTTACGGCAGCCCCTTTGACCTGATGAAGGCGCAGGGCGTCCGCTACCGCACGGCGGGCGAGAACATCGCCATGGGCTACGCCACGCCGGAGGCAGTGGTCAACGCGTGGATGAACAGTCCCGGTCACCGCGCAAACATCCTCAACGCCTCGTACACAAAAATCGGCGTGGGTTACATCGGCAATTACTGGACGCAGCACTTCACCGGCTGATCTTGCATCGAAAAGAGCGCCGCACGGCGCTCTTTTTGCGCGTAACCAAGCCATTTTTTTGGGTTCGCTCTTGATATTTCTGGAAAAGTGCGGTAAACTACCCACATCTAGTGTGATGGAGGAGAACCTATGCCTACAAGAAAAGAGAAGAACAGCCAGCTCCCGCGCGGTGCGAAGAAGACCCGTCGCGCGGTGCCGATGAAGAAGAAATCGCCTGTATATCCTGAGCTTGCCGAGGTGGTCGAGGCGGCGTCGGTTGTCCCCGTCGAGCCGGTGAAGGAGCGCAAAAAACCCGGTCGCAAGCCCATGACGGAAGAGCAAAAGGCGGAAGCCAGGGCGGCGCGCGAGGCGAAGAAAAGCGTTGCCATGGTGACGGCGTATGTGCAGTTCATGGGCAGCGAAGCTGTGGTCAATGATTTGGTGGAAGCCGCGAAGGCGGACTTCAAGGCATCCCACAAGCGCACCAAGGTCGAAAGCCTTCGGCTTTACATTAAGCCTGAGGAGTACACCGCGTATTATGTGATCAACGACAGCTTTGCCGGTCAGGTGAGCATGTAATTCCAAAGCCCCTTGCTTAGGCAGGGGGCTTTTTTTGTCCGATCAAAAGCCTATTGACAAACTAGGTTTTATATGGCACAATAAGCCTAGTGATCAACTAGGCAATGAAAAGGAGAGCCATCATGCAAATTTACGCAGACAACGCGGCGACGACAAAAATGAGCCGCGCCGCCATTGACGCGATGCTGCCGTACCTTGATAAAGTCTACGGCAATCCGTCCAGCCTGCACAGCGCGGGTCAGCGAGCAAGCGAAGCGCTTGTCGCGGCGCGGGAGCGCATCGCCGGCATACTGGGCGCGAAACCGCAGGAGCTGACCTTCACCTCCGGCGGGAGCGAGGCGGACAATCAGGCAATCATTTCAGCGGCAAAAATGGGCGAAAAGTCAGGGAAGAAGCACATCATCTCCACCGCCATTGAGCACCACGCGGTGCTGCATACCCTGAAAAAACTTGAAAATGAAGGGTTTACCGTGACCCTCTTGCCGGTGGAGCCGGTGACCGGACTGGTGACGCCGCAGCAGGTGGCGGACGCCATTGGCGAAGATACGGCGCTGGTGACGGTGATGTATGCCAACAACGAGATCGGTACCGTTGAGCCGATTGCGGAGATCGGCGCGGTCTGCCGGGAACGCGGCGTGTTGTTCCACACCGACGCGGTGCAGGCGGCGGGGCATCTTCCCATCGATGTGCGCGTGCAGAACATCGATCTGCTGTCTCTTTCCGCGCACAAGTTTGGCGGACCGAAGGGCGTGGGCGTGCTTTATGCCCGCCGGGGTGTCAGGCTCACGAATCTGATCGAGGGCGGCGCGCAGGAGCGCGGCAAACGCGCGGGCACGGAGAACATCCCCGGCATCGTCGCCATGGCGGCTGCGCTGGAGGAGTCTGCGGCGCACATGGATGAGGCGTCGGCACATTTGATCCCGCTGCGCGACAAGCTGATCGCGGGGCTTGCGAGGATTCCGCACAGCGCTCTCAACGGCGACCCGGACAAGCGTCTGCCCGGCAACGTTAACTTCTGCTTTGAAGGCATCGAGGGCGAGTCGCTGCTGCTCCTTTTGGATGACAAGGGCGTCTGTGCGTCCTCCGGCAGCGCCTGCACCTCCGGTTCGCTCGACCCCAGCCATGTGCTGCTGGCGATCGGGCGCGTCCACGACGTTGCCCACGGCTCGCTGCGGCTGAGTCTCGGCACGGACGTGACGGAAGCGGAAATCGATTACCTCATTGCCGCGGTGGCAGACGTGGTATCGTACCTGCGAGGCATGTCGCCGGTCTGGCGCGACCTTCAAACCGGCAAGAGAGCTTATATTCTGTAGGGAGGCAAGGAAAATGGCTTTATACAGTGAAACCGTGATGGATCACTTCCGCAACCCGCGAAACGTGGGCGTCATCGACAACGCGGACGGCGTCGGTGAGGTGGGCAACGCCAAGTGCGGCGACATTATGACGATGTATCTCAAAATCGACGGCGACACCATCTCCGACGTGAAGTTTGAGACCTTTGGCTGCGGCAGCGCCATTGCGTCCAGCTCCATGGCAACGGAACTGATCAAGGGCAAGCCCGTCAGCGAAGCGCTGCAGCTCACCAACAAAGCGGTCGCGGAGGCGCTGGACGGTCTTCCGGCGCACAAGCTGCATTGCTCGGTACTGGCGGAGGAAGCGATCAAGGCGGCGCTCAAGGATTACTACGACAAGCACGGCATCGAGTACGATCACAGCCTGTTCCCGGACTGTGCGCACTGCGAAGGCTGCGAATAGGCTTGCGTTTTCGACGGTTTTCTTCTATAATGGCACCATCCCCAAAAAAGACAGAGGAGGACGTACCATGGAGCAGAAATTTTTGATTTGCGAGCATTGCGGCAATATGGTCGCCGCCGTCAAGGTGGAAGGCTGCCCGATCACCTGCTGCGGCAAACCCATGAAAGAGATTGTCCCCGGCACCAGTGACGGCGCGCGCGAAAAGCACGTCCCGGTCTACACCGTGGAAGGCGGAAAGGTCACCGTCACGGTGGGTGAGGTGGAGCATCCCATGCTGGAGAACCACTATATTGAGTGGATTTCTCTCCAGACCAGGCAGGGGAACCAGCGCAAGCAGCTCAAACCCGGAGACGCGCCCAAGGCATGCTTCATGCTTTGCGAAGGCGACGAGGTGGAAGCGGTTTACGCCTACTGCAATCTGCATTCGCTCTGGAAGGCGTGAGCGAAAAGGGAGCCGAAACATCGGCTCCCTTTTTTTCGAAGAGTTATTGCAGAAAACAAAAGTTTTGTTCAAAGAATTTCGCGCCGCATCATTTTTCTTTCGCGGGCGGCTTAACGCGAGCGAGGGGGTTTGCCTTGGCGGCAACCCGCAGCGCTTCGTTGTCGATATGGGTGTAGATTTCTGTGGTGTTCAAGTGTTCGTGACCGAGCACCTCCTGCACAGCGCGCACGTCAACGCCGTTTTGCAGCATCAGCGTCGCGGCGGTATGGCGCAGCTTGTGGGAAGAATATCGGGTTGCGTCCAACCCTGCGGCAGAGATGTGTTTCTTGACCAGCGCGTGAACAGTGGACTTGCTGATTCGTTCGTCCCGACTGGACAGAAACAGCGCGTTCTGATCCGGTCCGGTGATCGGATGGCGCACCGCAAGATAATCATAAAGTGCGTCCAAGCATGCGTCGTTGAGGTAAACGATCCGCATTTTGTTTCCTTTTCCAAGCACCCGCAGCGCCTCGTCCTGAATGTCGTTCAGGTTTAGTCCGCACAGCTCCGAGATACGCAGTCCGCAGTTGAGGAACAGTGTGAGTATTGCGTAGTCGCGTTCGCGGTTCTTGCCGTCAACCGCGTCCAAAAGCTGCAAACTTTCATCCAAAGTCAGATATTTCGGTAACGATTTCTTGAGCTTCGGTGAATCGATCTCTTTTATTGGATTGGACTCAATCAAATGTGCCTTGTTGGTCAGGTATTGGTAGAAGGAGCGCAGCGTAGCGATTTTCCGTGCTCTGGACGATGCGCTCAAGCCATACTCCGAATGTCTGCTGTTCTGATGCAGCACGCGCTCGCGGCTCAGATAGCTCATATAGCTGTAAACATCGCTGAGCGATACGTCGGCGACAAATTGGAGATCAATGTCCATGATATCAATTTCGCTCAGCTCGCGACCCTTGAGCGCCGGGTCGCGCAGCTGCTTGAGATAGCGGAAAAAATTTCGCAGGTCCAGATAGTATTCATCGACCGTGAGTCGCGAGTGTGCTTTGATGGTTTCGTGGTACGACAGAAAATCCCGCAGGATCGGCGGTGCTTCCGTACGATAATCGATCAATTCGATCAGCTCCTTTGCGGACGTAGCGCGAGAATTGCAAGATCGCACGATCCGTTCAAGTCTTATAACAATGGTATTGTATCCCTCTGCCCCATAAATTGCAATCCCCTTTTTTGAACAAAGTTTATATTTTGTTCAATTCTAAATGTCATTTCATGCGCCGCCCTGCTGGCGGCGCTCAGATTGTGGAACTGCACAAAATTGCGGTTGTTGTTCAATCTGGTGTGACTGCGGCGGAGGTTTCCGGCATTCTTTTCTTGCGACCCATACAGTACGCTTCAATCCTTGATTATGTTAATACCATATCTTTGAACGGTTATCAAGCGTGAATTTGCGAGACAGCCGTTTTTTGAGGCTGTGCGGCTCCGGTTAGGCTTGTGCCGTATTGGGCTTGTCTGGTGCGTCTGGGGCTGTCTGGGCGCGATTCTGGGGCTTGTGGCGGGTGCAAACGGCGCAATTGACCGCGCAGCGGTCAATACAATGCCGCCAGCGGCATTGTGGCGGCGCCGCGGGAGCTTGGGATGGACGGATTCAGAGGTTTGGCACAAATTCCTCGACGGAATTTGAAAAGGTGTCGGCGCGCAGCGCCGATGCCGAAAATGATTTTCCCGCTCCCCTCCTGTTCCTTGTCCTCGCGAGGCGAGGGCAAGGAACTCAAGGTGCTAAACCTTACGTTTCATGCCCTCTCCGAAGATAATTATAACAGGAGGTGCGCGGGAAAATCAAATCGGCAAATTCGATAGAGGCTCAGGCGCAGAATCTAAGATGCTAAACAGACCGCCTGCGGGCGGGACGAAAGGAGAACGAACCATGACGCACAACGACTACCAGATGATCGCGGTTGACCTGGTGGACGCCTACCGAGGGTATGCCATCGGATACAACCCACACAAGTATGACGCGCCCTATGTGGTCTACTCGGTCTATGTGAAAGATTGCTGCTACTGCTACTACCGGCCGACAGAGTATCTGCGCGAGGTTGACGCGCGGATTGCCTATTACAACTGCCTGATGGACGACTGGGCTTGCCGTCAATGCTCATTGACAAGGATGGGCTGACCTGATATGATGACGGAGAAAGGAGCGAGGAATATGCTAGATCAGAAAGACTTGGAAGCGATGCGGCAAATGATTCGTGAAGAGATGCAGCCCATGAAAGAAGATATCGCGCGGATGCAGGTGAATATGGCGCAGCTCAAGGACGACGTGGCGCGGATACAAGTGGATATGAGACAGGTGCAGATTGATATCGCAGAGATCAAGGAAGATGCCACAGAAACGAGAACAGCGGCAAATCGGCTTATCGAATGGGCAGATGAAACGCATAGGCGAGTCGGAAAGCCAGTGCCAGATTTTCCAATCAGAAGACAAGCAGGGGTTTAATCCCCTGCTTCTTTTATGTCTGGATGGTTGATGCGTACTGTCTGCTCTGCTTCAATGGCGGCGTTGGTGAGGAAGTCGTCGCGGAGTGTGTCGTCGTCCTCGATCTCGATCGGCCGGCGGCGATGCGGCAGGTGCTCATGCAGCCATTGAAGGCGGCGGAGCTTGCGTTCGCGTTTCGCGGCTCCCCTCGCCAGATCGCGGGCGACTTTCCTCGCGCGGCGATTGGTGCCGGTCGGCAGCGGCGGGATTTCTTCATAGGTGAGGTACGGCTTCTGGTCTATGATGTAGTTGGTATCGTAGAGGTTGCACCAAGCGGGAATGAAGGTGACGAGCCAAGACGTGAGCGGCGCTATTTTGAGGTTTTCCACGATGCGGCTTTCCTGCTCTCCGGTTGCTTCCAGTATCTCCGGATGCTTGTATATGCAATCGGATACAACCCGCACAAGTACAACGCGCCGTATGTGGTCTATTCGGTCTATGTAAAAGATTGCAAGTACTGCTACTACAGACCGACAGAATATATGCGCGAGGTTGACGCGCGGATTGCTTATTACAACTGCCTGATGGACGACTGGGCTTGCCGTCAATGCTCATTGACAAAGATGGGCTGACCTGATATGATGGCGGGGAAAGGAGGGCGACGAACGTGACAGATGAAGCGTTGAACCAGTACCTTGAGAACATCGCACAGCTGATCGAGGCGAACGTGAAAGACGAGGAGGCCGCGCGGCTGGCGGCGGAGATCGTTCGCAACAGCAAGGTCAAGAAGTAAACATGGAGAAAGCGCTCGGGGCTTATGCCTCGGGCGCTTCTTTGTTTATCCGGACTGTCTGCTCTGCCTCGATCGCGGCGTTGGTGAGGAAGTCGTCGCGGAGTGTGTCGTCGTCCTCGATCTCGATCGACCGGCGGCGATGCGGCAGATGCTCATGCAGCCATTGAAGGCGGCGGAGCTTGCGTTCGCGTTTCGCGGCTCCCCTCGCCAGATCGCGGGCGACTTTCCTCACGCGGCGATTGGTGCCGGTCGGCAGCGGCGGGATTTCCTCGTAGGTAATATGGTTGAGGGTTTCTTCAGCAAAATGACGAAGCAAATGCTTCGCGGCATCCGCGTGAGATCTAAGCAGGAACTGGCAGATCGAATCTATCGTTATTTCGAAGAGGTCAATGCTGAGCCGGTTGTATTCCGCTGGAAA
>JAFXPO010000033.1 GCA_017527825.1 Oscillospiraceae bacterium
AGCTTTATCCCAACGGCATGAACTGCTGGGGTTTTCCGTCGCCGGTGCTTCGTGCGGGGAGCAAGCTGCACAGCGAAACCGTCTATTCCTTTGGCGTTCGGTGAGGTGACACGATGGACTTGACGAAAACCGCGCTCGGCATCGAGCTGGGCAGCACGCGCATCAAGGCGGTGCTGATCGATGAAAACCACATTCCCATCGCGAGCGGCGACTTCGAGTGGGAAAATCAGCTGGTGAACGGTATCTGGACGTACTCGTTGGATACAGTGCACAAGGGTATTCAGACCTGCTATGCCAACTTGGTGAAGAACCTCGGGCAGCCCATCGAGACGGTGGGCGCCATCGGCGTCAGCGGCATGATGCACGGCTACCTGCCTTTTGACAAGGACGGAAACCAGCTTGCGGAATTTCGCACCTGGCGCAATACCATCACCGGGGAGGCGGCGGAACAGCTGACAGAGCTGTTCGGCTTCAACATCCCCCAGCGCTGGAGCATCGCACATCTTTATCAGGCGATCCTGAACGGGGAGGAGCATGTAAAGGACATCGCGTATCTCACGACGCTCGCGGGCTATATCCACTGGCAGATCACGGGCGAAAAGGTCATGGGTGTGGGCGAGGCGTCGGGCATGTTCCCCATCGACTCCGCCAAGCGCGACTACGACGAGGCGATGCTGCATAAGTTTGATTCGCTGCTTGCGCCGAAGGGCTACCCGTGGACGCTGAGGGATATCCTGCCGAAAGTACTGACCGCAGGCAAGCACGCGGGCGTGCTGACCGAGGCGGGCGCGAGGTTCCTCGACCCCTCCGGTACCCTGCAAGCGGGTATCCCCGTTGCTCCCTGTGAGGGCGACGCGGGCACGGGCATGGCGGCGACCAATGCCGTGCGTGTCCGCACGGGCAACGTGTCGGCCGGCACGAGCGACTTTGCCATGGTCGTGGTGGATAAGCCGCTGGGCGTGCACCGGGAGATCGACATGGTGACGACGCCGGACGGTGCGCCGGTCGCCATGGTACACTGCAACAACTGCACCAGCGACATCAACGCCTGGGTCAATCTGTTTGCCGAGTTTGCGGAAACCATGGGCTTCCCGATGGACAAGGGCGAACTGTTTACGAAGCTGTTCCGGTCTGCGCTGCGCGGCGACGCGGACTGCGGCGGGCTGCTGAGCTACAACTACTTCTCTGGCGAGGGCGTGACCGATCTGGACGGCGGCCGGCCGCTGTTTGTCCGCACGCCCGACGCGAAACTGACGCTTTCCAACTTCATGCGCACGCATCTGCTCTCTGCCCTTGCCACGCTGAAAATCGGCATGGACATCCTGACGCAGACGGAGCAGGTGCAAATCGACAAGCTCTGCGGCCACGGCGGCTTCTTCAAGACGCCGGAGATCGGACAGCGGATGCTGTCCGCCGCCGTGAACGCGCCGGTGACCGTCATGGAGACGGCGGGCGAGGGCGGCCCCTACGGCATGGCGCTGCTGGCGGCATATATGCTGTGGAGAGGCGAGGGCGAGAGCCTAGCGGATTATCTGGACAACAAGGTGTTTGCGGGCGCGAAGACATCCACGCTGACCGCGGATCGGGCGGATGTGGACGGCTTCAACGCCTTTCTGGAACGCTACAAAAAAGCGCTGTCCGTGGAGCGGACAGCGGTGGAGGTGCTGTGATGCTGGAAGAATTGAAAAAGACAGTATGCGAAGCGAATCTGCTGCTGCCGAAGCACAACCTTGTGACCTTTACCTGGGGCAACGTCAGTGGTATCGACCGCGCGAGCGGCCTTGTGGTCATCAAGCCCTCGGGGGTGGATTACAACGGCATGACACCCGATGATATGGTCGTCGTCGATCTGGACGGCAACCACGTCGAGGGGAAATGGAAGCCCTCCAGCGATACGCCGACGCACGTCGTGCTGTACAAGGCGTTTCCCAACATCGGCGGCGTGGTGCATACCCACTCCCGCTGGGCGACGAGCTTCGCGCAGGCTGGCATGGCAATTCCCGCCATGGGTACCACGCAGGGCGACTATTTCTACGGCGATATTCCCTGCACGCGCCCCATGACCGACGCGGAAATCAAGGGCGAGTACGAGAAGGAGACCGGCAATGTGATCGTCGAGACCTTCGCGGGCAAAGACCCCGACGCCGTCCCCGGCGTACTGGTCTACTCCCACGGACCATTCGTCTGGGGCACCGATCCGATGAACGCCGTGCATAACGCGGTGGTGATGGAGGAGGTTGCGTTCATGGACTATCACGCCCTGACGCTGAATCCGCAGCACCGCGACATGCAGCAGTCGCTGCTGGACAAGCACTATCTCCGCAAGCACGGGAAGAACGCGTATTACGGGCAGGGATAAGGCGATATCGATGTAGACGGTATTGCTTCCGATTACGATTAAGAATATGAAAGGAGCGCGATCTCATGCTGAAAGCGGCAGACATTTTTCAGTCGAATATGGTTCTTCAAAGGGATAAACCGCTTCCTGTTTGGGGCGCTGCGCAGCCCGGAGCATCGGTCAGCGTAAGCATTCAGGGGCAACAGGCAACATGCGTCGCTGACAGCGAGGGCGGATGGCAGGTGACGCTGCCGCCCTTGTGCGCTTCCGAGAATGAAACGCTTGTGATCTCCGCGAATGCCGAGCAGGTCCAACTCCATCACATTGCCGTGGGCGAGGTGTGGATCGCCGGGGGACAGTCCAACATGGAGTTTCACATGCGGTACGAAAAGCATCTGAACGCTGTCAAACCGGAATGCGCCAATCCGCATATTCGCTTTTACGATGTCCCGGAGGTTGCCTTCGAAGGACAGAAAGATCAGTTTGACTACAGCAGAATGGGAATCTGGCGCACTGCCTCGCCGGAGGATATTGAATATTTCAGCGCCGTCGGGTACTATTTCCAGCTGGCGCTGGAACAGGACCTGCGGATTCCTGTCGGAATTGTTGGCTGTAACTGGGGCGGCACCGTTTCTGCGTCGTGGATGAATCCCGAAACCGTTCGCAAGGCGGGACCTGTGTGGATGGAGGAATATGAAGCCTTTATTGCGCGGACGTCATGGGAAGACTACCTCGCCGAGCAGCGCGCCAACCCCCTGAACGATCGAGGCAATCCTTTTGCCGACCCGTTCAGTGAGCTTGTCATGCCGCGCACGCCGGAACCAGAAGAGATTGAGGCGCTGTTCGCTTCCGCCAAAGAGGGCGGAATGCTTCCTGACCCGGATACGATACACGTCATGCCGCATCTGCTTCCCGGCGCGCTCTACCAGTATATGCTCAAGGAGATCGCGCCATTCTCAATCCGCGGCGTTTTGTGGTATCAGGGGGAGAGCGACGATGAAATGCACCATGCGGACCTCTACGCTTCCATGCTCAGCGGATTGGTTTCCGATTGGCGCGCGTTGTGGAAGGATGAATCACTGCCGTTCCTGCTGGTGCAGCTTCCCGGATACGAACGATGGCTGCAGAACGAAAACGACCGCTTTGATCTGATTCGTGCGGCGCAGGAGCAGGTTTCCAAAGACGTTCCGAATACATGGCTGTGCTCGATTTCTGACAGCGGCGAGCAGTTTGACATCCACCCGAAGAACAAATTGCCGGTAGGCGAGCGCTTAGCGCTTCTGGCAAGGGGACATGTTTACGGAGAGAATATCCTGTGTGACGCTCCCGCTGTAAGCCGTGCGAATCGAGCGGGCGACACGATTACGCTGACCTTCGACCATGCCGAAGGGGGTCTGGTGCTCAGAGGGGAGGAACTATCCGCCCTTCGCGTTCGCTCTGCCGGTAAGGAATTGCACTGTCGGGCGGAGGTGGCTGATTCCTCGGTTATTCTCCGCTTGAACGGTGCAGCTTCAGAAACGATTCAAATCGATTTCGCAAAGGACAAGTTTTACCTTGTCAATTTGTTCAACCATGCCGGTATCCCGGCTATTCCGTTTTCCGTTGAAATTGGAAGCGATGGGTAGGCAAGGCAGATGGAAAAGCTTTCCCTTCCCGGCATAGCATGATAAGATATCGGGAAAGGAAAACAATCAAAATGTATCAAATTTTAGCAAAAAAAGAAAAACCGATACTTTAGCATGGGCTGACACCTGAACCGGGTGCTTCAAATCCGGGTGTCGCCTCCAAAAGGAAAACGACGCCTTTCGGCGTCGTTTTCCTTTTGGAGGATTCCCGCGTCCGCTTGAACTGATTGAAACAGGCACAATACGGTCTACGCGCCGAATCGAGGCGGTTCTGGCTCCTGCCGCGGAATCGTTACAGTAACCACAGTCCCGCCACCCTCGCGGGGCGCGATCTGCAAGGAGCCTCCGCACATCAGCTCCAGACGCTGACGGATGTTCGCCAGAGCGATGTGGGGTTCGCTGTCGTTCGGCGCGTCAGCAAAACCGGGACCGTTATCCTCCACGGTGATTACGCTGCCTGATTCCGCGCATCGCGTGCGAATGAAAATATGGAGCGGACCGGCTTGCGGGTTTCTGCCGTGCTTCACAGCGTTCTCCACGATCGGCTGCAAGGTCAGCGGCGGAACGCGAAAATGGAGATGCGGCATGTCGTAGTCCACAGAAAGCGTGTCCTCGTACACTGCCTGCTCCACCGCGAGGTAGGCGCGGGTATGCTCCCACTCCGCGGTGAAGGGAATGGTGTGGTCGCTGGCAATGGCGCTAAAGTTCTTGCGCAGGTAGTTGGTGAAGTCCGCGATGACCTTCCGTGCCTTGTGAGGGTCCTGATTGCACAGGCTGTAGATGCTCACCATGGTATTGTAGATGAAATGGGGGCGCATTTGCAGCACCATGACACTGGTGCGCTGCCGGGCGATCTCCTGATGCTGCTCGGTGATCTTCCGCTGCGCGAACAGGTATTGCTTGAGCTGGCTGGAGAGAATGACGCCGACCATCGAGAACGCAGTGAGAAGAAGTCCGGCGTGAATGAGCAGAAAAACAGGAACAAACAGATGAACAAAGAGGATCAGAGCTATCGGGAGCAGGCAGACGAGAAGAGCACGGAGGAGGCGCTTGGGCAGCCTGTCCCGTCTGCGGATCACGCCGACTGCGTTGAGAAGCAGAATGGCGAGCACGGGCAGAATCAGAAGCGGATACTCTGGGGCAAGAACGAGCTGAGCGTCCGGGGTCACGTTGTAGAAAAATGGCGTGAACTGGGCGACATTCAGCAGCGTGAAGTACAGCCCGCAGATTGCGAGCTCGACCCGAAAAAGCGTACTTTTGCGCCAGTTTTCCCCGCAAATGTGCAGCAGATAAACCGTCAGCATGGGGTAAGGGAACACAAGGAGAGACTCACAATAGGAGGCGATCTGTGCCGCCGTTGCCGAACCGGGAAGCAGATAGGTCAATATTTCCACCAGAAACGCGCCGTAACCCAGCAGGATCGAGGCGAAAAACATGGTGAAAAAGCGCCTGCTCCACCGGTCCATGCCGGGGGAGCCGACGGCGACCCAAAGCTCCAGTATGGTCAGCGTCAGAGCCGCGCCACATGTGAAGCTGTAGAAGAAAACTGCCCAGATGTTCACTCTCCGGTGCCTCCATACATAAACGGATAACGCAGGTTTTTGAGTTGTTCGCGGACGCTGTCCGCCGTGATCGGTTTGACCATGAACCCGCAGGCGCCCGTGCTCCAGGCGTCCAGAGAATATTCGGCGTAGGCGGTCAGAAACATGACGTTGGTGCGGGGATTGATCTCGCGCAGCGTGCGGCAGAGATCAAGCCCGCTGGTGCTCCCCAGCTCGATATCCAGGATTGCCAGCGCAATGCGAGTTATTTTTGCGTACTCAATCGCTTCCTGCGGCCAGATGAAGCCTGTGATCGTGGCGTTCGGCATGACCTCCTCCAGCACGGACAGACCGTCGGTGAGGACAACCTTGCTGTCATCCACCAAAATGACGTTGGGCGACTCATCGCTCTTCGCGGCGGCGGTGAGCAGCGCATTGGCGTCCACGCCCAGGACTTCGGAGAGGCGGGCGATCATCGCGGCGTCCGGCAGACGAAGACCGCTCTCCCATCGGGCAATCGTAGGGCGGGTGACGTACATCCGCTCGGATAATTCCCGCTGTGAGAGTCCCGCTTCGGTTCTCAGGCTCCGCAGAGTTTCCGCAAAAGGAGTGTTCATAACTGTCAAACCTCAAGTATTATATTTTTTATATCATATTCAGAACAGGTGAAAAAAGCAAGAGAACGGCGAAAAAAGGCGAAAGGTTCCGTTTTGGAACCCCCCGTTGCCAGATAGAGAGAGTCGCTGTAAAATATAAAGGAGTTTATAGGCGCTTTTTTGCATGAAAACTGTCACCGCAAAACCAGGCAGGCGAAAAGTGTGTCAGGAGGAATGCAAAACATTGGAGGAAGTGGAGCAAAACGGGAAATCGGAGGAGATTGCCACGCACGCTCCGAACGTTTTGCAGGAGTATTTCTCGCAGCACGAGTTGCTCAAGCTGGACGGTGAGCCGCGTCTCATTATCCACGAATAATCCCTGCGCCACGGGAACCATTTCATAACGAGCGCGGAGGATACCGAATTTATACAACAGGATTCGCTGTTCCTGCGTTTGTTGCTGTAGGCGTGGTGCTTCGAATCTCTTGTTTGATATTAGAAAACTAAGGAGAATAACGATGAGCAAAACAATTTTAATCAGCGAACTGCGCGCAAAGATTCTGTCCGACGCCGCGACCAAGGCAATGATGACGCCGTCCTCCAGAAACGCGATTTTCCTGGATGTGGACGGTGACGGTCCTGCCGATTTCGGTTTCCTCTGCTCCGATCTGCGCGGCGACGTCCTTGATACGATTGCCGTTGACTTCACCAACGATGGCGATTTCGATTTCTATATTTACAACTGCCAGAACCCGGAGAACGCCTACTGCGTGTACTATTCTGCCGGATCCAATGTCCCCATGCTGCTCACCAAGGCACAGACGACGAGGACCCTTGACATGCTCATCCCGATGCTGGACGCGATCCGCAACTTTGACGCCGCCGCCTTCGCGAAGTTCTTCAAGGGCATGAAGGCTGCCGTCGTCGCGCACTTTGCCAACGCCAATAGCAGCGCGAACAAGACCGTTCTTATCAGCGATCTGCGTGCCAAGCTTGAGGAGAGCGCTGAGACCAAGGCGATGATCCGCCCCGCCGGAAAGAACGCGGTTCTGGTTGACATCGACGCGGACGGCCCCGCCGACTTCGCGTTCCTCTGCTCCGACGTCAAGGGCAATATGCTTGACACCATTGCCATCGACCTCACGGGCGAGGGTCTGTTCAACCTGTATCTCTACAACTGCCTGGACGCTGAGGAAACCGAGCTGGTTTACTATCCCGCCGACCTGAGCGCTCCCGCGGAGACCGTCAAAGAAGGCGAACTGTACGAAAAGACCATGGCGGTTGCCGCCAAGGCGGTCGAGGCACTCTGCAACTTTGACGCCGCGACCTTTGGCGAAACCTTCCGCGGTCTGAAGAAGCAGATGATCGCGTTTAGCGAAAATAAGTAACAACAGCGATTGATACCCATGAGCCATGCCTACAGCAACAAGGGCAGGAAAACTGACGGCGTGAAAAGCGCTGAAGGGAGAAGAACGATGGAAGAAAACAAAACTGCTGCGACCCAGGAGACTGCGGGGACTCAGCCGAAAAAGCAGAAAAACAAGGCGAATGTGTTCATTCTGGCGATTTCCGCTCTGCTGCTGCTCGGCATTGTGTGGAGTACGGCGCGCGCCGTTCGGGACCGGTACGAGAGCGAGCTGGACACGACCTATGAGACCCTGGCAAACGCCCTGTTCGCGGTGCGGAATCTCATCAGCTTTGAGGATTCGCTCCAATCGTCCTACGAGAGCTTTGACCTGCGCGAGGCGGTGCTGTTCACAGACGTTGCGAAGGTCTACTTCGATTACAACGGCGTGACGGAGTCGGCACTGAGCGACTACGCCTACCGCATGGGCGACTGCTCCATTTTCTTTTTCCCCAACGCGGGCGGCGAGCTTGCCTCGGACAATGCCGACGAGTTTTTGCTGGATGAGAGCCAGCTTCGCACCCTGAAAACAGTGGGTGTGTTGGAGGCGGAGGGGCACGACTATACGGCGATCCGTCTGGACGGAGGATGGCTGTGCATCCAGTGGGATGACACGCAGGAACTTTACAACGTCGACTTCGATCGGATTCTGGAGACCTGCCCGGTGGATCTGTGCGTGATTGAAAGCACCACGGGCAGTGTGCTTGCAAATTCCGGCAAAACGAGCTATGATTTTCAGGATGAGAGCCTTGTCACCTCCGACGGGACCCGCACCTCCCACGCGACGGACGGCATTCAGGCCGGCTTCTATGGCGGCTCCAAGTCCGACACCGTCTATTTTGAAAGGGTTGAAATGCTCAACCGTTACTCCGTTGTTGCCTATACGCCGCTGCACGACATTCGGACGAGCGCCATGCGTACCATCGCGCCGGAGTTCTGTCTGATGGCGCTGATCTTTGCCTTCATCTGGTTCTGCGCCATGCGCCTGAGAAAGCAGGGCGCCGACATTCAGGATCAGGAGCAGTGCCAGCAGTTCACCAAGGATTACTATATCAACCTTCCTGTGGCGCGCCACGCGGCGATTCTGCTGATCATCGGCGTCGCGCTGACGCTGGCAATATCGGTGCATTTGCCCCTTCTGACCAACTACGTCCATCACAACGACAAGATGGAGAACAATCTCAACAGCTTCGTCAGTGAGATGCAGCTCAGTGACGAGGAGTGGGAGAAGATCACCGATATCTTCTGCGAGCTTGTGACCGACCGCGCGGTGATGATCGCCGAAATGAAAGAGATGATGGGCGAGGACTTCGGGGAGGATGACCTCGCGGAGCTTGCCCGGAGTCTGGATTTTGTCGGTGCCGTGGTCTACGACGAGCACGGCACGGCGGTCATGTCCACGGACGGCTACATCGGCTATACACTCAGCCAGAACCCTGAGGACGATGAGTTCGTCCTGTGGACGCTGCTCAACAACGCGGACGTGAGCTTGATGCACGAAAAGGCTGACGGAAGCGGCTACTTCACCGCGGTGCGCCGTCTGGACGCGCCGGGAATCATCTGCGCGATGCTGACGAACAGCGCCCTGAGCGCCATGAGAGAGCAGACCGACGTCAACGCGGCGCTGCTGCGGGTCAATACGGATACCTACGCGAAGATGTTTGTCTCCGCCGCGGAGCCTGAGACAATGCTCTGGGCGACGGCATCCTCCGAAAAGGTGCGTTCCATCCCGAACAACCTGCCGGAGACCGCGCTGCTTGCGCGTTATTTTGGCACCCAGAGAGTCGCCGGCTACGACTATTATCTCAACACCATGAGCGACGATGAGCACATCATCATCAGCGCGGAGCGCAGCGAAACGCTGACGAAGCCGGTGACGGGCATTCTGGTGCGCATTATTCCCGCCTGCCTGATTCTCGCGCTGGCGATCCTGCTGATGTCCTGCGTGTACCGGGAGATTGACGATTGGCTCAAGGATGACTACAGCGGCATCCTGACGCGCGTGTTCTCCACGGAACGCGGCGCCGTCAAGAAAGAGGATGCGGAGCTGGACGAGGCTCTCAAAAAGATGATCGCCGGACTGTTTGGACTCGTATTTGCGGCGTTGATCGCCATGTATGTCATCGACGCGCTCTTCTCCCAGAATCCGGTTTCCGCCTATTTGTTCTCAAACCAGTGGGACCATAAGATTGGCATTTTCTCCCTCACGACCATCCTGCTGAGCGTGGCGTTCGCGGTAATCGGCGTGACGCTGCTCAAAAAGCTGCTGGAGCTGCTATCGGGTCGCATGGATTCCCGCGCGAAGACCGTCAGCAACCTGATTGCGAGCATTGTGCAGTTTGTTGTGACGCTGGTTGTGGCGATTTACGCGCTCTATCAGGTCGGCGTGAACACCTCCGTGATCCTCACCTCCGCCGGCGTGATCTCCCTGATCATCGGCTATGGTTCCCAGAGCATTGTCAGCGACTTGGTCAGCGGACTGTTCCTCATCACGGAGGACCAGGTGCGCATCGGCGACTGCATCATTCTCGGCGACTTCCGCGGCATTGTCACGCACATCGGTCTGCGCACCACGACGGTGGAGCTGTACAACAACCTGAAGGTCATCAACAACTCTCAAATGGTGGGCTTTATCAATCTGAGCCGTTACACCTCCGGCGCCCACTGGCAGTTGTCCTTCTCCGTGGATCAGGACATGGATGAGGTCATGAACCTCATCATGAGCAATGGCGAGCGGTTCCAGAAGGCGTGCAAGGATCGTATTATGGAAGGACCGATCTTCATTGGCATGGAAAAAGGCTATTCCGACTATATCGGCTCGCATTACACACTTCGTTTTATGTTCGTCTGCGATGGCATGTACTGGCACTCCGTCCGCAAGCGCTCCTATGAGTGCGCCTACCGCATCCTGATGGAAAAGGGCATTAAGCCCACCGCCGGCGAGCTGCTGATTACCGTTCAGTAAAGAACTGCCGGAGAAGCTCGCGTGACGACAAAGGAGGGGGTTCCAATCTGGAACGTCCCATTGCGAGCGATTTCTGAAAAAAGTATAATAATGATTGGAAAGTGGTATTGGGTAGGCAACATTGCCGCTACATCCAGCCGCTTGCCAGAATTATGCTAAATGAAAGAAAGAAGGACACCTCAATGAAAGCTTCAATCGCTAAATTCCGTTCCTTGCTGATGGCTAAGCCCGAGACCGCTGCCGCCATTGTCCCTTCCGCCCGCTTTGAGATCTGCATGGACCTGAATGGCGACGGCAAGGCTGATTTTGCTTTCATCGACTCTCATTGCGATTTCACCGGCAACGGCACGTTGGACACCTTTGCCCTTGATATTGGCAACGACGGTGAGTTTGACCTGTATCTGAAGGATTCCGATGGTAACTTCGTGCCTGACGAGGTCTACTATGTGGAAGACGGCAAGGAAGGCGCCGGCATCATGAGCGGCAGCGAGTATCATGATACCATTGAGAAGGCGCTGAAGAAGAGCGTGAAAGAGTTCTCCCTGGACATGGTCGCGTTTGCCACGGGTCTGAAGGGCGGCGATTTCTGCCTTGAAGCCCTGAAGAAGTATGCGAATAACGTTCTGACCGAACTGGGTAAGCTTGCTCCTCAGAATTGATTGCGGGGTAAGAGACGCCTTTGAGACGTTGCGTGAGGCGCGGGTAATTTCCAAAAGGGGTTGAACTGTCTCCGGTTGGGACAACTAACCTGATCTGCGTTTGCGTATCCGGCAACATAATGAAAGCAGGGCGTGAGCCGCAGTAGCATGGCTTACGCCCTGTTTCTTGCTATCAGTTCAAGCGAAAGACGTGCGGGACAGAAGAGAAAGGGGAGCTTAGATGGACAAGTCAAAGAAAAATCGCTTCAGCTATTGGTTTGACAACCTGATGGCGGGCGGCACCATGGCGCTCATTCGTGTGCTGTTGGTGGTGATGATCGCCCTGATCGTCGCCCTTGCGCTGGTGATCATCCTGTTTTGGCCGGAGGAAGGTTTCCGCCACAGCATCTGGCTGACCCTCACGCGCATCCTGGACTCCGGCACGTTCGCGGATGATGAAGAGCTTGTACTGCCCTTCAAGCTTTTGATGGTCTTCATTACCCTTCTTGGTTTGACTATCACCAGTACCCTGACAGGTATCATCTGCAACGTCATCGACGAAAAGGTGCAGGACCTGCGCCGCGGGCGCAGCGCGGTGGTGGAGGAAGGACACGTCATCGTCCTCGGCACGGCGGGCGGACTGTACACCATCATTTCCGAACTGATCGAGGCGAACTCCAACCATCCCCGCGAGGCGGTCGTCATCATGGACGACAAGGACGACAAGGACGTGATGGAGGAGAAGATACACGCCCGCTTCCCGGACCCCAAAACCACACAGATTGTTTGCCGCTGCGGCAGCATCACGGACGTTGCCGACTTGCGGATCTGCTCCTTTGACACCTGCATGAGTGTCATCGTCAACGCCGAATCCGACGCCACCACGCTCAAGTGCATCCTCGTGGTCACGAAGCTGCTCAAGGAGTGCGGCAACGACAAGGCGTATATCACCGCCGTCATCCGCGACGAGCAGAACAAAGAAGCCGCGGAACTGGCGGGCGAGGGCTATGTCGAGGTGCTGAGCTATCAGGATGTCATCTCCCGCATCATCGCCCACTCCGGGCGTTACGCGGGACTCTCTCGCGTCTATACCGACCTGTTCGACATGGACGGCAGTGAGTTCTATATCGAGGAGCACCCGGACGCCGCGGGCAAGACGCTCGCCGAGCTGAACCGCTACTTCCCGGTTTCCAGCGTCTGCGGCTTTGTCACGGCGGAGGGCGAGATTCTGCTCAACCCGGAGCCGGATTACAAGTGCAAGGCGGACGACCGGATCATCCTCTTCGCGGAGGACGACGGCGTGAGCAAGATGGACCCCGCCATCGCGCCCGTCATGGAGGACGTCATCCTGCCCGAATACGTCAAGGAGCCGCTGGAGCGAACGGATTTGCTGATCCTTGGCTGCAACAGCAAGCTGCCCCGCATTTTGCAGGAGGAGGATCACTACGTTGCTTCCGGTTCGATCGTGGTGATCGCGCTCTCCGAGGAGCAGCTCGCCCACAAGGACGAATTCGAGCATCTGGGTACGGACAACATCGAGGTCAAGGTCGTGGCGTGCGACTTCTATGACCGAAAGCAACTGGAAGCGCTGATCAAGCCGGGCCTGTCCGTCCTGGTGCTGGCGGATGACAATGAGGAGGACGACGAGGAAGCCATCGAGGAGAAGGATTCCCGCATCCTGATGATCCTGCTCCAGCTCAAGTATCTGTCGGAGAAGAAGGATTACAAGCTGAACATTACCAGTGAAATGCTCCGCGTGGAGAATCAGGAACTGGCACAGTTCGCGAACGTCAACGACTTCGTGGTCAGCAGCAACATCACGAGTCTGATCGTCACGCAAATCTGCCAGAGCCGCGAGCTGAAGCTCATCTTTGAGGAACTGCTGCGAGAGAATGGCTCGGAAATCTACGTCCGTCCGGCGAAGAACTACGTCAAGCTGGGCGTCAAGACGAACATTTACACTGCTTGCGAGGCTGCCGCGCGGCAGCGCGAGGTCATGATCGGCTATCGCCGCCGCGAAAAGGACGGCGACGGCGTCGAGATTGTCACCAACCCGCCGAAGGCGGAGGAGATCGTATTTGAGGAAACCGACGGACTTGTTGTGATCGCGGTGGACTAAAAACCCGAATGGGGGTGCTTTTATGAAGAGCATAGGAAAAAAGCTGCTGAGCCTCGTGATGGTGCTTGCGCTGATGCTGGGCTTCGCGCCGGGGATGGGTATGACGGCGCGAGCGGAGACAGAGATACCTACCGACCGCAGCAATGCTGGTTCCGGTGATGTGTATTTTGTAGGATATACTACAGGAACTCAAGGAGGAGATTATTCACTTGCCCAAGATGGATCATACATGTTTGATACGAATGGTGACACTAAAGCCTGCATCGGCTTTTCCGGCTCCTATAGTGTTGAATTTTCTTATGCCAGTGAGATAACTCCGCACAATTACTATTTCAGAACCGGCGATGATACCTCCAGCTTCACCAGAAGAAACCCTTCAGCATGGACATTGGAAGGAAAGGTTTCCGAGAATAATTGGACTGTGCTCGATAGTCGATCGGGACAAAGATATACAACAGATGATAATACCGAAGTAAAGTTTGATATTAGCAACAACACTGCGTATCAGACGTTTAGACTTACTATTACTGCTATCAATAGCGACGGGGATGATAATTGGCCTGTTAATGGCAGACCTACTTTTCAACTCTCCGAGTTTTATATGTCCGGCACGATTGCTCCCGCCAGTTCCGTCGCCAGCGTGACCAGCGGCGGCACGACGACGGAGTACAGCACGTTTACCGACGCGGTCAGCGCGTGGAAGAGCGCAGCGGCAAACGCAACGCTCACGCTGCTCTCCGACGTGGCGATGAGCAGCACCATCAACGTCACTGGCGCCAAGACGCTCGATCTCAATGGGTACGGGATTAAAATGTCCGGAAACAGCAGAGTGTTTCTCCTTAATAACGGGGGCAGTCTCATTATCAACGATAGCGCCCCAACGAGATCAACTCATAAGTTCACCGTGTCCGCAAATGGTCTTGCAGCGCTTGACGAAAACGGAAATCAATCCTTTCAGGGAGGTTACATTACAGGAGCTAATAGCACTGCCGATTCGAATGCCAAAGGATGGGGCGGCGTTGCGATGGTTGGAAATGCCAGTAGTACGAAAAAAGAATCTCTTATCATCAATGGGGGTACATTGATTGGTAATTACGCTTCAAATAGTGGCGGCGCGGTGAGAGTAAACGGAAATTGTACCTTCACTATGACCGGCGGAGCGATTATCTACAATACATCCGGCAGTGGGGGCGCGGTATCCGGCGAGACAAATGTCAGCTTTCAAATCAGCGGCGGCACAATTGCCAATAATAGAGCCGCGGGTGCGGTCCACAACCTGTATTTGGCAAATAATCAAAAAATAACACTATCCGGTACATTGTCCGACGCATCCATCGGCGTGACGATGGCGAGTCCCGGCGTGTTCACCACCGGCGGAATTGCCAAGGACTGCGCCTTCTCCAGCGACAACAGCGCATACACCGTGCAGCTGGCTGGCAGCGAGCTGAAGCTTGCTCTGCCCCCCGTTGCCAGCGTGACCAGCGGCGGCACGACGACGGAGTACACGACATTCACCGATGCGCTCAGCCATTGGACGGACGGCGGCACGCTCACGTTGCTCTCCGACGTGACGACGAGCAGCACCATCATGATCAATGACAGCAACGCTCACAATCTGATCCTGGATTTGAACGGATATGGTATCAGGTATGCGGGCGCTCCTACTGTCGAAAACGATGAGGGTCATATTTTTAGACTTTGCAACCCCGATCTTACCTTCACGCTGAAAGACGCCGATCCAAACCGGACGCACTATATTACCCTGACCAATTGGCGGGGCACCTCAGTCAGCGACACCGGTACGGCGTCTAGTGTCAGCAACGGTAACGGCGTGGTCAAGATCACCGGCGGTTACCTCACCGGCGGCGCCCGTAAAGATGGCAACAGCGGAGATGGCGGCGCGATCAATATGGGTTCCGGTGGGACGTTCGTTATGGAAGCCGGTACCATAATCGGAAATGTCGCGGGCAATCAAGGCGGCGCGGTAAACTTCTGGGGCGGCACCTTCACCATGAGTGGCGGCGCCATTGCCTACAATTACAGCGGTAACAAAGGCGGAGGTGTATGCTATGCCGTCTCTGGCAGCAGCTTCAACTTAAATGGCGGCACGATCAAGGACAACTACGCCCAATACGGCGGCGGCGTTTATGTCGCGAGCGGCGCAATCCTCAATATGACAGAAGGTACCATTGAAGGCAACAGAGTAACGGCAAACGGAGCAGGAGCTGCTGTTGAAGCTGATGCAACCTTCTGTATGACGGGCGGCGCTATCCGGTATAACGCGGCTACCGGCGATACCGGCGGCGTGCTCCTTCGTGCGCCTTCTGTCAATTTTACCATGAGCGGTGGCAGTATCCGGTATAACACCGCCAGAGCGATTGGCGGTCTCGGAATTGCCGGGGCACAGCCGAAATTCTCTGGAACGCCTGTTATCAGGGACAACGTAAAAGGCGGAACCATCGAAAAAACAGATACAGGCTATATTCTGAATGGCGGAACGCCTTGTAATGTGTACAACACAAACAACTCGGTCAAGATGGAGATTGCCGGTGAACTGCTGGATGGCGCCGAAATCTGCGTGACGATGCAGACCCCCGACGTGTTCGCTGACAGCACAAACACCGCCTACAACGACCCGACAAAGTTCGTGAGTGACAATGCAAGCTATATCGTCGGCAAAAACGAGAACGGTCAATTGCTCCTCGGCGCTCCGGTCACTGTGACCTTCAACACGGACAGCGGCAGCGCGGTTGCCGCGCAGACCGTCGCCATCGGCAGCGTACTTACGAAGCCCGACGACCCGACCAGAGAAGGTTACACCTTCGACGACTGGTACAAAGAGGAAGCCTGCACGAATGCCTGGGATTATGCCGGCGATGCCGTGTCGTCAAACACGACTCTCTACGCAAAATGGATCATCAATCAGTACACCGTGACGTTTGACACGGACGGCGGCAGCACGGTCGACGCGATTACCCAGGACTTCGGTACGTTGGTCACCGTCCCGGACGATCCGACAAAGACGGATTATTCGTTCGCGGGCTGGAATACGGCAGCGGATGGAACCGGTATTCCGTATAGCGCAGGAGCGACCTTTCACCTGACAGACGACCTCACGCTCTACGCCCAGTGGACAGCGAAGGCGGTTTACGCGGTTACAGGCACTGTGAAGCAGAGCGACAACGCTCCGGCGGGCGGCGTGACTGTTCGCCTGGTGCAGGGCGAGAAAAAAATCGCTGTCACAGCGACAAAAGCGGACGGTACGTTCAGCTTTTCCGCGCCGGACGGAATTTACAACATCATCGCGGAGCAGGACGGTAAGGTCAAGACAAAGCTTGTGACATTGGACGCAGAACAGAATATTGAGCTTGTGATGCCCGCGGGGAACGTCAAGTCCGAGCTGGCGGTGACCGGAACCACAACGCCGAACGTGATGGTCGGCGGTCTGGATGAGTTGGCGGAAGAGAGCGGCGAAGCAGGTAAAACGGTCACCGTCACGATGACGGTGGAGGAAAAATCCGACGCGGAGAACGCTGATGAGCTTCAGAGCTTTGCCGAGACGCAGGAGCATCCCAATCAGTCTGTGGACTGCCTTGAAATATCGGTACAAAAGACAGTGGACGCCGTGACGGAGAACATGCCCACGACGAACAGGGTGCTGGAGATCATCGTACCCTATCACTTCACAGGCAAGGAGTACCTGACGGTTTATCGTTATCACGACAGCGCCGCGGAACTTGAGAGACTGGATGTCAAGCCCGAAAGCGACTATCAGGACGGAACCTGTTATTTCGATCTGGCGAACGGCCTCATTTACATCTATGCCAATCAGTTCTCGACCTACGCCGTAGGCTATACGCAATGCTACAACATCAATGGTATGGTCAGCTATGGCACCTACTCCGGCACCGTGTCGGTGTCGCTGCTGGATTCGGAAACGGAGGAAGAAAAGTACGCCACGAAAGCTGCTGTAAGCAGCGGCTCCGGCGCATACAGCTTTGCGCATATCCTCAAAGGAACGTACACGCTGCGCACGGTATGGATCGAGGGCGGGAAGGAAAACGTGCTGAATGAGACCGTGAATGTATGGTAATACACAAAACCAAAAGAGTTTTACTATAGCGGAGGAAAGAAACAATGGGTGCAGGAACGCAATTTGACAAAACCGAGCTGCAACGCCTGATGCAGGAGCAGGGCGTCGACCCAAAACCGGAAGAAGTAAGCGGACCGGAGCCGGTTCGCAAGAAAATTGTTCGCGTGGTCATGCTTCTGGTGATGATCGCGTACTTTGTGGTGCTGCTGTTCGGAAAGTATTTTTTGCCGGAGGATAACGAGATTCTCCTGAGCATGAACGTATTTTCACAGGAGGAAGCGCCAAACCACCTCGTGTATGTCGCGAGCCTTGCGATCCTGACGCTGAGCGCCAGCACGATCCTACGCTTCTTCATCGCCAGAATGGCGGAAAACAGCGCGCTGACGAAGCGTACCGGCAGAGCTGTGATAGAACTGCTGGGCAACTTTGTCAAGTACATCGCCGTGTTGGTGCTGGTGCTTCTGTTCCTCAACGCGCTGGGTGTAGACACGGCTGGACTGCTGGCGGGTCTCGGAATCCTCGGTCTTGTCCTCGGTCTTGGCGTCACGAGCCTCGTGGAGGACGTGGTGGCAGGTATCTTCATCATCGGCGAGCGCCTCTTTGACGTGGGCGATATCGTCGTGGTGGACGACTTCCGCGGCAGGATTCTGTCCATCGGCATCCGTTCCACGCAGATTGAGGACGACGGCGGAGATATCATGATCATGCGCAACTCTACCATTGAGAATCTGGTCAACATGACCAACCGCTCCTCCTACGCGATCTGCGATGTTCCCATCAATCCAACGGAGTCCTTCGCACATGTGGAGGAGGTCATCAACAACGCACATCTGGAGAAGCTGAAGGAGCGGTATCCTGAGATTGAGAAAGGCCCGTTCTACCTCGGTCTGTCCGAAATCAACGGCAAGGGCGTGCAGATCATCACCTTTGTGGCAATCTGCCAGGAGGATACGAAGTATTGGATTCAGCGCATTATGAACCGCGAACTGAAACTGCTCTTTGAGAAGAATGGGATCAAGCTGGGCGAGGAGCCCGGTGACGATGACGACGATTGAAGCGTCAGGGGGCGTGAGCCATGAGATTAGGGCAATATAACAACCGCAAGCCCAAAAACGCGGTGGGCGCGGGAAAACAAAGCTCAGGCAATGAGTTCAACAGCTCACTCAAGCGGGAGCGGCACCCTGAGCCGCCGCAGTATCCTACGAGCAAGGTGGATGAGCGCAAGAAGGTTTCTGAGTCGCGGGATGCGCGACCGAAGGAATCGGGAAGCCGCTCCCAGAGCAGCTCCTCCCGGAGCAGTTCTTCCCGGAGAGAGTCCTCATCCAGCAGCAAATCTTCTGCGAGCCGAAACAGCGCCAGCAACAACGTGAAGCAAATGCAGAATGCGGCGAGGAGCGTTGTTCGCAGCACGGTGGTCATGGTGGGCGGCACAACAACCGTGTTGGCAAACACGGTTATGCCTGAGCTGAAAACCACGATTTCGGAGACATTTCATATCGAGGTGCCAACCATCGTTGAAACGGTGGCGCAGTCCGGGGAAAACACGGCCGACTGGCTGGTTGAGGGCGACGAGGCTGGAATCTTTGAAGAGGGCGAAGAAGAGACGCTGGAGGAGGACCTTGAGGCGGACGATCTAGACGAGACGGACGAAATCGACGAGGACAGCGACGACAACGACGACCGCGACACGGAGGACGGCGATGAGGAAACCGCGCCGCCGGACGAAGACGTAGCGGAAACGCCCCCAGAGCAGCCGGAAGAAGTGCCGGAGGATGTATCTGAAGAGGAACCGGAAGAGGTGCCGGAAGAAGTGCCGGAAGAGCTGCCGGAAGAGGTGCCGGAAGAGGCTGAGGAAGAACCTGAAGAGGAAGTTGAGGAAGAGCCTGAGGAGGAGCCGGTGGAAGAACCGGAAGTCCCCGAACAGCCTGCAACACCGAGTACGCCGAGCGGCGGCTCGTCCGGTCCGATTATCAGATGGACATGGAGTGATGGCAATGCCGGCGCGTCGGTTTGGGTGCAAGGATACGGCACCGCGGAGGCGACCGTAAAGAAGGAGGAAAAACCGGCAACCTGCACGGAAGACGGTTCGATTACCTATACGGCAACCGCGACAGTCGGCGAACAAATCTACACTGATACACGCACCGAGAAAACCGCCGACGCGACCGGTCACACCTTTGGAGCGCCGCAGACGTCGAATGGCAAGACGGTCTACCATTGCAGCGAATGCGGTAAAGACTTTGTGATCAATTATGGCATCTCAGAGGAGAAGTGACTCGGAGTCGCAAGCGTCAAAGGCGGCGCGGACCATCAACATTCTCTTCGTCTGCCACGGCAATATCTGCCGGAGTCCGATGGCGGAATTTGTGATGAAGGATCTGGTGGAAAAAGAGGGTTTCAGAGAGAGAATCCATGTCGCGTCGGCGGCAACCACGTCGGAGGAAATCGGCAATCCGGTCTATCCTCCGGCGCGGCGGAAGCTTGCCGAGCATGGGATCGGCTGCGGCGGCAAGACGGCAAGGCAGATGACTTATGCCGACTATGGGCGCTATGACCTGCTGATCGGCATGGATCGGGAAAACCTTGCTGACATGCGGCGTATTTGCCGCGGCGATCCCGAAGGCAGGGTCCACCTCCTGATGGATTATACCGACCGCCCCGGCAGCGTTGCCGATCCGTGGTACACGCGGGACTTTGAGGCGACCTGGCGGGACGTCGAGGAAGGCTGTCGGGGATTGCTGGCTCAGCTGAGAACACAGTTTTTTAACAAGTGAGAGGAATCGGCGGGAGTCCGCCGATTCCTCTTGCATTCCCGGCGCATAGCGCATATAATCACAGCAGAATCGAGAAAGGGTGGTGTTCCCCATGGAAAACAAAAAGATCAAGCGAATCGGCGTTCTCACAAGCGGCGGCGACGCACCGGGCATGAACGCGGCGGTTCGTGCGGTGGTGCGCACCGCGATTTCCTATGGCATGGAATGCGTAGGCATTCGGCGCGGCTGGCAGGGTCTCATCAACAGCGATTTCATCAATATGAAAAGCGACAGCGTTAACCACATTCTCTCCCGCGGCGGCACGATTCTCTACACAGCGCGCAGCGATGACTTCATGACCGAGGAGGGCCGCAAGAAGGCGGTTTCCACCTGCAAGATGCTGGGCATTGACGCCGTAATCGCCATTGGCGGCGACGGTACATTCCGCGGCGCGCTGGAACTCTCGCGCCTTGGCATTCCTGTGGTCGGCATTCCGGCGACCATTGACAACGACCTCGGCTGTTCCAATTACACCATTGGCTTTGATACCGCCTGCAACACTGCGATTGAGTGCATCGATCGCCTGCGCGACACGATGCAGTCCCACGAGCGCTGCTCCGTGGTGGAGGTCATGGGACGCAACGCGGGGTTCCTTGCCCTCTATGTTGCCATTGCCGCCGGCGCGACCGCAGTGTTGGTGCCGGAGCGCGAGTTGGACTTCCGGAAGGACGTGGTTGAGCGCATTCAGAACGCGCGCCTTGCGGGTAATACCCACTTCATGATCGTCGTCGCCGAAGGCGTCGGCAGCGCGTTCGAGATCGGCGCACGCATCAAGGAGGAGCTGGGTATGGACCCGCGCGTTACGGTGCTGGGTCACATTCAGCGCGGCGGTTCGCCCAACGCCCGCGACCGCGAGACCGCGACCCGCATGGGATACTTTGCGATCAAGGTCCTTGCCGAGGGACGCAGCAATTGCATTGTCGGCACGCAGCAGGGCGGTATCGTCGACATCCCCATCGAGGAAGCGCTGGGGATGAAGAAGAGATTGCAGATGGAGCGCTACAACGTGCTGGAAGCGATGGGCAACTTCAGCCGGTAAATGACAGGGGCGAAGCCATACGGCTTCGCCCCTTTTTTATTCGTGCAGTATACGCGCCAGCACGATGGTTTTTCCATCGGGCAATGCCGCGCGGAGGGACAATACGCCGCCGTCCTCTCGCTTCTGCCACACCAGCGTGTCTCCTTCGTAGCAGGGGGCGCGAAACGCAATTTCCAGCTCACGAATGCTCATGCCCTGCCAGTCGCGATCGGCAAACAGCCCCGCCAGTGCGCGAAGATAGGCGGCGTTGTTCATGTGTCCGCCGAGATCAATGTCCGTGGAGCGCACCTTGTAGCGCGCAAATTCGTCCAGCGGTTCATCCTTCATGCGGGTGAACGGCTCCGCCCAGACGGAGTCCGGGTAGAACGTGAAGCCCGACGGGAAAATCCCAGTCATGGGATGCAGCCGACCACTGTCCATTTCCAAAATGGTCCATTCCGTTTTGCCCGCGACAAGCAGCCCACCGTTTTGTGTGATGGTGTAATCTCGGTCGGCGCGCAGCTTGCCCGGCTGCTCCGGCCAGGTGGCGAGCGTTACACGATCCGCCAGCTTCGGACGGCGAAGAAAGCGCACACGGGTGCGTACCGTCAGCCAGAAGAGCCCCCGCTTCATCAGCCGCGGCGTGTCAAACGCCAGCTCCTCAGCGTGAATGGCGGCGAGGTCCATAAACAGCGCAAAGGTGTCGGGAATTCCCAGACAGGCGCCGCTGTCGCACACACTGGGCAGGACGGCGTATTCCTGCGTATATCGATTCTGCATCTCAGTAGTTGGTGATGTACCGCTCGATCTCCCACGAGCTGACGCGAGTGCAGTAGGCGTTCCATTCCTCTTCCTTGCCGGTGATGTACTGAAGCAGGGCGTGGGTGCCGAGAACGCTGCAAATCAACTCGTCATTGCGCAGCGCGTCAATGGCGTTTGCCAGGGAGTTCGGCAGGGAGCCGACGCCCTTCGCCTTCCGCTCGGCGGAGGAAAGCTCATAGATGTTGTCCGTCACCTCGTCAGGGGGTGTGAGATTGCGCTTGATGCCGTCCAGACCCGCAGCGAGGCAGACCGCCAGAGCCAGATAGGGGTTGCAGGAGGGATCGGGATTGCGCAGCTCGACGCGGGTGGAGGAGCCGCGGGGCGCGGGCACACGAATGAGCGCACTGCGGTTGCCGGTCGACCAGGAGATATAGCACGGCGCCTCGTAGCCGGGCACCAGCCGTTTGTAGGAATTGACCAGCGGATTGGTCAGCGCACAGATGGCGGGCACATGGGCGAGAACGCCCGCGATAAAGTGATAGGCGACGTCGGAGAGCTGCCGCTCGCCGGTTTCGTCATAAAACGCGTTTTTGCCATCCTTGAACAGCGACATGTTGATGTGCATGCCATTGCCCGCGACGCCAAAGAGCGGCTTGGGCATGAATGTGGCGTGCAGTCCGTCCTTCTGCGCCAGCGTTTTAACCGCCAGCTTGAAGGTCATGATATCGTCCGCGGCGGTCAGCGCGTCAGCATATTTGAAGTCGATCTCATGCTGTCCGGCGGCGCATTCGTGGTGGGACGCCTCGATTTCAAAGCCCATCTCCTCCAGCGCCATGCAAATCTTCTGACGCGTGAGGTTGGCGGTATCCAGCGGACCGGCGTCGAAATAGCTCACCTCGTCGTTGGTTTTGGTGGTGGGTCTGCCGTGCTCGTCGGTTTTAAAGAGGAAGAACTCGCATTCCGGACCGACATTGAAGGAGAAGCCCAGATCGGCGGCTTCCCGCAATACACGGTGCAGCACGCCGCGAGGATCGCCGGCAAATGGCGTCCCGTCGGGATTGTATACGTCGCAAAGCATCCGGGCGCAGATGCCGAACTCCTGATCCCAGGGCAGCACAACAAAGGTGTCCAAATCAGGGTGCAGATACTGGTCGGACTCCTCAATGCGGGTGTAACCCTCAATGGAACTGCCGTCGAACATGATCTGGTTGTCTACCGCTTTTTCAATCTGGGAGGCGGGGAGCGTTACGTTCTTGAGCTGCCCGAAAATATCGGTGAATTGCATGCGGATGAAATGCACATTTTTCTCGCGTACCATGCGGATAACGTCTTCGCGGGTGTACTTAGACATATCGAAAGTCCCCCTTTAGCAAATCTGCCCATAGTATATAGGATAACTTGTGCAAGTGCAACAAAAATTTGCGCGAAGGCGAACCTTCGCGCAAATTTTTATGTTTTGGTTTAGTTGATTCGCAGCAGCATGGACGCCATCTCGCCACGCGTCAGCGGACGGAGCGGGTCAAAGGCGTCGGTGACGAACTCGTCAAACACGCCGGACGCGGCGAGCAGGGAGACCTGCTCCGACGCCCAGTCGCTGACGGCGCCCGCGTCGCCGTAGGACAGCTCGCTCGCGACGTAGCCCTTCTCCAGCAGGCGTCCGAGCATGGTCGCCGCCTCCTGCCGCGTGATGTTGGCTTGGGGCAGATATTTCAGCGCACCGGAAGCCTCCTTGCTGCCGTTGATGATGCCGACGGCATACATCGCGCGCGCCGCGTCCAGCGCCCACGCGCCAATCTGATCCGCGTCCGCAAAGGGCAGCGCAACCTCGCTGAAATCCTGCGCGGGCGCGAGATAGCGGTAGAGCATGGTGGCGAACTCCTGCCGCGTGATATTGGCGTCGGGGCGGTAGAGTCCCTTGTCATCGCCGATGGACAACCCGGTGCGTTTGAGGTATTCAGCGCTGGGATTACTCCAGTGTCCCTCCAGATCGGGGAACGCGGGGGCGAGCGTCTCATCGGCGGGGAGATACACGCTCTTGCGGGCGAGATGACCCGCGGCATCTCCGGCAATCAGCGTTACATAGTGCGCCTTGCCGTCGCCATTGGGCAGCGTAGCGCTGATCGCGCCGGTGCGCTCGTCAAAGCGGTACGCCAGCGCCTTGCCATCATAGGAGAGCCGGAGGGTGGGAAGCGACGCGCCGTTGAACGCGTCAAACGCGCGACCTGTGAGGGCGTTTGCCTCTACACTCAGCGTCAGCTCCGGCGCGGAAACGTCCTGCTTGCCGTAGCTCAGCACGAGCTGATCCAGCCAGATGGAACCGCTGACCGCCTCGCCGCCTGCCATGGCAAGACCGGTGATCGTCTGAGCGCCGGTGGGCAGCGCGAAGAAAATTTGCTGCCAGCCCTGAAAGGCAAGCGAGACCGCCGAAGCAAGCCCCGCGTCCGTCATAACGGTCAGGGCGGTGTTACTGCCGTCGCCATAGACCCACACGCTCAGGATGCTGTAATTCAGCGGGATGGTATCGCGCAAGGGCAGCAGGACGGCTTTTTGCCCGTCAAGGGTGAAGTCGAGCCGCGCGGACGCCTTGCCGTTGTGGACGCGGGCGGTGTCTGTGGAATAGGAGAGGGTGAGCAGCGGCTTTGCCGGTTCCGCGCCTGCGCTGCCCTCAACAGGCTCCACAAGATCGGTGATGGGTTCGAAGGGAACTTCAAACGCGTTGAGCAGTTTCAGCGGCACGTCGCCGACCGTGACAGGAATCGAAACGCGCTTGCTGCCGAGAGATACCGTCAGCGTCCCCGCACCGGCGACGCTGCCCGACCGGAGTGTCCAGCCGTCGGGCTGGATGGCGGCACCGTCGCCCTCGTACTTCCAAGTGAAGCAGCGATTGTCACCCGCCAGCGGGAGGTGATCGACGATGCCCTCTGCCGTCAGCGTGACCTCGCTGTCCGGCAGGATGGAGAGGGATGTGATCGCGGTGCCGTTTCGCTTGAGCACAATGCTTTGCGGCTCCATGATCTTAATTTCTACCGTGGTTGACTGACCCTTGCAGGTCGCTGTGACCTTGGCGGTTCCGGTTCGATCCGGCGCGGTGAACACGCCGTCAGCGCTGACACTGCCCTTGTCCGTGCGATAGGTGATGGCGCCGGGCGCTGCCATGGGCAGGTCATTGGTGTCGATGGCGGCGGCAGTCAGTGGGATTTCCGCGCCTGGCATCGCCTTTGTGGCAGAGGCGGCGAGATAGAGATGATCCATCTGCCCGCTGGGCGTGTTCGGCGCAACGAGCAGAACGTGGTTGCTTACCGCGCGGACGCTCCCGTCAGAGGGGGTATTGACAACGCGGGCGGCGGTTTCGTTCGGCATGGTTGCCAGCAGTGTGGTGGAGCCGCCGCCGTCCAGCGCTACCGCGGTGACGCAGCCCAGCTCCACCAGACGCATTCCGACGGCGGTCAGCGTCGCGCCGATGCTGTAGCCCGCCTTGCGACCGTCGATGGTGTAGAAAATGAGGGAGCCGTCCGCCCGCTGCCCGATGGCGGTGCGCGGCGCGGCGTCGGCGGGAAAACCGGATTGCACCTCGCCGTCTTTGACCAGAAGCTCCGGCGCTCCGATGAGGTTGACGCAGTCGTTCCACGCGCTGCCCGCGTTGGCGGTGACGGTTATGTCGATGCAGTCGCCGGGGTTGAGCGCCAGCAGGGGCGCGGTGGTCGCTTCGGACGCCTTATGGTTTGCGGTGAGCACATACATGCCTTCGGGGACCTCGGTGTCGATCGCGTTTGGCAGCACGTCGATGACGCGCAGCGTCAGCATGCCGCCGATCGTCAGCGCGCCGCTCTCAGCGAGACAGAGCACGTCAACACCACTCTCGCTGGTGCCGGTGGTGTGCCGGGTGTTGAAGTTGTGGTCGTAGAGCACGACGCCGTATTGACTCTGCCGAACGTGATTGAAAGAGTAAACCCCAAAGGTATCACCCTCGTTGACGGTGGCGCGGATTGTGAGCTGTGGGTCACCGATCAGCGCCGAGCCGTCGGCGCGGAAACCCACCGCGTAGTAGGGATCGGAGTTGGCATTGCGAAAAACTCCGCCGGACATGGTGCTGCCGAGGGGGATGCCGTGCTGTACGCCGTAGTAGTCGCCGTTGATGCCGGCAATCACGCGCATGCCCAGCGCCTCCTGCTCCGCCGCGGCGCTGAGCGCCGTGGTCAGGGTACGGGAGGTCTCGCCGTAGGTCACAAGCGGCGTGACGCGTCCGCCGGGCGTGTAAACAATGTAGTTCTCCTGACGAAAATCGGAGCGCGAATCGCTCCAGAATGTGCCGTCCGCCAATTGCACGGTTTTCGCCAGTTCGGTTTCCCGGATGGCGAGATCGTGACCCAGCGCGTCCGACGCGCGAGCGGGCAGCGTGGGAATGAGCAGCGCGACGGCAACCGCCGACGCGAGCAGCTTTTTAAAAGTGGGTCTCACAGTATATCCTCCTTCGGTTTCGGATCAATTGATTATACGCTTTTGTCAAAAAAAGTAAATAGCGCCTCCTGCACCCGCAGGATGATGGCGTTGGAGACGAGAAACCCTCTCGGCGTGAGACGCCAGCGATTTTCAACGCGTTCCGCAAGTCCGTGGGCGGCGCACGCTTCCAGCGCCGCTTCCGCGCCCGCAAGTTCCTCCGCCTGCAAGCCGCGCGTAAGCCGCAGTCCCAGCATGACACGTTCCGCCGCGCGTTCCTCCGGCGCGATGGGAGTGTCCTCACTGTATGCGGTGTCTCCCCGAAGAAACGCGTCCAGGTCCCGCGCGACGGCAAAACGCCGTCCGCCAAAATCCGAGTGCGCGCCCGGTCCGAAGCCGAGGTATTCGCCCAGCGTCCAGTATTTCAAATTGTGTCGGGACTCGTACCCGCTGCGGGCAAAATTGGAGATTTCATACTGCGCGTACCCGCGTCCGGCGAGAAACGCAACCGTGTCGAGGTACATGTCCGCCTGCGCATCGTCGTCCGGCAACGATGCGCTGTGCCGCCGCGCATACAGCGGCGTACCGGGTTCTGCCTTGAGTCCGTAGCAGGAGAGGTGCTCCGGCGCGAGGGCGACCGCCGCGGCGAGGTTTGCCCGCCAGCGTTCCCGCGTCTGACCGGGCAAGCCGTAGATGAGGTCAAGGCTCAGGTTGTCAAATCCTGCCCGCCGGGCAGCGTCCACCGCGGCGGCGGTGTCGGCGGCGGTGTGGATGCGCCCCACGGCGCGCAGCTCCTGATCGTCCGCCGACTGCATCCCCAGCGAGACGCGGTTGAAGCCGGCGCGGCGCAGTGTCCGCAGCGCGTCAACGTCGCGCGCGCTTTCCGGGTTTGCCTCGGTGGTGATCTCCGCGCCGGGGGAGACGGCGTAGCACGCGAACACCGTCTCCAGCAGCGCGGCAAGCCGGGACGCGCCGAAAAAGCTCGGCGTGCCGCCGCCGAAGTACACGGTGTCCACGCGGTACGCCGCAGCCTTGGACGCGGCGTCACGCAGGGAACGGTTCAGCGCGGCGGCGTAGGCGTCCATGCGATCCTCGCTCCGCGCGAGGGAGTAGAAGTCGCAGTAGGCGCACTTCGCCTTGCAAAACGGTATGTGGATGTATAGTCCCAATGTTGATTTCATGTCTGCCATTTTACGCGCTTTTGCCCCACGGCGCAAGGCGGATTCATAAAATGTGAGGATTTGGCAAAACTAGCGCCGAAAGGGGGAAAAAATATGGATATGACGCCGAAAGAATATCAGGCGTATGTAAAACAAAAGGCGCCCAAATCGCCCATTGTGAAAAATACGCTGCTGGCGTTTCTCACGGGCGGCGCAATCTGCACGATCGGGCAGCTCATTTTAAATGGATACACGGGTCTCGGTCTCGACAAGACCGATGCGGGCACTGCAACCTCAGTCACACTGGTGTTTCTCTCCGCCGTGGCGACAGGGATGGGGCTTTATACCCGGCTCGCCCGCTTTGCGGGAGCGGGAACGCTGGTGCCGATCACGGGCTTCGCCAACGCGGTGGTGTCCCCGGCAGTGGATTTCAAAAGCGAGGGGCTGATCACCGGCACGGCGGTGAAGATGTTCACCATTGCCGGACCGGTCATCGTGTTCGGCGTGGCGGCAAGCGTGGTCTACGGCGCGGCGCTGATGCTGCTGCATGGTTGAAAAATGCTTGACAAATGCCGCCGCCGGTTTTATGCTCCACATCAGTAAAGTGAGGGGGAAACGGTACGATGAGCATTTTCTTCTATGCCCTGCGGGATTTTGACGAGCTGCCATGCGCGGAGCGGGTGAGCCGGGAGATGAACGTCCGCTTCGGCTGGTCGGGGGCGTACCCCGAACCCGCAAACTACGATCTTGCGAGGGGCTTCGAGGGCATCAGCTGCACACCCTGCGATATGTCCGCGCCAGTGCTGGAGGCGTTTCACGATCTGGGGGTCAACTATATCCTTTGCCGCTCCATCGGATATGACCATGTGGATCGCGAGGCGGCGAAGCGCCTGGGCATGCGTGTGGGCTATGTGAGCTATCCGCCCTCCGGCGTTGCCAACTATGCCATCATGCTCATGATGATGGCGCTGCGCAAGTGGCCGGTGATCCAGAAAAAGGCGGAGGCGCAGAACTATACGCTCAACGGCAAGCTGGGACTTGACCTCTCTATGCGCACGGTGGGCGTGATCGGCACGGGCAAGATCGGCGCGACGGTGATTCGCGCGCTCCATGGCTTCGGGTGCAGGATACTCGCCTACGATCCCTATCCCAATCCCACGGTGGCAGAGCTGGCGGAGTATGTGAGCCTGGACCGGCTCTATGCCGAGGCGGAGGTCATCACCCTCCATGCCAACGTGACGGAAGAGAACTATCACCTGCTCGACGACAAGGCGTTTGCCGCCATGCGGCAGAACGTGGTCATCGTCAACACCTCGCGCGGTAAGCTCATCGATCATACCGCGCTCATCCGCGCATTGGAAAGCGGCAAGGTCTGGGGCGCGGGGCTGGACGTGCTGGAGAACGAGAATGGTCTCTACTACTACGACCGCACCGGCGACGACATCGCCAACCCGGAGATGGCGCTGCTGCGCTCGTTCCCCGACGTCATTCTGAGCCCGCACACCGCGTTTTACACCACCGACGCGGTGGAGGACATGGTGCGCGGCTGCTTCGCAAACTACGCCGCCTTTGCCGGCGGCACGGAGCCGCCCCACGAAGTACAGCTTTGAGAAGCAACGCCGCCCGCCGGGCGGCGTTGCTTTGCTGTTTGCCCGCCGCGGAGCCTGTCAAGTCGGCAAAGTGACGAAATTGTGAATGCGCAGCTGTCCCGCTCCGCACGGGCGGTGATGACAAAAATCGACATTTTTTGAGCAAAAACAGCGTTGACATAAACGTGTGGAAAACGCTGTGGAAATTGTGGATAACCTTGATATCAACGCCTTTCGGGAGGTTGCCGCGCTCGTGATTCGCGCGAAGGCGCAAAACTTTACGCAGGAAAGCCGTCGGCTTTTGCCGAAACGGCGGATTTGTGCACCTTTCCGGCGAAAACACTTGCCATTGTGGAGGAATCGCGCTATAATCTACCAAGTATTGTATTGTGAGATTTTGTACGCTTTTGTTCGGCGATTGCTCACTGGACAAAAAATCGGCGTTTGAACAATCAGGAAACGGAGAACCACATGGCGGAACGTAAGAAAACCGACTACGGCAACGAAAGCATATCCTCATTGCAGGGCGCGGATCGCGTTCGCAAGCGCCCGGCGGTGATTTTCGGCTCGGACGGATTGGAGGGCTGTGAGCACGCGGTATTTGAAATCCTGTCCAACTCCATCGACGAGGCGCGGGAGGGACACGGAAAGCTCATCACTGTGACCCGTTACCTTGACCACAGCGTTGAGGTGGAGGATCAGGGGCGCGGCTGCCCGGTGGCGTACAACGAGAAGGAAAAGCGCTGGAACTGGGAGCTGGTTTACTGCGAGCTCTACGCCGGCGGCAAGTACGAGAACAACACCGGCGACAATTACGAGTACTCCCTCGGTCTCAACGGTCTCGGCGCCTGCGCCACGCAGTACTCCTCCCGCTACATGGACGTCACCGTCTGGCGCGACGGCAACAAGTATTCGCTGCACTTTGAGCGCGGTGAGGCAACCGGCAAGAAGGGCGAGGAACTCCAATCCCAGCCCACCGATCGCGGCCGCAAGACCGGTACGCTGACGCGCTGGCTGCCCGATCTGGACGTGTTCACGGACATCGACATCCCCGCGGAGTACTTCACCGAGACGATGAAGCGCCAGGCGGTGGTGAACGCTGGCGTCACGTTCCGCTTCCGCAACGAGACGGCGCCGGGCAAGTTCGAGACGGAGGATTTCGTCTACGAGAACGGCATCGTGGACTATGTAGCGGAGCTGGCAGGGGAGGACGCCCTCACGCTGCCCGTGTTTTGGGAGACCGAGCGGCGCGGGCGCGACCGCGACGACAAGGATGAGTATAAGGTCAAGCTGTCCGTCGCCTGCTGCTTTTCGAACAAGGTGCAGCGCATCGAGCACTACCACAACTCCAGTTGGCTGGAGCACGGCGGCAGCCCGGAGAAGGCGACCAAGAGTGCCTTTGTCTCCGCCATCGACGCTTACCTCAAGCAGAACAACAAGTACCAGAAGAGTGAGGCGAAGATCACCTGGCAGGACATTGAGGACTGCCTCGTACTGGTTTCCAACAACTTCTCTACGCTCACGAGCTACGAAAACCAGACCAAGAAGGCGATCACGAATAAGTTCGTGCAGGAGGCGATGACGGAATTCCTGAAAAGCCGCCTTGAAATCTATTTCATCGAAAACCGCGCCGACGCGGAGAAGATTGCCGCGCAGGTGCTGGTGAATAAGCGCAGCCGTGAGGTCGCCGAACGCCAGCGCATCGGCATGAAGAAGAAGCTCTCCGGCAGCATCGACATTGCCAACCGCGTCCAGAAGTTCGTGGATTGCCGCACGAAGGACGTTTCCCGCCGCGAAATCTACATTGTGGAGGGCGACTCGGCGCTGGGCAGCGTCAAGCTCTCCCGCGACGCGGAGTTTCAGGGCATCATGCCCGTGCGCGGCAAGATTTTGAACTGCCTCAAGGCGGACTACCCCCGCATTTTCAAGAGCGAGATCATCACCGATCTGCTCAAGGTGCTGGGCTGCGGCGTGGAGGTGCCGGGCAAGTACGCCAAGGAGCTCAACGCCTTCGATCTGAACAATCTGCGCTGGAACAAGGTGGTCATCTGCACCGATGCGGACGTGGACGGCTATCAGATTCGCACACTGATCCTGACAATGATTTATCGGCTCTGCCCCACGCTCATCCGCGAAGGCTATGTCTACATCGCGGAGACGCCGCTGTTTGAGATCAACTGCGGTGACAAAACGTGGTTCGCCTACACGGATAAGGAGAAAAACGATATCGTCAAGGAGTTGGAGGGCAAGAAGGTCAAGGTCGACCGCTCCAAGGGCTTGGGCGAGAACGACCCGGAGATGATGTGGCTCACCACCATGAACCCGGAGACCCGCCGCCTGATCCGTGTGACGCCGGAGGACATGGAGCTGACCGGGCAGGTGTTCGACCTGCTGCTGGGCGACAATCTGCAAGGTAGAAAAGACCACATTGCGGAAAACGGCTACAAGTATCTCGAAATGATTGACGTTTCGTAAGCGAGGAAACTATGCCAAAGAAGAAACAACCGGAAGAAGTCAAGCACAAAAGGAATCCCAACGTCCTCGGACTCCACGCGGACGTGGTGGACCAGCGGATTACCGAGACGCTGGAGTTGAATTATATGCCCTACGCGATGTCGGTCATCGTGTCTCGCGCCATCCCGGAGATCGACGGCTTCAAGCCGTCCCACCGGAAGTTGCTCTATACCATGTACAAGATGGGCTTGCTCAACGGCGCACGCACGAAGTCCGCGAACATCGTGGGTCAGACCATGCGTCTCAATCCCCACGGTGACGCCGCGATCTATGACACCATGGTGCGCTTGTCCAAGGGCTACGGCGCGCTGCTGCACCCCTTTGTGGACTCCAAGGGCAACTTCGGCAAGGTCTACTCCCGCGACATGGCGTGGGCGGCGAGCCGCTATACCGAGGCAAAGCTCGCGCCCATCTGCGCGGAGCTGTTCCGCGATATCGACAGCGATACCGTGGACTTTGTCGACAACTACGATAACTCAATGAAGGAGCCGGCGCTGCTGCCGACGACCTTCCCGAACATCTTGGTCTCCGCCAACCAGGGCATCGCGGTCGGTATGGCGTCGCAGCTGTGCGGCTTCAACCTCGGCGAGGTCTGCGACACGACCATCGCGTATCTGAAGAACCCTGACTGCACCATCAGCGAGACGCTGCTCGCCCCGGACTTCCCGACGGGCGGCGAGGTGCTGTACGACGCCGCGACCATCGAGGAGGTCTACAACACCGGTCGCGGCGGCATCCGCGTCCGCGCGCGCTGGCGCTACATCAAGGAAGAAAATCTCATCGAAATCTATGAGATTCCCTACACGACCACCACCGAGGCGATCATGGACAAGGTGGCGGAGCTGATCAAGGCGGGCAAGATCAAGGAAATCGCCGATATGCGCGACGAGACCGACCTTTCCGGCCTCAAGCTGACCATCGACCTCAAGCGCGGCGTCGACCCGGACAAGCTGATGCAGAAGCTCTTCAAGTCCACGACACTGCTGGACACCATGTCCTGCAACTTCAACGTTCTGATCGAGGGTATGCCGAAGGTCATGGGCGTGCGGGAACTGCTGGACGAGTGGTGCGCGTGGCGTACCGAAGGCGTCAAGCGCCGTGTGTTCTTTGTGCTGAACAAGCGCAAGGAGAAGCTGCACCTGCTCAAGGGCCTCAAGCGTATCCTGCTGGACATCGACAAGGCAATCAGGATCATCCGCGAGACCGAGTCGGAAGCGGACGTGGTGCCGAACCTGATGATTGGCTTCGGCATCGACGAGGTGCAGGCGGAGTACGTCGCGGAGATCAAGCTGCGCAACATCAACCGCGAGTACATCTTGAAGCGTACTCAGGAGACCGACGCCCTGAGCGAGGAGATCGAAGACCTGGAGGACATCCTCAACCGCCCGTCCCGCGTGAAAAAGATCATCGTGGGCGAGCTGGAGGAGGTCAGGAGAAAATACGCTGAGCCGCGCAAGACCGGCGTTGTTTACAATTACGATGAGACCTCCGAGACGGAGGAGGAGACGGTGGACGAGTACCCTGTCACGGTCTTCCTCTCCCGCGAGGGCTATTTTAAGAAGATCACGCCCCAGTCGCTGCGCATGAGCGGCGAGCAGAAGTACAAGGAGGATGACGGCCTGCGCCAGTCCTTCGAGACCACCAGCAACGCCGAGGTCATGTTCTTTACGGACAAGGCGCAGGTGTACAAGACCCGCCTCGGCGAGTTTGGCGACGCCAAGGCGTCGGTGCTGGGCGACTACCTGCCTGGCAAGCTGGGAATGGACGAGGGCGAGAACGTGGTCTACATGGTGCTGCCCGGCGACTACAAGGGGTACATGCTGTTCTTCTTTGAAAACGGCAAGTGCGCCAAGGTGGAACTGTCGGCATATCAGACGACCTCCAACCGCCGTCGCCTAACCGGCGCGTACAGTGACAAAAGCCCGCTGCGCACCGCCATGTTCCTCGCTGAGGACACGGAGATCGCGGTGTATTCCAACGAGCCGCGCTGCCTTGTGGTCAACACAGCGCTGCTGGGCGTCAAGTCCACCCGCTCGACGCAGGGCGTGGGGCTGCTGACCCTCAAGAAAAACAAGACGCTGGACTATGCCTGCACGCTGGAAGCGTCCGGCATCACCAACCTTGCCCGCTACCGCGGACGCTCGATTCCCGCCACAGGCGCGTTGCTCAAGGCGGACGATTCGGAAGAAAAGCAAATGTCGATTCTGGAGTAAACGATGGAACGCAAAGAAACCCTGAAGAGCTACGCGATTATTACCCTCGGCTGTGTGCTCTACGCTCTGGCGCTGGACTGGTTCTATGTGCCAAACGACCTCACCTGCGGCGGCTTGACCGGCGTTGCGCAGATCATCCACTTTTTTGTCCCCGCGCTGCCGGTTGGCATGATGGTCATTGCGATGAACGTGCCGCTGTTCGCGCTGGGCTTCCGGCGCTTTGGCTTCGCCTTTTTGGTCAAGACGCTCTACGGTATGCTGGTGAGCAGCGTTATGGTGGACGTTATCACATGGATTCACGTCTTTCAGCCGATGGACAAGATGCTCGCCGGACTCTACGGCGGCGTAATCCTCGGCATCGGCAGCGGCATTATGATGGCGGAGGAGGCGACCACCGGCGGCACGGAGCTGGCAACATGGCTCATCCGCCGGCATTTCCCCAACCTCTCTCTGGGCAACATTCTGCTGGCGCTTGACCTCGCGGTCATTCTGCTCTTTGCCGCGGTATTCCGTGATTTCAATAACGCCTTGTATGGCGGCGCGGCACTGTACGTCGCCACTAAGGTGGTGGACCGCATCGTATACGGCGGAAACACCGGCAAGCTGGCGTATATCATCAGCGCGAAGGAAGACGAGATCACGGAAAAGCTGCTCGCCCTCAACGTGGGCGTGACCAAGCTCAGCGCTATGGGCGCTTACACGCGCACCGAGCGTCCGATCCTGCTGTGCGCGGTGCGCCGCCGCGAGATCGTCGTGGTCAAGCGGCTGGTCAAGGAGATCGATCCCAGCGCGTTTTTCATCATGTGCGACGCCGGCGAGGTGCTGGGCGAGGGATTTGGAGAGTACGACCCGAAACAAATCAAATAAGGAGGAACGGACATGGACTATACCAAGGTCAAGGAAGCGCTGGAAGCGCGGGGCTTCACGGTGACGGTCTGCCCGTCAAAGGACATCGCCTCTGCCTATCTCAACGAGGTGATCGACGGCACGAGCGTTGGCTTCGGCGGTTCGATGACGCTCAAGGAAATGGGGCTGTTTTCGTCCCTGAGCCGCCACAACAAGGTGTACAGCCATTGGAACACGCCGGAGTGGCGCACGGGCGCGGAGGTACTGGCGGACGCGGCGCACGCTGAGGTGTTTCTGTCCTCCGTCAACGGTCTTGCGGAAACCGGCGAGATCATCAACATTGACGGCACGGGCAACCGCGTCGCCTCAACCCTTTACGGACACAAGAAGGTCTACTTTGTTGTGGGGCGCAACAAGCTCGCGCCGACCTATGACGACGCCCTCTGGCGCGCGCGGAACATCGCCAGCCCCCAAAATGCCCGCCGCCTGGGCGTGCAGACGCCCTGCGCCGCGAAGGGCGACAAGTGTTACGACTGCAAAAGCCCGGAGCGCATCTGCCGCGCACTGGTGGTGCTTTGGGAAGCGGTGAAAAGCTGCGAGATGGAAGTCGTGCTGGTCGACGAGGATCTGGGCTATTGAGCCGCCGGTGGACAACGGCATCCCTGCTCGCGCTTTGCCTGCTGCTGACCGGCTGCGGGGAACGCCTGCTGGCGCGCTCCTATTCCTCGGTGACGCCGCACAGCGCCGTCTATCGGGAAACGGAGAGCGCGGATACCCTGCGTGCCGAGAATTATCCCGACCTTGTCAACGCGCTGCTGATGCTGCTGGGCGACCACAGCGAGGCGGGCACGGTGCGCATCTACGGCGACTCGCCGGACAAGGCGCGGCTGGCGGAGGACGCCTGCGTCGAGGTGCAGAAGGAGACGGCGCTTGGTGCGTATCTGCTGGATTACATCACCTACGAGGGCAAGGCGGAGAGCGGCTACTATGAGCTGACGGTGCGCTTCGGCTATCGCCGCACGGCGGATGAACTGGCAAGCATCGTCAACGCGACCAGTGCCGAGGCGCTGCCCGACCTGTTGCGCGCCGCCATCGACGAGGGGCGTGACGCCGTTGCGATCCGCTTTGGATACCTTGGCGACCGCGAGAGTGTGACGGAACAGGTGGAGATCGTGCATCGGGAGGTGTTCCCGCCGGAGCCAGTGGAGGAGCCAGTGGAGGAGCCCGCGGAGGAGCCCGCGGAGGAACCCACGGAGGAACCCACGGAGGATGAGACGCGGGAGACGGTGGAGGAGCCGCCCTATGACCTCTCGCCGTGGCAGGTGCTGTTCTATCCCAATGATGAGAAACCGGGCATCATAGAGGTTCTGATACAGAAAAAACCCGACGCGTAAGCGTCGGGTTTTCCCTTTGTTATACGCTGAGCCAGTCGATGAGCTCCAGACCGGGATTGTGCTTGGTGAGAAAGCCTACCGACCACTCGCCGCCGAAGGCGATGAGCTTGCGCCCCTTGAAATCCTCCAGCACGCGGGAACCGGTGCAGAGCACAAGGTCCTTCGGGTCGCAGGGGCATTCGCCGATGAGCCGCAGATGCTCGTAGGGAAGCCCGCTCATGCGCAGATCGACGCCGTATTCGCCCTTCATGCGGTACTCAAACACGTCGAATTGCAGCGTGCCGACCACGCCGACCACCACATCCTCAAACCCGCTGTCGGGTATCTTGAAAATCTGGATCGCGCCCTCCTGGGCGATCTGAGTGATGCCCTTGACGAACTGCTTGCGCTTCATGGTATCCATGGGAGACACGGACATGAAGTGCTCCGGCTCAAAGGTGGGGATACCGGAGTAGCGGAATTTCTTCCCCGGAACGGTGATGGTGTCGCCGATTGAAAACAGTCCCGGATCGAATACGCCGATGATGTCGCCGGCGTAGGCGGTGTCCACGATCTCGCGTTCCGCCGCCATCATGGTTTGCGGCTGGGAAAGGCGCATTTTCTTTCCGCTCTGAACGTGGTAATACTCTGCGTCGCGCTCGAATTTGCCCGAACAGATGCGCATAAACGCGAGCCGGTCGCGGTGCGCCTTGTTCATGTTCGCCTGAATCTTGAACACGAACGCCGAGAAATTGGGGGAGAACACATCCACCTCGCCCTCGTCGCTCTCGCGGGAGAGTGGGGCGCTGGTCATGGCGAGGAAGTGCTCCAGGAACGGTTCCACGCCGAAGTTGGTCAGCGCCGAGCCAAAGAATACCGGGGACAGTGTACCGTTTCGCACGGCTTTGATGTCAAACTCGCGCCCCGCGCCCAGCAACTCGATCTCGTCGGCGAGCGCGTCGCGGCGATCCTTGCCCAGTATGTCGGCAAGAAGGGGGTCGTCCAGCTCGATTTCCGTGATCCCCGCCTTTTTCGCGTGTCCCGCGTCGGTGAAGTGCAGGATGCAGTGCTTCTCGCGGTCATAGACGCCCTGAAACGCCTTGCCGCTGCCGATCGGCCAGTTGACGGCGTAGGTGTCGATGCCCAGCTCGCGCTCGACTTCCTCGCACAGCTCCAGCGGGTCCCGCGCCTCACGATCCATCTTGTTGATGAACGTAAAGATGGGGATGTGCCGCAGTGCGCAGACCTTGAACAGCTTGCGCGTCTGCGGCTCGACACCCTTCGCGCCGTCAATGACCATGACCGCGCTGTCCGCCGCCATCAGCGTGCGGTAGGTGTCCTCCGAGAAGTCCTGGTGTCCCGGCGTGTCCAGAATGTTGATGCAGTAGCCGTTGTGCTGGAACTGCATCACCGACGATGTGACCGAAATACCGCGCTGCTTTTCAATTTCCATCCAGTCCGACGTTGCTGCGCGGGCACGCTTGCCCTTGACTTCGCCCGCCTGCGCAATGGCGCCGCCGTAGAGCAGGAACTTTTCGGTGAGCGTCGTCTTACCGGCATCGGGGTGGGAGATGATGGCGAACGTCCGGCGGCGGGAAATTTCCTCCTGTAATGTTGGCATAACAACTCTCCTTAACGGGTCTCCTCCGTATGCAGAATAGTGGGATTTCAAAAAAAGAACCGGCCAAAGCCGGTTCTTTGATTTGGAGCGGGCAACGAGGCTCGAACTCGCTACCTCCACCTTGGCAAGGTGGCGCTCTACCAGATGAGCTATGCCCGCGGAACAAATAAGACTATAGCACGTTCCGACTGCCTTGTCAAGAAAAAAATTTAAGTTTTCTCAGTTTTTTAGTTTTCTGTCTTTACTTCCACTTTTTCCAGAGAGAATCCGAGGCGTAGATGCCCGGAGGTCACATTGTAGCTGATTTTGCCGTCCTCGTATGTGAACTCCTTGGTCTCTTCGCGGGAGGTGCGGTTGTAGTAATAGGACTTGCTCAGTTCCTCCTCTGTGTATTTGTTCTTGGAGACCCAGACGTAAGGCTCCTTGCCGTCCGTGGGAGCGGTGAAGGTGCCAGACCAGTAGAGGTCACGCTTGTCCTCAGAGGGCAGGTACCACCAGATTTCAATGGTGTCGTCGGTGATGGTAGCGATATGGAACCAGTCGTTCTCCGTGGGCTGAATCCAACCGCCGATCAGATCGGGCGGCGTTGCCGTGTCCTTCCTTGAGCAGCCGGCGAGGGCAAGCGCCGTCACGGCGGCGAGCAGCAGCGCAATCCATTTCCTTGTCATTTCAATGCGTTCTCCTTTAGTATGATGTCCACCGTGAGCCGTTCCCCGTTACGCTCAAGCTCCAGCGTAACGGCTTCTCCGGCGCGGTGGCGGCGGCGGATGCGCAGCAGATCGTTGATCTCGCTGACCGGCTCACCGTCCGCGGAGACAATGCGGTCGCCTGCGGCGACGTCCGCGTCCTCCGCGGTGCTGCCTGCCATGACCTCGTAGACGCTCAGATAGGTCTCGCCCGGGGAAGCAGGGATGGTCTGGACGGTGATGCCCAGCATCGGTTCTCCGCGAATCTCGCCGTATTCGATCAGGTCGTCCACCATCCACGCGGCAAAGCTCACGGGAATGGCGAAGCCGAGACCCTCGACGTTCATGGAGCCGTCGTCGCCCATTTTCATCGTGTTGATGCCCACAACCTGCCCATAGATGTTGATGAGCGGACCGCCGGAGTTGCCGTTGTTGAGGGCGGCGTTGGTCTGGATCAGGGTCATGCTGATGCCGTCCACCATCACGTCGCGGTTGATGGCGGAGACGATACCGTCTGTGAGCGTTCCGCGCAGCTGCACGCCCAGAGGGTTGCCGATGGCGTACACCGTGTCCCCGACGGTCAGCTGGTCGCTGTCCCCGAATTCGGCGGTGGGCAGCCCCATCGCGCTGACCTTAATAACCGCGAGGTCCTGCTCGGCGTCATAGCCGACCAGCTTGGCGGCGTAATGGGTTCCGTTCGCCAGCACGGCGTAGCACTCGGTGCCTCCGGCGATGACATGGGCGTTCGTGACGATGTAGCCGTCGGAGGTGAAGATGACGCCTGTGCCGATGATGGCGGTGCCGCCGGGCAGGGCGGTGACCACGGTGACCGTGCAAGGGTTCACCCGTTCATAGACCTCCTGAATGCGCAGCTCATCGCCGTGATCCTCGGCATAGCGCAGGCGGACGCCGCTGCTGTTGGGGAAGCGGGCAATGGTGGTTTTGACGCCGTCATGCTCGACGGCGCCGCTGCGCCGCTCCGTTTCAAAGTGGAAATGCTCCTCGTCCTGCGCTTCTTCCGCGGGCAAAAGGGAGCGGACGCCCAGAAAGAGCAGGGCAATCAGCAGCGCGGCGGTGCAGATAAGGAAGATGCGAAGCCCGGTGCGGGAGTGCTTCGGCGGCTCGGCGTCCGCCGCGGGGGAGGAGCGCTGCGACATGATGTCGTCAAGCTCCAGAATGACCGGCGCCTTCGGTGGCGTCTTTCGGCGTCCGGGCAGGGGCTGTGGCGCGATGTAGCGCTCGACAATAGGCTTTGGCTCCGGCGCTTCATAGCGCAGTACGACCTCCTGGGGCGGTTTTGTCCCAGGATCGTCAAGCAAATGCAAAATCTCGTCGAATTGATCCATAGTAACCCCTTTCAGCCGCCTGCCAGAGAGACGGTGAAGGTGAAAGTAGTGACGCCGCTTTCGCTGGTGACGGCGATTTGTTCCCTGTGCTGGTCGAGTATGGTGCGGACAACGTAAAGCCCCAGCCCAACGCCGTCTTTGTCCTCGCTGCGGGACTTGTCGCTCTTGTGGAAGCGTTCGAAGAGCAGCGGAATCTCGTCGGCGGGGATGGTGTCGCCCTCGTTGCGGATGCTCACCAGCGCTTTGCCGTTGACCACCGCAAGACCGAGATAGAGCGTGGAACCGGTACGGGCGAACTTCGTCGCGTTCTCCAGCAGATTGTAGATGACCTGCGTGATGAGGTCATTGTCCCCCAGAACCGTAACGCTGTTGTCGGGGATGTTGGCGTCCACGTCCAGTCCCCGGTCTGTGATTTTCTTCTCCATGGAAATGAGCACACGCCGCATGCTTTCACAGATGTCGAAGGGCGTCTTTCGCAGCTCGCGGGATTGGAGCCGCGAAATGTCCAGCATCCGCCGCACCAGCCGGGAGAGGCGGCGCGCCTCATCGGAGATGATGCGAAGGTACTGCTTTTCCTCCTCCGGCGGGATCGTGCCGTCCAGAATGCCGTCGGTATAGCCTGCGATGGTGGTCATCGGGGTTTTCAGCTCATGGGAAACGTTGGCGATGAACTCGCGGCGCTGGCGCTCCGTCTCCTGCAAGGAGTCCGCCATGTTGTTGAATGAACTTGCCAGCTCCGCGATCTCCACAGGGTCGTCATAGCCGCGCATGCGGATATCAAAGTTGCCGTCGGCAAAGCGCCGCGTCGCTTCCGCCATCTCACTGATGGGGCGGGATTGGCGCATGCTGAGCCACGCGCTGACAACGAACGACAGCAGCAGCACCGTGACCGCGGTCATGAAGAACATTCCGATGAATCCGCGCCACATGGCGGTCAGCGCCCGCGCCTCTGTCACGGCGAGCACGACGCCCACAGTCTGCCCCATGGATTCAATGGGGACGCCGACGGCAAAGTGCTTGCCGGTGTAGATGTCGCCCAGTGTGGTGCGGTCGAAGCTGTCATCTCCGCGAAGGATGCTGTCCGTCATGCCCTCCGGCAGCGTCAGCACACGCCCTTCGAGGGAGGCGTCCGAGGTCAACAGCACGCTGCCTTGCAGATTGCAGATGAGGAAGTTCTCGTCGGTGACGGACGCGGCAAAGGAGGCAAGCTCCCGCATACCGGACAGCGACCCGCCGGTGACATAAGAGGACACCATGCGCGAGACGACGCCCGCCTTGGCGCGCATATCCGCCTCCCGCTCGTTGCGGGAGTAGGTATAGCTGAGCGCGAAGAACGACATGCCCAGCAGCACCAGCGTCAGTACCACCACAGAGGCGGTGAGCAGGAAGTTCTGCCAGTAGATCGTCTGGAAGCGCCGCGGCAGCAGCGCTTTTTTCGGAGTTTCGCTCATTGCTTCAGTTCGAACTTATAGCCCACGCCCCAGACGGTCTTCAGCGCCCACTGCTCGCTGACACCCTCGACCTTTTCGCGCAGGCGCTTGACGTGCACGTCTACGGTGCGGGAGTCGCCGAAGTAGTCGAAGCCCCAAACCTCGTCCAGAAGCTGATTGCGCGTATAGACGCGGTTGGGCGTGGAGGCGAGATGGTAGAGCAGCTCCAGTTCCTTCGGCGGTGTGTCGATCTTTTTGCCGTCCACAATCAGCTCGTAGGAGTCCAGGTTGATGGTCAGCTTGTCGAAGGACAGCTTCTTTTGCGTGTCATCGGGGATTTCTGTGCGGCGCAGCACCGCGTTGATGCGCGCGAGCAGCTCCTTCATCTCAAAGGGCTTGACGACATAGTCGTCCGCGCCCATCTCAAGCCCGTGGATGCGGTCGTCCACTTCGCCCTTGGCGGTTAGCATGATGACGGGGCACTTGGAATGCTCGCGGATGCGGGAAAGTACTCCCCAGCCGTCCAGCACCGGGAGCATGACGTCCAGCAGGACGAGATCCGGCTCCTGCGCCTGAAACTCCTCCACCGCCTTGCCGCCATCGGGCGCGAGCCGCACCTCAAAGCCCTCCTTGTCAAGATACAGTTTGATGAGATTGGAGATGTTGTTGTCGTCCTCCACGACCAAAATATTGCGAGCCATAGAAAAACTCCTTTATCTTCAGGATAGGATCACTTCGTTCAACCGCGCAGGGGTGCAGTTTCCGGCGCGGAGACTGGAGAGCAGAGTGCTGAGCGTACCCACGACGTGCTCGTCCGCTCCGAGAAATACACAGCAGCTTCCGCCGTTCCCGTCGGCGGCGCGGGTGATGCGCGTAACCATGCGGGACACAGAAACGCCTCCTGCGCTGAAATCCAGCGCGTAGCGAAGGGGACAGTATCCAGCGGCGGATACCGCGCGGATGGTGTCGTCACCGGCGTTGTCCAGCCGCACCAGCCGCGTTTTGACGCATGCCGCGCGCCAGAGCAGCTCGTTTGCCTCGTCGATCTGTACCAGTGCCGTTTCCACGCCGGCGGAGGCGTCGATCCGCAGCGCGACGGCTCCGTCGCCCGCGCACAGCCGGCGCAGCAGATCGTCCGCGCCGATCAGGCTTTGGGGGGTGAAGAGATACGTTGCGCGCCCGCCGGAGAGTTGGGAGAGCACCTGCCCGGCAGAAGCGGCGTCCGTGACGCCGATCACGGGGTAGAACGTCCGCTTTGCCTCAACCTGCGGCACCGCGGTGTTGTCCGGCTCCTCGACCGCAGGAACAACAGGCGCCTGCGCGCGTTCGTACTGTGCGTAGCGCTGCGCGAAGCTGGACTCGGCGGCGTCAATGAACGTGGCGTCGGACAGCACCACCGAATCACTTTTGATGCGCAGCAGGTATCCGTAATTGATGCGCGTGTAGGTATACTCCAGACCGAAAAACCGACAGAGAACGTCCAGCGGCAGAAAGACAATGCTGCCACGAATGATGACCGTGCCGACGTAGTGCTGCCCGCTGTTGGTCTCCACCGTTCCGGTGGAATAGTTGAAGGTGATGGCGTTGCGCACCTTATAGAGCACAATGGCGGTGTGCTCAAGGTTGCGATTATAATGAATGCCGAGGTCGTTGCCGTCGATGGCGGAGCTGGGGACGTAGAACGTCCCGCCTGACCAGAAGGGCATGGTCTCGTCACTCAGCGGCAGCAGCTGGTCGTTGACGGCGGTGAAGCAGACGCTCGCCGCGGCGTCGGTGGGAGCGGGCGCGAGACTCACGAGCAGCGCCAGCGCAAAGAACAGGCTTACAGCACGTTTGAGCAAGGCACTCCCTCCTTCCCGACGATTCTGCATACTTCAATATATTATAACAACCTTTTCGGCATATTGCAAGGCTACGAATAGGCGCGCACCCGCGCACCGGGAAAATAGTGTTCGAGAATCGCGGCGGCGTCTGTGCCTTGCAGCGCGAGGACGTTCGCTCCGTACTGGCTCATGCCGACGCCATGACCGTAGCCGGTGACATGAAACACCAGCGAGCTGCCCTCAGAACGGACGGTGAAGGACGGCGAGCGCAGCGACAGGATCGTGCGCAGCTCGTTGCCCCGAACCGTGACGCCGCCTACCCGCAGCGTCGTGACATAACCAGCGTCGCTTCGCGTCACATCCTGAATCCAGCCGTCCGCCGCGCCGGAGAGATCCGCCTCCGGGTGGGCGCGCAGGAAGAGTGCCCGGAACTCATCGGCGGAAAACCGCGCCACAGAGTAATAATTCGGCACCAGTGTCTCGTCCTCTGGACTGGAAACACTCTGCAAGTAGGGAAGGTCCGTCTGCCAGACGGCGCCCGCGTTCTGCGTGTACCCGCCGGAGGAGGAGAAAAAGACCGCGAGGATCGGCTCACCGTCGTAGAGGATCACCTTGCCGTCGGTCTCCGCGATGGCACGCGCCAGCTTTTCCTCGTAGTACAGCGCCATGCCGCCCCAGTCCGCTGCCGCGTCCGAGGCGGTTTTGAACGCCTTGCAGCAGTTGATGTCGTCGCATGCGTCGGCGTCGGGGTGGTTGGCAATGGCGTCGCCTTTCATCTTATGCAGCGTATAGGTACGCGCCGCGATTGCCTGCGCCTTGAGCGCTTCCAGTTCGAAGGAGGCGGGCATCTCCGCGCGCAGGACCCCTTGCAAATAGTCCCGCATCGTCATCTCCTCCACTGCGCCGCCGTGCAGGACGCGCAGGATGCGTTCACTGTCCGGCGTGCCGGACGGCTCTTCAACCGCCGGGGAGATCGGTTCTGCCTCTGGTACCGGCACGGCTGCCTCGGCGGGCTGTCCCGCGCCGACCCATGCCAGCGTCCAGAGCAGCAGGAAGACGAGTGTGAGAATGCGAATGTCATGTTTCATTTTTTGTCCTCTTTTCGTGAGAATTTCACGTCTATCCTATGTGAAAAGCCGTGGACAAATGAAACATGATATGGTATACTGCACAACGTTTTCAGGAAAGAAGGGGTGTGTCATGAAAAAGACGCATTGGATGCTGTTGGTACTGTTTGGCGCTGCTTCGACGCTGCTGCGTGTGTGGCAGAACAGAACAGGCTTTGAAGAAACGGGACTCGCGGTGCGCGGCAATCTGCCCGGACTGCTGCTGTGTGCGGCGCTGGCGCTCGCCGCAGTCTGCTTCGTGCTGACGTCGCGCGGACTCCCGACGCAGCGGGACGTTGCCGGCGGATTGGCGGATTGCTTTCGGTTTCGGAGAATGATCGCTGTGACCTGCGCGGTCGCGGGAACGTTCTTGACGTTTGCCGGCGCGGCGTCGACGGTGCTAGGTTACGCGAGGATAAACAATCTGCTGCTGGCGGTGTTTGCCATTGCCGCAGCGGCAAGCATGCTTTACGCGACCTTCGCGCTCTATCGCGGCGGAGAGCCGCAGAGCCTTGCGATGCTGGTGCCGGTGTGCTGTCTTGCGGTGTATCTGGTCGCGCTGTACCGCGCGGACGCGGCGGACCCGGTGCTGATGCACACCTATGTGGAGCTTTTGGCGACGGTGGGGCTGACCTTCACGGCGCTGGAGCGGGCGGCATTTTCATACCGCAACGGCGCACCGCGGATTTATCTCCCTGCATCGGCGATGACCGTTATCCTTTCGCTTGCGGCTGCGGTGGATTGCCGGAGCGTGACCTCTGTGCTGCTGTTTTCCGGCTGCGCCATGATCGAGCTGGGCTTTCTTGCCGCGGCGGACTTTAACCAGTAAAAAAGCGGCGTCAGCCGCTTTTTTGCTGTAAAATAGAGAAAACAGATGCCGCGAGGCATCTGTTTTCTCTATGAGATGGAAGATTGGATGAAAAGAAGCTCTTGTCTCTTGCAAGCATTAAGATACCCGCCGTATGTTAACAAAGTTCTATATGAGATGTTAAGAAAGTTTGAAATCATACAGAATTATGTAAATTAACGAAGGGAGCGGAAGAACTCCTCCAGCACGGCGCGGCAGTCGTCCCCCAGTACGCCGCCGACGAGGGCGGGGGTACTGGGAAAGCGCTCCATGAACAGGTTTATCACACCGCCGCAAGCGCCCATGGCACGGTCACGCGCACCGTAATATACCCGCGGAATTCGGGCGTTGAGGATGGCGCCTGCGCACATGGGGCATGGCTCCAGCGTAACGTAGAGCGTACAGTCCTCCAGCCGCCAGGTGCCGAGACGACGGTTCGCGTCGGCGATCGCCTCCATCTCCGCGTGGGAGACGGTGGCTTGCTTTTCCTCCCGCCGGTTGCGTCCGCGACCGATGATCTTACCGCCACGCACAATGACGCAGCCTACCGGCACTTCGCCGTGCGCCGCGGCCTCCCGCGCCAGCGCGAGGGCATGATTCATATAATCTTCATGTTCCATGGGGATACCTCGTTTGGTTTTCGGCATAAATGGTTATACTTGCCATAAAATAAACTGGTCAATGGCAAGGGGGGCTCTTGAGATGCGTAAGGTTCATCGTTTCCGCCGCGATATTGCCAGGGACGATTCCCTGCAAGAGTTATTCAACGAGCTAAGTGATATGCGCAACACGCTGGAGGAGGCTTACATGCGCTTCAATCTGGTCAGCGAGCCGGAGCTGGTGGACGCCTGTGTCTACGAGATCAACGCGGCGCAGTCGCGCTATAACTATCTGCTGCGCGTCATCAAGGAAAACGGTGGGGAAGCCGCCTTCAAAGCGTTTACGGGAAAGGAGGACGTCGCGTGGGTTTGACGGAAAAAATCGCGCTGGGGATGCTCTGCGCGTTTGTGGTGCTGGGGGTGATCCAGCTGTTTTCCGCGCCGTTGAAGCTGGCGCTCAAGGTGCTGCTCAACACGCTGTTGGGGTTTGCGGCGCTGTTCTTGCTCAATCTGGCGGGCGGGATCACTGGTTTCACGCTGGGGCTGAATCTGCTCAACGCGCTGGTGGTGGGCATTCTCGGCATACCGGGACTGGTGCTGCTGGCGCTGCTGAAGCTGGCGTTTATTTAGTATACATAACACAATCCACATCGACAGTTGGCGCGGATGCTCGGCGGAGCGTCCGCGCCGCGCTTTGAAAAAGCAAAAGTGAGAAACTAGAAAACGAGAGGAAAAAAGAGAAAACAAAAGAAAACAAAAGCATTGTGCGCTGTAAATAAATTTGAGATTGACAAGAAACCGGGCGTGTGCTATAAATAGGCTCGTTCCGATTTTAGCAAGGAACCCCACAAATGTAAAGCAACAGCTTTCGATATTACAAATGGAGGAAACACAACCATGTCCACTTCTATGGCGAACAAGGGCAACATCGAGCGTAAGTGGTACGTTCTCGACGCTGCCGGACAGCCCATGGGCAAGACCGCGGTCGTCGCCGCCGATCTGCTCCGCGGCAAGCGCAAGGTCACCTATACCCCGCATGCTGACTGCGGTGACTACGTCATCATCATCAACGCGAAGGACGCGGTTCTGACCGGCAACAAGCTCGACCAGAAGTATTACCGCCGTCACAGCGGCTGGGTCGGCGGTCTCAAGGAGACCAAGTATCGCACCCTGATGGCTGAGAAGCCGGAGCTTGCGATGCAACTCGCGGTCAAGGGCATGATGCCCCACAACACCATCACCAAGGATTCCCTCAAGCGTCTGCACGTCTACGCCGGCGCTGAGCATGAGCAGCAGGCGCAGAAGCCTGAGGCTTACGAAGTGAAGTAAGGAGGAACAGAAGAATGTATCAGTCCAAGAAGCCTTATCTCTACGGCACGGGTCGTCGCAAGTCCTCCGTCGCGCGCGTTCATCTGTTCCAGGGCGGTACCGGCAGCATTACCATCAACGGTCGCGACATCGACGATTATTTCGGTCTTGAGACCCTGAAGATGGTCGTCCGTCAGCCGCTCGCCGCTACCGAGACCCTCGGTAAGGTCGACATCGTAGCCACCGTCTCCGGCGGCGGCGTGTCCGGTCAGGCGGGCGCTCTGCGTCACGGCGTCGCCCGCGCGCTCCTGCTCGCGAGCCCCGACTATCGCCCCATCCTCAAGAAGGCCGGTTTCCTCACGCGCGATCCGCGCATGAAGGAGCGCAAGAAGTACGGCCTCAAAGCCGCCCGTCGCGCGCCTCAGTTCAGCAAGCGTTAATCTGCGCTGTCAGCGAGAACTATTCACCGCTTTTGGGTACGTCTTTGGACGTCTATTTGCGGGAAAAGCGCTTGTTTTGGTGTTGTGAGTTGCCCTGCG
>JAFXPO010000034.1 GCA_017527825.1 Oscillospiraceae bacterium
GAACGGCTGGTTCATGCTCTGATTGGGGGCAGCGTTCTGCTGGTTCCGGGCAGGAGCCTGGTTTGTGTTCTGCATCGGCATCTGACCCATTCCCTGCTGACCCTGCATCGGCATCTGATTCATGCCCTGCTGATTCTGAACGGGAGCCTGATTGGCATTCTGCGAGGGTGCTGCGTTCTGCTGGTTCTGGGTAGGCGCGGTGCCCTGCGTGCTGCCGGTCTGGTTGTTCATCCGTCCGCCGGGCTGCTGCGTATTGCCCGTCTGACCGCTCATGCCGCCCATCATGCCGCCCATCATGCCGCCGCCCATGTTGCTGACGCCGCTCTGGTTGTTCAGATCAAAGTCATCGGAGATATAGAGCTGACCGTCGTAGTCCATGCCCGCGTCGCCGCCGGTGCTGGCGCTCTTGATCGTCGCGCTGCCGGAGATCAGGTTGATGTTGCCGTTGGAGTCAAGACCGTCCGCGCGGGGCGCGTTCACGGTCAGCTTCGCGCCGGTGACGTTGATGGAGTAGCCGAGAGAGGCGTAGGTCCCGTCGCTGTTGGCGGCGTTCACGCCGTCGTCGGTGGAGGTCACGTTGACCGTGCCGCCCGCGAGGTTCACCACCGTCGCCTCAACGCCCTCGGTGCAACTCTTGATTGTGATGCTCGGACCGCTGCCGTTCGCGCCGACGGTCAGGACGCGGTCGGCGTGGAGCGCGTCGTCGCCCGCGGTGATGGTGAGCGTGCCGCTGAGGATGGCGAGGTCGTATTCGGCGTTGATCGCGTCGTTCGCAGCATTGATGTTGAGGCTTGCGCCGTCGATCACCAAGCTGCCATTGCCGTCGTCACCGGCAGAGACCTTGATGCCGTTCTTGGCGCTGCCGTTGACGGTCAGCGTGCCGGTACCGGTGAGATAGGCGCTGGCACCCGCCTTGACCTTGATCGCCGCGCCGTCAAAGGCGTCGGCAACGGTCGCGTCGGCGGAGTTCTCATCCGCCGCGTTCTCCGCGTCAGTCAGCTTCACGCTGCCGGAGATGATGATTTTAGCTTCCGCGCCCTTGTTGACCGAGAGCGTCGCGCCCGTCGTGCTGGTAAGGTCGAGATCCTTCAGCACCAGCACCACGCCGGTGGTACCCTTCTTGACCTTGATGTTGCCGTCGGAGCAGGCGCCGGTGATGATGTAGGTGCCGGATTCCTTGATGGTCACGTCATTGTTCTCGTCGCTCATGGTGATGGTCGTGGCGTTGGCGTAATCCGCCTCAAGGGACGCCGCGCTGTTGGTGACCGTGCCGGTCACGATGGCGCCCGCGGAGGACGCGGTCTGCGTCATGCCGTTTTGCATCATGCCGCCCATCTGGTTCATGCCGCCCATCTGACCGCCGAACCGGCTCATGCCGTTCATCTGGGTGTTCTGGGTCAGCTGCTGGCCGAACATCTGGGGACCCATACGGTTCTGCACGCCGACGTTGTACGCCGCACTGGCGGAAATTCCGCTCGCGAGAACGGTGAGCGCGAGACTGCAAGCCGCAACTGTCTTGGTAATGGTGTTCTTTTTCATGGTGTATACCGCCTTTCAAATCATTCAACATGTTATTTTGGGTTTGAGTTGTTTTTCCCCTCTGTCATATCATTCGGAAAGGCGGCATCCGTTTTTGGGGTCGCCGCGATTTTTTTCAATTTGCTTGTCTGGGCTGGTTCTTCCATGACGCGATTCGATGGATTCTGCCGGATTAGAAAAAGCAGCGTCGGAGCGAAAGCTCCAACGCTGTTTCTTTGTACCGGCAGCGACCAAATCAGGCGCTGAGAAGAATCTCCTTTTCCACTACGGCGGACTTTCCGCCGAGCACATATTGTTTATAGTACGCTCCGTATTTGGAGAACGATGTGGAGAATATCTGATTCTCCGCCATCAGCCGCGCCAGCCACAGCGGCGCGGTACCGGGAATCTTGACCTCCATGAGGAAAACGCCGTCCGGCAGAAGCGGCGCGCCGTGGTCGCCGAGGCGCAGGTCGACGTCGTTGGAGCGGGCACGGAGCGCCGTGTCGAATGTGATGCGCAGCTCACCGCCGTCCGCCGCGGCGTAGGCTTCGCGGTCGTAGGCGATAAACACCTTGCGCTCCGGCTGGTACAGCCGCAGGAAGTAGTCGATCTCGCGGGAAATCTGGCTGCCGTCTCCCCTGCGAAGCCCGTGTAGGTAAAGCGCCGCGTCCTGCATCTCCATGGTGATGCGGCGCTTGTAGACCACGCCGTCATACTTCTTTTTCAGCTCCACGAACACCGTGTCGCGGCTGCTGGGTACGCCGTAGCTGCGCATCCGCAGCTTTTCTTTATAAACCGGCTTTTCCAGCGACGCGCGGATCAGGTCGTAGTGCTCGGTGTCGTAATAGATGTTGCTGATGGAATAGCGCGGGTGCTCGTCCGGCTTCATGTAGTCCGCCATACCGAGACGCATCGCCTCGTACTGTGCTTCCGTCAGCAGGTATTTCTTTTCATATCTCTTGAAACAGCTTTGAATGCCGCTCATATCGTTTGCCTCCTTTGCGGGCGGAGACTGCTGGGTTCCGCCCCTCTGGTATATCCTTCGGAGGAGGCTATCCAATTTTCGGGGTCGGCGGTAAAAAAGAGCGTCGCGTCAACGATGCGCTTCATTGCAGTCCGTCAGCCCACGCGCGCAGCTCATCCTCGCTGACGCTGCCGTCGAAGCGGGTGCCGTCGAGCCACGTCGCCTCGGACGCGCTCTTTTGCAGATTGGTCGCGCTGGAGCCGATACCGCTGCTGCCGGAGGTGCAGAAGGGGATGATCGTCTTGCCGTCAAAGCTGTAGCTCTCCACGAAGGTATACAGGATTTTGGGCGCCTGTCCCCACCAGATGGGATAGCCGAGGAAGATCACGTCATAATCCGCCATGTTCTCCACGCTTCCACTGATGGCGGGACGCGCCGCGGCGTCGTTCTGTTCGCGGGCAGCGCGGGTAGAACTGTCGCTGTAGTTGAGGTCGGCGGTGGTATAGGGCGTCTCCGGCTTGATCTCATACAGCGTCGCGCCCGTCGCGTCCGCGATGTGTTTGGCGATGTTTGCCGTATTGTTAGTGGCGGAGAAATACGCAACCAACACCTTGCCGCCGGTCGATTCGGTGGGCGTAGTCTGTTCGTCCGCTTTCTGCGTCGCGCCGCTCACGGCGTCCACGTTCGCGAACTGCTCCTTGAGCTTCATGTAACGGTAAACCATGTCCGCCACCTGTGCGCGGCTCGCCGCCTTGGTCGGCGCGTAGGCGTCCAGATCGGCGATCAGCGCCTCCACCTTCGCCCACACCACGGCGTCGAACGCCCAGTCGCTCGCCTGATTCTCCACGCCCTCGGCGGAGGCGTACTTCTCGCGGTCCAGTTGATACGAACCCGCGTCGCGCCAGAGCATCACGGTCAGCTGCTCCTGCGTAGCCGCTTCATTCGCGCCGAACAAGCCGTTGCCCATGCCGTTGACCACCTCGTTCTGGGACGCCCACAGCACCGCGTCGGAGTACCATGTGTCTCTCTCGGTGTCGGTGAAGCTGTCCTCGCCCGTGACGGCTGGGCTGCCCGCCATGCGGTAGAGCACCGTGGCGAGCTGCGCGCGGGTGAATGTCTCGTCGGGGCCGAACTTGCCGCTGCCCATGCCGTTCATGATTCCCTTCTCCCGCAGCGCCTCCACCGCCTCGGCGTACCACGCGTCGTCGGCAACGTCAGCATAGCTCGACGCCAGTGCGGGGATGGCGAGCGCGAAAACCATGGTCAGTGCCAGTACAATCGAAACGATTTTTTTCATACCGTTATCCCTCTTACTTCATTTCCTTTTCCCAGAAACGGATCACGTTGAGTTCGAGGCTGTCCGCCAGCTGTTCCAGCTCCGCGGTTTCCTCCGCCGTCAGCGTCACGTTCGCCGCACGGGCAGCGTCCTCGACGTGCTGCGTCCTGGTCACGCCGATGATGGGCAGCGTGCCCTTGGCGATCGCCCACGCCACGGGAATCTGCGCGGGCTGCACACCGTACTTGTCCGCGAGCTTGCGGAGCGCCTCGTTCATGACCTCCAGCTTCGGCAGCATGGGGTTGTAGGTCTCGGCACGGGCGGAACCTTCGGGCATCGGGTGCTTGGTGTCGTATTTTCCGCTCAGCGCGCCCTGCTCCAGCACCATGTAGGCAAAGAACGTGATGCCGTTTTCCTTGCAGTAGTCCAGAATGCCGGAATCCTCGGACGAGCGGTTGATAAGGCTGAAATGGTTCTGCACAGCGGAGAGCTTCAAGCCGTGGGCATTCAAAATTTCATTCGCCTGCTTGATCTCCGCGAGGTTGTGGTTGGACACGCCCAGCAGCGGCACGTTGTCCTTGCCCTCGTAAAACTTTGCCAGCTCCTCCGTCCAGTGGGGTGCGTCGGCGACATTGTGGATCCAGTAGATGTCGAAACAGTCAAGACCCATAAGGTCAAGCTGCATCTCGATCATATCCGCCATCGCCGTGGGCTTGCCGTTGGCGCACTGGGGCGTGAACTTGTCGGAGACGAGGTAGCTGCCGCGCGGCTGATCTTTTAGAAAGCCCGCCAGCACCTTTTCCGACGTACCCATGCCGTAGGCGTAGGCGGTGTCCCAGAGGTTGAGACCGTTCGCCATTGCCGTGTCAAAGATCGGACGCAGCGTTTCCGCGGTCGTGTTGCCGCCGAAGGTGCCGTCGTTGCCCCATGCCCATGCGCCCATCGCGATTTTCGGTAAATTGTTTGCCATGATGCGATTCCTCCTCATCCATTCATCTTGCCGCAGTTGCCAACCTTCTCGCCGGTGGCAAAATACTCATACGTCGGGAACTCGAACAGCACCGGCTTGAAGGTGTGATAGTCGATCTTTCCGGCTTCGTTCAGCACGCTGTCGTCGGCGTAAGTGGCAAGGATTTTGCAGATGAAGTGGTCGAAGCGCTCCAGCTCGTAGTTGCCGTCCACCTCGCACTCGATGGACACCTTCGCCTCGTCGATCAGCGGTGCGCCGTTCTCGCCCATCGTCCACGCAAAGGCTTCGGATTTATCCACCTTGTTTCCGCTGATTGTCCCCATGCGGTCCGCGTCCTTGAGCCAGGACTCGTCCACGATGTTGACGGAAAGCTTGCCGCTGTCCCGGATGCCCTTGTTGATGTAGTGCGCCTGCACCAGAGACACCATCAGGTGGCTGTGAGCCACCGTTCCCGCGTGGGCAACCAGCGTCCACGTTGGCTTGTCGTTCACCATCGCGCCCACCACGATGACCGGGCAGGGATAGAGGGCTAACGTTGCTCCGATGTTCTTTTTCATGCTGTTTTGTCTCCTTTATTCAAAAAATAATAAAATTTTATAATACGTCTGAAATCCGTCCTATTCGCGTCTCCAATCGCCTTTTCGCGCAGGAACAGGCAAGCTCGTAGATGGAACGTCAGGGATGGTGCCGTACACGCAAGGCGGCGACGCGATGCCCACCAGGCACGCCGCACGGTCTTCCGCTCCGGTGATCCGTCTGGCATGATATCCTCCCCTTGTTCATATCCACTTGATAACTCCCGCAAAAACATTGACAACCTGTCAGCATTGCCAATGTATCACATTGCTGACAAGTTGTCAATAGTTTTGTGTGCTCTGTTGTTTTGCAATAGTCGGCGCTCTTCTGTTTTTTCCGCATGTTCTCACACGGTTCATCACAGAGCATGGCTACGCGCAAAATAAGTTACAAAATAAAACCATCTTTTCCATATTGTTCTCCTTTTCCATTTATACAGACGCAATATACCATATTGCGTTCCGTTGCTTAAATGGTTATAATGAATATCGTGATATTCATTACCAGCATAGCAGGAGGCAATGATGGAGATTCGGACGCTTCGATACTTCCTTGCCGTGGCGCGGGAGGAAAACATGTCCCGCGCGGCGGAGCTGCTGCACGTCACGCAGCCCACGCTGTCCAAGGCGCTGCGGGCGCTGGAGGACGAGTTCGGAAAAAAACTCTTCCTCCGGCACAGCTTCAGCATTTCGCTGACCGAAGAGGGCATTCTTCTTCGCGACCGCGCGGAGGACCTCATCTCCATGGCGGACAGGATTGAGCGGGATTTTCTGTCGCTGGACGACATCACAGGCGGGGATATTTATTTCGGGCTTGCGGAATCGTATCAAATGCGCGATCTGGCGCGGGAGATCAGGACGTTCAAGGCGGTCTGCCCGAACCTGCGCTACCACATCACCAGCGGCGACACGGAGCAGGTCACGGAAAAGCTGGACAAGGGGCTGCTGGACTTCGCTGTGATCTGCGAGCTGCCGAACGAGAGGAAATACGATTTCGTGCTGTTTCCAGAGGCGGACTATTTCGGCGCGGTGATGCCGATGGACTCCCCGCTTGCGAAGAAGGAGCGTGTGACCGCCGCCGACCTTGCCGGACTGCCGCTGTTCTGCTCCGAACAGAGCTGGGAAAACGATATCCGTCCCTGGGCGAAGGAACGGTTCTCGCGCTTCCGTCTGGAAGGCTCGTTCCGCCTTGCCTACAACGGCTCCCTGTTCGCGCGGGAGGGGCTGGGTGTTCTGCTGACGCTGAACAATCTGATCGACGTCTCGCCGGGCAGCGGACTGGTCTTTCGCCCCCTGTCGCCGCGGCTGGACATGAAAATGTACCTGATCTGGAACAAGTATCAAAGCTTCACGCCGATCGCGGAGCGGTTTATGCGGCAGATTCGCTCCTCGTTTTTGTCGCAGGAATGAGAAACGGCTCAATCCCTGAAATTAGTCCAGGATTGAGCCGTTTTGCTTTTCAAACGTCAGATCACACGCCGGAGTAGGCGGAGAACCCGCCGTCCACGGGCAGCGTCACGCCGGTGATGAAGCCCGCCGCGTCGTTGTTGAGCAGGAACAGCAGCGCGCCGGCAAGCTCACGGCTCTCGCCGAAGCGTCCCATCGGCGTCGCGGCAAGAATCTTGCCCGTGCGCGCCGTCGGGGTGCCGTCGTCGTTCCACAGCAGCTTCGCGTTCTGCGCCGTGGAGAAAAAGCCGGGCGCAATGGCGTTGACGCGGATGCCCGCCTTGGAGAAATGTACGGCGAGCCACTGGGTGAAGTTCGTCACCGCTGCCTTTGCGCCGGAGTAGGCGGGAATCTTCGTCAGCGGGCGATAGGCGTTCATGGAGCTGATGTTCAGGATGTTGCAGCCCTCGCGCCCCACCATCTGCTTCGCAAACGCCTGCGTCGGCAGCAGCGTGCCGGTGAAGTTGAGTTGGAACACGCTTGTCACACTCGCCTCGTCGAGGTCAAAGAAGCTCTTGGTGTCGGCGTCGATGTCGCCGTCCTCGTAATACTCCTTGTCCGTGGTAGCGCTGGGGTTGTTGCCGCCCGCGCCGTTCACCAGAATATCGCAGGGACCGAAGTCCGCGAGCACCTGCGCCGCCACCGCCTCGCACCGTGCCTTGTCCAGCACGTTGCAGGCGTAAGCTTTGGCGGCGCCGCCCTCGGCGGTGATCTCGTCGGCAAACTTCTGCGCCTTCTCCACCGTGCGGTTGAGCAGCGCCACCTTCGCGCCCGCGCGGGCGAGGACCTTGGCAAACTCGGAGCAGAGTACGCCGCCCGCGCCCGTCACCACCGCGACCTTGCCGGTCAGATCGGTATTCAAAACATTTGCTTCCATCTCACTTGCCCTCCTTGTCCATCAGGTCCCACGCGCCCAGCATATACATGATGCCCAGCGCACGGTCGTAGAGTCCGTAGCCGGGGCGCACATTGCCCGGCTTCTCGTCCCAGAGGTGCCGCCCGTGGTCGGGACGGATGTAGCCCTCGTAGCCGCAGTCGTGATAGGCGCGGAGGATATCAAGGATACCCGTTTCGCCGTCGCAATCCCGATGGCTGGCCTCGGAGAAGTCGCCATTGGGGAAATGCCTCACGTTGCGGATGTGCGCGAAGGCAATCCGGTCGCAATGCTTGCGGACGATTGCCGCCACGTTGTTGTCAGGATTAGCGTTGAGGCTGCCGGAGCAGAGCGTCAGGCAGTTGTACGGGTCGTCCACCATCTTCAGGAAGCGGTCGATACTCGCCTCGTCCACCAGCAACCGCGGCAGACCGAAGATATCCCACGGGGGATCGTCCATGTGCACCGCCATCTTGATATCGCACTCGTGGCATACAGGCATCAGCGCCTCGAGAAAGTACCTGAAGTTCTCCCACAGTTTTTCCTTGGTGACGGGCTTGTACTTTTCAAACAGCTCATCCAGCTTCGCCATACGCTCCGGCTCCCAACCGGGAAAGGTCATGTGGTACTTCTCCGTAAACGACATGACATAGTCCGCCATCTGTTTGGGGTCGTCCTGGATCATGTCCTTTTGGTAAAACAGCGCCGTGGAGCCGTCACCAACGGGGTGGAACAGGTCGCTGCGCGTCCAGTCGAAGATGGGCATGAAGTTGTAGCAGATGACCTTCACGCCAAACGGCGCGAGGTTGCGGATGGTCTGGATGTAGTTCTCGATGTACTGATCCCGCGTGGGAAGCCCGATCTTGATGTCGTCGTGGACGTTCACGCTCTCCACCACGTCGGCGTTGAAGCCTGCGGCTTTGATCTGCTCGACCACCGGAGCAATCTCCGACCGCTGCCAGACCTCGCCGGGCAGCTTGTCGTGCAGCGCCCAGACGATGGTGCTGACGCCCGGAATCTGGCGAATATCGCTCAGCTTGATTTTATCGTTGCCCTCGCCGTACCAGCGAAAGCCCATTTGCATCGGCATAACGGTTCCTCCTCAGTTTTTCGAATAACCGCCCAAAAACGCGAGACTTGGCTTCGGCGTGCGCGTCTGCGTCGCGCGGTCAACCGCAATCAGGCCGAAGGTCATGCTGAAGCCCTTCTGCCACTCGAAGTTATCCATCAGGCTCCAATGGCAGTAGCCCTTGATTGGAATACCGTCGTTAACACAGTTCTCGACGCCGCGCAGCGCACGGCGGATAAACTCCACGCGGCGACTGTCGTCCGCCGTGGCGACACCGTTCTCGGTCACGATCAAATCGCCCTTGAAGTTCTCGTGTACCCGGCGGATCACATGCTCCAGCGCTTCGGGATAAAATTCGTAGTCCATTTGGGTCAGCTCCGCGCCGTCGGGTGCGGGCAGCTGCCCCTCGGTGCCGTATTGGGTGCGGGTGTAGTTCTGCACGCCGAGGAAATCATCATCCTCGATGTAGGGCAGATAATGCCGGAACTCCTCGTCCCACGCGGCTTCGGCATAGCTCTCGCCGCCGCTCAGCGCCTGAAGATCGTGCATGGAGAGCGTGATACCGACCTTGATATTCGGATAGCGGTCCTTGATGGCAGCCTTCGCCGCCTGATGGGCGCGGAGCACCAGCCGGTCGCCCTCCGGTGTGCGGGAGGAGACAAATATCTGCGGCTGCGCCGTACCGAACACCTGCGCGTTCTCCGCGGCGGCGTACTTCATGTTCTCCATCATCTTTTCGAAGTTCATGCCGACCTGCACCGTTCCCTCGGCGGATTTGGCTGCCGCCCGCTGCGCCATGAGCTGAAAGCGTCTGGCAATCGCCGCGAGCTGTAAGCCCATGTTTGCCTCGTTGATGGTGCAGATATAATTCAGCTCGCCGCCCAGCTTCTCCGTCACATAGGCGGCATAACGGCGGAAATATCCGACAGTGCTTTCGGCCTCCCAGCCGCCCTTTTGAATGAGCCAGACGGGGCTGGTGAAATGCAGCAGTGTCACGATAGGCTCCACGCCGTGCGCCTTGCAGCAGGCGATGACCCTGCGGTAATGCTCGATCTCCGATTCATCGAACCTGCCCTCCTCCGGCTCGATGCGCGCCCATTCGATGGAGAAGCGATAGGCGTTCAGCCCCGCGTCCGCGAGAAGCTTGATGTCCTCCTCATAGCGGCGGTAGTGGTCGCACGCCTCGCCGCTGGGTTCGGCAAAGCTGGTATGGGGCAGCTGCTCCTGCGCCCAGTAGTCGCTGTGGATGTTATTGCCCTCCACCTGATGCGCGGCGGTGGACGCGCCGATCAGAAAGCCCTTCGGAAAACTCATGTCACTCCTCCAATCTGATACAATCACCCTCGGTGATACCGTTTTCGTTGAACGCGTCCACGCGGACAAAGTACGCTCTTCCCTTGATGAGCGCACCAACGCGCTTGGTGCCGGCTTCAAACACCATATAGCTGTGATACAGCTTTTCGGGGCTGCCGCCGAACAGGATGTTATAGCCCAGCGCGTCGGAGCGCGGCTCGACGGACACCGCCATGTCAAGGTCGCTCATGCGCTTGGCGCGGAACGCGGGCTTTTGCGGCGCAGCGCCGCCGCCTCTGCCGAACACGCGCAATCCAGAGACGCACGGCTGCTGACCATACGGCACCGCCAGATCGCTCAAACGCAGGTACCGCGCGGCAAAGCCCTCCTCCCGCACGATCAGATCATGGGAAAGGTCGGTCTGCGCGTCGGATTTGTCCTCGATTACGAACCATGTTTCGCCGTCAGCGCTGCCCTCAAGCTTCCACTGCGTCGCAAGATCGCGCTCCTCGATGTAGCGCGCCTGTGAGCCGGGTCGAATCTCACCCGGACAGGGTATGTCGATTCGATCGTCCGCAAAGTTGACCTGTACGGCGTGGACGTCAAAGGTCTTGCCGAGGTCGACCTGCAGCCACTCGTTGCGGCTGTTGGACGCCGCGCGCCACCAGGTCCGCACATTTTCTTCGACAGCTTTTTCCGGCTCATGTCCCGCGTCGCAGCTCGACGCCGTCGCGGTTTTATGGGCGCTGAGCAGCATCCACGCCGGGTCGCGCCATGCGTCCTGCCCGGCAATCGCCATCGGCCAGTCGCCATAACGCTGGTTGCAGAACAGCTCGCCGTCCGCATCGAAGCCCGCCGGCCAGAGTCCCACGCGGCGCTCAAAGTCGTGGTTGACGCTGATGCGCATGGTGGCGGTGTGCCACCAATTGCCCTGCCTGTCGCGCATGGTGGAGCCATGTCCCGCGCCGGGAAGGAACCCGCCGGGCTTGTAGGAATAGGGATTGTTCTCCGCCGGTGTGAACGGTCCCAGTGGGCCGTCCGAGACGTACACACCGTCGGAATAGGTGTTGTACTGCGTGCCGGGGCAGGCGTATTGCAGGTAATATCTGCCGCGGTGCTTATCCATCCACGCTCCCTCAACATAGGGACGGTTGGAGAACATCCCGCGGATCAGCGGCTTGACCGCCTCAGGAATATCCGCCTCGTTCACACCCTGCATCTTATGAAAGGCGTGGTATTTCGCGTCGATCTCCTCCTCGGTGGCGGGCAGCAGCGCGTTGTCCTCGCCCACGCGCTCGTAGCCGATCTCGTAAGGATGTCCCTCGATGAGCGCGATCTTTTCCCCCTTGGGCAGCATGGACACGGGATCGAGTTCCACGCCGTAAATCGGCGTCACGTTGGAGCAGCCCCAATAAAAGTACACGCTGCCATCGTCGTCCACAAACAGATTTGGGTCCCAGAAGGGGAAATTGCCCTCGATCTTTTCATACGGACCGTGGAGAATATCCCTCGTGCGCCAGCGGTCGCAGTTGGATTCCCGCCGCGAGGCACAGAAATAGACGTATCCATTCATCACGCGCACATCCGGTGCGTAGTCGTAGAGCGGCAGCTCCTCCGGCAGGCGGTGGTTCTCCCAATGGGCAAGATCGTCCGACACCCAGACGCCCAGCGTCATGGAGGCAAAGATGTAGTACCGCCCCTCAAAGCAGATCATCGACGGGTCTGCCGCCTCGCGGCATATCTGCAGCGCGCCGCCCCGGCGCGGATCGGCGTTGAATTGGTAGCGGTAGTTGATGTTCAGCGGATTACAGTAGTAATTCATAGTGATGCTCCCCCGCGTCCGTTTGGTAGGTCGTCCCATCCGGCAGACAGATCGTCGCCTGGACAGGCAGCGTGATATCAAAGGTCAGATGATCGCTCTCATACGCCCACGCGCTGACAATAGTCCCCACCGGGGAGCGCCACTCCGCGCGGGCATGGCCCAGCGAGCGCCCCGGCTGCGGCGCGACGGTCAGCTTGCCCGCTTCCAGCCGGATGCCGCACACGCCGGAGAACAGCCAGCCGGAGATCGCGCCGTAAGAATAATGGTTGAGCGAATCGTGCGCCGTACCGTCGGCACGCACGCCATCCCAGGTCTCCCAGATGGTTGTCGCACCCTGTTTGACGGCATAGAGCCAGCCCGGACAGTCCTCCTGCAGCAGCAGCCGGTAGGCGGTGTCCGCGTGACCGTTGTCCGCCAGCACGCGGCACAGGTCAGGCGTGGACAAAAAACCCGTGTTCAGGTGATACCCGTTTTTGACCACCATATCGTTCAGCGTGTCCGCCGCCGTCCGCGCCTCATCCCCGTCCAACAGTCCGAAGGCGATGGGGCGCACATACTCGCACTGCCGGTCGGAGCGGATGACGCCGTCTCTGGCGCAGGCATAGCGGTACGCTTTCTTTGCGTTCTCCGCGATTTCGGCGTACTGCTTCGCGTCCGCGGACTTGCCGAGGATCTCCGCGATCCGCGCCATCAGAGAGGCGGAGCGGTAATAATACGCCGTCGCCACCTCCGCAGCGCCGAACATCATGGTCTTTTTCATCGCGTCGGCGTTGTTGATATCCGGCTGGCACCACTCGCCGAAGTGAAAGCCCTCGTCCACCAGATACTTTTTGTACGGGTTACACAGGTTCTGGATGCGTGTTTTCTGCGCGCGTCTGCCGACAAAGCCCAGCCAGCGCCCCATCATATCATAGTTCTCTTCCAGAATCTCGGTTTTCCCGTAAGCCTGATACAGCGCCCACGGCACCAGCACGCAGGCGTCGCCCCAGCCGGCGGAGCCTTGCAGCATGGCGGATATTTTCCCGCCGCTGTTGTTCACCGGCGCGATATTCTCCACCAGCCCGTCCTCATGCTGGGCAAGGCGGCACTCGCCCAGCCACTTGCGAAGCACGGGATAGCAGTCCATCAGGTACACCGCGGTGGGCGCGAACACGCCCGCGTCCCCCGTCCAGCCCGCGCGCTCACGGGTGGGACAGTCGGTGGGGATATCGCAAAAGTTGGAGCGCATACTCCACAGGCTGTTGAGAAACAGGCGGTTCACGTCGTCATTCCCACACGAAAAGAAGCCTGTCTGCTCCATTTCGGAATACACAGCGACGGCGGTAAACGCGGCGTCCTGGAGGTCAACATCAGTCTCGATTTTCGCGTAGCGGAATCCGAAGATCGTGAAGGAGGGCTTCCAGGCATTCTCGCCGTCCTTGCAGATGTATTCGAGCTTTTGCGGGATGCCGCCGTTTTTGTTCCGCTCGCCGGGATCGAAGTTGCTTTGGGTGAAGTTGCCGTTTTCATCCAGTGTCTCGCCGTGCCACAGCGTGATCGTCTGTCCCGCCTTCGCCGTGACGCGCAACTCCGTGTATCCCGCAAGGTTCTGTCCGAAATCGATCACCGTTTCGCCGTTGGGGGTGGTGATCCGCTTGCCTGCAAATCGTTCCTGCTCGATGATCGGCACGCTTTCCGTCGGCGCAAGGTTGGCATAGCCGTAATCCCGCACCGTAACGCCGTGCCAGTCTTCGATCTGCTCCATGCGTGCGTCATAGCGTTCGCCCTGCTGCAAATCGTTCTCGCGAACGGGACCGCTCTGGCTCGCCTCCCAGCGCTCGTCGCTGACGAGGACGGCTTCGCCGCCAATCTCCAGCTGGCAAAGCAGCGCAAGGTCTGTCCCGTAGTAGTTCCGCAGCCCGTCGATGCCGACGCTGCCGCGATACCAGCCGTCGCCCAGCGTGACCGTCAGTTCGTTTTCGCCCGCATGCAGCAGATCAGAAACGTCATAAGCCTGCACGCACAGCCGTTTGTGATAGTTCCCCGTCCCCGGCGCAAGCACAAAATCCCCGACGCGCCGCCCGTTCAAACGGGCGGCGTAAAGCCCGTGGCAGGTGAGATAGAGCGTCGCGTTTTCCGTGTGCTCCGCCGTGAAGCGGCGGCGCAAAACCGATGCCGGCTGCCGCGCGTCCCTGTCATGGGGCAGCTCTGGATCGATCCACTTCGCCCGCCAGACGGCGGGCATCCTGTTTGAAAGCGCTTTCATCTTAAAACCTCTCATTCAGCCACCTGGCGCTCAGTTCCAGGCTCTTGACCGGATCCTTGTCGATCCAGTTCCTGTGGCTTTCCAGCACCACGGCTTCGATACCATTCGCCGCGGCGATCTCCCGCAAGCCATCCAAGTCCATGTTTCCCGTACCCAATTCCACGCTGTCCGCCTTCAGGATCGGCGTCATGGCGGGACCGGTCTGTCGGCTGCCCCGATCGGTGACGTGCCAAAGCTTCATGCGCGTTCCCTGCTTCTTCATCCACGCCTTCGCGTCCGCGCCGCCGTCGGTGAACCAATAACTGTCAAATTCAAAACTCACCAGCGCTGGGTCGGTGTCCGCGAGGATCACGTCATAGGCACACAGCCCCGGTCGCACTTGCAGCAGCTCCACATTGTGGTTGTGATAGAGCAGGGATATCCCCGCGGCTCTGAGCGCTTCCCCGGATTGATTGAGCCGCTTCGCCAGCTCCCGCACGGCGTTTTCATTGCCGTAATCAAAGCGGTACATGCCCGTGATGACGATTTTATCGGTGCCGAAGTCCTTCGCCTCCTCGATCACCGCGTCCGCCTCCCGCTCCAGCGAGCCGAGGTCGGCGTGCAGGCTGATCACGGAAAGTCCGCTTTCCGCGATCAGCTTTTTCCAGTCCAGCTTGCCGCCGTTTCCGGTAGGCATCCCCGCCGCGCGGGTCAGCAGGCGCACCATCAGCGGGCTGGGGTGGATCATGAAACGATTGAGCTCCAGACCGTCGTATCCCGCAGCCTTGATCCTCCGCAAGGTCGCCCGCGCCTGTGACTCGCTCCCGGTCACGGTGCCGAGCATGATCTGTTGTACGGCTTTTTTCATTTCCTGATCCCCTGCAATACGCGATTGAGCTGCTTAATACTCTGCTCGTCCGCGCCGCCCTGCTTTAAAAGACTCAGCATGGTCATGCGACCCATCATCCGCTGCAAGGCGGGGTTGTCCTTCACCGCGTCCGCGACGTCGCCCCGTTCGGAGGCGCCTTTTGCCATCATCTGCTCGACGATGGCGCCCGCCTGCGGATTCGCGCGAATCTCGCCCAGCGTATCGTTGACGGAGAAGCACGCCGGGTCGATCTCCGCCGCGTCAAACCAGTTGGTGACGGAGGCTGCCGCCTTGTTGAAGATATAGCTCTCGTCCGGCTCACTGACGCGGCGGATGCACATGCTGTCGCTGACGCTTCCCGCCTCGGCGCGGATCAGGTGTTCGCCCAGCATCGGCACGCGGAACCGGAACACAGTCTCGCCCTGCCGCGTCTCGACGGCTGTGCCGTCCACATAGAGAGTGACCTCGCTCTGGTTGGAATAGACCTTGATCTCCGTCTCCGCCTCGGCGCGGTTTTCATACCGCTTGCCGCAAAGATGGACAAAGGGTTCGGTCTTGTTCCACGCCGCCTTGTAAAGATAAAACGCGTCCTTGCGCAGCGTGCGGTCAAAGGTGACAAGCCCCTTTTGATTCTCGCCGTGCTTGCCGCCCTCGTCACGACCGTCAGCGGCGAAGTCGAACAGGTTCCACACATGCGTCGCCCACAGGTACGGGCGCTTGCGGATCATGTCCAGCATGTGCTCGTGATAGAGCGCCTGATATTCCTCGGTATAGTCGCCCTTTTCGGGGCGGGAAGCGTGGAACGCCGGGTTCGCGTCCGCGCCGTACTCGGAAAAGCCGATGACGCGGTTCGGGTATTTGGCGTGATACTCGTCGAAGAACTCGTCGGTTTGCTCCAGCTCGCCCAAGTACCAGCCGAAGTAGAGGTTATAGCTGTTGATATCCGGTATTTCCAGAATCGGACTGTCGATCTCCAGCATGAACACGTTCGCCATGGTCGTGAGGCGCGTCGGGTCCATGCGATGACAGAGGTCGTTGAGCAGACGGTGGTTCTCCAGCAGGTCGTCGTTCACCGCGCTGGCGGCGGTGATCTCGTTGGAAAGCCCCCAGACCGCGACGCAGGGGTGATTGTAGCACTGGGTAATCAGCTCACGCATCTGGGAAAGCGTGTTCTCCCGCCCGTTCGGCATGTGCATGGTGATATACGGAATCTCCGCCCAGACCACGATGCCGTTTTCGTCGCACAGATCGTAAAATTCCTGGGCGTGCTGGTAATGCGCAAGACGCAGGGTGTTTGCGCCAAGCTCGCGGATGATCGTCATATCCGCCTCATAGTCGGCGTGGGAGAGCGCGTTGCCCTTGCCCTTCAGGTCCTGATGGCGGCTCACACCCCGCAGCGGATAGCTGCGCCCGTTGAGGAAGAAGCCCTTTTCGGGGTCGACCGCGAACACACGGCAGCCGAAGCGGGTCGACACCTCGTCGCCGGAGGTGAGCTTCGCCGTCGCGGTGTAGAGGTACGGGTCGTCCACGCCGTCCCAGAGGCGGACGTTCTCGATGGTGAACTCGGCGCGACGCTCCACAGTTTTGGTCTCGCCGTTTACGGTGATGTCGACGGAGGCGGCGTTGTGCCACGTTTCCACCGTCACCGTCGCGGTCCCGCTCGCCAGGTCCACCACCGGCGTGACCTTGATGCCCGGCGTGCCGTCCCGGAGCAGCTCAAAGTGTTCCGCGGGAACGCGGATGAGGTTCACCTCGCGGTAGAGTCCGCCGTAGAAGGTGAAGTCCGCCTTTTGGGGATAAACGCAGTCACTGTCGGCGTTGCTCACGGAGATTTCAAGGGTATTTTTCTCCGCCAGCGCATCCGTCAGCTCCACACGGAAAGTGGAATATCCGCCCTCGTGACGGGCAAGCATCCTGCCGTTGAGGTAAACCTCCGCCGTGTGGTTCGCGCCGTTAATCTCCAGAAACGCCCGCTCCCCGGCGGTCTCCTCCGCCGAAAGCTCACGCGTGTACCAGCAGGTGCCGCGGTGGTAGTCGTTGCCGCCGTCCTGTCCGTCAACGGCGTTCCAGGTGTGGGGAATCGTCACCGATTCGGTTGCGGCTTCGCGGCTTTTGCCGAAGCGCCAGCCGCCGGTCAAGGTTGTAATTTCACGCATTGTTCACGTCTCCCTTGTGCAGTTCTTCTTCAAACAGTTCGGCTTTCGCCTCCGCCTTTTTGCCGGCGATCCGCTTTTGGACGTCCACCATCGCGGCGCGATTCAGCTTGCAGGAACGCATCGCCAGCAGCGTGCAGATAAAGCCGAGGATCGAGAGTCCGTAGCGCAGGAACATGGTCATCCAGAACACGCCGGGGGTGGCGGGGTCGTCCGGCTGGGGCATGGTACTGGTATAACCGATCAACGCCACGCAACCGGTGGCGATGGCAGCGGAGAAGGAGGACACGATCTTATCCACAAGGCTGTAGGTACCGGTGACAACGGCGGGGATGTACTTGCCGCTGCGATCCAGTTCAAAGTCGATGATGTCCGCCATAAAGCCGGTGTTGGCGGTGGTGACGCACATGGCGAAGCCGTTGACGGCAAAGGTCAGCACCACAAACAGGATCATGGTGACGCCCATGTGAGATATGGTGTGCGTGCCGCCGGTGGTAAAGGTGATGACGAAGAACACGATCATCGCTAAATTGGCGTAAATGCTGTTGCGTGTCCACGTCACGATGGATTCCTTATTGCCGTGTTTGCCGGCATAGCGTGCGCCGAAGACGGCAAAGAGGATCGACGGCAGCATGCCGATCATGCTCAGCGTGGTGGCAAGGCCCATATTGCCGATCAGGATGCCGTTGAGCATGGTGCTGACGATGGACGCCGACGACGCCTGCTGCGCGATCTTGTCGGAGGAGGCGGAGATGATGTACGCCTGCAGGGGCTTGTTGTGTCCCAGCACGTTCGCCATATCCCGAAATTTCAGGCGCTCCGTCTTGCCGATGCCCTTAAAGTTTTCCGGTTTATCATACTCCGAAATACCGATGCACACAAGCACCACACCCACAAACGCAACGCTCACGCACATCCACGTCACAATGTTCAGGAACTCCTGATTAAAGTTGCCGCCGAAGGCGGGCATGAGCTTGGTGTAGACCACGATATTCAGCGCCATCGGGGTGATGTAGTTGAGCGCCGTCTGCCACACGCCCACGGTGGGACGCTGTCTGGGATCGTTGGTCATCAGAGCCGGCAGCGTCTGCGCCGTCATATTGACAATGGTGTACCCAATGACGTAGAGCATATAGAAGCCGAGGAAGACCGCGACGCCATGACCCTTGCTGGAGAAAAAGTTGAACATGCACAGCAGGCCCGCGCTCTGGACCGCCCAGCCGATGAGCATCAGCGGGCGCACCTTGCCGAACGGTGTGTTGAATCGGTCATACACAAATGCCAGCAGCGGATCTGTGAGCGCGTCAAAGATACGCGTGAAGGTCAGAAGTCCGCCGACCACCAGCGTCGCTATGCCGTAACCGATGCTGGCGGAGTAGCTGGCAAGACCGATGAGGAAGTACACCGCCATACCGTTGAAGGCGTTAAAGGCGACCAGGATGATCTGCCAAAGTTTTGCACGGCGATACTGCACGCCGTCGATTTCGCTCTGGGAAATGTGTTGCTTTGCCATTGTCGTTTTCTCCTTTTCCTGATTTGCGGTTTTGTCTGTCCCGCAGTTTCTTCTGATATCGTAAAGAAAACGCCAAACAATGTAAATTCAAAATTTCCTTCAAAATTACAAAATTTCAGGAATGTTATTGTTTTTCTCCTGTCAGGCATGTTACAATAATGTCTACTGAATAAACTGCGGAAATGATGGACTCTGCGTGGAGGGAGGCGCGGGCGCTTGGAGCAGATGATGACAAAAGGGGAGCAAAATCTCCTGCTGCTGGAATCGCTGATCCCGAAAAATGAAAAGTTCTATGTCTGGTGCTATGACCCATCGGGCAAGTTTATTGCCACATCCTGCCCCGAACGGGAACGCGAGCTGCTTGACCGCGCGTTTCGTATTTTCGGCGGCATGGATAAGGCGCGGGACTTTGTCGCAAGCGGAGCGTGCAGCCGCCCCCTCGTCATCGGCTCGCCCCTCGGCATGCAGTGGGCGCTCACGCTGGAGTCCGAACGCGGAGAGCCGCTGCTGTTTGTTGTCGGACCGGTGTTCTATACCGTGCCCATCGAGAGCCATGTGCGCCTTGCGCTGCGTCCGTTCACGCACCGTCCAGAGAACGCACGCTGGGCAAATGAACTCTGCCGGCATCTTCCCGAGCTGCCGGTTATGTCCTACGCGGTCTTCACCCGCTATCTTCTCATGGTGCACAACACGCTCACCGCTCAGCAGCTGGGGCTGGATGCGCTGGACGAGGCAGGAGCGCAGGATGGGCAGATCACGGTCGATTCCGTCGGGGAACGGGATCGAAATAAGGTCTATCTTTCGGAGCGCGCCATGCTGCAAATGGTGCGCAACGGGGACATCAACTACCACAGCGCCCTGCAAAACAGTTCCATGTTGAGTCCCGGCGTTCCCGTGCAGGGACAGGACCCGCTGCGTCAGGCGAAAACAAGTGTCATCGTGTTCACCACGCTGGTCAGCCGTGCCGCCATGGAGGGCGGATTATCGCCTGAGATCGCCTACGCGCTGGGTGATTCCTATATTCAATCGGTGGAAAACTGCCGCGACTCCGGCGAGCTCTCCGCCCTCGCCGCCGCCATGTATCACGACTTTATCTATCGCGTCCACCATCTGCGCGCCAATCCCGACTATTCTCACGCGGTGCAGAAATGCTGCGACTATATCGAGCTGAGCCTTGAGCGAAAAATCCGCACCTCCGATCTCGCCGCACTCGTCGGATACACTGAGTACTATCTCACGGAAAAATTCAAGAAGGAGACCGGCTTTTCCGTCAGCAATTATATCCGCTTTGCCAGGCTTGAACGGGCAAAGGTCCTGCTTGAAACCACGGATCTGTCTGTTCGCGAGATCTCAGAGCAGCTTGCCTTCAATACCGTCAATTACTTCATTCAATGCTTTCGGGAAACTGTCGGCCTCACACCGGCGCAGTATCGGAAGAAAGCTCGATAACTTGCGGTCTTTCCAACGATATGCCTTGGGCAGCCTTGATGTCTCGCGAGTTGCTGAAGAGCCGAAAGCGAAAAAAGAACACGCTCCGCTGTCGGATCGCGTTCTTTTTCTGTCTATGTTTTGCGCTGTGGTCACGAGATGCTTCAGCGCAACGCAAAAACTATCGCATCAAAGTAAATGCTAAGGAGTCAAAACGAGGGCAATCCGGCGTCCCGGCGCAGCGCCTCGATCTCGCGCACTGTCTCCGTCGCCAGCACCCGTCTGCGTCAGTTCAGCTTCCCGTAGTCCGCGTCGGAAACCGGCTCGCACCACTCCGTGCTCGCGTCCTCGCCCCTCACCTCGACGGCGAGGTGGGAGAACCACGAATCCGGCGCGGCGCCGTGCCAATGCTTGACGTTGGCGGGGATGTTCACCACGTCGCCGGGGCGCAGCTCGCGGGCTTCCTTCCCCCACTCCTGATAGTACCCGCGCCCGCCGACGCAGATGAGCATTTGTCCGCCCTCGCTGCTCGCGTGGTGAATGTGCCAGTTGTTGCGGCAGCCGGGCTCAAAGGTCACATTGAACAGCGGCACCTGCTCCGAGGACACCGGCGCGAGATAGCTCTGCCCGACGAAAAACTTGCCGTAGGGGTTCGGCTCTCCGATGGGGAAGAAAATCGTGTTCTGATAGGCGTCCTTCGCGGTTTCGGCGGGCGCTTCGTCGTTCCAGACCTCCTTCGCCAGACGGAACACCGCCCAGCCCTTCGGCCAGCCGACGTACATCGTGGCGTGGGTGATAATGGCGGCGATCTCCGCCTTCGTGACGCCGTGCGCCTTGGCGTTTTGCAGGTGATACTGAAGCGACGAGTCCGTGATACCCGACGCCATCAGGGACACCACCGTGATGATGCAGCGGGTCTTGACGTCGATGGATTCCTCGTTCCACACCTCGCCGAACAGCACGTCGTCGTTGAGATGCGCGAACATGGGGGCAAATTCGCCGAGCTGGTCTCTGCCGGCGGTTTGTACGATCTTTTCACGCATAATTGAATACTCCTTTGCCAAATCAATTTTTAAATGTTTTTCAGCAGTTCTGTAATCATGCCGCGGGTCAGCTCGTAGACGCTCCGGTGCAGAACCCGCGTCCCGGCTATCTCCATCGCCGCCTGTTGCTTGTCCGTCGCGAAGGTATAGGGATATATGCCAAACATGAATGGGAAAAAGTGCCAGATAAAGTCCTTCCGTTTTTCAACAGTCGACGCCTGGAAGAATTTTTCCAAGCCCTTCTCCAGCGTGTCCATCGACGCGCCGTAAGCCGCCTTGAAGTCGACCAACCGTTCCAGACGGCTGTGCTCCTCCATGTCGTACATGTTCATGGACAGCAGTTTGAGCAGCAGTGTCCGCTTCTCCACGGTTTTTGCCACCGCGTCCGCAAACGCGGCGGCGTCCATGTGGTCGTTTGCGGCGATCATGTTCTCCAGATCCGCTGTCCAGCACTCGTATTCCCGTTGAAACAGCGCGAGGAAGATTTCCTCTTTCGTTTCAAAATAGTTGTAGATCGACGGACGGGAAAACGAGGTGAAATCCGCAATGTCACCCATGGAAATGTCGCGAAAGCTCTTGGTCTGATAGAGGGAAAGGCAGGCGGACATAATCTCGTCCCGCCGCGCCGCCTTCTGCTCCGGTGATCCTTTTGGCATGGTATCCTCCCTTTGTTCGTGTGCCTGATGAAATCTCAACAGGAATTGACAATCTGTCAGCAGTTCTAATGTAGCACATCACTGACAGATTGTCAACGGGTTTATTGCCGTTTTATCTTCTTCAGGCAACCGGTGGGAATAGGCAGGATCAGCCCCATCCTGCCTCTGGTCCTGCCATCACGATTACACCGCTTTTGAATCGGACTGTCTCTTTCAGGATGTCTATTGCAGGTGCGTCGCACAGCCCGATGATCCCGCTGCGCGTCATCAAGGATAGTTTCTGATCTTTTCGCTTGCGTTTATCCCTCCCTCCGCATGAAAGCGGAGGGAGGGATAAACGTTTTATTTGTTTTCAATTCGTGGTTTTCTTCACCATGTCACGATAGAAGAAGGTCACAATCTGTGCACGAGTGCAAGCAGCATCTGGAGAGAATAGCGTGTCACTGGTGCCATCCGTAATACCATTTGCAACCGCCCAACCGATAGCGCCGGCATAATAAGCGTCAGCCGGGATATCTGTAAACTTATTGTTATCCGCTGCAGCAGCCTTTTCATAGCGAGCGAGGAATACCACAATCTGCGCGCGAGTGCATACGGAATCGGGTGCAAACCTTGTGGAGCTTACGCCGGTGGTAATGCCATTTGCAACCGCCCAGGCAACCGCCCTCGCATAATAGCTTCCTGCCGTCACGTCTTCAAATACAGATGTCACATTCACTTCAGGTTCACCCGCGGCGCGGTACAGGAAGGTTACCGCCTCGGCGCGCGTGCAGTTGTCGTTCGGCTTGAATGTGTTTACCGCGCCTTTCCCGTTGGTGATTCCCTGCGCAACCGCCCACTTCACAGCATCAGCGTAGTAGGTGTCGGAAGCAACGTCGACGAAGCCGGTGTCAGAAGCGGACTCAACTTCTTTCGCCTTTTTGAAGGTCGCGGAAATACTGACCGGCAAATTCCTTCCCGCTGGCATCGTGAAGGTGTAGGTACCGTCCACGTTCTTCGTGGCATCAACAATTGCGCCGCTTCCATTTTTAACAATGAGCGTATCGACCTCATATCCATCGCTCGGAGCCAGCGTGACGGTGACTTTGTCGCCCGCTTTTGCAGCGGTATCGGAGACCTTGACGGTACCGTTGGTTGTGCCGGAAATCTTGATATTCGCCGCGACGGCAACTCCGCCGGCTTGACTGCCGTCACCGGTGCTGCCATCCGGCTTATATGCAGCCGTCAAAGTCAGTTTGTGATTAGATCCGTTCAGCTTCTCCAAAAGTGCATTGGTTAAGGTCGTATCTGCTCCGGTTCCGTCGCTGTATTTCCATCCGTCAAAGGTCGAACCGCTGACCTTGGGTGCATCCACGCCGAAGGCTTTGTTCAGTTCGGAAGCGCCATAACTCAAGGTAGCAATAACGCTTTCTCCATCCTGCGCAAGGAAGGTGATGTTGCCGTAGCGCTCGTCCGCCAACAGTGTAACCTCGGAAAACTGGCGCTGCTGCCATGAATAATTCCCGCCGCCCGCGTCGACCACCGGCACATAGGAGATCACGCCGTTGTGATCCAGCCGCGCCAGCTTGGGTGTGAAGGCAAGACTAGACAGATTTACGACCACCTCTACCGTCTCGGTCAGGTCCGCAATCGCCTGATCCGTCATAAGAGGGATATCAGCCTTGTCGTCCTTGCCCTTGGCGACAACGGTGACCTTGGGCGTGATATCCAGCGAAAGGCTCGTCACGCTGCTGCCTGCCGTTGCCACTGTGCCGCTGTCGGACAGCGCGGACTTGACTTTGACCTCAACCTTTACCTCAGCTTCCAGTTTCACTTCTTCGTCTGCGGTATAACCAAGCTCAGTTTTCTTTGAGACGTCAATCGCAGTTGCCGCAATCACTTTTGCTGCATCGGCGCCTTGCTCCTCGATGCCCTTGACCTCGGAGCTGTTTGCCACTGTTGTCAATGTACCGGTCATGCTGGAATCGATTGCTCCGCTTTGCACAGTAACCGGGGATACATCCGTTTGCGCCTCCTGTACCGTGTCAACCGATACCGCTACGGCAGTAATCGGTACGGTAAAGGACTTTTCCGCCACGGAGTCGTAGTTAGAATCGCCCACAACGCGATAGTAGACCGTATATGCGCCCGCGTCGGTTGCCGTGGGGATGGCGGTGGAATACACGTCATCACCCACTCTGTACTGCATTGTTCCGCCGGTAGTGCTACCCGCCGTGATCAAGGCTTGCGCCGATCCGCTGGCTGCCAAATTGTCAATTCGTTTCGGTGCGGTCAATACCGGGGTCGCCTTTGCGATGGTGTAGCTCACGCTTGCGACCGCGCTGCTGAGGGTGATTCTCGCGGTGTAGTTACCCGCGTCGGTCGGAGTCGAGATCAACTTCGTGCTGCCCTGATAGTATTCGACCGCCGGAGACTCAACGCCGTCAATGCTGCCGTTGACTGTAGCTTCTGCGCTGCCGGCGCCGCCGTAAATGGTCAGCATCGGCGCAGCAATCGTCATCGTCCCGTCGCCTCCGGTGTGACCTTCCGCAGTGCAGGTCGCCGTGATAGTCGCACCGCTGGCGGTATAGATCCAGTTGTGGACATGACTGCTGCTGCTAAGGCTTGCGCTCGCGATGGAAGAGGACGCGTAATGGTTGTCGTCTGCCGCGAAACGCTGGTAGAAGGTGTAGGAAGTGCTTGCCGTCAGACCGGTGAACGTCGGGCTGGTCTGCCAGGTCGTGCCATCCATACTGTATTCGCCGTTTGGAATCGGCATCAGCGAGACGCTGGTTGCCGATGCGCTGCGCATCGCCGGCACCGCGGGCGCGTCCTGATTCGCCTTGCGAATCGTCACGGTGACGCAGGCCGCCTCGCTGTCGTTGTGGTTTCTGTCGCCAACGACCTTGTACCAGACGGAATAGCTTCCGGCGTTCGTGCAGGCAGGAATGTTTGTGCTGTAGCCCGCCGCGGGAGCTGTACCGTTGTCTGGTGCAACGCAGTACTGCATCGCGCCCCCCGACGCCAAGCCCGCGCTTACAAGCTCCTGCGCGCTCCCGGTATAGGTCAGCGTGATCGCCTTCGGCGCGGCTGTCACGGAGGACGGGGCTTTGGCAATGGTATAGCTCACCGCCGCTGTGGCGTCTCCAACCGTGATACTGGCGGTATAGCGTCCCGCGTCTGTGGGGACTGCAGCCAATGCCGCATTTCCGCTTTTGTAGACGATCTCCGGCGTCTCGATGCCATCGATACCGCCGCTGATACTTGCCTTCGCGTCGCCCGAACCGCCATAGACGCGCAACGTAGGCGCAACGATGGTGATTTCGTGCGCGGTTTCGACATGACCCTCGGCGGAGCAATCCGCCGTGATGGCTGCGCCGCTGGCGCTAAAGCTCCAATCGTGGGCATGGGCGGGACGCGCACCCCATATCAACTTTCCGACGCTGTTTTCACCGGCGATATACCACTTGCCGCTCTGTTCCTCCTCTGTCTCGCCGTTGATGCGGAGTGTGTGACCGAGGGTCACCGTATATTGGCTGCTTCCGTTTTGCGTGGCATAATAGCCGTTTGCCTCGTGCGTCACCGCCGTCCAGCTTGAGCTGATTTCAGAGTCGATATTCTCCGCAGCGGTTTCGATATCCCCCGCAAACGTCCCGCGGTTGACAAACTCCGCGCCGCTTTCCAGTCGGAGTACGGCGGGCGCTCTGTCTGGCGGATACTGGGTTCCGTCCGTGTTGTCGGGGTCATGGAATTCGTGGTAAAAGACCACCGACTTGCCTGTCTCCACCTGCAAAGACGCACCGCTGTTGACTGTGATGCTGCTGCCGGGCAGGAACTTGAAGTTTTCCGTAAAGCGATATCCTCCGTCGCTCAACACAAAGCCTATGTCTCCGTCGATGGGATAGATGTAGCTGCCAGTCGACAAATCCATTCCGACGATGTTCAGCGTACTACTGGAGAAATCAGCCCCACCGCTGATCGTATAGATTTCGCGCCCGCTTCCCGCGTCATAAGTGCGTAAAGCGTATGCCCCATCGCCGGTCAGGCGGATCAGTCCATTGTTTCTGTCGATCTGTGGGAATCGGGTAAAATAGTAACTGCCGCTGGCATACATTTTCACAAGCCCGGTATAACTTCCACCTGCCTCGACACGGACATCCGCTTCAATGTTGTGGCAGTCGTACTCGTTCATCGGGTAGACTTCCTTGACGTACATCTCCAGCGCCTGGCTTCCACCGCGCCAGTTCCGCACCACATACAGGTCGCCCACGGTAGCGCCGTTATTCACGCTCACCGCGCCGCCGCCCGTGATAAAGCCAAAGCAGTCAAGGGCGCCATTTACCGCGATGCTGCCATTCAACACGATCCTGCCGTAGCCTCCGCTAACGTCCTGGTCATGATGTCCTGCCGCCGCGATGCCTGTCACCGCGTTCACCAGAACCGTACCGTTTACCGTCAGGGTCACGTCCGCCGGAACGGTCAGTGTCCGGTACAGCGACGGCTCGTGAGCCGTGCCTACGTTGTCATAGTTGCGGCCGTTTTGATATCCGGTATCGCCGTCCTTGCAGGGGATCAGCAACGTCACGCCTACCGGCACCTCGGCGTTTTCCGCCAGAACAGTGTCCCGCGCAAGCACGACCTTGTCTCCAGGCTCTGCGTTCGCAAGCGCCAGCGCCAGTGTACGGTAAGTGGTTGCACCGATAGTCGCCTCATACGTTTTTTCATACTGTGCGGTATAAGTTGCGTCCTCGGTAACCACCAGCACTGTCTTGCCCCATCCGGTGAACGTATAGCTTCCGTTTTCGTCGTCCGGTCGCTCCGCGTCAGGCGGGGTCACCGTCGCACCGTAACGGCATGCCGTCTCGATCCTCGTGCCGGCGACATCCCATGTGACCGTAAACGTCTCGCGGTCGTAATACAGCGCGATGACCAGCTTCCCGTCGCCGGAAATGACTCCGGTCGTAACGTTCCCTTCCCTCAGGTTAAAGCCCGGATATACCTTTTTCTGCGCCGTTGCCTCCGTGTCCGTTGCTCCGGTCAAAAGATCAGTGTCTGCCAGTGTGTAGCCGCTGCCCTCCACATCCTGCAGATAGTGCTTTACAGTATAAGGCGTATCGCCCTTTACCTGCCATTTTGCTGTCAGGGCAATATCACCAGCAAAGGCAACGGTATCCCCGTTCGCTACCTGGCTGCCCTCGCCGCCGTCCAGATACCAGCCGGCGAAGGAATATCCCGGTCGCACCGGCGTCTCCAGTGCATAGGACTCGCCATATACAGCCTGGATCGTAACGCTACCAACCGTGCCGCCATTCGCGTCCAGCGTCACCGTATAATTGTTTGGCGTCCATGCGGCCTTCAGCTCGGCGTTCTCCGTCAGCTTCACGGTGGAATCGCTCTCAATCTTTGTCTGTCCCAGATACCAGCCCGCAAAGGCATACCCGATCCGCTCCACCGTGGGCAGCACACCGAAAGCAGTGTCATAGGTTACGGTGACGCTCTCCGGCACAGGAGCGCCGCTGCCAGCATCGAAGCTGACCACAAATTCCTTCGGCGTCCACTTCGCGTACAGCGTCAGGTCGCTCACGGGCATGATCTCAAATACATAGGCCGCGCCGCCGCAGTTCTCATCCTCGTACCAGCCGTCGAACTCATAGCCTGTGCGAACGGGCACAGCGACGGGCGTGGGAACCAGAGAACCCTTCCGTTTGGTGACCGGCATGACCGCGCTTCCACCGCGGGAGTCGAAGGAGATGGTGACCAAGGCGTTTGCCGTAGGACTGGTACCCTGTTCATAGAAGAAGATCATATAGGGCACGGAGATCTCCACACCCTCCGCCGTGGTACCCACCAAGTACGCCAGCACGCTCGTGCCAGACAGAACGCCCACGGTCATGGTCTCCTGCTGGGTTCGCAGCCATGTCTCAAAACCGGCAAAATCATCCTCATAGCCGTTTTCCGCCGCGATGGTCGTGTAAGCGATCTCCAGCATGATCGAAAACTGCGCGGTTTTATTGATCCGCTTGCTCCCAATTTGGATCTCGTTCACGCCATCATAGGCGCTTAACTCTGCAAGAAAGGCGTTGTTCAGCATGGTCTTCGCCTTTTTGTCCATGTCTGTGAGTTCCACATAGAGGACGTTCCGTCCGCTCTCATCCGTTCCGTTCAGCTTGAGCTCCGCGATTCCCGCCAGGGAGTTGGCGTTGATGGCGGGCAGACTGTCAGCCGCTGCCTGGGTGATCTGACCGCGCTCATATTCCGCGATAGCCGCAAACAGAGCGCCGTCGTCGTACGACCTTTTTTGTTCGTCATTCAACAGTGCGTACAGTCCCCGCGCCTGGGACAGCGTCGCTGCGTTGATCGCTAGCGTCTCCAGCTCGTCCAGGCAGCTAATCCACTTTGCGTTTACCGTTACGCTCTCGTCCGGCATCTGCGCGGGATATGTGCACCAGCCGTCGAACCGGTAGCCCGCTCGGACGGGATCCGCAGCCGGCGGCGTAACCGCAGCGCCGTATGCAACGGAATTGCCTGTATACTCCTCGCTCTCCGTCAGCATCCAGCGAAGGGTATGGGTGTTGATCTGCCAGTTGGCTGTGTACGCCTTGCTCCCGGTGCTGCCCTTGGCGATTGTCACCTCAATCTCCGGCGTGTTTCCATTGTCGCCGGTCCAGCCGAGGAAAGTATAGCCTGTTCTCTGCGGCGTCGGCAGCGTAATGGCATCGTACTCCACAGTGAAGGTCATAAGATAGCTGCCGTTGTCCTGGGTCAGGAACGCGCTGTTCGTAATCGCGCCGCCCTCAGGATACAACGAGATGGAATAGCCCACCGTACCAGCCCACTCCGCCGTTAGCGTGCTGTCTGTCGCGGCGGTATAGAGGTCCGTCGCGTTTACTTTTTTCCCCTCGGCGTCCTTCCAGTAATCGAACGAATAACCGGAGCGATTGGGCGCAGGCAGGTCGCCGATGGGTTCCCCATAGGTCGCGGTTATGGATGCCGGTATCACCGTGGTGCCCTCCGGCACCGAGAAAGTTACGGTAAACTGGTTCGGTACAAGCGCGTCTGTCGCGGCTGTAATCGCATTCGCCCAAGCGTCAACCGTACCTTGCGCGGAGAGGGGCTTGCCGCGCTCTACCGTCTCCACGGCGGTCCGCAGCGAATCGAGGCTCCCGGCGGTGTAGCCGGGGTTGTCCAGGGCATCGCCAGCCTTCGCCTTTGCCGCAGCGATAGCCGCGTCCACAGCGGCGTAATCCGCGTCGGTCCAGACGATATTCTTCCCGGCATCAAAGCTCCAGGAGGAGCCCGTGCCGGTCTCTCCGTTGAGCGTCAGGACAAAGCTCAGGTTGCGGGTGCCGTTTCGGTATCCGTTTGCCTCCCTGGTGGTAACTGTCCATCCGGTGCCGGCGATGTCCGTGCTCTCGGACGTAACCGTGCCCGCGAGGCTGCCGTTGTTCGTAAGGCTGCTTCCCGCGTCCAGCGTTAGTGTCGCCGCGCCACGGGAGACGGGATACTGAGTGTTGTCGGTGTTTGCCGGGTCGCCGGGTTTGAAGGAATCGTAAAACACGGCGGTTTTCCCATTGGCGATCATCAGGCTGGCGTCACCCGCGACACGCATGGTCGCGCCGGGCATAAACTTGAAGCTCTCGGAGAAGGTGTAGGCGCCGTCGCGAAGCACAAAGTCGTAGATGCCGTTGATGGGATAGATAAATTCGTTGGTAGAGAGCGCCATGCCCGCCACGTCCAGCGTACTGCTGCCAAAGTCCGCGCCGCCGCGAATGACGTATTTCTCGCGGCCGTTCTCCACGGTTCTGGTCAGCGCCGCGCCGTCCGCGAGGCGGATGAGACCGTTATCGCTGTCCACCTGGGGAAAGCGGGTGTAATAATAACTGCCGCTGGCGTACATCTTCACCAGACCTGTGTAAGCTGCGCCAGACTCCACTGACACGGGTACGGTGATGTTCTGCTGCTCATACTCGTTCATCGGGTAAACGTTGGCGCTGTACATATCCGCCGCTTGGGATCCGCCGCGCCAGTTTTTGACCACATAAAGGTCGCCCACCGTGGCTCCGCTCTTCACGGTGATCAAACCGCTACCGCTGATGTAACCGAAGTTGTCCAACACGCCGTCGCTGTTCACAACAAGATTGCCGTTGAGAACGATCTGCCCGTAGCCGCCGGTGATGTCCTGATCGTAGTGTCCCGCTGCCGCCCGACCGGAGACAGAGTTGACCAACAGCGTGCCGTTGACGGTCAGCGTCGCGCCGCCGGCAATGGTCAGCGTGCGGAACAGAGATTTATTACTTGCCGCGGTGGGATTGTCATAGTTATTGCCGTTCTGGTAGCCGCTGTCGTTTCCGTTGCAGGGCACCAGCAATGTCACGCCGGCTGGGATGGCAAGGTCCGTGTTCAGGGTCGTGTCTGTCGCCAGAACCACCATATCACCGGTCTTAGCCGCGTCGAAAGCCTCCTGCAGCGTGGTATAAGGTGACGCGCCAATCCTCGCCTGGGGCGCTACAGATAAAAACTTCGCCACCACCGTGCGGGAAGCGGATGCAAGTATATCATTGTATTCTGCGCTGAAGGACAAGACGTTCCCGTCGGCGTCCGTCCAACAGAGGAAAGCGCTGCCCGCCACGGGGCTCGCCGTGAGCGTCACGGTGCTGCCGATGTTGACGCTGTTGTCCCCTGCCTTCAGCGCCGTGCCACCTGCCGTACCGCTGACCGTGCCATAGTCCGCGCCGTCTACCCGCACTGTATAGGTTCCGGTGCCCTGGGCATAGCTGAAGTTTGCCACAGAGACGGTGTCGTCTTCCTTGGCGCCGCCGCTGTCCTTCCGGTAGCAGAGATATATTGCGATTTCCCCGTTCCCCTCGCCGGGGATTACCAGTGTCTTTGTCGTCCAGTCCGTGACGCCGGAGCCGATGTGGTATTCGGAAGAACCGGTAAAGAAGGAGCTGTCCCCTCCCTCCTTCGTGTTGTCCGTGTACCAGAAGAGCATGTCGTAGTTCGCTTCGCTGGAGGTCATATAGTCAAAACTCAGGGTGCCGGGGCCGGGAAGGATTACCTTCATCCAGCTAACGCTGTTGTCCGCGCCCTGATTGGTGGGGGAATACACCTTTTTGCTGCCGTCTGTATACTTGGTTGAGGGCGTCCACGGATATTCCCCGCCCACGGTCAGGTCAAAGCGGATGTTCCCCGCCCCGTTTGCCAGGTCGCTCACCGCGTTGTTGGAGTAGTCCGGGTTCAGGACGATGGTGCGGGGGTTGGAGGTAAGCCAGCCGGACTTAGTCACAGTGAGCACCGCTTCCGTGCGCGTTGTGACCGAGCCAGCGTCAAAATAGAAGTCATAGTCAGGATCGCTGCCGGCGGTGATCTTCTTGCCGTTCACGGTCAGCATCACGGTTTCCCCTTCCTCCACGCGGTTGACGCCGATGTAGGTGTGGGTGCCGTCCGCCGGGACAACGATACTTGTGTCGGCGGAAACGACCGTGCGTTTGCCGTTGACAAAGACCGACGTTTCAGGGTCTACGGCAAGCTTTTTCGCTGTGATGCCGCTGATCCAGTAGGTATTGAAGTAGGATTCGTTATAATCGTCTCCCTTCGTCTTTTCCGTCGTCACCGTAAATGTAATCGTGTGGGACTTCGCGGCGTCCGCGATCTCGAAGCCGCGCTCCATGGTGCGACCCTGATCATATTCATCACGTTGGTCAAAGTCGTTAAATACTCCACCGCCGTATGTACCGTCCTTATAGTCGTCGCTGTAGTGGTCGTCCAGCGCCAGTGTGCCGTCTACATACACCTTAAGGCAGGTGGTTTGGAACCGGTTGAAGTATTCGCTCCAATAGATGCGCTTGGTTCCCGCCGGTACTGTGAAGCTGAAGGAGGACGTGCTGGCTCCGCCGTTGGCTTTCGTCCGGGGGTTGCCGTTGGAAATGGTGTTGGTGTGCGCGTCATAATACCACTTTGCGTCGCCGGAACTGGTGATGCTGTTTTTGATCTCCGTCGTGAGCCAGCTGGCGTCAAAGCCCTTGGCGAGGTCGTCCGGTGTGGAGCCATAGCCCGCCGGCTTTTCCGTGTAGAGCGTGACGTTCTTCACCCTCGCCTGCAGGGTTTCCACGCCCTCGGCGGGGTTGGGCGAACGGAAGTAGCTTACCGTGATAGTGTTCGCGTGGCTGTCATCGTCAAACTCCAAGTATTTTGTTACAAAATTATCCTTGTTTCCGTAGATGAAATATCCGTTGGGGCTTCCTGACGCCACCACCTCCGTGGTGTTGGTGCCGCTTGTTTTCAGGGGGTCTTTATCCCAGTAGGTCGAGGTACCCCAGCCGTACAGTCCGCCGCGATGCTGCACGTCCAGGGAGGCGTACTTATAACCCGCGGGGATTGTCAGCACCAGCGTGGCAACGGTATTCACGTCATCCGTCGCGGTATTGGTGCTCTCCAACTGAACGCCATTGACCTTCCACTTGTCCATGGTGGTGATTTCCGCACCGCCCAATAGTGCTTCAAGGGCATCACGCAGTGTAACGGTGACGTCCAGGTCTGCGCCCATGATCCCCAGCGCAAGCACGTTGTTGCTGTTTAGCCCATTGCGCTTTTCAGCACCGTTAACAGCAAGGGAAGTCAGCGCCAACGTATTGTCCGTCACAGCAACCTTCAGCCACAGACTTTTGCCCTCGGCAATTTCCACGGGCATCCCGCTTGTCATGGCGACAAAATTTTTCGTCGCACTGGTGATGCTGTACTGCACGGTCGCGCCAGCGGGTATGACCGCAGTGAGAGTATAGGTTTTCATCTTGTGGAAACGCGCCTCCACAGCGGTATCCCTCTCCAGCTTCACGGCATAGCTCGTGGCGGTGGACAGCGCCGTGGCAGAACCCACTGCGAACCAGCCGTCAAAAATGTAATTTGTATTCGCAGCCGCTTTCAGTGTATAGCTGTTTCCGACATAGCCGTTGAGCTTCCCATCGCTTAGTCCCGTTGCCGTAATTGTGCCCGCCGTGCCAACGTCGCCCTCGGTGGTGTTCACAACGGAGGCGGTCAGGGTCGCAGGAGTCTTGGCAGTGTACACCGCGGTGACGGTATCGTCCGTCATTCCCATGGTATAGGTCAGGGCGTTGCCGCTGACCGTGGCGCTGGCGTTAGTCTCCCAGTGGTCGAAGGTATAGGCGTTGCCGTCCGAGGCCGTCAGAGTAACGGACTTGCCCTCGCCCACCAGAACGGAATCGCCCACAGTCGCGGAGCCGTTTTTGACCGTGCCGTCCGCTCCGGCGGGGGTTTTATTCACGGTCAGGGTGTGCTTGGGGACAGCAGCCTCCAGTTTAAGGTTGCCGATCCACGCGGTGTCCGCGCCTTCGTTGGTGCTACTGTCTTTCTTATAGGTACAGGTCAGGGTGTAGCTGCCGCCTTTCAACTCTTTTGTATAGGTGGTAAGTTTTCCGCCGGAAGCTGCGGCGTCCCATGTCTTGACGGCGGTATTCCCGCTCTTCCCGTTCACGGCGGTGGCGGTCTCCGCACCGGCAAGTTTTACGGTCAGTTCATCACAATCCTCTTCGCTGGACACAAACCAGTCGAAGGAGAGAATATCCCCCTCGTTTGCAGTAAAGGAAAGAACCAGAACTGAGCTGGCGCTATTCACTTTCTGTCCGCTGGACTTGAACACCCCCTCGGCGGCGTCCACCTTCCACGGATATTTCCCCGTGTAGCTGGCTTTGAAGCCGGCGGGAGACTGGTCAACAAACTTCGCCGTGACCGCCGCGCCGCCGTCGGGCACAGTGTAGGTCCAGCTCGCGGCGTCGCTCTGCTTCACACCGCCGACATACCAGCCCTCCAAAGCAGAGAGGCAAGAAATGTATGTAAAGGTATGCTCGCTGGACATGACGCTCGCGCTGCCGTTGCTGACCGCTTCGCCGTCGATTTTGATTGTCTCGCTCCCGTTGCCGCCTTCGGTGGCGGCGGTGACGGTGACAAGGGAGTTGGGGTCCACCACCTCGAAGCCGGTCATCGCAGCCTGCCGGTTGGTGCTGCCTGTTACATAGTGCCGCCAGACGAGGGTATGCTCACCGGCAGTCAGGTTGATCTCCGGGTTGGCGGAAGTCGCGCCTGTGACGACCGTTGACTCACTACCACCGTCCAGCGCAAGAAACAGCGTACCGTTTTTCTTTTCCGTTGCTTCATAGCTGAGCTGCACGTCTTTTGCGACAGTCAGCGTCAGCGTCAAACTGGAGCTATTCTTGCTCTTGATGCTGGCAGACGTAGCCGTGCCGGAAGTGATCGTCCAGCGATTGCTGTCTCCCGTGCTCCATTTCGCGGCGGTGACAAGCGTCCCGTCCACGGAAATTAGGCTCGTGCCGTCCAGTGTGGTGTCCGCCCGGACGCTCACGGGCAATAATCCCACACACAACGTCAGTGTGAGCAGGATCGCCAACGCACGGCGGATACTTTTCTGGGCTTTTCCGTCTGTCATTACAAACACCATCCTTTTAATTGTCGCCATAGTATGTAATCTGAATACGCGCAAACGAACGCTCTTTGGGAAAAGCGCTCGTTTCCACGCCCCGAAGGAGCGGACAGGGCCGAAGCCCTGCCCGCTTTTCCGGGGGTCTGTGGGAATGATTCTGTTGTTTTCGCTGGTTACGGCTGAGCAGATACCGTAAAGCTGAAGGTGAAGGTCGCTGTACGCGCGCTATTCGCGGTGTCCGTGACCGTGATCTGAACGCTCTTTTCATTCAGCGCAGAAATCTGAGCGTTATTGGTCAGCAACGTACCCAACGTTTCTTCACTATTGCCGGTCTTAAGCGCCTTGACAAACCCGGCAACCGCGCTGTTGGTATCGAGGGCGGAAGACGCCGTCCCTTTATCGTCGCTGTTTTTGGCGTCCTTCAGCGTCACGCCGCCATAGTTTGTGCCGAAATCAGCCAGCGCGCTGACCAGATTGTCCGCCACAGCGCTGTAGACCGTGCCGATCTGCGTCTCGCCGTTGGTGATATTGACAGAAATGGCGTTCTCTTCAGCGTTAAGCGCGATCGTCGCGTAACTGCTGATCTCTTGCGTAATACCTCTGCCCGCATCGCCGATGGCGGTGGTGATCGCGGTCTCAACTGCCTTCTCAAAGTCAAGCGCGAAGGTGAAGGTATACGCAGCTTCCTTGGTAACGCTGTCGGACTCGCTCGTGACCTTGATCGTCACACTCTTGCCGTCGAGTCCCTTGATGCCATTGCCGACAACGCTTTGGAGCGTGTGCGCCGCATCGCTGTCGTACTGGAGCTTCGCCACGAAGTCGGTGACCAACGCTTCATTTGCCGCCGCCGCATTCAGCGTATTACCAGCGTTCTTTGCATCGCTCAGAGTGGTGGTCCCCCAAGTCTTGGGATCGGTCGTATCAAAGCCGGTCAGCGCGGCTGCCAGTTTGTCCACGACATCCGTCTTGACTTTGCCGATCAGGACGCTGCCGTCGGTGATGGTCACCGCTACGGTGTCGGCTGCGTTGGCATTGTGTGCCAGCTCGACCGTGCCGTAGGTGCTGATTGCTTCGTTGATCGCCGCAAGCTGGGCGTTCAGCGCCTGATCCAACGCGCCTTCAAACTCCGCCGCCTCAAACTTGAGCGTGTACTCATAGTCTTCACCAAGGGAGTCATGATCGGAACCCTTAAGCGTGAGCTTGATGGTCGTGCCAGCGAGCGTTCTGATTTCTGTGTTGCCACCAGCATCGGGGAACAGTGCGTGTACGAAGGTCGTGATCGCGCTGGCGGTCGTGGCAGCTTCGCCCAAACCAAGCGTCAGGTCTTCAACCGGAGAACTGCCGCCGTTCTGACCGCCGATCTTGGCAATCTGGAACGGACCCTTGTAGACGTCGAGCTTGGCGATCAGGGTGTTGATGATGTCGGCATAGACGCCATCCGTAGGAGTTCCAATCATCTTGGCGCCGTCCTTGATCGCGACGGTCACGACGTTGGTCTCCTTTTTCAGAGACAGCGTCGCATAGTCGTTCGTCTTCGCGTTCACGGCGCGGATGCCCTCGTCGATCACGTCGTCGATGTCCTTGATGACGACCTTGCCGCTGACGCCGTAAGCCTCGACGACCTTCTCGGCCGCGCTGCCAACGGTCGCGCCGTCCGCGAACTTGACCGCGATAACGTAGAGGTCACTCGCGACGTCACTCTTGTTGAGCGTGCCAATCGAATCGGTGCCTGCGCCAAGATAATAATTTCCACCACTCGTTTCGAGATCGGTCTTGGTAATCAGCGTATCCCACGCGAAAGCGGGCAGCGCGTTCACCTGATAGTAAGTAATACCAGAACTGACAGGCTTCCACTCCGTCGCTTTCAGTTCCTTGACGGTGGTCGTGCCGACCACGTCCACGGCGACCTTCAGCTCCGCCGGGGTCTCGCCGATTAGAGCCAGCGCGTTGCTGACGCCGATGGCGTCGAGGTATTGATCCTCCGTATAGCGCGCAACGACGAGATACTTGCCGTTGTTCGCCTTGGTGGAGGGCACGTTCAAGAGCTTGGCCCCATTCTCGCCGGTGGTTTCCGTGATCTTTTCGTCAAAACCAGTTGTAAGCTTGCTGCTAACATTGGTCGCTTTACTGGCAACCGTAAGCCCGCTCAGGATCGACGTGGTCACGGCATCGTCGCCCTTGCCGGTGGTCTGCGTAAGCGAATCCACCAGATAGAACTTGTAAGTAGCTTTGGCAAACGTAACGTTAGAAGCATCGCCGGCAACCGTGATCGCGCCGGTCTTGTCAACGACAACCTCAAGCGCCGTGACGTCGGGCACGGCGGGAACCGTGAACATCAGGGTGTTGCTGTCCTTGGTAATCTCCTCGCTGCCGGAAGCCGCCGCCTTTGCCGTGATCTTGAGCGTGCCGCGGGTCGGGCCGATGGCATTCGTGCTGCTGTCCTTTGCTGCCTCGAACGTAAAGGTCGCAGTCTTTCCGTTGATTGCGACACTCTTGATCACGAGGTTGGTGCTGCCGTAGCTGACGGACCAGGAATCGTTCTCATACGCGCCGTTGGTTTCGTTCAGCGTCAGAGCGGAAGCATCTGCAACCGCCGCCGCGCTCGCGAAGTCTTCCGTGGAGGTCACGGTAATGGTGACATTGCCGGGGGTATAGCCGCGCGCGCCCATATTCGTGATCGTGGTGCCACTCGAACCCACAACACCGGTCAGCGTCGCCTGATCGGCAGGGAGAGCCTCATCATACTCGTATCCGCAGACGGAGCAGGTGTAAACGCGCTTTGCATTGCTCACCACCATGTTAAAGGTGTGCTTCGCCTTGTCGACCTGATGCTCGCCGTCATGCTGGCACTCGTGCCAGTGGTAATCCGCGTTGGTTTTCACCCATTGCGCATCCGAGGCAACACTGTGTGCGGTCGGGTCAACGGGGATAACCTTAGACTTCGTGACGCTGCTATCATGCGTATCATGTGTGCACTTGTAACTGATAGACCCCTCTGTCTTGCAGGTCGCCGGAGTAATAGTATCCACAACCCAGTCATGCCCCAGCGCGGGGATGGTCTCGGTCTTGGTCGCCGGCGTATCAGTGCATCCACCGGCTACGCAGGTGTACACACGACTTCCGCCAGCAGTGCATGTCGCTTCAGCCACAACAGGCGTACCCCACTTGTGGATATGAACGACAGCGGTCGTTACTTTTTCCTCGTTCGCAAGGTCCGCAACCGTCTTTGCCGTCTTAATCTCGCCGACGGTCACGCTGTCGTTCGCCGCCGAAATGCTGACCTTCTCAATGCTATTAGTAACGATCGTCACATTGTCGGAGGTATTGACCGCGATCTCCACTTTGTCTTCCGAGGCATTTGTCAACTCCACAGGCTTTTCCGTGTTGACCGTGACCTTCTTGACCGCGTCGGAGGCGATCTTAACTACGTCGTTCGCCTGCACGTCCATGATGCTGCCGCTGCCGTCGACCGTCGTCGGAGCGGAGGCGTTGACCGTGCTCACGGTGCCAGCGGCAACGGTGATGGTCTTAGCGGTACCAGCAGTGTCACCAGTAGCCGCCGTAACCGCAATGGTATCGATGGCAACGTTCGCCGCGTTGACCGTAATGCTGGCAGTGGTGGCGATCTCGCCGATCCTGCCTGCATCCGTACCGCTGCTGGAGATGTTGTTCGTGCCATCGCCCGAAACGTCGACCTTGGCCACGTTCGCGCCGTCGCTCAGCGTAACGCTCGCGGTCTTGCCGCTGCTGGATGTGACCTTCAGCTCTTCGGTAACCGTGCCGCCCGCGACGGTGATATTGGCGTCCGAGGCGGTGACGTTCGCGACTGTGGTGCTGATTGTGACCGCCGCGCCCGTAGTCGTGACCGCCTGCACGGCGCCTTGGCTCGCACCGCCGACCGTGACAGAGCCGGATTCCGGTTCCACGCTCTTGATCGTGCCGCCGTTGGCGGTCACAGTCACAGTGCCGGTCGTGGTGAGCTTCTCCACCGTCGCGGCGCTGCCGCTGGCGATGGTAACGGTGGAACCAGTGGTTTTGAGTTCTTCTGTGACCTGAGTCTTGCCTTGAAGGGTGATCGGGCTGCTGCTTTCGACTTTCTTGACTGCGGAAGCCGTATCCGTCGCCTCGATAATCACAGGGCGGTCGCTGTTCTCAGACTTGATCGAATCGACCGGGGTACCGGTCAGTTCGATGCGAGGAGTCTCGCCGCCGCTCTTGTTGACGATGATCCCTTTGCCCTCATCGAAAGTGCAGTTGATCAGCTTGATGGAGTTGCTGCCGCCGCCCTCGACAATCAGGTTGTCCTTGAACGTGACGTTGGAGAGCGTGACGGTGCCGTTGCCGACGGCGGAGGTGATCTTCACCGGCTTGTCAAACGTGACGCCGGAAATACCGTCCGCGGAGTCGTTGGCGGTCTTGCCGGAGCCGCCGCCTTCACCGTCTGCGGCAGTGATGTTATCATACGGCTCTTCGTCGCCACTGCCGCCGGCTCCGCTATTGCCGCCGGATACAGCCGGCGCTGCGGCGCTGTTATAGGTGGTGTTTGCGCCGTTGATGACCGGCGTGGTGATCTTGGAGTCCTTGTCGGACGTGATCGCGGCGTTCGCCGCCTGCGCGGTGACCGTGCCGGTGACCGTAGCCTTTACGAAATCAACTTTGCTGCCGTCCGCGCCCTGCGCGATCACGACGTCCGCCGCGGTCGTACCGGTCAGCACAACGTTCTTCGCGTTGACGAGGACGATGCCGCTCGCCGCGTTCAGCGTCGTCGTGCCGCTGGTGTTGACGTACTGACTGATCGTCTGGTCCAGCAGCGCCATCACGCTGGCACGATCTATGTTCGCAAGGGCGTTGACCTTGCCGTCCATACCACGGACGTAGCCTCTATCGGTCAGCGCGTTGATGTACCCGTTCGCCCAGCTGTCGCCGTCGGCGCTCAGACCCTTGGTGGAGCTCTGCTCCTTCAGACCGAGGGCGCGCGCGAACATCACAAAGAGCATCTCGCGCGTCATGGTGCCGTTCGGGTTCATCATGTTGTCGCCCACGCCGTTCATGATACCGGCGTTGACGCACTTGTTGACGGCTTCATAGAACCAGTCCTTCGCCGCAACATCGGTGAACGAGGTCTTTGCGACCGCATCATTCAGACCGAACAGTCTGGAAAAGACCGTCGCAGCCTCAGCGCGGGTCATGCTGTCGTTGGGGCGGAAGCCTTGACCATCGCCGGTGACGATGCCGTAGTCGCTCCAGCGCTCAATCGCCTTCTGCGCCCAATGCCCCTGCGTATCGCTGTACGAAGCGGCAAACGCAGACGCCGGAAACAAGCCAAGGAGCATGACGCATACCAGCAGCACGGAAAGCAGCTTTTTAACTCTCATATCGTTTTCCTCCTATATAATAATATGTAGTTGCTTTTTGTCAGCCTCCGACAAAAATAGCGGATTCCTTCTTTTTCCTGTTCGGGGGTGCTCGTGAGTCCATCATTTCTGTATATCTCCAAAAAATCTATCGTTCTATCAAGTAAACCGGCACTGCCGATCTTCTCGCATGAAACAGGAACAATCTCTCTCCCTTGCAACGCAAAACGAGGGCTAAAGTACACTTTGATCCCTAACTGTGGAAATCTCAAATGTTCAAAAAAATACAATTTTATTTTAACAAATTGTTAAGTTAAAAGCAAGTGCAAGTTGGCTATTTATTCCACGGGACGAGCACGGAATGCGTTCAAAATCTCAAATCAAGCACTACAAGGGCAATAAAAATGAGGAACACCCCCGAAATTGGTGGGAATGTTCCTCATTTTTTGACATGGAGCGATATGCTACGTCCACATATGCGTTTGTGTTGTACCGCACGAGCATCGTTGTTACCTGCGCACGGGTCGCGTTGCCATCGGGATTAAAATACTTTGGGCTGACGCCCTTCATCACGCCGTTACCCTCTTCTGCTCCTGTTTGGAATCCACGCTGTAGTCTGCGGTGATTACCGCCGCGTAAGCGCCCGCCTCATCGCGCCCGGGTATGGTAACGTGGGTGACTGGGGTGCGGACCGATCAGGGGGCAAAGCCCGCGATCAGGCGGAGCACGTCCTCCAGCGTCGCGCGGTAGTACGCGGCGCTCTCGGCGGCATACTCCCGGAACGCCTTCGCTGTGCGGTCGATGCCGAACATCGCCGTCACGCCCAAGTCATAGGCGTCGAGCGCGTCGGGCGCGATGCTGCCCACGATGGCGACCAGCGGAACACCGCGCGGCTTGGTGCGGCACGCGATGCCGGAGATCACCTTGCCGTGGATGCTCTGAGAGTCGATGCGCCCCTCTCCCGTGATGACGAGGTCGGCGCCTTGGAGCTTCGCGTCAAAGTCCACCATGTCCAGCACCGCCTCGATGCCGGAACACAGCTCCGCGCTGAGAAACGCGACGCAGCCCGCGCCCATGCCGCCCGCCGCGCCCGCGCCGGGCATGTCCCGCACAGACTTCCCGATGTCGCGCTCGACGACGGCGGCAAGATTGGCAAGCCCCGCGTCCAGACGCTTGACCATTTCCGTGTCCGCGCCCTTTTGCGGACCAAACACCGCCGCCGCGCCGCGCGCGCCGCACAGCGGATTGTCCACATCCGACATCAGCGTCAGCTTCACGCCGGCAAGCAGCTTTTCCGCCTCCGTGTTGTCAATGTGCGCGATTTGACCCAGCGTGCCGCCGACGGGAACGATCGCGTTTCCCGCCGCGTCGTAAAACTTTGTGCCCAGCGCCGCGGCACAGCCGCAGCCGCCGTCGTTGGTGCAGCTCCCGCCGAGACCGAGCAATATCTCCGTACAGCCATGCTCCGCCGCGTGACGAATAACCTCGCCCACGCCGTAGGTCGTGGTCTCCTCTGGATTCCGGCGTTCCCCCACCATCGGGAGTCCGGCTACCGCCGCCATCTCGACGATGGCGGTCGCGCCCTTGCGGGCATAGACTGCCTCGACCCTCTCGCCCCACGGACCGCGGACAGGCACCGTCACCGGCTCCGCGCCGATGGCATCGATAAAGCAGCTCACCGTGCCCTCGCCGCCGTCGGCGACGGGGATAGCTGCCACCTCGCAGCCGGGGAAGATTTTCGGCACAGACGTGCGGGCGATGGCGCAGATCTCCTGGCTCGACAGCGTTCCCTTGAAGGAATCGGATATGACAATGACCTTCTTCACGGCGCAGCGCCTCCTTGTGTTTATTGATTGACCACGTTCTGCGGTGCGCCGCGGAGCCACGCCTTCACGTTCTCCACGGTGGTGTCCATGATGCGCTGACGGCTGCCCTTCGCGCCCCAGCTCATGTGCGGCGTGATAATAAGGATGCCGTTCTTCTTCACGGCGTCGATGACCGGCTGATAGGTGTCCAGCACGCAGACCTCATGCTTGGAGATGAGGTAGCTGGCCTAGCAGTTGCCGATGGCACCGCAGCCGACAAATCCTATTTTCGTGGGAATCCATCCTCCTCAATCATAAGATAAAAAACGTTTGGTGTCAATTACAGGCTCTGGGCGATGGCGACGATGTTCTCCACCGTGACGCCGTTCTTCGCCAGCAGGCGCTCATAGGGTGTGCTCTCACCGAAGCGATCCTGGATGCCGACGCGCTTGACCTTGCCCATCTCCGCGGCGACCTCGCAGACCGCGGAACCGAGACCGTTGAGAATGTTGTGATCCTCAAGCGGAGCAGTTCCTTCGCCAGAAGTTGAATGAGTACGAAGTGCAGGCGGACATTGTTCACACAGATGTTCGTCTGTCCGATTACATCCGGCATTGGTTAAAAATTTCTGCCCGGAAAGTCGATACCGTGACTTATCAGGGGTATGAGCTGTTGGCAAATACACATGTCTTGCCCTACTTTGATACCAAGGGAACATTACTTCAGGATACGACGACACAGATCATTCAATCCTATCTGGATGAGAAACGTGCCAACGGGAGTATAGATGGGAAAGGCGGATTGTCTTCTCGGTCGATCCGGCTTCACAAGAATATTTTGCATCAGACGTTGGAGGAAGCCGTGAAAGAAGGGTTGATCTCTACCAACCCTTGTCAGCACCTTATTCTTCCCAAAACGGAACGCTATGAATCCAGCTACTATTCCGTTGAGCAGCTCCAGCAGCTCTTTGATGCTGTGAAGGCCGAACCGCTTTATCCTCTAATTAAGATTACCGCACTGTATGGTCTGCGCCGCAGCGAACTGCTTGGTATCAAATGGGACAGCATCGACTTTAACGCAGGGACGCTGACCATCAAGCACACAGTGTCCAAGGTTACTAAGGTGGTCGAAAAGGACAAGACAAAGAACGCGAGCAGCTTTCGCTCGTTCCCCCTGGTACCGGAGGCAAGAGATATTTTTGAGAGGGCTAAGAGTCAGGAGATGGAGAACCGCCGCTTGTTTGGCAAGGAATATCAGAAGAACGATTACGTCTTCAAATGGCCGGACGGTCGACCCTACTCGCCAGACTACATCACGGATAAGTTCTCATCTCTGCTCAAGAAGAACGCTCTGCCGCACATTCGCTTCCACGAGCTTCGTCACAGCTGTGCCTCGCTTCTGATCAACGCAGGCTTCAACCTCAAAGATATCCAGGAGTGGATGGGGCATAGCGACATCAAGATGACCGCGAACATCTACGGTCATCTGGACGTGAAGCGGAAGCAGAGTATGGCGGATCAGCTCTCTGGAAGTCTAGTTAGGTAGATGGTAGAATTTGGGTAGATAAGAGATCGAAGTAGAAAAGAAAAGCAAGCTCAAAGCTCAACTAATAGTTGCAGTAAAAACAATTAAGACCCGAAACCTTTCGGTTTCGAGCCTTAAAAGTTGTGTTCCGACGTCGCCATGGAGAATATACTCCAAAATCTTTCGGAAACTTACAATTATTATAACGGATAATCGGATTTTGCACAAGTGCCTTTTTCCGTGACAGAAGTTGAGTCATTGTAAACTGTTGGTGCAGCACAGATTGTTATAATACAGTCTACCGGCACTTATTCTTCTACATCCATCACATTATCCGTCCAAAGCTCGCACTGCGTCATAACGGTCTGCAAGGCATCCTCCATACCTTCCGGAGGGTATTTGTGCTTTTTGAGCAGCTTTTTGATCAGCATACGCATCTTTGCTCTGGCCGATTCGCGCTTTTGCCAATCGATTGTGCGGTTCTTGCGAAGAGCTTCAGTCAGCTCCTTTGTGATGGCAATGAGTTCGTCGTTTTCGTAAAAGTCCTTGATAGCGCGAGGTTTGGTGAGAGCGTCATAGAATGCCAACTCCTCGGCGGTAAGGCCGAGCTTGTCGCCTTCCTCCTGCGATGCCTTGATAGTATAGGCAAGGTTCAAAAGTTCCTGAATGACCTCTTCGTTTGTCAGCATGCCGTTCAGGTATGCCTTCATCATGCGTTGGATGATCTCGCTGAACTTTTCGGATTTTACTACATTTGTGCGGCGATAGATCGAGACCTACTCGGCAATCAGCTTTTTGAGGAGTTCAACTGCAAGGTTCTTCTCCTTCATCTTGGCAATTTCTTCAAGGAAAAGCGGGTCGAAGAGGTTGAAATCTCCGTTCACATCGGTGAAGAGGTTGATAACGCCATCGCTCTTGATGCTTTGCTTCAAGAGTTCGTTGATCTTCTTGTTCATCTCCGGCAGAGAGATTTTCTTCCCATTGCCAGTATTCATGAGGCGCAGCACAAGGACACGCACGGATTCAAAGAATGCTGCCTCAAAGCGCGATGCTTCATCCGCGAGGGAGGAACACAGAGATATCATCGATGTGTTCGCGGTACGCCTCCGGCACCTGCTCGGTATAGCTGACGCCGTAGAAGCAGGCGGAGATCGCCGCCTTGTTGTGATCCTCGCCGCCCTCGCCCACAGAGCAGAGAACGACGGTGACGAGGATGATGGGGGACAGCACGGCGGCGAGCAGCCAGCCGATTGTCTCGCGGTTGTCGGAGAGCGCCGCCGCGCCGAGCTTTGCCAGTGCCGCCGTCACAGCGTCATCCCTTCAAGCTGTGGGGTTTCCTGCTCGGCCCCTTCGCTCTGCTCCTGCGGGTGAAGGTCGTTCCAATACTGCTGCACCTCGTTTGCGGTCTGCTCGTCGATTTCAAAGCGGCTGTGCTTCTCCGCCCACGCACGGTATTGGTCGTAGTCCATTCCCTGATCCAGCAGGTGCTTGGCGGCTCCGGCAGCGCCGTTCCTCATGCAGATATCCATGGAGAGGTAATCGTCCGGGCGTACCTTCCAGCCGCGCTTGAGCAGTTGCTCCGCCATCCAGAGGCGGTCTTTGGAGCAGGTGTAGTTTTGGAGGACGGCCGGCGTGTCGGCTCCCGGCTGGAGCCCCTTGCTGAGCAGCATCTGCGACATGATCAGCTCGCCGCAGCAGCTCATGCGGACATGGAGGCCGGTCGGCGCCGCGGCGATCCACTCCTTGGGCGCAATGGCGATGAGCTGGTGTCCCATTGCCTTGTTTTCACCGCAGGCGTAGTCGATGACCTCGCCGTAGTATTCAGGGCGCGGCGGCGCAGCATGAGCCTGATACTGCTCCATAAGGAAGCGGACGCGCTCGGTGTCGCCGATGTCCACCGCGCGTTTGCTGGCGGCGAGATACGCCTCGTCCGTAATCTTCTCCGCTGCGGCAAGCAGGCAGACAGCCATCTTTGTGCCGACCGCTCCGGCGCGACCCGCTGCCTCGCCAAGCAGTTCGTCCGCTCGCTCCAATACTCTGGGGAGCAGCTCCTTGAACGCTTCCAGCTCACCGTCTCGGACGGCAAGCACCGCCTTGTCAAAATCACTGATGCGGAGCGGGCGTTCGCCGACCGTGTCCATGTAGGCGGTGATGCTCTCCGCGGCGCGGCGCAGGAGCTTCTCGACGCGGTCTGTCTGCACCAGCGTCCGCTCCCGCTTCTCTACGAGCGCCTTGATCAGCTCCTCCTTCTCCTCTGCGTTGAGGCAGAGCACCATGCCGCTCTCCGGCTGGCGCCCGTAGCCGTGAAACGCCTTCGTGATCGCCGAGGCGATGAGGAACATCCTGTCCAGATCCTCGCCGGTCTCGCCGAGCGTCTTGCCGGTGAAGTATGACTTGGTGACGCTCTTGCCGTCCTCATACCATTTGAGATATGCGTCAAGGTAGACGCCCTCGCTCCCGCCGTAGTCGGTGGTGACGTAGATGTCCGCGCCTTCTGGGATGAGCGTGCCGTCCTGCCAGTCCCTGTCCAGCAGGAGGTATTCGTCGGGCAGCATTCCCATGCTGTCGAGGCGCTGTTCCAGTTCTTTGAACACCTCCTCGGCGCTGCGCCGGCCTGCGCGCTCCATGTAGCGCGGGTCAGCTTGTTTGGGTTTCCAAAGCTCCAATTCAATCGGTTTCATGTTTTCTCCTCCTTGTAAAAAGAAATCCGGGGCCTCCTGCGGAGGTCCCGGTCAATGGGATTTATTCAATTACCACAATCCGATCTGCGCGTCCAGCAACTGCTTTTGCAGCAGAGGCGGCGTCATCTTCAGGAAGGTTTCCGTTATTTTCGTGTCGTACAGCCACGGTTCTACCTGTTCCCTCTCCAACACCAGCGGCATCCGGTCGTGTACCTCCCGCATGGAGTCGTTGGCGGCAGTCGTCAGAATGCAATAGCAGGGCACTCCCCCGTGCACGTCGAAGATACCCGCCATGTAGAGCGCGGGCGCGTCGGGCATGGTGAAGAGGAACTTTCTCTTGTCACCGTCCCACTCGTAGAAACCTGTGGACGGGATCACACAGTGCCGCGCCCGGGCGCTTTCTGAAAACATCGGCTTTTCCAATACCGTTTCCGCTCTCGCGTTGATGATCAGGGATTTCGGCATACGGAAGCCCCACACCAGCAGCTCCGGCGTTGGCCCCTCATCCGAGCCGAGCAGCACCGGCATCTTGCAGCCGGGGACGATCTCGCCGCGCCGCACGTCGTTCGCCGCCTTCGTGCCGAACTTGTCCTGCACCTCTTGTATAATCTGTAGAATTTCCTTACTCTGCTCTTGAGAGAACTGATAGCGTCCGCACACGTTGACCACTCTTTCTTGATAACACACGGCTGTATTTGTCAAAATATAGTATAGCACATGGGATCATGGTTTATCAATAGCGCCAAAAATTCCCTCTTAACAAATAGAACACTTGTTCTGTATTGTACAGATATCCACGTTCAGGAGGTGAGGCTGTGTGCCGCGAAATATTCTCCATGTTGACTGTACCGCTCGATGCTCCGTGCGAGGAAGTCCAGCTCGTCGATGTTGACCTCCTGACCCTCCAGCACGTCCAGTGCGGCGGGCGAGCGGTCAAGCTGATCGATGCGGCAGTCTCTTTCGGTGACGCTGCCGATCCCCAACTGCTCCAGCATCTCCATGCAGTGGGCGTACTCATTATCGGGGATGGGCAGCGGGACCGTCACCTGCCCGTATTCCGGGTGATTGGGGTTACTCAATACTGCGTTCATAGTTGCGCTTCTCCTTTCCGCGTTGGCGTATGGTTTCTATTTCCGTCCGCAGGCAGTTTTTCTCATCACGCCAGCAGACGAAGCCGTGCGCCGGATAGGGGCAATCCTTACAACGAGGCATATCGCTGCATATCGGGCGCGGTAGAGGTTCAAGCTGACAGTCGTGCTTTTCAGATCTTCCCATCCTTTGCCCTCTCATGATCCCCGCTTCGCTTTCTTCCCCGCGGCTGCGGCGACAAGGTCAGCAGTGCCAGATCCACCGTGCCGTAGCCACCGCCCCGGTTATAGAACTTCCCAATCGCC
>JAFXPO010000035.1 GCA_017527825.1 Oscillospiraceae bacterium
CCCTCCCATAAAACATTGTTATGTATCATAACACATAACAATGTTTTTGCAAGAGGAATAACGCGAATAATCGAAGAAAATCAGCGAGTTTGCGGCAACAGTGCCAGGATTTCATAGTGCTGTGTTGCGGGAATGCAGGTTACACCTGCTATCCAAGCATGGCGACCATCGGCAAAGCAATCGGTCGCAACAGAAAAACGGTAGAAAAGTATGTGGATGAGCTGGTGGAGGTGGGGCTCATCCTCACCGAACCGACCTCCGTCACGACGAAGGACGGCATGAAGTGGAACGGCAACCTCAAGTACACGCTACTCGATCCCCAACGCGCGGTTGATCTGTTCAACGAACGCCAGCTCGCAAAGCTCGACGCGGGCGTGCAGAAGAAGCGCAAGGTCATGGACGCTGCTGAGAAGAAGCGTGAGCGCAGGCAGATCCCTCACGCCGAGTACATCGCCGCAAAGTCCAAGCATGAGCCGGAGGAACTGCCGCTGTGAATACTCGCAACACGATGCCCCTGTCGCGCCGCTGTCGCCGCCGTGTGCCTCGGCATCGGGCAAGGGCAAGCAAGCACCCAGCAACAACGCAAAGAGCAAATTGGGGCGCTGTCCGCACTTTTACGGAGGACGAAGGGGGAAGCAGGATAAACACAAGCCGCCTGAAAAGGCGCCCCGTCTCCCACTTCTGCCCGCAGTGCGGGCAGTTTCGAGGGGGTTGCAAGTGACCTCACTTTGAGGCGCAGGGTGTCGCCCGTGACCTCTTAATCCCGCTAATTGCAGACGGTTGAGGGATTTTCGGCGGCATCAAAATAAGAAAACCGGAGGAGATATGGAAGATAGAACAAAAATGACGATTCGCCTTCGACCGGACGTGCTGCGCCGGTTGGAACAGTGGCACAGCGTAGAAAACCGCAGCAAAAATGAATTCATCGAGGACGCCGTCACCTACTACACCGACGCGCTCGCGCTGATGGACAGCTCGCTGCTGCCGCGGGCGGTCACGGCAGCCATCGACGGGCGGCTCAATCAGTTCGAGGATCGCCTTGCGCGGCTGGCCTACAAGACGGCGGTGGAGCTGGATATGCAGAACGGCATCCTCGCCGACGTCTGCAAGCTGTCGGAGGAGATGCGTCGGCGGCGCGCCGAGAGCGTGAAGAATGTCAAGCAAACCAACGGCAGCATCTCGCTCGAACAACGGATGCGAGAGTCCGACGCTGGACTCGATGACGAGGATGACGAATGGCAAGGCTGATCGTCAAGAGTCCGTACATCCAATGCGGCGGCGGTCGCAACGCGGGCGGCTACCTCCGCTACATCGGTACGCGCGAGCGCGTGGAACTGCTGCCCGACGACCGTCCGCCGACGCGCAAGCAGGAGCAGCTCATCCGAAAGCTGGTCGACGACTTCCCCGACACGAAAGCGCTCGACGAGTACGCGGACTACGCCGCGCAGCCGACGAAGGCACACGCCGCCGCGCTGATTTCAGCCGCCCTTGAAACACACTGGGAGGACGCGCAACGCTCGGACGTGTACATGAAGTACATCGCCACGCGCCCTCGCGCGGCGCGGCTGGGGTCGCACGGACTCTTCGGCGACGAGGACTCCGTCGATCTGGGCACGGCAATGGACGAGCTGGAACACTACACCGGCAACGTGTGGACGCACATCATCTCGCTCAAGCGCGAGGACACGGAGCGTTACGGCTTCGATCACGCGAAAGCGTGGCGCAACCTGCTCCGCGCGCACCGCAACGAGATCGCCGCGGCGATGCACATTCCGCCGAAGGACTTCCGTTGGTACGCCGCGTTCCACAACGAGGGGCATCACCCACACGTCCACATGATGGCGTGGTCGGTCAAGCCGGGGCAGGCGTATCTCAACCGCGACGGCATCCGGCAGATCAGGTCGCAGCTCACGAACGACGTCTTCAAACACGAGATGCTCCAGCTCTACGAACAGAAGTCCGCCTCCCGCGACGCGCTGGTGCGCGCTCATGGAGCTGGCGGACAGAATGCAACATACGCTGGCAAACGACCCAGCGCTGGAAGATCGGATGCAGGCGTTGGCGCAAGCCTTGGATGAGGTCGGCGGCAAGCACCAGTACGGGTATCTCAAGAAGCCGGTCAAGCGTCAGGTGGATGAGATCGTCAATGCGCTGGAGGGCTTCCCCATCGTGCGCGAGTGCTACGACTGCTGGCTGGAGCTGCAAGATCAGGTGGACAGCTGCTACAAAGACGAGCGCCGCGCGCGTCTCCTGCTCTCTGAGCAAAAGGAGTTCCGCGCGATCAAGAACGCGGTCATCAAAATTGCGGATCAGATCAACGCGGGGGCGCTGACGTTCGAGGACGAGCGGATGCGCGATGAGCCGGATGCGCTCGTCGACGGCTGGTATGCGTTCCACGACCTGTACGCCGCCATCCTTGACGAGAGCAGCCCCATCGAGGATCGGGATGAGAACGCGGAGCGCCTGCGGGCGTATGCGGAGGATGGGGACGCCTGCGCGCAATACTGCCTCGGCGCGCTCTACCGCGACGGCGGCGTGCTGATTCCCGACGACGAGCAGGCGGAAAAATGGTTCCGTCTGTCCGCCGCGCAAGGCAACGACTGTGCCGCCTACGCGCTCGCCAAGCTGATCCAAGAGCAAGGACGAACAGCGGAGGCGGTCAAGTGGATGGAGCAATCAGCGCAAGCCGGAAACCGGTTCGCACAGTATCAGTTCGCCAAGCTGCACCTCACCGGCGACGGCGTCGCGAAAGACGTCGACAAAGCGGTAGAGTTGCTGGAAGCGTCGGCGCGGCAGGACAACCCCGTTCGCGGCGTACCTGCTTGGCAAGCTGTATCTCGACGGGCAGCTTGTGGAACAAGACATGGAGCGCGGCATGGCGTACCTGAAGCAAGCCGCCGCGCAGGGCAACGACTGCGCACGGTTCTTCGTCAACCGGCAGGACTCGCTCAATTCGACGGCGGTCATGCTCTCGGTGACGCAGCTGCTCCACCACATGGGCGGCGTCTTCCGCGACAACTCGCTCCCGCGGAGCGGCGCGCCGCTCATGCGCATTGACCGCAAACGCTTCGCGGAACTGGCAAGGCGCAAGGGCTACCAAACGGCGCGGAACTATGCCCGCGCGCTGCAAGAGGAAAATGAACACAACGGCCAGACGATGTCCGCGCCGTGGTAAAAATGGCAGGAAAGGAACGAGGAATGAAAGACGCAAAATTCAAAAACTACGACGGCCTCCCGCTGATGCTGTCCGTCCCCGACTTGACGGAGGCACTCGGTATCAGCAGGGCACGCGCGTATGAGTTGGTCAAGAGCGAGGGTTTCCCCGCCCTGCACATCGGGAACCGGATACTGGTTCCGAAAGAGGAACTCATCGCGTGGATCAAAGACAACATCGGCAGGGCAAATTAATTCTCCGTTTGGTCAACAAGATTCTTCTCGACTTCCATGGGTTGCATGGGTATTGTTTGCCTTACCAAATACGAAGGAGGGCAAGCCCATGAAGAACAGCAGAGGAAAAGAGGCTGCGGTGGTCGCGTCGGGCATCCTGCTCGGCGTGGCTATCGCAGCCCCGGCAGCAGGTGCGGCGCTCACCGCGCAGCAGTCGACACAAAAGATCGTTGTCGACGGTCAGCCCGTGCAGATCGAGGCGTACAGCATCAACGGCAGCAACTACTGCAAGCTGCGCGACGTCGGCAAGGCAGTTGGCTTCCACGTCAGCTACGACGCGCTGACCAACACCGTGCGGATCAACACCAACGAGGCATACGAAGATGAGACTGCGGCAAGCGGCACGGTCAAGCTCCCAACCGACGGCAGCCAGTACGTCCCGCAGGCCGGCGACCGTATCCTCTGCAATGACGGTACGGAGTATGAGATCAAAGACGTGTCCCGCTTGGACAACAATGTATACCAAGCCGCGAAGCTCCCGGCGCTGCCCGCCCCGAGTTGTGACTGGTCGAAGTTCCCAACGCTCACGTTGCCGGAGCCGGAGACCAGGCACTACCACGACCAGTACGGCGACGACCTGTTCATGCGCAACGTCTACGAGGTGCGCCGCATGGTCTGCACGATCTACAACGCCCTCGGCGAAGAACCGAGCGCGTGGCGGGACGGCAAGCCGCTGGCAACCGTCGAAACGATCATCCCACCGGAGTACGAAGCCTACACCGCAAAGTTCTGGCCGTGGAACGAGAGCAACCTCACCGACCTCGTACACAGCCGTCCCAACAGCCGGTACTTTGTTGACGCCTTCGAATTCTATCATGACGGGGTATTACCTATATTGCGCACATAAAATCAATCCTACAAAAGTTTTGAAAACATCAGATTTCAGATGTGTCGCATAATAAAACACGGCATATACCGGAAAGGACATCACGATGAAATCTTTATTTGAACAGCTTGGCGGCACCTATCGCCGCGAGGGAGATTATCTCATCCCTGACATTGAACTTCCCGACGAGGACGAGCAGCCCATCGGGATTTGGGGTCAGCGGCACGGAAACTGGCTGAAGCAGGAGCATCACGCCTTGTACGATAACCTGCTTTACACGTTCAAGCTCCATGCCCATCTTGCCGAGGCCGACGAGCGCGCAGAGCGTATGCTCAATCAGTTGACCGCAGAGATGGCAAAGCGGGAGGGCGTCACCGAGTCGCTGAAAGCATCCGATCAAATGGCATGGATACGTCGTATGAACAGCATCCGTGCAACCCAAATTCCCGGATCACATAACTATGCATCGGCGCCCTGACCTGCAGCCAGCAGCGGGGCAACCTCCATGTCCCGGTAAATCTGTTCCTGCTTTTTGAGGACTTCACCCTGTATCGGTGCTTTTCCGGGCTCCATAAA
>JAFXPO010000036.1 GCA_017527825.1 Oscillospiraceae bacterium
GACGCCGATGGAGAAGCACGAGCTGTACCTCGCGGCGTAAAAAAGCGGTCGGTAGCCGTAGCTGCCAGCCAAGAAAAATTTTATAGTTTTTCATTGTCCTCTTGACGGGGTGCGGTTCAATTTGGCACATGGTCAGTCTGCGTTTCTGCTCGTTTGTGATTGAGATGGTGCAGAATTCTGCACCATCTCAGCATATCGTCCGATGGGCTAGCTTTATAAGGGAGCGGCCTTCCTACCCTGTGCCAAATTTGGCACACCCCCGGATCGCCCGTCAGCGTGTGACGAAGGTTTTTCCCGCCCCTCATGCCGTCTGCCACTTTGCCTTCGCCTTGAGCATAGCGATCTCCGCCTTCATCTCCCTGATAAGCTGCGCGAGCTTCGCCTCGCACGCTTCCTCGCTGTGGGCATAGACGTTGCGGGGATGGCGCTTGCCGTCTGGATAGGTCGGCGTATAGCGCCCCTCCCACAGATGCTCGTCGATCCGCGTGACGCACCCTGTGCCGGGGCGCCTGCGGCTGCCTTTCTGCGCGGTGAAGTCCGTCATAGGCGGCGGAGTCTCTTTCTTGGGCGTCTTTGCCTTGTTCTTTGCGATGCCGCGGTCGATCTTTGCCGCGGCGTTTTTCTGCATATCCGTTGTGACGTGGCTGTACACGTCCAGCGTGATCGACGCCGAGACGTGCCCGACGATGGAGGAGAGGGTTTTCACGTCCATGCCGTGCTCCAGCGAGGTCGTTATGAACGTGTGCCGCAGGTCGTGGAAGCGCACCTGCCGACACTCCGCGTGCTTCAGCACCCGCTGAAGGAGCTTCCGCACGGAGCTGGGATCGCGCGGGACGTCGTCGTTCATCGGCGACGGGAACAGCCAGCGGGAATATATCTGCGCTTTGTATTCCCGCAGCACGCCCGCCACGCTCGGCGGCAGGATGATCGTGCGCAGAGCCGCCCGAGTTTTGGGTTCGCTGACCGTGAGCTTGCCCCGGACGCGGTTGATCTGCCTGCTGACGTAAAGCTCGCCGGTGTCGAGATTCAAGTCGCGCCATTGGAGCGCCATCAGCTCACCGCAGCGCAAGCCTGTTGCCAGCTCCAGCAGGAAGAGCTCGTATCGGTCTCATAGGTTGCGGCATCAGGGGCATTGACGCGGAGGTTGGTCTTTTCCAACAAAGCGTTGATGATTTCATATGCAATCGTCGCGCCGCCACCCTGCTTGATAAGTGCCTCGGCTTCAAGTTTAGACGGGATAATATCGAAGTCTCGATAAGCGCGGGCATTTGCCAAAAACGCGGGAGAGGGGGACATAAGCAAGTGTTCTTTGAGTTCATCCCGCAGGCTGTTATGGAACAACAAGACCTTTGCTGCGCGATCATCGGGCAACCGCCGATGCGCTTCCCGTGGGGCTTCGACGAGGAGGACTGCGGCGTCGGGCTGTACGCCGGGGAGTGCATCAACGCTCTGCGCCTGCACGACACCGAGCTGATGCTCTTTGTCGTAACTCCGCACGAGGAACAGGCGACCAAGTGGACGCCCGACCTGCGAAACCGCTATTTCAAGCTGTTGGAGGATTGCACCCTCATGGAGCTGGCAAGCCATCGCTGGACGCCGGAGTGCGAATACGACGCCTACCGCAAAATCATCGACTACGCCGATATGGTGCTTGCCGTCTACGATCCCGCAACCGCGCGCGGCGATGCCGTGGATCGGGCGATGGAGTATGCGAAAGACCGCCGGTTGACCGTGATGCTGCTTGCCCAATCCATGGGATAAACGCGCCCTTTCCGATTTCTGTCACAGTGATCTGCGCTCCGGCGAGCGGCACTCCGACAGTAATGCTTTGCTCGAACTGTACGGTATTGCCATTGCCGAAAAAAGAAGGTAAAATGTGCTCGAAACATTACGGAGGCGTGGACTATGAGCGAGCAGAACGAAATGCAGCTTTTTGAGGATCAGCCGATCCGCGCCGCTTGGGACGCGGAGAACGAGGAATGGCTGTTTTCCGTGGTGGACGTCGTGGGCGTGCTGACCGAGCAGCCGGACTATGACGGCGCGAGAAACTATTGGAAGGTATTAAAAAACCGATTGAACAAAGAGGGTGGTCAGTTGGTTACATCCTGTAACCAACTGAAAATGAAATCCCCCAAGGATGGCAAACGGTATTTGACCGACGTCGCCGACACGGAGCAGCTGCTCCGCATCATCCAGTCCATCCCATCGCCCAAGGCAGAGCCGTTCAAGCTCTGGCTCGCGCAGGTGGGTCGCGAGCGCATCGAGGAGACCATCGACCCGGAGCAGGCCATCGACCGCGCGCTTGAAACCTATCTCAAATAAGGCTACGATCCCGACTGGGTACATCAGCGGCTGCTGTCCATCCGCATCCGCAACGAGCTGACCGACGAGTGGAAGAAGCGCGGCGTACAGCAGGGCAAGGAGTTTGCCATCCTCACGGACGAGATCACGCGCTCCTGGTCAGGCATGACAACGCGGCAGTACAAGGATCTCAAGCGGCTCAAAAAGGAGAACCTGCGCGACAACATGAGCGACACCGAGCTGGTGCTCACGATGCTCGCCGAGGCGTCCACGCGGGACATCTCCCGCGCCGAGAAGCCGGAGGGGTTCACGGAGAGCAAGCGCGTTGCAAAGCGCGGCGGCAGCGTCGCCAGGGTCGCCCGCGAGGCACTGGAGTCGGAAACCGGGCAGAGCGTTATCACCGCGCAGAACGCCGCGCAGATGGGCGCCGTCGTCACGGAGCTGATCGAGGCGGTCGCCTCAGAGAATGAGGAAAAGTAAAAGCGCAAGGGGTATCGCTTCCAAACGGGCGACACCCCTTGCGCACTTTTACTTCTTTGCCTTTTCTTTTTTCAGCGCCTGATAGCCCCATTCAAAATAGGCGTGCGCGCTCTCGAACAGGAAAGCGTACGAAGACACCTCCATGATCAGCTCCTCAATGCTGAACGGGCGGTAGCCGTAGGAGCTCATCTCCCAGAGATACTTTTCGAGCTTGCCGGAGTCGGACCGCATCGCGTTCAGGAACTTCTTGGTATCTTTGTTGATTCGGCTCAGGCGCTTCAATTCCTCAAGCGCCTCGTCCGTCTGCCCGAGTTTGAAATGGAGGATCGAGAGCGGCAGGAGCGTCTGGGTTTCCTCCTCGGGGAATTTCTCCAGCACCGCCCTCGCCGGTTCTTCCTCTTCCAGCATCGCGTAGAGGTGCATCAAATCATGGCGGACGCCGAGATTGTCGTTTTCACACAGCTCGAGCAGTTCCTCGCACTCCCGCGCCGCGCGGCGCAGCATGCCGCACTCGGTCAGCGTCTGCATATAGAGGTGCCGGAGGCGCATATAAGGCCGCGTTTCGATGACGCCCCAGAAGTCGCCCTTGTATTCATCCGCGAAATAGCCTTCCTTCATCATCTGGCGGTTGCCTTTTTCCAGCAGCCGCGACAGCTCCTCCATAAGCGCATAGGGATTCTTGGCGGTCAGCTCCGCCATCATCCGTCCCGCGTCCAGATTGTCCGGCTCAAGTTCGAGAGCCTTGTTCAAGTATTCTATCTGCTTTTTCTTGGAGTTTTCCTCCTCCGCGAGCTCCAGATAGTCGTCCGCGGTCTCCGGCTCATCATACTCCCCGCCAAGGGAAAGCTGCGCGTTCTTCTCCCGCATGAACTGCTGGATCAGGTCGTTCATTTCCTCCTCGCTGGGGCCGTCCGGCCGCTGTGCTTTTAAGAACGCGTTCAATTCCTTCATGGTTTTTTCTGTTTGTCTGCTCATATCTTGCCTCCTCATCCAAACTTCCGTTATTTCAGCGTCTTGCCAATATCGTAACAGGAACAAATCTTTTGAACGGCTTCCGAGGCGATTGCCGCGTCGATGTGTTCCGAGCACCCGTCATGATCTCCTTCCGAACAGTGCCTGCATTTTCCCGTGCAAGCCATTGTCACGATAAACTCGATCTTTTTCAGGTTCTTCATGTATGGATTCATTCGATACCTCAAATTCAGTCCGTCGCCGGCGCTTCGTCAATCACCTCAATGATCGAGCCAGGACGCGGTTCCTCCGGCGGCAGATGCGCTCTGATCCAATCCTCATATATCTTCACAACAGCACGCCTTTCACCGTTTCATTTCAAAACAGGGATATCTGTTCATTCTTTTCCGGCAGCTCGCGCAGCCAGGCAAAGCACCGCTCCGGGTCGTGCAGGACGCCGTGCGCCTCACAGAGCGCGTGGAATCGTGTCATGAGCCTGGCGCTGTTTTCGCTGACCGCCTCGTATGCGTTCCCGTAGGTCTCCCGATAGCGCTCGCTCAGGCCGGGGAAGTGCCTGTCCAGCGCGCGGTAGTAGTATTCGCGGTTGCCGTCGCGCAGCGTCATACCGACGCCGAAGCAGATAATGCCGCGCACGCCCGCGTCAAGGCACCAGTCCATCAACTGCCCGAAGTTCTCGTCCGTGTCCGTCAAAAATGGCAGAAACGGCGTCAGCCAGACCACCGTGGGGATTTTCCGCCGCTGGAACTCCTTCAAAACCTCATATCGGCGGCTGCTCGGGCAGACGTTAGGCTCCAAAATGCGGCTCAGAGCGTCGTCCGCCACAGTGAGCGTCATTTGCAGCACGCTTTTCGCCTTGCGGTGGATGCTCTCAAACAGGTCGACGTCCCGCAGCACACGGTCGGATTTCGTGATGACCGTCGCGCCGAAGCCGTAACGGTCGATCAGCTCAAGGCAGCGCCGCGTCAGGCATAGCTCTTCCTCGCAGGGCTGGTATGGGTCGCTCATGGAGCCTGTGCCGATCATGATCCGCTTGCGCCTTTTTCGCAGGATGACTTCCAGCAGCTCCGGCGCGTTGCGTTTCACCTCGATATCCTCAAACGGGTGCGTAAACTGATAGCAGGTGCTTCGGCTGTCGCAGTAGACGCAGCCGTGCGCGCAGCCGCGATAGAGGTTCATCCCGCCGTAATTGTTCAGCAGCGATTTTGCTTCCACTTCGTGCATGATGATTTTCCGACCGTACCTTCCTTTTTCTTCGTCTCCGGCAGCTCGTCGACCATCGCCGTCAGCACCGCGCGTCCGCCAGCCCCGAAAGCTGCTCCAGGACGTAGTTCAGATAATCCTTTGTCGACGCCATAGATCAGTTCTCCCCGATGTACGTAAAGCGCCGATATGTCTGCCCGTCGCGCTCCACCTTCTCGTTCCACATCGACGCGGGGCGCACCCAGACGCCGCGCTCGCCGTAGAGCGCGCGGTAGACGACCATCGGTTCCATCGTTTCAGAGTGCGTCGCAAGGTACAGCACCTCGTATTCGTTGCCCTTAAAATGGCGGTAGCGCCCCGGTCTGATCTCATCCATGATCTTCAACTCCTCCGTCCCACAGCTTGCGCTTCGTCTGTTCATAGCCGCTGAGCCCCACCGGGAGCCTTCTCAAGTTCAGTCCGTCGCCGACGCCAGGAGCACGGCGAAGCGGCCTGTGCTTTTGTCGTACACGGTCAGGCACAGCGTGCCCCACCACTCATGTCCGTCGTCAAAATAGTCCGACCAGTCGGTCGTCCACCGGTAGACCTCGAGGCCGTCCGTCCCGTTCGGGAACAGGGCGGCGTTGACCCTATCGAAATCCGCGTCGGTATAGCGGCAGCCGTGGGGCGGGTGCAGAAACGCGCCCCGATAGTTCAGCTCCTCCGCCTCGCGCGCCGGCGCGAACAGCTCCCCGGCGTCGATCTGCTTCCCGCGCGCCGCGATCACGTCATAGCTCCACTCCCCGCCGTCCGCGGAGAGCTTTCGGAACGCCTGCTTCAGCGCCAGCCGGTCGTCAGCGTCGCCTGCAGCGGCGACATGCCCTTGGTGTCGTTGGGCTTCTCCGGCGCGATGGCGTTGACGCACGCGGGGTCGGTCTCCACGCAGGCGACGACCTGCTCTAAGCTGTTGTTTCGTATGGCTTCAAAGATTTTCATTTTCATCACGGTCTCCAGAGGATCAGATCGGTTTCGCTTCCCTCACCGTCTCCCGACCATTCGCCAAATCGGCTTTTCGTCGGCGGAGGTCCAGTGCTTTCGTATCTGCGCCGCGTGGAGTCCTCGGGCGATTCTGAGTAGGCGGCGGGCGTTGGCAAAGTACGGCAGCCATTCGAGGCTGATAAATCCCGCCTTTTTTGCCAAAAAACTTGCCGTAGGAGACCTCTCGGCTGCGGGCGATGAGCTCGCGCCAGGTACGGATGCGGTATGGGTCGTCCCACGCAAGCCCCCGCATGATCCATTCGCCGTTTTCCACGCTCATCGCCTGTCATCACCGCTGCCGCTCAAGATAATTCCGCAATCCTCGCACCATTCCTGAGCAACGCGCTTGTACTCCGCGTCCCGAAACTGGTACCATTCCTGTTCCAAGCCCATACGCCGAACCGCGTCTTTAAAACGCCGAAACGCTCCGCGACCGGAGATTGCCGAATGAAGCTCCGATGGATGATGCCTGTCGGCAAAGTCTGCCATCATGCCGTATTCGTCAATATCCCGGCGGCTGGGGAGGCGCTTGAAGCCATGTTCATCCAAAGTGTCGGAGGCTTTCTCATATTCCTCCCGCGTCATGCCGAAATCGTCGAGCCATGTGATCTCGTGGGTCACAAGGTCGTAGAAGGCTTCGGAGGCATCGTTCGTCATCTCCAGAGCCAGAATCACGTCGTCAAGCGTCATTTAAGCACCTCGATCCACGTCGCTTCTGTGTCCGACAACTCCCGCATGGTCTGCTCATAGTTGCCGTCGATCAGCGTTGCCGGCAGGCCGTATCGCTCGCATCCTGCCCGCACCGCGCGATTGTCGCGCTTTAACCCCTCGATTGTGCAGTCTTCGCAGAGCCGTGCCTCGACGTCCGAGCCGTGGCGCACAATGTCGTCAAAATGCGCGTCGATGTAGGTGTCGGTCATGGTAAGGCAAAGAAAGCGCATCTCAGCAAGATAGCGCGCGTCAAAGTCCCCTTGCCAGTCGAACGGGATATAACAGCCCTCGACGATCAGGTTCTGTCGGTTCTCGATCGCTGTCTTTATCATCTCGCGCACGATCGGCCAGAGATACGCCGTCAGCGCCTCGTCATCTTCGACCGTCAGCGTCGTGTTGCCGCTGCGGATCAGCCCCATCTTCAAATGGTCGATGGAGAGATACGGATAGCGATACCGCTCCAACAGCTTTTGCGCGAGCAGGGTCTTGCCCGTATGCGTCGCGCCGGTAATCAGAATGATCATATCAGTAAATCCGTTTAATGTCCTTCGACTCGATACCGACGCGCTTGCAAAATGTTTCCACGTCGCCCTGACCGCGCGCCAGCTCATATTCGCGGAACTTGCCCGTCTTGCGGTCTATGAAGCCCACGACCATCTCTCCCGTGCAGATGCTCGATTGCACGGCGGGCTCCTGCGTTTCGGGATCGTAGGGGATGGCGGGCGGGGATTTCTTACGAAACAGGCTCATGTCGGCATCTCCGTTTTCACGTGCCGAGCCTTGGAGAACGGGCAGCGCTTCCCGATGCACTGGTTGTTCTGTGCAGCGTGCGTGCAGACGATCTCCGGCTTCTCCATCTCCACACCGAGGTACTCCCGCACGAAATCGACCGCCGCAAGGATGGAGAGGTAGGAATCTCGCTTGCAGCAGCGCGGTCCGCCAACCTCCGCGATGGCATTGAGCGATTTTGCGGTCATGCGGTGCGACAGGGCGAACGGCTCCTCAGACAGCGGCGTGGAGCCGGAGGCGATGGACACGAACATCCCGGAGCTGATGCCCGCGCCGCAGGCGCCCCAGAAGCCGCAGGCGCCGCCGGGCACGCTCCTGCCGCGGTTCATCATCTCGCGGAGCGCAGTGTCCAGGTCGAGCTTACCGCCCGCGTTTTTGTACGCGGTCAGCAGCGCCGCGCCGACCATCACGTGATGCTCGGGTCCGTGCATGTGGCAAAACGGCAGCGCCATCATCTTTTCCATGATGGCGGCAGGGTCTTTCGAGGTTACTGCGAGGCACAGGGCAAGGATCGCGTCCAGCCCCTGCGTGTGGCATTCGTTGCAGACGTAGTGACCGTTCACGCAGCGGGTCTTGCTGTTTTCCCGCTTGTGGCAGATGGCGCACTCCATCGGCTCGTCCGCCGCAAGATACTCAAGCGGCGCTTTGCAAATCAGGCATTCGTCGTTCATAGTCATTTTTCCTCAAAAGTCGTACCGCACGATGGCGCAGTTCTTTTTCTATTTTTCAATCTCCCCGCGCCACGCGCGGATGCCTCCGAGGTTGGCGAGCTTCGTGTAGCCCATCTCTCCGAGCGCGGCGATCGCCCTGCTGCTGCGCGCGCCGGAGAGGCAGTAGACAAACAGCGGCGTGTCCACATCCGGGAACCGGTCTTCCGCCGACCGAATCTCCGACAGCGGCAGATTGACGCTGCCGGGGATGTGCCCCGCCGCGTATTCGTCGCGATCGCGCACGTCCAGCAGCACCGCGCCCTGCGTTTCCACGCAGGTTTTGACGCCCTCGTTGATATCGGGCGATTTCATAAAATCAAACAGTCCCATGCTCATTCCTCTTCGGTAAATATTCCTCTTCGGTCATCACCGGGATTCCCGCATCCAGTAGCATTTGTGCGAACACGCCGTTACCCGGAACGCGTTTTCCGGCAAAGCTGCCGTCGTAGATAACGCCCTTACCGCAGGACGGGCTGCGCGCTTTCAGGATCGCGCCGGCGCAGCCGTGCTCGCGGCAAATCTCCAACGCGCGCTCCGCGCCGCTGACAAACTGCGCCGTCACGTCCTCGCCCTGTTTGTTCAACACGCGCCCGTCCGGCTGCAATTCACTCGGCGTGCGCGGCGTCGGCAGGCCGCCCAGCACCTCCGGGCAGACCGCGACCGCCTCGCCGCGCTCCACGAGCGCTTTGATCTCCGGCACAAGGTTGTCCTTCCCGTCGTAGCGGCAGGGGATGCCCGCGAGGCATTTGCTGACGATGAGCAGCATCACAGCCACACCGAGGCGTTCCTGCCGGAGCCGAGCTCAAAGTGGTACTTCACGATGCCGAGATCTACCTTACTGAAAAAGCCGAGCCCCGCCCTGGCGGAGACCTTGTCGCCGTGCAGCGTGAGGAAAAACTTTTGCTGGTTCACCGCCGTCGGCGCGAGCAGCGCCGCCTCGACGCCCTTTGCGAACCACTCCGGTGCGTTCTCCGCGCGGCTGACAGCGGAGGCGGTCTTCGACTTGTGCGCCGCGCCCTGCGTCGTGCCGTAGCCGACGGAAATCACGAGGACGAGCTTCTCGCCGCTCTCCACGCGGAACGCGTCGGGGATCTTCTTGAACGTCAGCCCCACCCAGCAGGTGTTGAGCCCCAACGCCTGCGCCGCGAGTACCAGCTTTTCGCCGTAATAACCGCACAGCTCGTCCAGCTTTTGGCTCTTTTTGCCGACCAGCGCGAGATAGTTTTTGACGCCCGAAAACTTGCCGTAGTGCGCCATGGCGCTATCAAACGCCATCGGCTCATTGCGGACAAGCTGGATGTGCAGGCCGCTCTCGCGGTTGCACTCGTCGATCAGCTTTGTAAGCGCCTCCAGCGTTTCGCCCTCGATGGGCCTCGCCGTGTAGCTGCGTACCGAATGCCGTGCTCGCATCGCTTCCATGATGTCCATAGCGTTCCTTTGGATGGTTCTCATATTTCACTCCGACCAGCCTGTTGTAAAATTATAAAATCAAGGACAAAACACCACATCATTGTGGTATTCCAAATATTCGCGATTCGGCGCAAACTTTTCCGGGAGAGTAATAGGCTGCTTGTCGTATTTTGCAAGAAAAGCAGCTCCATCCGAATTTACACATGATGTAACCTTGGATGAAACGCGCACCGTAAAGTCAGGTAGCACAGTTATAAGACCTTTGTCAAAAGCCTTGTCGTGCAATGCATTGAGGCACAACCCGTTTCGGGGATTTGTTCGCTCAGTTCCCGGCTTACATACAGCCCATGGCTTAATATGGCTTGCTATGAGCAATGGCGCAATATTCAGCCCGGTTATGCAGCAGCACTGCCGATAAGAAGAAAGGACAGCGGTTCTAAAGAATTGCTGGTTCACTCGTGTTCTGACCATATGTTCACGATCCTCGCCAACAGGCAACTCAACGATTTCCTGCACAGATTCATTCAAAAGAGCTGCTTCAATTGTCTTTGCGCGGAAAGTGAGTTCTTCCCAATCATCAAAAAAGCGGGTTACAACCTCTTTGTCAGTTTTGCTTGCATTGCTAAGCCCGGAAACATTCCTTTTTTGAAGTTCAGGATCAAAATGGCCCAGGTTTCCCATCTTCAAGACAACGGAGCTGGGTGTCCTCCCTAGTATTGAAGCGATATGCATTATCTCGGGATTCGTCTTGTGTATCTTGCCGAAAGGGATTTGACAATAGTAGTAAAAAGCCAGAATGGTCTCATCCTCTGACCACTTTTTTCCATACTTTGTTTCCGCCATGCAAGGTCCTCCGCACATTCAGCCGTGTTGTTTCAGCTCATTCTCCCGCAGCATCTTCGCGTCCGCGGGGCAGAACTCAAACCCTGCCGTTTCCGCCTGCGTGACCCATGTGACAGCATTGTGTTCCAGCGGCGTCAGCTCGCCGGAGGCGATCTCCGCGCTGAAAAAGTGGAGATGCACCACGCGGTCCGGGTGTTCCTGCACGGTGTCGTAGAACTCGCCGTGTACCTTCAGCGTGACGCCAAGCTCCTCGCGGCACTCGCGGACGATGCACTGCTCCGCCGTTTCGCCCGGCTCGATCTTGCCGCCGGGGAACTCCCAGAGCAGGCCGCAGTATTACTCTCGCGGGCGCTGGCAGATCAGGAACTTGTCCCCTCGCCAGATGACCGCTGCCGTCACTTCCATCATTCGTTGCCTCGCCACGCTTTCAAAAGCACATTTTTCGTGCTAGTCCATACCACATCTATTTTAGTATATAACGCAACCCGATTTCCTGCAAGCCTTTTTGTCGAAAACAGCCAAAAGACAGCGGCTAGAGTTTCGGCAGATTTTGGGTCAGCACCAAAATCTGCCGGAGTTTTGCCTCACCGCCGTCTGCTTGTGGCGTCCACCCACGCGAGGAACTCCTCCGCGTCCAGCTCGCCCGCCGTACACTGGTCGCGCTTTTGCGCCGCCTCGTCCTTCCAGCGCGTGAATGCGTCATCCCCCATATAACCCAGCTCCACGCGCTTGTGCAGGCGCTGGTTCGCCTTGCGGTAGGCACTCAGCACAGGGTCGGACGCCACCTTTTTCACATCCGCAAGATACGCGCCGATCTCGCTGCACGGCTTGTCCGCGCCGTCCATGACGCGGTCGCAGTAGACCGTATCCGAACGCCCGGAGGGAATAAACGGCTTGCCGCAGTTTTTGCAGTATTTGTAGCCCTTGCCCTGCGTCGCCAAAAGAAACAGCTCATAGCGGAGCAGATCGTCCACCGTGTCCAGCACCGTGAGCTGCGTCACGGAGCGGTCGCCCGTGCTGCGCCGCCCCAGCTTTACGGTAAAGGTCGCGCTCAGCCGCTCTTGAAAGTCCGGGTCCTCCTGTTCATGCCGGTAGTAACGCTCCACAGGCGTAAGGCCGTCCGCCTTGTCCTCATAAATCACCCGCAGCGCCGCCTCGGCAAGCTCCCGTTTGGACTGAAACGCATCAAAGATTGGGTCGATCACATTCGGTGCGGCGTCTCCGCGCTTGTTTTTCGCTATTCTGCGCAGCTCCCGTTCGGCGTCGCCCGCGCCGGGGAAAATGCGCTCGTCGAGGCTTCCGTCGGTCAGGTAGTCGAGAAAGCCCATCAGATACTCAGCTCTTTGTAATAGTTTTTGTCATTACAAAGAACTAGGCCAAGATTCTCTCGAATAAAATCGTCTGCGGGAATTAAATCCGCATCTTCTATAGCGTCTAGTTTGCTAACAACTCCAAAGGTAGCGTTTCTAAATCGATTCCCAAAAATCAAGCTTCCCTCAAAAAAGCCTTTTATATTTATATTACCGCTTTTGTGGATTGACCACTTGAATTATAACAATATACTTGTTTCTGGCTTTCCATTTCAAACTCTATTGAGCTATCGTCCTCAAGACGACCAAAGTATTGATTTGGTTTGAAATGATAAAAAAGCGTAGATGCACACATAGAAATAGTGCTCTTTCCAGTAGCATTTTCCCCCGTAATTGCATAGAGTCCTTTTTCCAGCGGCAACTCTATTGTAAGACTGTTAATTGATTTTATGCAGACCATCATCGCGGAAAAGACGCCCTTCACGGAACGCTGCGAGGCCATGCTGACCGCGCTGGACGGCGACCTCGCAAAAACCCTGGAGCCGACGTATGAGGAACTGAACCCGCCGCCCCCGCCGAAGAAAGAATACCGCTTTTCCCTCGGTGATACGGTATATCTCGGCGCACAGGAATATGAGCTGCTGGCTTATGACGAGCAGGAAGTCCGGCTTTATGACGTGGAGTATCCCCTGTTCAACAAGGTCATGCCGCGCGAGGAATTTGACCGCAAGATTGCGGAAAACCCGCAGAACGACCGCCTGCTTGTCGTTGTGGAGGAGCAGGACGCGCCAAGCCCCGCGAAGGAGCAAAAAGCCCCCGGAGGCGATCTCTGGCAGGCATATAGCAGCGTCAAAGCCGAGCATAGTAATATACATCAACGAATACCGCAGCCCGAAAGAGCTGCGCGCGGCGATCCGCGGCTACATTGACGACTACAACTCGCTCAGACCGCATGAGGCGCTGAACTATGCCACGCCGGATGAGGTCTACAGAGCGTGCTTCTCGACGACCGGTGCGGCGTGAGGGGCGTAGTCGCTCTAACTCAGCACGCCAATGTTCACGAAAAATTATTCGCTTGTGGTCTTGACAAGGAGACCAGTATATGGAACACCCCGCTCCACCAGCTTCCGCAGCCCAAATTCCCGGATCACATAACTATGCATCGGCGCCCTGACCTGCAGCCAGCAGCGGGGCAACCTCCATGTCCCGGTAAATCTGTTCCTGCTTTTTGAGGACTTCACCCTGTATCGGTGCTTTTCCGGGCTCCATAAA
>JAFXPO010000037.1 GCA_017527825.1 Oscillospiraceae bacterium
AGATATCTGCAAAGCAGCTTTACCGCTATCGCTCAGGAGTGTACGATACCCTTTTCAAAAGAATTGGAGCACACCAAGGCGTATCTTGCGGTCGAGCAGGCGCGTTTCCAGGAGCATCTGTTCGTGGAGTTTGACACGCCGAACACGTTTTTCCGCATCCCGGCCCTGACGCTCCAGCCTATCGTGGAAAACGCCGTCAAGCATGGTCTGGACCCGGAGCTGGAGCCGCTGTATATATCCGTCGTCACGGAGGACACGGACAAGGGCGTCCGGCTCACCGTGGAGGATACCGGCCCCGGGTATGCACCGACCGATGCGGATGCGCCCCACTTTGCTCTGGATAATATCCGCGAGCGGCTGAAGGTCATGTGTGGCGGTACGCTGGAGATCGAGCCGCGGGAGTCAGGAGGAACGCGGGTCAGGATATTCGTACCGCAGGCGGAACCATAGGTACAACCGGCAAGCAATTGCGCGAATAAACCGCAAGGGTACCTCAAGCGGTCCATACGCGGTTCGCTCCGGTTATCTTTATCTGGCATAAACGCAGCACGAGCGCAGGGATAACCCTGCGCTCGTGCCATTGCGCCAGGATCGTTTTACCCTTTGGGATCGAATTTACGTAAGCGTAAACTCTGGCGGCGTCACAAAACAGCAGCTCCTCGGCGGATGCCGAGGAGCTGCGCTCGGCACGGTTGTTTGTGCTCTCCAGGCGCCCATCCAACAAATACCGCTCCAAATACGTCCGCTGCTCGCGCAGGTAATAGAGCGCCTTGCCGAGCGCAGACTTCAATACTTGGTGGCGCTTTGCTGCTTACAGAATAATCCTGATGCTTTCGGAATCACTGTTGGCGACATGGTATATGACTCTGCAGCGGGGAAAAATCGTGATGTTGATATTACAATCACCTATAGGAAGAATCGGAGCGCGAGGCAACTGCCAAGAAATCCTCGGTAGTTCGTCAGGAGGGCGCGCGTCAGATAAGCAGTACGCTTGAATTTCTACGGCCTCGGTGCGATTATCACGGCCGGCTTATAAAGGCGAATGATCCCCTCGCGATATTGCGGGGAGAAAAATCAACCCACCTGTAATCAAAGATAACCCGGCGGGGCTGGCGAATGATCGCCAGCCCCGCCTTATTTCTTCCCGTACCGATCCCGCAGGCTGCGATGCTCGCCCTGCGCTTCCCGCACTTGCTCCGCCGCGGAGGTATAATGATATCAGGCTACAGTTTTTTGCTTGCTTTACAAAGATGTCGCCATTTGCCTGACCGCCGCCAAGTAGTCCTTGTCGTGATTAGTGATGATCCCCATATCTTCCAACCCAAGATAACCAAGAAAATCACCATCATAAGAGAATTTGGCGCCATCATACATGTCCGGATCACCGGAACTCAGGAACATGGCAACTTTCCTAAGCGTTTCCGGCGCTTTGGGGTAAAGCGCGGAATAAAAACGATCGACTGCGCATTTCAGCTGCCCGCTGATACCGTGATAGTAGATCGGCGAGGCAAGCACCAACATCTGAGTATCCTTCAGCTCTGCATAGATCTCCTGCATGTCGTCCTTTTGAACACATACGCCGTGCCCTTTCCCATGGCAATATTCGCAGGCAAGGCAGCCCTTGATGTTCTTTCGGCACACATTGATTACCGCCACGTCATGTCCTGCGCTTTCAGCAGTTTCCCGAAACACAGCGACCATTTTCGCTGTATCGCCCTGCGGGCGCGGGCTCCCGTTCAATACAAGAATTTTCATCGCGTTTCCTCGTTTTTCTCAATACCAGTCATGCTTCTCACCACGATCCAGATCTCCGATCTCTGCCATCTCATCGTCAGTCAGTTCAAAACCGAACAGGTCGAGGTTTTCCCTTATATGATCAGGATTGCTCGAACCGGGGATCACGACGATGCCTCGCTGTAGATCCCAGCGCAGGATGACCTGCGCTGGAGATACGCCATGAGCTTCCGCAATCGCTTTGATCGTTTCGTTTCCCAACAGATCGGCAGTGTAGCCTCTCCCACCCAGCGGATACCAACACTGCACCACAATGCCATTTTCCTGAATGAACGGAACGACATCCTGCTCCTGATAATAGGGGTGGATCTCGTTCTGCACCAGTGCCGGTGTGATCGTGACCTGCGGCAGGAACTCGGTCAATTCTTCTACATACCAGTTGGAGAGACCAAGAGAGCGAATCTTGCCCTGCTCCACATATTTTTCCATAGCCTGGTATGCCTTCACATCGTTGGTTCCGGGATGGTGAAGGAGCATCATGTCGATGTACCCGATATCCAGCTTATTAAGCGCCATATCGATGGCGGCCTCGGGATCGCTGAATTGATTCGGGTATATCTTGGTGATAACAAAGATTTCCTCACGGGGAATGCCATATTCCTCCATGCCTCTGCGGACACCCTCGCCCACGGCCTCCTCATTTCCGTACATATAGGCCGTGTCAATGAGCCTGCCACCGTTTTCCAGAAGCGCCATCACGGAACTCACGCAGGTATCGTGATCGAGCGCATAGGTGCCGAGACCGAGGATCGGCATCGCATATCCGCTGTTCAACAAAACAGTTCTGCTCTCAAAATCAAAAACACCGGATGTCTTGCTTGTATCTGTCTGACTCACCACAGTCTCATCTTCTCCTTTGGGTTCCACTATATCAGCAGAACTGTTCGAACTATGCTTTTCTGCTTCCGGTTCGAAGCTCTCTTGTTCTGTTGCCCGACAGGCCGACAGGCAGATCAGAAGAATCGCCAAAGCTGTAAGTGCCGCAAGCCGTTTTTTCATGTTCGTGATCTGCCTCCACCCTTACTTGAATTATTTCAAGTATTCCTCAAAGAAACTCTGCAACTTATCAAATGGGATCGCGCCCTTGCCGCCGCCGTCATAAAGATCGGTATGGGAAGCACCCGGAATGATGAGCAGTTCCTTGTTTTCGGTGTACTTGCTGTCCTTCACCATGTCAGCATAGGCGTCCCTATCTTTTTTGGTTGCACAACATGCCGTCGCTGAGGTTCTTTTTTGCGGTTGCTAAGTCTTCCTTCGCCGTTTCGAGCCGATACCTCGACAGATCAATTACGCCGCCGTCCAAAGGACAACCCCCTCCCGATCCACGTTTTGATAGAACGGTGTCACATCGCGCCACTTTTGATAGGTAGCATTGTCAATGTCGATTACGGAAAACACCTTGCCATACTTGAGATTCATATCGACGATGACATCGGACAGGCGATCTTCCATCTCATCATCCAGCCTTGTATGCACAAAGACCGCGATATCTACATCGGACTCCTCCGTATTGGTGCCGCGGGCAACGGAGCCATAGAGGACGATGCGGATGACTTGCGCTGAAAGCGCGCGGAGAATCCCATCAACTAACTCACGATAAATCTGCTGCTCCATAAGTCCACCACCTTTTGTTGTAGAATCGCTTTGGGTTTAGGCTTCTAAGGAATGCGGTACACAATTATTATAGCCGATACTCGACACAAAATGCAACTCCAATCTACGCGACCCATTATAGCTATGTTACCCCTATTGAAGAACAACAGCCACACGGAAATTATTGTATAATTCCCAGATAACACGCCTTATTGATGGTTTAAGGCATATTATAGTGTGGTACTTTTTTACATCGCCCTAACATGATTATAAACATCATGTTTAGGAGGATGAAATCATGGGCAAATCCATCAGGAGAAAGACCGCAACGTTTGAGTTGGAGCCGGATGGGTTCTCGATTCACACGTTCGAGTTAAGCTGCCAGATCAAGGGGAAGCAGTATCGTGAGATCAAGGACATTCTCGACCGCTTTGAAGAACTGGGCGTTAGTCCCATTCCGCTTTGGAAGAGCTTTTGCGCGGAGCGCTTGCCGTCGCCGGTCACGCTGCTCAGAGGGATATCGGAGGGAGAGATCAAGGTGGATTATGTGCTCATCAAATGAAAACAACGGACCGAAGCCCGTTGCTTTCGTAGAACGTTGTGTGGCGTTACTTCGCTGTGCCGTAGCGCATGAGCATCGTCGCCACCTGCGCGCGGGTCGCGCTGCCCGCGGGGACAAGGTTGCCGTCCATGCCATTGATGATGCCGGAGCCAACCGCCCACTGCGTCGCGGAGGTTGCCCAGCTGCTGACGGTTGCCGCATCGTTGAAGCTGCCAAGGTCGGCGTTCGCGCTCACATCAGCCTTCTTGTACTGCGCGTAGCGGTAGAGCATCGTCGCGAGCTGCTCGCGGGTGACCGCGCCGTTGGGGTTGAAGATCATGCCGGCGTCGTCCGGGTTTTCGTAGCCGGTGACGATGCCCTCAGCGCTCGCCCAACGGACGGCCTGACCGTACCATTGCTCGTTGTCCACATCGGTGAACTCACTCATGCCGACATAGGCGGGGCTTCCCTCCATGCGCCAGAGCATCGTCACGACCATGGCGCGGGTGGTGTCGCCGTTGGGGTTGAAGTACTTCGGGCTGACGCCGTTCATCACGCCGTTGTCGAGCGCCCAGAGCACTCCGTCGGCGTACCATGCGCTGCTGTCAAGGTCGATGAATGCTTCGAGCTTTCCGGCCGCCGCGGCCTTTTCCGCGTCGTAGGCGATGATGTAATTGGAGAAGTGGGTGACGGTAAATACGACTTCGCCGTTGCGGAAGCTGGCGGGAATCTGCGTGCGCGTGCCGTTATCGGCAACGTACCAGACCACAATACCTGCGGGGCTTTGACTGGCTTTGAGCGTGTGCTTGACGCTGACCGTGGCGCTGCCGCCCTTGAAATCGCTGATGCGGGTCGAACCGGAGGTCACGTAGGCGTCCAGCACGGTCTCGACGGCGAGGTCGCTGACCGCGGACTTCTGCGCGGTGTTCAGCTTTTCGGTGCCGATATCGTCCAGATTGACCTTCAGGCCGTCGCCCTTGGTCTCCGCCGCAATCGCTTTCACCGCGTCGGCGTCGAAGGTGACGCTGCCTTCCGTCAGCTTGACGGTGAGGCTGTCGGCGTCCTTTGTCTTGTCGCTGACCGCCGCCTCGATTGCCTTCACGGTTTCGGCGGGGATCGTGACGGTCTTGACCTCGGTGCCGAGGTTGCTGACGTCGATCGACACGGTGGTTGCCGCCGAGCCGCTGCCGACGATGGAATCCACCTGCTCCGTCGTCAGCGGGGCGATCGTGGCGTCAGTACCCTTCACCGTAGTGGTGACGGCGACGGTGCCGGTATCGCCCGTGACGGGAGCGGTGATGGTCTTAGTCTCGGTGGAGCTGCCGCCGCTGCTCCTCACGCGCCACTGTGCGTAAAGCTGTTTGGTTTCGCCAAGAGTCACGTTCTGCTGGCCGTCCGTATAGGTCGTGCCGCCGCCGTTTTCACTGGTGCTCCAACCACTGAACACATAGCCGTCGCGGGTGAAGCTGTTGGCACGCAGCGTCACTGCGTCGCCAAGATATGCCTGCGTGATCGGAGCGCCGACGCCGCCGTTGGCAAAATAGGTCACGGTGTGCATACCTTCCGTCAGCCCCGCCAAATCGTCATTGATGCCCTGCTCGAAGCCTTCCAGATTCGCGATCATCGCAACGCCGTCGGAAAGCTCGGACAGCTTGATGGTTTTCACGTCACCGTAGATCGGCGTGCCGCCAATCGTCGCGTAAGCCCGGGCGTAGCAGGTCGCGTTTTCGTCGGTTGGGGTAAGCTGGAGCGACCAGCAGTTGTTCTCGTCCAAGAAGCTCTTGGGGATAGAATTCCCCAAAGCGCTGAACTTCTTAGCCTCCTCCTTCGATGCGCTTTCGTTATCGAGCGTCAGCGCGCTGCCGGAGACCGTGGTGCTGTAGAGAATACCGGCGGCATCCACCGTCCCCGTGGTGGGGGCGGCGATTGCCTGAAACACGATGCTGTTGCCGTCCGTCGAGCGCGTGACGGACGTGAAGCCCGCGGCGTCCTTCGGCGTCGGCGCGCTGCTCGCGTACACCGCGTAAAGCGTGGTGTGCGCGTTCAAGGTGAGGGTCAGGTCTTTGTTATAGCTGATGACGGAGCCATCCGCCTCCCAATACGCGAAGGTCTTGTTCTCAACTTCCGGCGCGGTGAGCGTGACGCTCTCACCGTAGCCGTAGGTATCCGAAAGCGCGTCGGACCACTCTCCGTCCACATAGACAACGAGCTGGGCTTCGGGAGAGAATACAATGCTCATGTTGAACGGGTCTTTTTCCTCCGAATCCGCGTATGCTGCAACGGACATGAGAGCGAAAAGGGCGGCAAGCACAGTGAGAAGCGCGAAATATTTTATACTCTTTTTCATGGTTTACCTTCCCTTATCATTTCTGGCCGTTTTGGCCGGTTTTCGTTACGGTATTGTCGGGAACGCTGTCTCTGGTAGTCGCAAGAGCAGGAGTGTTGATCGTCCGGATAATGCCGTCCTTATCCTTGTACCGCAGCCAGCCGACGCCGTAAATGAAGTGATTGCCGTTGTTCTTTTGGATGAACCTCAGCGGGGTCAGCGTATTGACGGAGCCGGTGCGGCCCTTTGTGGTCGGGCTTGCCTGCCAATAGATCGGCTCGTACTCCGGAATGTTGATCGGCTTGTTCTCCATCATATACTTCGCAAGGGTTTCAGCACTCATCGTGTTCAGCACGTTGTCCTCGCGCTTTTCAATGATGTAATCCGGATCGCTGGTGAGTGAGTCGACCGCAAACGAGATCGGGTCGCTGGTGATGAAGTTGAACGCGGTCTCAAACGCGGATACCTTGCGCTTTTTCAGCGAGTAGAAAGAGATGCCCTGATTGTCGCCCATCCGGATGCCGGAATCCACATAGGTGCAGTTGCTCGGGAGCTTATACTCCATCTGGAAGAGAACGCTGTCCCAGTCATAACCCTCAGCCTGGGTAACATATCTTCTCGCGCTGAGGCTTACCTGCGGCTGCGTTACCGTATCGACGTAGAGCGCCCTTACATACAGCGCGCACGGGAATATGAAGCCGACCATCGTATCGGCAGAGAGGTCATGCCATGTCGTTTCGCTCGGCGTTCTGTACTGCCACTTGGAGAACCGGTACTGTCCGATCTGCCAGAAAGCGTTGACAGTGACCTCTCCTCCGATCGTTTCGGTTCTGGCGTCCTCCTCCATCCACTGCTTATCGTCTTTCCAGTAGGAGATGTTAAGCGTCGCCGTAGTCGAGCGAGGATCGGTATAGCCGCAATCGACGCAGGAGCCGTTCCGGAAGGTGTGCGCCTCAAGATTGACGTCTCCGCAAGCGCAGAAATTGACGTGGAGATACGGGAAATATTTACTGTACTGATTCAGTGCGCCGTTGAAGCCCTCATAGTCCAGCGGAACGCAGGTATAGGAGTGGACGTGCTTCCACTGAGCCTCCAGCTCAAGATTGCTGGTAATGGGCGTTTTCGTGTCGAATCGTGAGCCCTTGGCGTAGAACGTGCCGCTCTCGGTGACGTTCTTGCCGACCTTCCAGCCGTCGAATACGAAGTTTGCCTTCGTGGGGTCGGTCAGGGTGCTCAGGATCCCCCGATAATCAACGTTGTCGATCACGCTCTGACCCTCTCCGCCGTTGAGGTTGAGGTTGACCTGGAAGGTCTGCGGATGCCACGCTGCGCTGAAAATGGCGTCGTCATAGAGGGAAATTTCAGCGGCGGCGCTGTAAAGCTTCTCAATTACGTTCGGCGCTGCGCCCTCAAAGCCGCTCCAGCCGTCGAAAACGTATCCGGTTCTCTCCGGCGTTGCGGGCGCGTTTACCTTGCCGGGTGTGGTGACGGCGCCGTTTTCATCCGTGCCGCACACCGCAATCTGATACTGCGTGCCTTCGGGCAGGCCGTTCACGTCGGCTGCGTTCACCGTATAGGGCGTATTGTTGGGCGTGAAGGCGGCGATGAGCGTTCTGGCGCTTCCGCTGATGACCAGGAACTTGTCGCTGCTGCCGGTCACAGTCTGCCATGTCTTTGCATCGTTGGCGTTCTCCTTGACGCTGACGTCTGTCAGCGTCGCGTCAGCCACCAGATCGGCGGTACCGAACGCGATCTTCTGCGGAGCAGAGGTCATCGACACGTTCAGGGCGAAGGTCTTCACGTTGCCCATCTGGGCGTCGGGATTCATCTTCAACTGGAAGGACTTATCTCCGCTGCCGATCTTGCACCAGACGGTGTTGGTCGTTTCGACGGGCTGATACAGAACCGTGTAGTTTTTGATCTCCAAAAACGTGACCGTGACGGTCAGATCGCCGGACGCCACCGCGGGCATCGTGACCTCGAACAGCTGCGTGTTCTCGTCGGCGTCCGCGTGCGCGCTGACATACGCCTTTTTGTCGCTGGAACTCAACGCGGTAAAGGTAAAGTCGTCCGTCGAGCCGGTGATCTTGAAGCTGTAGGCTTCATCGCTGTCCACGCGCAGAATGAAGGTGTCGCCCACCTGGCTGGTGAAGTTCTCCGGCGCCGGCGTGTAGGTTTGGCTTTCGGCGTCATAAGTCAGCAGCGCCGCCGTGCAGGACGCTTTTTTCGCGGCAGCCACACTGTCCTTGTTCACCGCGAGCGTCACGCCGACGTTGCGCTTTTCGAACTCCGCGCTCACCGTGACCGCGCTGTTCGGCATGGTGAAGGTGCCGGTGTTGCCGTCCTTGCTCACGTCGCTCGCGCCGGACGCCGTGATTCCCTTGAGCTGATAACCGGCGGCGGGGATGGTGGGGATGCGGACGGTCGCGCCGATGGTGGCGACGGAAGGCACGTTATCGTCGGGGATCGTGCCGTGGTCGGATTCATTGGTATATGCCTTGTTCAGCGTGATCTGGCGCACGCCGTATTCAACGGACGCGGTCTGGCCGCCCACGGTGATGCTCGCCTGATAGAACGCCGCTTCTGTGCTCTCCTTGATTGCTTGCGCGTTGGTCGGTTCTCCGTTTTTGGTGTAGACGATATTCGCGTCGCTCACGCCGAAGTCCGCGCCGCCCGTGAGAGTCGCGGTGCCGTCGTCCTTGGACGCGATGGTCAGCGTGGCGATGTGATCCGCGCCAAGCGTGCAATGCTCCAGATCGGCGTTGCAAACCGCCTTGATGGAGTCGTTCTCGGCGTTGACCGTCGCCAGCTCGTAACCGCTGAGCTTGTGCTCGTGGAAGATACCGATGCAGACCCACTTGTAGGTGGCATAATTTTCCGCAAAGGTCGCGTTTTCGATGATCTCCTCCGTTGCCACAGCGCCGGCCTTGACCTGCATGCCGTCGATGGTGGGAGCGGCGCTCAGTTTAAGCGCATTCGCACTCCCGCCGCCGGTCGCGGTCACGCTGCCGCCGGTGACGCGGAGCGTGCCGCCGGCGCCGTCGGTGCCGCCGATGCCCGCGGCACCGTTGCCGCCGGTCGCGTTGACCG
>JAFXPO010000038.1 GCA_017527825.1 Oscillospiraceae bacterium
ATAAAACAGCTTATAAATGCGAATAGCGGAGAAAGCGGAACGGACGACCCGTGAGAAAGGAGAACCCTATGATACACAAAGCAAGAACCAAAGCCCTGAGCTGGCTGCTCACGCTGGCGATGCTGCTGTCGCTTGTGCCGGGCGTGAGCCTTACGGCGGAAGCTGCGGACAGCGTCAGCTACCGGGCTGCGACTGTGGACGGGACAACCCATGCCGTCACGTTCGCCGACAGCGAGTGCTCTGATTACACTGTAATCAACGAGAGCACAGAAGACTGGGATACGGGCTGGTATGTGGTGAACGGCGACGTGACCATCAGCAATCGCATCACCGTCACCGGCACCGTCAACCTGATCCTCATGGACGGCAAGACGCTGACCGCGGAGAGGGGCATCATGGTCGTAGACGGCAACACCCTCAACATCTACGGTCAGACTGAGGGCACCGGAACGCTTAACGCTGACGCTAAATCATGGTTCGGCGCAGGCATTGGCGGTGGGTACGGAGAAATAGGAGAGACTGCCGAAAGCGGCACGATCACCATCAATGGCGGCACGATAATCGCCGGCGGGAGTTCCGGCGCGGGCATCGGCGGTGGCGACGGCGGCAACGGCAACGGTGGTACGATCACCATCAACGGCGGCAAGGTGACCGCCGCCGGCGGGAGTTCCGGCGCGGGCATCGGCGGCGGCGACGGCGGCAACGGCGGCACGATCACCATCAACGGCGGCGAGATCACCGCCACCGGTGAGGGTTCCGGCGCGGGCATCGGCGGCGGAAGCAGCGGCGCCGGCGGCGCGATCACCATCAACGGCGGCAAGGTGACCGCCACCGGCGGCTACGGCGCGGGCATCGGCGGCGGCGAAAACGGTGCCGGCGGCACGATCGCCATCAACGGCGGCGAGATCACCGCCACCGGCGGCAACGGCGCGGGCATCGGCGGCGGCAACGGCGGCGCCGGCGGCGAAATCACCATCAACGGCGGTGCGATAACATCCACTGGCGGCTATGGTGCAGGCATCGGCAGCGGCGTGGACGGCACCAGTGGCAAGATTATTATCAACGGCGGCATGGTAACTGCGACTGGCAACAGCGGCGCGGGCATCGGCGGCGGCGGCGGAGAGGAAAGCGACGGTGGTGGTGAGATCACCATCAACGGCGGCATGGTAACCGCGGCGAGCAGCCTCGCCATGGGCATCGGCGTCGGTGGCTACATAGACTTTGACGATAATGAAAACGAAATCTTTTGCCTGGTTAACAATCACGGCACGGTCACGCTTGGCAACGTGACGGTCAAAGCGGGAACTAACGAGGACAGCGCAGCCGTCGTTACCAACTTCGCGGCTTCGCACACCCAACGGTGGGTAAATATCCAGAGCAACGATCGGCCGGAGAGCGTGAGCCTTCCCGCAACGCTCGTCGTGGGGATGGGTGAAAAAAGGACGCTTTACCCCAGCTTTTCGCCGAGCAAAGCCGCGGACAGCGTGACGTGGAGCAGTGACACACCTTCCGTCGCCACGGTGGACGCCAAAGGCGTCGTGACCGGCGGTGCGGCGGGCACGGCGACCATCACGGTCACCTCCCCCAATGCCACCGGCGAAACCAAGACCGCGACCTGCACGGTGACCGTATTGAGCATTCCCGTAGCGGGCGTGTCTCTTGATGAGGAATTGCCGATTTCCACGGGAGCGTCGGAGACGCTCACCGCCACCGTGCTTCCGGATAACGCCACGAACAAGACCGTGACGTGGGAGAGCAGCGACCCTTCCGTTGCCACGGTGGACGAGAACGGCCTCGTGACCGGCGTGCGCAGAGGTACGGCGACCATCACGGTCAAAACGGTGGACGGCGAAAAGACCGCCACCTGCACCGTGACGGTGGTGGCAAACGTAAATTATCTTGCGTGGAATACAGAGAAAAAAGAGCTTGAATCCAGGATCTGCTACGCGGACGAGTATACCAGCCTTGCGGCGTCGAATACCGTGTGGAACGCCGAGTGGTATGTGGTGGACAGCGACGTGACCATCAGCGATCGCGTCACCGTCACCGGCACCGTCAACCTGATCCTCATGGACGGCAAGACGCTGACCGCGGAGAAGGGTATTGCGGTTACAAGAGGCAATATTCTCAACATCTACGGTCAGACTGCCGGAACCGGCACGCTGGCCACCGTCGGCGGGTATGACGCGGGCATCGGCGGCGGTGGCACGATCACGATCAACGGCGGTACGGTCAACGCCAGCGGCGGCGAAGGAAATAGTGCCGGCATCAGTGAGGGCACGATCACGATCAACGGCGGTACGGTCAACGCTACCGGCGGTACATACGGTGGTAACGGCATCGGCGGTTTTGACGAAACGATCACCATCAATGGCGGTACAGTCACCGCCATCGGCGCGTCGGACGGTCGCCCGGGCATCTCCGCACGCACCGTCAATCTTGGCAACGTGATGGTCAAAGCCGGTAAGGATGCGGGCACAGCCATACCTATTACTAATAATGCGTTCAAGTCTGATCACAAACAGGTGTGGGTACAAATCCAGGGAATCACTCCTCCGGATAGTGTGAGCCTTCCCGAAACGCTCGCGCTGATAAAGGGCAATGGAGAGACGCTTACTCCCACCTTTTTACCCGAAGGCACCGCGGACAGCGTGACGTGGAGCAGCAGCAACACTTCCGTCGCCACGGTGGACGCAAACGGAAAGGTGACCGGCGTGGGCGTCGGCAGTGCGACCATCACCGTCACCACCGTGAGCGGCAACAAGACCGCCACATGCACGGTAACTGTTTCGCCTGTTGCCGTGACGGGCGTTTCGTTGGATAAGACCGCGGCGGAGATCAAGATCGGCGGGACCGAGACGCTCACCGCCACCGTTGCTCCGAATAACGCCACGTACCAGACCGTGACGTGGAGCAGCAGCGACACTTCGGTCGCCACGGTGGACGAGAACGGCGTCGTGACCGGCGTGGACGCCGGCACGGCGACCATCACCGCGACCGCCACCAACGGCACGGATGCTGCTACGGACGACAAGACCGCCACATGCGAGATAACAGTTTTGCTGATCTCCGTAGAGAGCGTGACGCTGGATCGATCCTCGGCCACCATCAACAAGGACGCAACGCTGACGCTCACCGCCACCGTCACCCCGGAGGACGCCAGGAACAAGACCGTGACGTGGAGCAGCAGCGACACTTCGGTCGCCACGGTGGACGAGAACGGCGTCGTGACCGGCGTGGGCGTCGGCACGGCGACCATCACGGTCAAAACGGTGGACGGCGAAAAGACCGCCACCTGCACCGTGACGGTCATCATACCCGTGGCGAGCGTCACGCTGGATCAGAGCAAAGCGACCGTCGCCATGAACGAGAAGCTGACCCTTGCTGCCACCGTGCTTCCGGATAACGCCACGAACAAGACGGTGACGTGGAGCAGCAGCAACAATTCCGTCGCCACGGTGGACGCAAACGGCGTCGTATCGCCCAAGGAGGAAGGCACGGTGACCATCACCGCCCGGGTGGGCGACAAGTCCGCCACCTGCGCCGTGACGGTGGTACCGGCGCAGTCGTCCTACACCTTTACCCATCCCTCGTCGTTGGTTCTGCGGCAGAGCGGCAGCGGACTGACGGTAAGCGTTGACGGCGGAGCGCCGATCCCCATGACGGACAATGTTGCTAACTTAACCTGCTTCACTGTGGCGGGAACCCTGCTAGAAGGATACGACGAGGACAACGAAATCGGGTATAGTGACCTTCTCTGGGTCACCCAAACATCTGCCAACAATGGATACCTGGTTTCCGCGACCGGAGCCAAATTGCGATATAGTTTGGCAGTGTTGCAGGAAGTGGGAAGCGAGTATTTTACCTCCCTTACCCAGACCCCCGCTCCTGCTCTTTCCCAAATCGAAGTTGAGGAGATTCTTCTCACCGACCCTGTGGGAGAATACACTGGCACGGTTACCTTCACCACGCGGCTGGTGAGGATGGATAACCATGGTGATACTTTGGAGGAAACCGAGCGGCGCGAATTTACCGTGAACGTCACGCTGATCATCGAGCCTGATCCCGACGTGTCCTATCTGGCGTGGGACGGCACAGAGATCCAGACGAAGACCATCAGCGGTGTGCGCTATGGTACCGTCAGTTCTAACGACGCCGGATGGCGTGGAAATTGGTATGTGGTCAAGGACGATGTGACGATCAACAACGCAATAAGCGTTTACGACACGGTGAACCTGATCATCTGCGACGGCGCTGCCCTGACCCTGAACGGCGGGATCACCGGAGTGGATTCCAACCTCAATGTTTACCCCCAGAGCGCGAGCAGTAAGCTGATCGCGTCGAATATCAATATCAGAGACGGTATGGTCAGCTTCCACGGCGGCACGGTCGAAGCGGGCGCCGGCGGCATCCGCGCCGCCACGATCAACATATATGAAGGCGTGGTGACCACCACCGGTGGCAGCAACGGATCCTTGACCGTGTATGGCGGCAGTGTCACCGCTGACGGGAAAATCAGCGGCACCTTGACCATGAACGACGGCACAGTCATCGCCAAGAGCGGTGTCAGCGGCAATGTCACGGTCAATGCCGGTACGCTGATCGCCGGCAGCAGCGACGGCGCGGGCATCAACGGGGCGGTTACCCTGAACAGCGGAACGGTCACCGCCACCGGCAGCGGAAACGGCGCGGGCGTCAACGGCAATGTCACGGTCAAAGACGGCACTTTGACTGCCACCGGCGGCGAAACCGGCAAGGGCATTGTCGGAACCATAACCATCCCGAGCGGTTACGCCGTGTTCAACGACAGCGTGCCGAACCCCATAATCATTCTGAACAGCCCCTATAACGCTGCTGAGCGCAGCCGGTACATGGTCGTGCGGGCAGAGGATTTCACCGCGAGCATCAGCTATCTTGACGCGAACGGCGAGGAAAAAGAGTGCGCCGTGTATCAAGTCGTTTCCGAGGTCGCGAGCGCGTGGGTCGACGGCTGGTATTTTGTCAATCGCAATCTCACCATCAGAGACCCTGTCTCCGTCAGCGGTGCGGTCAATCTGATTCTGGGCGACGGTGTGACGCTGACTGCTGCCAAGGGCATCACGGTCAATGACGGCAGCGTACTCAACATCTACGGGCAGAGCCGCGGCAGCGGCAAGCTGACCGCGACGGGCAACAGCGGTGCCGCCGTCAGCGGCACGGTGAATCTCTACAGCTGCACGCTCACTGCCAACGGGACAGCCGATGGCGTGAACGGTATACTCACCATCTACGGTGGCAGGGTCATTGCCAGCGGCGTTAACGGCGCAGGCGTCAACGGCGCGGTTACCCTCCATGTCGGTGAGATCAACGCCACCAGCACAAATGGCGACGGCATTACCGGCAGCTCGCTCATCGTTGAGGACGGTTATGTGACCGCAGTCGGAGAAAACGGCGTCAGCAGCACAAATGTCAACGTTTCCATCGGTACCTTGAAGGCGACCGGCACGACCGGCAGCGGTATCAGCGGTACGCTGGTTATTGGCGAAGACAGAATGCTTCAGGGCGGCGCGAATTCCGAAGGCGTGGTTCCGATGGAAACCACTGAGAAGAAGACTTATATGCAGGTCACCGAGAGCGTCTATACCATCTTCTATCAGGATACCAGAGGGTGGGAGCTGTCCGATTGCACCTATACATGGAACGGCGGCAGCGAAACGGTGGAGATGACGCGGGACGGCGATTTCTGGCGCGCCACCGCGCACCACCTGCCGACGGCGGTGACGTTCTCCATGGGAGAGGATACGACCGGAGCACAGACTGTTTCCCGCGATGAAATCTCCCCCGTTACGGGCGACAGCCCCAACGCGCCCGACGGGAAAACCGTTGCCGGCTATGGCAAGTTCTTTGTCATTGCGGGCGGCTGCCGTGCGGTCACGTTTGTCGATTACAACAGAACGTGGTCCGTGATGGTACCCGACGGCGGAACGGTGGCGCGTCCTGAGAACCCGGTTCGTTCGGATTACGAATTCAACGGTTGGGTGACGGGTTACTATTACAGTTATGGGCGCAGACAGAGCATCTTTTTCAATTTTAGCCGACCGATCAAATCGTCTATTACCGTCTATGCCAGCTATGAACCGAACAAATATCTTGTGCGGTTTCAGAACGGCTGGAATGGCGGTTGGGCACATACTGCAGTCAACTACGGAGAGACGTTCCGACTCGGCTCAGTGGAAGCGAGGTATGCTTCCGACGTCTTCCAGGGATGGTTCCTGTCCGGCTCCGGCAGAGTCCTAAACCTCAAGACGAACGAAATCGAGACTCTGCCGTCCGGCACAAAGTTTGACTTTGATCTTTACGGCGTCGCCGGCAAGATGTCCCTTATTCCTAAGTGGCAGCACGTGCATCAATATGAGAAGCTGACCTATCTGGAATATGAGGCCAAATATAACAAAAACTCGGCCGCTCATTACAGCCATGAAAACCTTGCTCTCAACGGTATCAACCATGTGGTGATTTGCGAAGACTGCAAGACCATGCGGTTTGAAGCGCACAACTTTGAAAACGGCGTTTGCGCCGATTGCAGTTTCAAAGAGTCGGACGTGAGGCAGCTCTATCATGTGGAATTCTTCGCCAGCGATGAAAACGGCACGAAGGATCTTGGATCCACAAATGGTCTGGAAGGACGGATGGTCGCGTTCCCGCATTACATCGGTGACGGCGTGTTCATGTCCTATCAGGTGTTTGACATCACCGACCCGGACAACCCGGTTTTGATCGGTACGGAATACAATTCCAACATGTGCGCCTTTGTAATCAATGGGCCTACGAGAGTCATTATGGTTTGCCGCAGCCGCTGGCAGCGGTTCCCGCAGTCGTCGGTGAAGCTTACCACCTCCAAGGCGAGCGGTAACAGCGCCAATTTGCAGCTGAACTGGAGCCTGTCCACCGGCTGCACCATCGTCTCCGCCGGCATTCTGACCACGACCAACGCGGAGCTGCAAAAGTACAGCTACAGCACCTTCGGCGGCACCAAGACGCTGGATACGAATAACCTGCTGAAGTCCAATCAGCGCTCCGGCAAATATGACGACAATCTGCGCGATCAGATGAAGAACCGCATGGTGAACGAAGACTCCTACGACCCGAACACGGCAGCGGTCATTCATGACTTCCCCGTGAGCAACCGAGCGTCTTCGGGCAGCTATCTTGTGCCGCACGAAATTCCCGTCAGCACCTCCAAGTATGGCCCGTGGGTCTATGCGGTGGGATATGTGACCTATCTTGACACCTATGGCAGGCTGTACAAGCTCTATACGAATCCGGTGGCCATCTCCACGACCGATACCGCTCACACGGTGGAGTATGTGCGGCATGACAGCATTTGATCCGGCAGCTGCTGCGAGAAAGGAGAATCCCAATGAACATCAAATGGAAACACATTCTGGCAGCGCTGCTGTCAATGGCTCTGACGGTGTCTGTCGGCATGGGCACGGCTCGGGCGGAGGATGAATCATCCCGCTTTTCCATATCCTATTCGCGTGTGGCAGATCTCAACGTTTTTGTGGACGGCGAGCCAAGCGGTGACCTGTCCCAAAACGACATTGTCTGCGGCGAGATCGTCCGTCTGACCGCTCCGGCGGTGGCGGGCAAGACCTTCTCCCACTGGGCGTTTGACCGTGCCGACGGCACGGCGGCGAGCACCCGCGCGACCTTCCGCTTCACGCTCAATGGCAACACGAAAATCTATGCTGTTTATGGCGCGGATACGGACAAGACGAAGCCTTGTGTGGCGTTTTCCTCGACCATCAAGGAAACGCGGGACAAGGATACGGAGAATGAGGCCGATTATATCCGCATGACCGCGTCCTACAGTCTTCCGTCCGGCGTGGCTGACCCTACGTACGACAAGGATCACCCCCTCACGGCTGCGGATGTCAAGGGCGAGATCGGTATCCGCTACACCACCAACCGTATGCTGGGGTACGGTGACCCGACCGCAAATCTGCTTGAGAGTGCCAAGATTGCTGACATTCTGAAAAGCAGCACCGTGCAAAAGGGCGTCCACGTTTCGTCCTACGGGTACTACTTCCCGGAAGGCGACTGGACGCTGGGCATCAGGAACCCCGGCACGGGCGTCCACGTGTACGCGGTGGCGTATGTCACCTACAACGGTCAGACGGTGTTCAGCGACGTGAAGGATATCGTGTTCGATAATTTGCAGGTCGGCAGTATCCTGAGCGCCAACATGAGCATACCGTTCAGCTTTGAAATGGAAGGGGAGTGAGGATAGTATGATGAAAAAAATAATCGGTTCTATCCTGTGCCTCTCGCTGATCGTCTCCCTGCTGTGCCAGACCTCGCTTGCAGCGGACGACACGGTGAAGCTGACGGGCAACAAAACCGTTGACGCAACCATCGTCATCGAAACCAACACCATCTACGATCTCAACGGCTATACGCTTGCCCTTGCGGCGGGCACCTCCGGCAGCGTCTTTTATATCAAGGGCGGTGCGACACTGAAGGTAATGGACTCCAGTGCGGCAAAAACCGGTAAGATCACCGGCGGCAAAGCCCTGGCGGGCAGCTCCTTTGAGGCGAGCGAACTGGGCTTCAACCGCGGTGAATACCGCGACTTTACCGACGGCTGCGGCGGCGGTGCGTATGTGGAGAGCGGCGCGAAGCTGGTCATGACCGGCGGCTCCATCACCGGCAACCGCGCGGAGCAGGGCGGCGGCGTCTATCTGGAAAGCGGTGCGGAACTCCACGTCTCGGGCGCGGCGAGCGTCACCGGCAACTACTATGGCGCGAGCGGCACAACGCCGGATAACGTGTTCCTGCCGCTGAACGGCAGCAATCAGCAGTCCGCCATCGCGGTGGACGCGACGCTGACCGCTGCGGCGCGCATCGGCATTACCCCGGCAGCGCGCGGCAGCGCGGGGGAGAACGCCGCGCTGACTTCCGGACTGCGAGGCAAGGGCGTGAAGGAGAACTTCACCGCTGACGAGGCGGGAAAGAGCATTTCGACGAATACTGCGGGCGAGATCATCTTTACCTCGCCGCAGCAGGGCGGGCAATCGGACGACAACACGACTGGCGGCCTGTCCGGTAATAGCGGGGACAATACATCGGCGGCAGGCACAGGCTCCGGGGACAACGGCAGCGTGGCGCTCGACGTCAGCGTGAGCGGTACGACCGCCGCCGTCAAAGCGCCAGGCACGGAGGAGCTGAACAAGGCGATCGGCGCAGCGGGCAAGACCGGCGCGGTTACCTTCGACTTGAGCGGACTGAACAAGACCGTTGACGCAGTCAGCCTCCCTACAGAGACCGTCAAGGCCGTTGAAAAGGCGGTCAGCGATCCCACCAACGGCGCAAACGTACTGACGGTCAAGCTGACGAGCGGCTCCGCGACCTTCGACGCAGGCGCGCTTGCGGAGATCGCCGGTCAGGCAAAGGGCGGCACTATTCGGCTTGCGCTTGTCAGCGTGGCCGAGAGCAGCCTGAACACCGCGCAACAGTCAGCAATCAAGGATATGGACGTGCAGGCGGTCTTTGATATTCAACTGACCAGCAGCGAAACGAGCATCAGCGACTTCAAGGGCGGCGCGGCGAAGGTGACCGTTCCCTATGCGCTGAAATCCGGCCAGTATGCCGCGGGCCTAACGGTGCGGTATCTTGCCGATAACGGCACGGTACAGGCGATGCCGACGTCCTATGACGGCAGGAACGTGTCCTTTACCACCGGCCATTTGTCCAACTACGCCATCGTCTACGATGCCTCGAAGGTGAAGGGTACGGATATGTACGCACAGATGAAAGACCTTGGCAGCGATGCATGGTATCGTGACGGTGTGCTCTGGGCACTGGAAAACGGCGTCATGAACGGTGTGAGCCCGCAGTTTTTCGACCCGAACGGCGATACCACCCGCGCGATGGTCGTTACAATGCTGTGGCGCATGGAAGGTGAGCCGAAGGCAACCGGCACAAATCCGTTCTCTGACGTGGAAGCCGGCACATGGTACACCGACGCGGTGGCGTGGGCTGCTGAAAACAAGATCGTTGAGGGCGATGGCAGCCGGTTTGCTCCGAACTACCCTGTCGTTCGCGAGCAGCTGGCAACGATCCTCTACCGCTACGCGCAGTATAAGAAGGCTGATGTGAGCGCGAGCGCGAGCCTCAGCGGCTACGGTGACGCTTCCGGCGTCAGCGTGTGGGCGACCGACGCGATGCAGTGGGCGGTTGGCTCCGGCATCATCAACGGCGTTGACGGCAAGCTTCTCCCGCAGAGCAACGCGAGCCGCGCGCAGGTGGCAACGATGCTCATGCGGTACAGCGCGGCGAAGTAAATACAATACAAAGGTCAAATTAGTATTGGCACATTGGCACGCCCGCGGGGTTATTCCCGCGGGCGTGCTGTATTGATAACCGACAAAGATTACCGGAGCGGGTATGGCTGCGGCGGGAAGCAATTGCCGCATGGCTCGCAAAGCATCAAATTCATTGTAAGCGTCAAACGGGTCCGCAGACAGCGAGCCCTAAAGGGAGAGTATCCTGCTTCTTCTTTCGTCCTCCGCAAACGGTGGACGGTGCGCTCGATTTGCCGCCCTGTTCCCCCGTGGGTTGTTTTCCTGTCCGAGCCGAAGTCGCGGCACACAGCGGCGACAACGCGCGACAGGCGGCTGCCGCGTTGTGACGCTTACAGCGGTAGCTCCTCCGGTTCGTGCGCCAACCTTGCGGCGACGTACTGCGACCTTTGCGTAGCGGATTCGATACCGACCGGAACACCTTCCTCGGGCATATGGGCGATTGGAGCGCTCCGCGAACGGTTGCGGAGGAAACCTCCTATGCCTCACACATCACCGGCTGGTATCCGATCGCGTGTCATCGGCTCGATGTGACGCTCGCACCGGGCGGGAGCGTCCGCGCCTGTTTTGTTCTGGGTTACGGCGAGAACCCAAAGGATGAGAAATGGGACGCGGATGGACGTGTCAGAAAGGACACGGCACGGCGGGTTCTTGCCAAGTTCGCGGACAGCTCGACCTACCACCAGTACCAGCCGCTGACCAAGCGTGGGAACGCCGACATCGGTTCAGGCTTCAACGATGACCCGCTCTGGCTTGTCGCGGCGGCAGAGGTTGGCGCGACCTGTGGCAGGACTGCCTGTCGCTTCTGCGAGCGGAAGGAGAGTCACGCCAGCGCGGGACGCGCCGGCGGATAACCTGGAAGGCAAGGCGGATTGGCTGATAGAACACCTCCGTGCGCAGGAGTGGATCGACGCGGGTGACGGCGAGGGCTGGTTCAACAGCTATTACGACGACCAGACGACGTTGCGGTCTATGCGGACGATCCCCCCCAGAGCGCCGTTACGGATCAGAACGAGGAAACGAAGAGCGGCGGTCTGACCGTCAATCTGGACGATGCGGAAAACCTGAACGCCGCGCAGCGCCTCCCGCGCGCAGGTGGCAACCATGCTCATGCGCTGCGGCGCGGCAAAATAACGCGAAACAAGAAAAGCAGCAGGCTTGCCTGCTGCTTTTCTGCATAACGCCGCTGTATGAGTCGGAATCAGCGGCGGCGCTTGCCGCGGCGCTGCGGCACGTCCTCCAAATCCTCCTGACGCAGCCACGCGCCGACAAGGGCGGTGTACATCGCGTCGTACAGCGCGTTGTGGTACTCGAACACGTCCGGGATGCCCAGATAGTCCACCACGCGCCACAGCGCCGCCACGGAGGACGAGCCATAGGCGTGAGAGAAGGCGCGCTGATAATTGTAGACCTTCTCCGGCTCGAAGGCGTCCACGCCCCAGTAGGCGCAGTTCTGGCGGATGACGCCGAAGTCGTCCGGCCCCCAGAAGGCAAAGACGCGGTCGTCGCCGCACCAGGCGCGGAACGCCGCCCATGCCGAGGCGAAGGTCTCCTCGGAATCGATGGCGCATTGCAGGTCCGGCTGCTTGCGCGCGCCGGGATCGAAGCTCTTGTGGACGCGGGGGCGGATGAACACGCAAAAGCTGTCCGTGATCGGTCCGCCCGGATACGCCGTGCGCACCGCGCCGATTTGCAGAATCTCGTCCAGCTTCTTCCGGTCATAGCTCCGGTTCCATTCCAAATCCATCACGATCATGTGCCCGCCCCTTTCTCTGCCGGTCAACCATTGTACCCGAAAACAGCAGAATACGCAAGTGGGACGTTTTTTTCACCGCTGCTCCGCGTGTTTCCCTTGACAGGAATAGACAAAACCCATATAATTGTACAGTATGAGAGCATTTCACTCTTTCTGGTCTGCGCCGAACCGGAGCAGACACGGCGGCGAGATCGTGATGCCGGACTATGAGCTGCTCACAATGATGCTTTCCGCCCTCAAATGGCGGCAGTGGAACGGAACCATCCAGATGGTGACGGACAGCGCGGGCGCCGCGTTCTTTCGCCGCGCCGGACTTTTGGAGCTTTGGAGCGAGCCGGTTTCCACCGCGCTGGACGGCTTGGAGATTGACCCGTTCCGCTTCTGGGCGGCGGGCAAGCTGCGCGCGCTGCGCGGCATGGACGCGCCCTGCGTCATGCTGGACACTGACCTGATCGTCTGGGCGGACATCCAGCCGCTGCTGACGGACGCGGCGGTCGCCGCGCACCGCGAGGCGCTGAACCCGGACGTCTACCCCGATCCGGCGGACGCCTTTGTCCTCGCGGCGGATTACGCCTTTCCGGCGTTGTGGGATTTTTCCCTCCCCGCCGCCAACACCGCGTTTTTGTATCTCCCGTCGGACAAGCTTAAAAACGACTATGTGGACGCCGCGTTCGCGTTCATGCGCGCGCTGCGCAACGACGCCATCGACCCCACGGTCTCGATGTGCTTTGCCGAGCAGCGCATCCTGCCCATGTGCGCCGCCTCCCACGGCGTACCGCTCCGCACCCTGCTGGACGAGGACGCGTTGAACGATCAGACGTTCCTCACCCACCTGTGGGGGCATAAGGGCGAACTGGAAGCGTCCCCGGAACGGCGCGTCGCCTACTGCCTGCGCTGCGTGCTGCGTATCCTGCGGGACTTTCCCGCGTGGGAGAGCGTCCTTGCCGCCAATGACCAAACCGCGCCCTATCTAGACAACCTATAAACCAGCGCCGTAAGGAGGTGCCGCCGTGAGCAAGCCAAACAAAAAGCGACCCTCTCCCGCCGCGCCCCGCCCGGAGAATATGCCGACGCTGTGCGCGTTCTGGGAGGAGCTGAAGCGGCACTGCGGCACGGAGGCGCCCTGTTCCGGTCACGGCGGTTCCCGCGGCGGCACGCGGCATGGCTCCCGCTCCGGCTCCCGCTCCGGCTCCCGCGGCGGCTCACAAAGCGGCGGCTCACAAAGCGGAGGCGAGGAGGACGCGCTGGGCTACGGTCTCGGACTGATCGCGCCGGACCGCTCCGCCGAGGAGCGGGTGCGGATGATCCTGCGCATGCTGGTGGAGAAGGACGCCAAACGCGACCAATCACGCAAAAACGAAACCCGCGGCTGACGCCGCGGGTTTTTTCAATATCCAAAGACTTTCTTTGCCTGCGCCATGTTCTCGCGAATGGGAACGCCGAAGGGGCAGCGCGTCTCGCACGCGCCGCAGGCGACGCAGTCGCCGCCGTGGGCGGTCAGCACGCTGTAGTGCTGCGCCACGGTCTCCGGCACCATGCCCTGCGCGCGCGTGAGGTTCAGGAACTTGGTCACGTCCGCGATGGCGATGCCCTTGGGACACGGCGCGCAGTGACCGCAGTACATGCAGTGACCCTCCCAGCTGATCTTGGGGAAGGTGGCGAACACGGCGGCGTAGTCCTTTTCCGCGTCCGTCGCGCTCTCGTAGGCGAGCGAGCGCCTGAGGTCGTCCAGCGACCGCGCGCCGCACATCACCGCGCCCACCGCGGGGCGCGTGAGCGCGTAGTGCAGGCACTGCGCCGCGGTCATCGCTTTGCCGGCGGGGGAATCGGTCTCGCTGAGCAGGTCGCCGCCGCCGAACGCTTTCATCACCGTGATGCCCACGCCCATGCGCTGGCACGTCTCATACAGCTCCTCGCGCTGGGGGTCGAGGTTGAAGAGATGGTTTTCGTAGCTCTTGTCCGCCCACAGCTCCTCCACGTCCTCCGTGCCGGGAAGCAGGTCGTAGCAGGGGTTGATGGAGAACATCAGCACCTCGATCTTGCCGGTCTTGACCGCCTCCAGCGCCACGATGGGGTTGTGGCTGGAAAGGCCGATGTGTTTGATGCGCCCCCGCGCCTTCTCCTCCAGCGCGTAGCGGAGGATGCCGTTGCCGACCACCTGCCGCCACGTCGCCAGCGAGTCGACGTAGTGGATCATGCCGATGTCGAGATAATCCGTGCCGAGGTTTTGCAGCTGCGTCTCGAAGGCTTCTTTGACCTCGTCCAGCTTCCGCGTCGCCTCGTACTGCCCGTTGCGCCAGCGGGTGCACAGGTGCGCCTGCAACACGAACTTGTCCCGCACGGGCGCAATGGCACGCGCGACGTTGCGGTGCATCTCCGGGTTCGGGCTGTAGAGGTCCATGCAGTTCACGCCGTTCGCCAGCGCGTAGTCAAACAGCTCCTTCGTGTACGCCCAATCCTGACCGAGGAAGCCCTCGCAGCCCATGCCGATCTCGCTGACGCGCAGACCGGTCGCGCCCAGGTTTCTGTAGTTCATTTCTGTGTTTCTCCTTCTTGTGAAAGTCTGCGTGTCGCGTCGCAAGAGCAGCCGGTGGGGCCGAAAAAGTTCAGCTTCTTGTCCGAGAGGCGGAAGGTCACGTCGCCGGAGGTGGAGCATTCGCCGTCGAGACAGGTGACGATGTCGTTCTTCTCCGACCGGATGCGAATTTCTCGCGCGGTGTAGCAGGTGGCGAACTGCGGGAACTGGCGGTAGCCGCCGTTGCCGTAGGGGCCGACGAAGCGGGCGAACTGCAAGCGGGAGACCTTCTTGACGATCAGCGTGTTGAGCACGCCGTCCATCATGCCCGCCTCCGCGACCGGCATGAACCCGCCGCCGTAGTAGCGCCCGTTGCACACGGCGATCACGGCGAAATCCTTCGCCTCCAGCTCCTCGCCGTCCACCGTCACCGTCCAGTGGCTGCCGATGCCCTTGAAGAGGAAGTTGATGATCAGCGACGCGATGTAGCTGCCCTTGCCGTCGAGCAGCGGGGTGGCGGAATACTTGTGCACGTCCTGCGCGATGCGGGCGTCCACGCCGCTGCACGCGATGGTCAGGCACTGCCTGCCGTTGCAGTCGATGAGATCGAGCTTCTCCGCCGGACCGTTCCACAGGTTCTCCGGGTCAGAGAACTTCGCGGCGTCCGCGCCGAAGTTTTTGAGGAAGTCGTTGCCCGTGCCGATGGGCACGACGGACATGGCGGCGTTCTCAAAGCCCGCGATGCCGTTGGCGACCTCGTTCGCCGTGCCGTCGCCGCCGCAGGCGTAGAAGCGCACGCCGCCGCCCTGCGACGCAATGCCGCGACTGAGCATGGTGGCGTGACCCGCGGAGCGGGTCAGCATGCACTCCACATCCAGATTGTGACGCTCCCGCAGCCTCTGCGCCATCTGGTAGATGCGCTGGCGGCTGTCGGATTTCCCGGCGGCGGGGTTGATGATAAAAACGTGTCGCATGGCGCGCCTCCTATACCTTTTTGCCGTAGAGGAACAAGTCGCATTTGAGCATGCCGTTGTAGAGCTTGCGCTTCCTGTCGGCGCTGCGCCCGAAGCAGCGCTCGAACTCCGTGTGGGAGGAGAGCACCGCGACGCGCCAGGTGTCGGGCAGCTTGTCCATGGACCTGCCAAACGCGCGGTACAGCTCCTCCGCCTCCTGCCGCTCCAGCAGGCGCTCACCGTAGGGCGGGTTCGTCACGACCCTGCCGTACAGCCCGCCCCAGTGGAAGCGCGTCGCGTCCGCGACCTCGAAGGACACGGTGTCGTCGACCTCGGCAAGCGCCGCGTTGTGCCGCGCGATGGCGACGGCGTCGGGGTCGATGTCGCCGCCCCAGATTTCATAGCGCCTGTCGCGGAACTCCCTGTCCATCGCCTCGTCCGCCGCGTCCAGCCAGATTTTCCGGTCGAGACTGTCCCAGGACTGCGCGGCAAAGCTGCGGTTTAGACCCGGCGCGCGGTTTTTCGCGATCAGCGCCGCCTCGATGGCGATGGTGCCGGAGCCGCAGAAGGGGTCGCACAGCGGGTCGAGGCCGCGGTACTTCGTGAGCAGCACCATGGCGGCGGCGAGCGTCTCGCGCAGCGGCGCGGTGACGCCCACGGCGCGGTAGCCGCGCTTGTAAAGCCCCTCGCCGGAGGTGTCCAGAGCGATCAGACAAACGTCCTTCATCATGGAAAACCGGATTTGCCGCCGCTTGCCGGTTTCGGGCAGGGTTTCGAGACCGTACTTCCCGCCAAGGCGGGAGACGACCGCCTTCTTGATGATGCTCTGGCAGGCGGGGACGGAGTGGAGCGTGGAATTGATGGAGTAGCCCGTGACGGGGAACTCATCCTCCCGCCCGATCCAGTCCTCCCACGCGACTGCCTTCGTGCCCTGAAAGAGGGCTTCGAAATCCGTGGCGCGGAAGGTGCCCAGCACCAGCAGTACCCTCGCGCCGCAGCGCAGGTTGATGTTCAGCCGCGCGATGTCAACTTCCGTGCCGCGGCAGAGGACGCGCCCGTTCTCCACGCGCACGTCCGCAAGCCCCAGCCGTTTCACTTCGTCGCCCACGAGCTTTTCCAGCCCCAGCAGGCAGGGAATGGCAAAATCCAGCATGATGATCTCCTCAAAAAAGTGCTGTCCACAGTATAGCGAAAAAGTTGCGGGAATGCTATAGTATTTTCGCCGGAAATATGGTAGAATAGCGAATGTAAACTTGAAGTTGCGCGAAAAAGACCGCCGCGCAACTTCAAGTTGGTGGAAAAACGGCGCGTTTCGCGCTACGCTTTCCCCAGAGAAGAGAAACGGAGGAAACGCAATGGCATTTGGCGAACGTCTGCAAGAGGTGCGCAAGCGCGCCGGTCTCACGCAGGAGGAGTTTGCCGAACAGCTGCAAGTCTCGCGTCAGGCGGTGAGCAAGTGGGAGAGCGGTCGGGGCTACCCGGAACTGGAAAAGCTCCTTTATATCTGCAATCGCTGGGACACGACCATGGACGCGCTGTTTGAGGACGAGCTTCCGCGGCGGGACGCCCCGTCGGAGGAGCGGCTTCCCGCGCCGACACTTGGCAGCGCGCTGGGGAACTTTTACAACAACCTCTCGCCGTACAACAAGCTCATCGGCGGTGTGCTGCTCGCGGTCATTGCGCTGCTGGGTCCCGCATACATTTCTGCGATGCGGATGATGAAAGGGGGAGCGGACAATATGATGACGGCTATCTGGATCGGCGCCATCGTGGTCTTCGGGCTTGCCGAAGCAGCGACGGCGGGACTGGTCTCCATCTGGTTTGTGGGCGGAAGCGTGGCGGCGCTGGTCGCGGCGGTGTTCGGCGCGCCGCTGTGGCTGCAATTCGTGCTGTTTGTGGCGGCGTCCGCGGCGCTGCTGGTCGCGACGCGGCCGCTGGCGCGGCGGATGCGCGAGAAGGTGGTGCCCACCAACGCCGACCGCGTGCTGGACCATCCGGCACGGGTGACGGAGACCATCGACAACGACCGGCCCACGGGCGCGGTCTACATTGACGGCAAAACCTGGACCGCCCGCAGCGAGGACGGGACAGTGCTTGCAAAGGACACCATGGCGAAAGTGGTACGCATGGAGGGCGTCAAGCTCTACGTCGTGCCGGAGAAAAAGGAGGTAATGTGATGGGTCCCTTCGGTTATATTGCTTTGATTATCCTGCTCGTACTCATTCTTCTGCTGGTCGTCAGCAACATTCAGGTGGTGCAGCAGTCCCGCGCCTATGTGGTGGAGCGCCTCGGCGCCTACAGCGCGACGTGGGGCGTGGGTCTCCACCTCAAGATTCCGTTCATTGAGCGCGTCGTGAAGAAGGTCTCGCTCAAGGAACAGGTGGCGGACTTCGATCCCCAGCCGGTCATCACCAAGGATAACGTCACCATGCAGATCGACACGGTGATCTATTTCCAGATCACCGACCCCAAGCTCTATACCTACGGCGTGGAGCACCCGATGAACGCCATCGAGAACCTGACGGCGACCACGCTGCGCAACATCATCGGCGACATGGAGCTTGACCAGAGCCTCACCTCCCGCGACGTCATCAACGCCAAGATGCGCTCGATCCTCGACGAGGCGACCGACCCGTGGGGCATCAAGGTCAACCGCGTGGAGCTGAAGAACATTCTGCCTCCCAAGGAAATCCAGAACGCTATGGAGAAGCAGATGAAGGCGGAGCGCGAGCGCCGCGAGTCCATCCTTCAGGCGGAGGGCACCAAGCAGAGCCAGATCCTCGTTGCCGAGGGCGAGAAGCAGTCCGCGGTGCTCCGCGCCGAAGCCGAGCGCGAGGCGGCGATCCTGCGCGCCCAGGCGGAACGTCAGGCGGCGATCCTCAAGGCGGAGGGCGAAGCCGAGGCGATCCGCAAGGTGCAGCAGGCGCTGGCGGACTCCATCAAGATGCTCAACGAGGCGAACCCCAACGATCAGGTGGTGAAGATCAAGGCGCTGGAGGCGTACGAAAAGGCAGCCGACGGTCAGGCGACGAAGATCATCATTCCCAGCGAAATCCAGAGCCTCGCCGGTCTCGCGGCGAGCTTCAAGGGTCTGTTGGAAGACGAGAAAAAGTAAACAGAAAAGCGAGCGGTCGTTTGACCGCTCGCTTTTTGTTGTTCAGCCGTACAGGAGCTTCATCACGCCCATGGCGTTTTGCCGCGCCTGCGCCATCATAAACAGGGAGGACTGACCGAGGATTTTTTTCTTCGACAGCTCCATCGCCGCCAGCGCGATGTCAAGGTCGCGAATCTCGCTCTCGGCGTCCTGCGTCTGGATCATGGCGTTCCACAGACCGTCCGTGGTGTACTCCGCACGGTTCTGCTGCGCGCCGAAGTCCGCGCGCTGACCGGAGAGGGCGTCGATCGCGCCGCTGAGGGCGTCCATCGCGGCGGACGCGCCGTCCTGCGTGCCGATGGAGAGACCGTCGAGGTTCAGATCGCCGCTCAGGAGCGGATTGCCGTTAAAATCCGTGCCCTCAAACACGTTCCCGATCTGGGAGCGGAGCTGGGAGAACTCCTTTTGCAGCATGCCGCGGTCGGCGTCGGTATAGGTACCGTTGGCAGCCTGCGTGGCAAGCTCGCGCATCCGCCCCAGCGCGCTGTGCACCGAAGAGAGCGCCCCGTCGCCGGTCTGGGCGGCGCTGATCTCCATTTGCGTGTTCTGGAGCCGTGCCTGATCGGCGGTGATCTGCGTGCGGAGCTTCTGCGAAATGGCGAGACCCGCCGCGTCGTCCGCGGCGCTGTTGATGCGATAGCCGCTGGAGAGCTGCCGTATGGTCTTGCCCATGCCCTTGGTGCTGCCCTGATAATTGCGATAGGAGGGCGAACCGATGTTCAGCGCCATGACCTACACACCCTTTCCATGATGATTTACCGCCATGCTACCATATTCCGCCGGGAAATGCAACCGCGCTACACCACCTGAAACAGGTAGAATTTCAGATAATCCGTCTCCGGCACGTTCCAGAGGATCGGATGGTCGGGCGCCTGCTGGCGCATCTCGATCTGGCGCAGCTCCACCTTGGCGTCCCGCGCCGCGGCGCGGAGCATCCGCTCGAAGCGCTCGGCGGGCATGAAATGGCTGCACGACGCCGTGGCGAGGTAGCCGCCCCGCGGCAGGAGCCGCATGGCGCGGTGGTTGATCTCCTTGTAGCCGCGCTCAGCGCTGTCCGCCGTCTCGCGGGACTTGGTGAACGCCGGGGGATCGAGGATGATGAAGTCGAAGGGCTTCCTGCCCTGTGCCTCCAGCGTCGGCAGCAGGTCGAACACGTCGGCGCAGAGGAATACCATGCGGTCGTCCAGACCGTTGCGCTCGGCGTTGGCGCGTGCCATGGCGATGGCGCTCTCGGACACGTCCACGGCGGTGACGCCCTCCGCGCCGCCCATGGCGGCGTTGAGCGCGAAGGAGCCGGTATGGGTGAAGCAGTCCAGCACGCGCCTGCCTCCGGCGAGCTGCGCCACGGCGCGGCGGTTGTATTTCTGGTCGAGGAAGAAGCCGGTCTTTTGCCCGTTCTCCACGTCCACGCTGTAGTACACGCCGTTCTCGCGGATTTCAGTGATCGGGCTGTCGGGGTGGGGCAGCGCCGCGAACCAGCCCTTGCCCTGCGGCAGACCCTCGCGCTCGCGGATCACCACGTCGTTGCGCTCGTAGAGACCGGCGACGGTCACGCCGTCCTCGCGCAGCACGTCCGCGAGCAGCGGGAAGAGCATCCCCTTGACGCGCTCCATGCCCACGGACAGCGTCTGCGCGACCAGCAGATCGCCGAAGCGGTCCACCGTGAGACCGGGGAAGCCGTCCGCCTCGCCGAAGATCACACGGCAGCAGGACACGTCCGCGCCCATGACCGCCTTGCGGTAGTCCCAGGCGTAGCGGATGCGCCGCCGCCAGAACGCCTCGTCAAAGACGTCGTTGGCGTTGCGGGAGATGAGCCGCACGCGAATCTTGCTCCGCTCGCTCAAAAAGCCCGTACCGAGGTACTTGCCCTTTTCGCTCACCGCGTCCACCAGCGCGCCGTTCTCCGGCGCGCCCTCGACGCCCGCCACGTCGCTTTCGTAAATCCACGGGTGACCGTTGTCCGCCCAGCGCGCGCCCTTGGCGGTGACGAGGACGCGAGGATAGATTCTCTCAGCTTTCATTGCGTTTTCTCCGGCGCCGGATCGCCCGGCAGGGTGTCAAAGTATTGATAAAACGGCATCAGGAAGCGGAAGCCCTCCAGAATCTCATCGGCAAGCTCCGGCGTGAACAGCACGCCCTCGCAGTTGTCGTCATAAGATACGCCGATATTCCTGCGGTTGTACCACGGATTGAGCAGCTTGCCCACGTCCCCCTTGGGGCGCTTGTACTCCTCGCCGTAGAGGGAGAACTTCGAGCGGTTGATGCTCCGCGCCAACTTCTCCATGGGCTTCGGGTCGCGGTCGATCCGCGCGCGGAGCCTGGCGGCGGTCTCCGGCGACATATCCCAGCAGCCGCAGCCGTAGCTGTAATAGTTGGGCGCAAGCTCAAAGTAAAACGCCGGATGCCCCAGATGGTCCTCGTGCGGCTTCGCGACGACCAGCCACATGTGGTCCTTGTACGGTCCGCGGCCGTACAGCCGCCGCGCGTCGCGGTAGATGCGGCTGACGTGCTGCGCGAAGCCCAGCTTCGGGAACGCCGCGTTCATCGCGTCCAGCAGCTGCGCCGAAAGCTCCCGCAGCGGCTTGTCCACATAGTCCAGATACTCCTGCTTGTGTTCGCCGAACCACTCGCGGTTGTTGTTGAATTTGACCCCCCAGAGGAATTCCACCGCCTTGGGAGAAAAGCCTTGAAACATAGCGCGTAACCTCAATTTGGATTATTTCGGCACAATTATACCGCAACCCACGCGAAAAAAGCAAGAGCGCGACGAAAAACGTCGCGCTCTTTGTCAAAGACAGGGAGTATTCCCCCCGTCCTTGAAAACTCGGGGATTACTTGCCGGCAGCCTCGTCGACCTTGTGCATGTGCTCAGCCAGGCAGAGCATCTTGTCGGAGTAACCGAACTCGTTGTCGTACCAGGACACGACCTTGACGAAATGATCGTCGAGGGCGATACCAGCAAGCTCGTCGAAGATGGAGGTGCGCGGATCGCTCAGGAAGTCGGAGGAGACGACCTGCTCGTTGGTGTAGCCGAGGACGCCCTTGAGCTCATTCTCGCTGGCGTTCTTCATCGCGGCGCAGATGTCGGCATAGGAAGCGGCCTTCTTCAGCTCGACGGTCAGGTCGACGACGGAGACGTCACAGGTGGGAACGCGCATGGACATACCGGTCAGCTTGCCGGCGACAGCGGGCAGAACCTTGCCGACAGCCTTGGCGGCGCCGGTGGAGCTGGGGATGATGTTCTGCGCAGCAGTGCGGCCGCCGCGCCAATCCTTCAGGGACACGCCGTCGAGAATCTTCTGGGTCGGGGTGACGGAGTGAACGGTGGTCATGAGACCCTTCTCAATGCCGAAGTTCTCTTCGATGACCTTGGCGATGGGGGCGAGGCAGTTGGTGGTGCAGGACGCGTTGGAGACGAACGTCATGTCCGGGGTGTACTTGTCGAGGTTGACGCCGCAGACGAACATCGGGGTGTCGTCCTTCGCGGGAGCGCCCATGATGACGTGCTTCGCGCCGGCGTTGATGTGGGGCTGAGCCTTCTCCCTGGTGAGGTTGAGACCGGTGGACTCGGTGACGATCTCAGCGCCGATGTCGCCCCAATGGAGGTTGTTGGCGTCCTTCTCGCAGAACACAGGGATCGCCTTGCCGTTGACGACCAGCTTGCCGTCGGCGTAGCTGACCTCGCCGGGGAACTTGCCGTGCATGGAGTCATACTTCAGCAGGTAAGCCAGATACTCGGCGTCGCACAGGTCGTTGATGCCGACGATCTCAACGTCGGGGTGGTTGAGGCTGTTGCGGAAGATCATGCGGCCGATACGACCGAAGCCGTTGATACCAACTCTCGTGATGCTCATAATCAATAGTTCCTTTCGTCATTTATGGAATATATCAAACGTATGGTACGTCCGATATTATATCCTTTTTTTTCCGGATTGCAAGCGGTTTTTTGAAAATCCGGGGATGTCGACAAAATTCTTGTGTTTTCGACAAAACTTTGCTATCCTTACCCTGTGATTTCCATGTTGGAACGAGGCGAAACGCACAAACTACAGGGGTTATGACGATGAGAGAGTATACAGAAGAAGAACTGCGGCTGCTGACCGAGGTGCTGCCCAACGTCGCGCAGGAGCTGCGCGGCGCCATGGCGAATGTCTACACCGCGGCAAGCCTTCTCGCGCCCATGGAGGCGCGCGAGAAGGACGAGAGCATCGACCGCAACGCCGCGATCTTTGCCCAGAGCTATTTCAGAATGTACCGCGTCATCGGCAACCTGAGCGACGCGGCGGAGCTTGCCGAGACGGGCAGGTACACCCTGAGCAACGACGACATCGTCGGGGTCGTGCGCGAGGTGTGCGAGAAGGCGGAGGCGCTGTTCGAGGCGGAGGGCGTGACGCTGACCTTCCAGAGCGACAAGCCGGGGCAGGTCATCGCCATGGACGCCGAACGCGTCGAGCGGCTGCTGCTCAACCTGCTGTCCAACGCGCTCAAGTTCACGCCCAGGGGCGGCAGCGTCGCCGTGCGCGTGCGCGTGACACCGCAGCGGGTGTATCTGTCCGTGTCGGACACGGGGCGCGGCATCGCGCCGGACAGGCTGGAGCACGTCTTTGACCGTTTTCTGGAGACGGACGTCATGGCTCCGCCGCCTCACGGCGTCGGGCTGGGTCTTGCCATTTGCCGCCGCATCGCGCAAGGGCACGGCGGCAGCATCGTGGCGCAGTCGGAGGAGGGCAAGGGCGCGACCTTCACCGTGGCGCTGCCCAACGAGCGCGTGTCCGGCGCAAGACTGCGCCAGCCGAAGATCGCCTACAGCGGCGGCTTCAACCGCACGCTGCTGGAGCTGTCGGACGCGCTGAGCGCTTCGGCGTTCACCTGTCGGTTTATGGATTGAGGGCGGGACCTATGGCAAAAAGAGTATTGATCGCCATGAGCGGCGGCGTGGATTCCAGCGCCGCCGCGCTTTTGCTCAAACGGCAGGGCTATGACTGCGCCGGCGCGATGATGAAGCTGTACAGCGGCGAGACGGCGGAGGGCGGCTGCTGCTCCGCTGACGACGCCGAGGACGCCCGCAGCGTCGCCTGCCGCCTCGGCATGGACTTCTATGTGTTCAACGAGACGGAGCGCTTCGCGCGAGACGTGATGGATCGCTTCGTCGCGGAGTATTGCGCGGGACGCACGCCCAACCCCTGCATCGACTGCAACCGCTGTCTCAAGTTCGGCGCGTTCCTCGACCGGGCGCTGACGCTGGGGTATGATTACATCGCCACGGGGCACTATGCCCGCGTGAGCTTTGCGGACGGGCGTTACCATCTCCTGCGGGGCAGAGACCGGAGCAAGGACCAGAGCTATGTGCTCTATCAGCTCACGCAGGAGCAGCTCGCCCACCTGCTGCTGCCCGTGGGCGAGTACGACAAGCCGACCATCCGCGCGACGGCGGCGGAGGCGGGACTCATCAACGCCGAAAAGCCGGACTCACAGGACATCTGCTTTGTGCCGGATGGAGATTATGTAAACTTCTTGCGGTGCTATGGGCAGGTAACGCTGACCGAGGGCGACTTCGTGGACAAAAGCGGCGCTGTGCTGGGACGGCACAAGGGGCTGGTTGCCTACACCACGGGTCAGCGCAAGGGGCTGGGCGTGAGCGCGGGAGAGCGGCGGTATGTGATCTCCAAGGACGCGAAAACCAACACGGTGCTGCTCGGCGACGACGCGGACCTGTTTTCAACGGCGCTGACGGCGACGCGCCTCAACTGGATCGAGCCGGAGCCTGTCGCGCCCATCCGCGTGACCGCCAAGACCCGTTACAGCCAGCGAGAGGCGGCGGCGACGGTGACGCCCCGCGGGGACGGTGCGGCGCGGGTGGACTTTGACGAGCCGCAGCGGGCGATCACCGCAGGACAGGCGGTGGTGTTCTACGACGGCGAGCGCGTGATCGGCGGGGGGACGATCGAATAGGCGCGGCTTTTCTTTTAGCTTTTCTTTTCTGTATCTGTATATGTATTTGTATTTGTTATTGTGTCGCGAGAATTTCCGTGGAATTTCCGCGGATTTTCTTTGGAAAAAAGCGAGACAACAGACAAAAAGTGTGCTATACTGATAAAAATTTTGAAGGAGGCGCATGACCCATGAAATACCATGTTGTCCGCGCGAACCCCGCGGGAAATATCACGCTGTATGTGCTCGATCCGGTGGCGAAGGCTGACCGCCCCGCCGTCGCGTCGAAGCTGATGGAGATTGAGAGCTTTGCCGCCGAGCAGGTGGGCTTCGCCTGCGACGTGAACGAGGGCTACGACGGCCACATGGAGATGGCGGGCGGCGAGTTCTGCGGCAACGCCAGCCGCGCCTACGGCATGCTGACGGCGCATCAGCGCGGTCTGACCGGCAAGCAGCATTTGACGCTGGAGGTCAGCGGCAGCGACCGGCCGGTGGCGGTCGATCTGGATGTGGAGGCGGGCACTGCCCGCGCCGCGATGCCCCTGCCCCGCGTGGCGGGCAAGGCGAGCGTCGACGGCGTGGAGGGCACGCTGGTAGACTTGGGCGGCATCGTCCACTACGTCACCCACCGTCAGCCCGACGCGGCGGTGATGGACAAGGCGGAGCCGATCATCAACGCGCCCCGCGAGCAGGGCGGCTTCGCGGGCGTGGAGGCTTACGGCGTCATCTTCCTGCACGACGGGCGCATGACCCCGCTGGTCAAGGTACCTGCCGCGGGTACGCTGGTCTGGGAGGGCAGCTGCGGCAGCGGCTCTCTGGCGGCGGCAGCGGCGGAGAGCGCCGGGCAGACCGACGGCGTCTTTGAGCGCGATTACGTCCAGCCCGCCGGCACGGTACGCGCCACGGTGGAGCGCCGCGACGGCGCGGTCACGGCGGCGTACATCGGCGGCAGCGTCACGCTGGACGAGCCGGTGGAGGTCGAGCTGTAACGAGACGTGCAGGCAGGGACGGCACAGCCGCCCCTGTTTTTTTGCGCCGCGACCCCGCTTTTTGCCCTGCGCGGCTCGAATACATGAGTAGAAACGAAAAGGGAGAGCGCCATGGAAGCGAACGCCGCGCTTGCGGTTTCCCCGGAAAACTGCTATGATATCATAAAATATTGCAGGCACAAAGGGGAAACCGCCGTGAATGATCTGGAACAGAATGTGATGAAGGCGAAGGAGGACGAGAACGCGCTTGCCGACCTCATTGAGGCAAACCGCGCGTTCATCCTGCGCTGCGCGGCGGAGACGACGCACCGCTACATCACCGACAGCGACGACGAGTGGAGCATCGCGCTTCTCGCCTTCTCCGAGGCGGTGCGCGACTTTGAGGGCGGCAAAGGCTCCTTCCACGGGCTTGCCGCTATCGTCATCAAGCGGCGGATTCTGGACTATCTCCGCTCCCAGTCCCGTTATGACGAGCTGTCCGTCACGCCGGACGCCTTCGACGGCTCGCTGGACGACGACACGGCGGGCGGCGTGGAGTTGGCGGTGCAGCGCCGCATGGGCGAGGAGGCGGCGGACGCCGCCGACGACACCGCGGAACGCGCCCGCGCCGAGATCGCGGAGATGCAGGAGATTCTGCACGGCTACGGGTTCTCGTTCTTCGACCTCGCGGAGTCGTCCCCCAAGGCGGACAAGACCAAGCGCAGCTGCGGCGTCGCGATCCGCACGCTGATCGCGAGCGTGGTGCTGCTGGCGAAGATGCGCCTCGCGCACCTGCTGCCCATCAAGGACCTGAGCGCCGAGAGCGGCGTGGTGCGCAAGATTCTGGAGCGCCACCGCAAATACATCATCGCGGGCGCGGAGATTCTGGACGGCGATTTTCCCATTCTCGCGGGCTATCTGTCCTATGTGAAGGAGGCGTAAACCATGAAGGCAATCATACTGGAAGTAAAGGACGGTTACGCCGCCGCGCTGCGCGAGGACGGTCTGGTCGTCAAAACAAAGCAGATGGGCGAGGTCGGCACGACCGTCGAGCTGAACGAAAAAACCGTCGCGTTCCCCGCGCGGGGCAGACGTGCCGCGCGTACTGCGGTGGCGGCGGCGCTGGCGCTGGCGGTCACCGGCGGCGCGTATACCTACACCAACGTCGCCGAGGCGTCGTATGTGACGCTGGACACGGAGGAGACCTCGGTGGAGCTGGCGGTCAACCGCGTGGGGCGCGTGGTGAAGGTGCGGGCGCTGGATGAGGATTCCGCAGCGCTGGCGCGGGAGCTTTCCGCCAATGTCCGCCGCATGAAGGTGGAGGACGCCGTGGACGAGGCAATGACGCGCATGGACGGCGCGTCCACCGTGGTAGCGGGCGTCACAGGCGAGAACGAGAAGCGCAGCGCGGACTTGCAGGACGCGGTGGAGCGCGGCATGGAGCGCCGCGAGCGCGGCGACACGGAACTGGTTACGCTGGAAATCAGCCGCGACGAGCGCCGCGCTGCGGGCGAGCAGGACATGAGCGCGGGCCGCTGGGCGTTTGAGCGCGGCGGCGGACGCTGGCACGGCGAGGAGACCGAAGCGCCGCCCGTCGAGTCGGCGAAGGAACAGAAGCAGCCCGAAGCGCGCGGAGGGGACGGTCGCCCCGCGTTTTTGCCGGACGGCGCACAGCCGCCGCAGGACGGCGCACAGCCGCCGCAGGACGGCATGCAGCCGCCGCGGGACGGCATGCAGCCGCCGCAGGACGGCATGCAGCCGCCGCAGGACGGCGCACAGCCGCCGCAGGACGGTATGCAGCCGCCGCAGGGATAAGAAAAAGGCAACCCGATCGTTCGGGTTGCCTTTTTGATGCCTGCGATCAGACCTCGATCAGTTCATAGTCGCGGGTACCGTAGCCCAGCTCCGCGGCGGCTTCGATGGTGTGAACGCCGTGGCGGGACTCCACGCGCTCAAGGAAGTGCGCCTGACCGGGATCGTCCTTCGCCGCGTAGACGAGGTCGATGCACGCCTGATCGATGGCAATGGGGTCGAGGGAGGCGAGGATGCCGATGTCCCGCATGCAGGGGTCCTCGGCAACGTTGCAGCAGTCGCAGTCCACGGTGAGGTTCTTCATCACGTTGATATAGGCGATCTTGCCGGCGAAGTGTCTGACCACGGTGGACGCGGCGTCCGCCATCGCCTCCAGGAAGCGATCCTGTTCGGCGTGCTTGTCCCACGCCTCCATGTTGCTGTCCGAGGCGCCGCCGGAGTGGATGCGGGACTTGCCCGCGCGGGACGCGCAGCCGATGGAGAGCTGCTTGAGCGCGCCGCCGTAGCCGCCCATGGGGTGACCCTTGAAGTGCGCGAGCACCAGCATGGAGTCATAGTTCACAATGTTCTTGCCGACAAGATTGCTGTGAAGAACCTTGCCGTTTTCAACGTGCCACTCAAGATCGGGACCCTCGGCGTCCATCAGATCGACCTGAAACAGCTTGCTCCAGCCGTGATACTCGATGAGCTTGCGGTGGGACTCGGTCTGGTCGCGCACGCCGTTGCCGTAGAAATCGCCGTAGGCGGTGTTGCACTCGACGATGGTGCCGTCCACCGCCTCCACCATCGGACGCCAGAATTCGGGACGAAGGAAGTTCTGGTTGCCCTTTTCGCCGGAGTGCACCTTGACGGCGACCTTGCCGGGCAGGGAGACGCCGAGCTTGCGATAAAGCTCCACCACCTTTTCGGGGGAGATGTCACGGGAAAAATAGACCTTTGATGCCATAAGAAACTCCTTTCAGTATGATAAAAGATTTAATGTTTTGAACATGTTGCACAGCGTCGCCGCCGCCTGCTCGCGGGTGACGGGCGCGTGGGGGTCAATAGCGTCCAGCGCCGCGTAGAGCATGTTGCCGTCGTACTCCGTCAGGACGCTCGCCTCGACCCGCGCCCAGGGGGCGAGCGCGTCAAAATCCGGGGGAACCGTCCGCTCCCGCGCGTAGTCGTCGGCGTGGAAGTTGAGGAAGCGAGCGAGCCGCCCCATGACCGCGATGAACTGCTCCTGTGTCAGTGTGCCGTCGGGATTGAAGTACCGGGGGCTGACGCCGTTCATAAAGCCGAGATAGGTGACGGCGTTGACGCTGCCGCTGTACCAGCGCTCGCCGGTCACATCCGCAAAACGCTCGCTCCCGCTGACGCTGACGTTCAGCGCCTGCGCCAGCAGCGCGGCAAGCTCCGCGCGCGTCAGCATGGCGTCTGGGCGGAAGTGACCCTTGCCGTCGCCGGCGAGGATGCCGTAGACGCCCAGTGTGTTGATCTGCGCGGAGCAGGCGCTGTCCGCGAGGTCGGTGAAGCGGCGGTCGACATAGTCGATGCCGAGCCCTTTCGCGGTATCGGCGGGATCGAGACGCGAGACCACCTTGCCGCCGGAGACGCGGCTGACCGTCAGGTCGGGCGGCAGGGCGGCGAAGAGCGCGCTGAGCGCGGCGCTGATTTCCCCCGCAGCGGACAGATCAACGTAAAAAACATGCCCGTTGAGCGGGAAACTCAGGTATTCGCCGGATTTCGGCGCTTCGGCGCGCAGCAGCGCGGCGACGGCGTCGGCGCACGCGTCGTCCACCAGCAGCGTCGGGATGACGCCCAGCCGATCGGTGGTATTGCCGTCGGCGCAGTAGAAGCGGTAGGTGGTGACCTTGAGGGAGTCGCCGTCAAACAGCTCCGGGTAGCGCGTTTCGTCCAGCACGTTCTGCGCCGTACCCTTGCCGTAGGTGCGCGAGCCGACGACGATGCCCGCCTCCTCGGCGCGGACGCCGCCGGAGAAAATCTCCGAGGCACTGGCGGAGGAACCGTCGACCAGCACGATCACGGGCTTGTCGGTCAGCGCGTCCGCGAGATAGGTGGTGTAAAACGAGCTGCCGTCGTTGAGCCGGTAGAAGAGCTTGTTGCCGGAGCCGGTGAAAACGCCCAGCGCGCCCACCGCCGCGTCGGCGAGTCCGCCGAGGTTGCCGCGGAGGTCAACCACCCAGTGCTCGACGTCGCCGTCGTGGGCGGCGACGCCCTCCTCGAAGTACGCGCTCGTCTGGGAGCCGAAGCTGTTGCAGTCAACGGTGCCGACGCCGTTCGCCACGGTGACGACGGTGTTGTGCAGCGCGACGGAACGGCGCTCGATGCGATAGTCCCGCACGGAGCCGTCCGCGTGGCGGATCGTGAGGGTGACGAAGGTCCCCTCCTCGCCGATGATGAGGCTGCGGTGCGCCTCGGCGGCGGGAACGCAGCTCACGCCGTCGACGGCGATGATATAGTCGTCGCCCTGCAATCCGGCGTCCTTCGCGCCGCCGCCGTCCAGCACGGAGGTGATGCGGATGCCGTTCGCCGTGTACTCGATCGCCGCGCCGATGCCGGTCACGGAGGATTCCTGCTCCACACCGGCGCTGAATTCCTCGTAGTCCACGGCGGTCATGTAATAGGTGTAGGGGTCGCCGACGGCGGAAAACAGCTCGTCCAGCGTGGATGCCCGGTATGCCGCGTCGGGCAGCGGGTCGACGTAATGGTTCTCCAGCAGCGTCAGCGCCTGCTCGACGCTCAGCGCGCTGACAGGGGTCAGGCACAGGGCGAGGGCGCAAAGCGCGGCGCAAAACCGGCGCAATGTGTGCTTCATAGATGATCTCCTTGCAAATGAGTATTCCAACAGCATATCATTATAAAACGACTCTTCGCAAAATGCAAAGTCAATTGTTGTAATTCGCGTTTTTTTGGACTATACTGATAAAAAACCTGCGGGGAGGACGCTATGGAAGAGCAAATCGGCACGTTATACATCGTCGCGACGCCCATCGGCAATTCACGGGATATGAGCGAGCGCGGGCGGGAGATTCTGGAGACGGTGGATATCATCGCGGCGGAGGACACCCGCCGCAGCGTGGTACTGCTCAACAAGCTGGGCATCCGCAACGACCTCTCCGCCAACCACAAGTTCAACGAGCACGGCAAGGCGAAGTGGTTCTTGTCTCAGCTGCTGGCGGGCAAGAGCATTGCCGTCATCACCGACGCGGGCACGCCCTGCATCTCCGACCCCGGCAACGAACTTATTAAGACCGCCATCGAAAACGGCGTCCGCGTGGTGGGCGTCCCCGGTGCCTGCGCCGCAGTCACGGCGCTGTCCATCTCCGGGTTCGATCTCTCCACGTTCTTCTTCTACGGCTTTTTCCCCCGCGAGAACGCCGACCGCCGCCGCGTGCTGGACTTGATGCGCAGGGGCGACACCAGAACCTACGCGTTTTACGAGTCCCCCAAGCGCATCATGGGCGCGGTGGAGTTCCTCATCGACGCGGGCGCGGACGTGCAGCTTTGCCTGTGCAACGACATGACCAAGCTCCACGAGATGACCATCCGCGGCACGCCCGCCGAGGTGCGCGACCAGCTCCTCGCCAAGGGAAATTACGAAAAGGGCGAGTACGCCATGATCGCCGAGGTGCAGGAGGGGTACTTCCTGCGCGAGGTGGAGCACCTTTGCACGCCGGAGGCGATGCTGGTGGACTGCATGGTGCGAAACGACGTGACCGCGAAGGATGCCATCCGTCTGCTGCTCAAAGACGACAACAACACCTACAGCAAAAACGAGCTGTACGCCGCGTCGCTGGCATTGAAAAATCGCTTCGGCTGAGCCGAAGCGATTTTCTTATAGTCTGGTGATAACCGGGATCACCATGGGGCTGCGCTTGGTGGTCTTGAACAGATAGTTGCTGATCGCGCTCTTGATCGCGCCGCGCAGCTCGCCCATGTCGCGGCTGCGGCGACCGCGCACGCCTTCGGCGGCGCTCATGGTGATGGTCTTGAGCTGCTCCATCAGCTCCTCGGACTCCTTGACGTAGATGAAGCCGCGGGTGACGATCTCCGGCTCTGAGAGCATTTCGCCGTTCTGCGCCGAGATGGGCAGCACCACGACCACCATGCCGTCCTCGGCAAGGTGCTTGCGGTCGCGCAGCACCACCGCGCCCACGTCGCCCACGCCGCTGCCGTCGACGAGCACCTCGCCGGCGTTGACCGCGCCGGGCGCGACCTTCATCTGCCGCGCCGTGATCTCAATGCAGTCGCCGTTTTCACAGATGGCGATGTTCTTGCGCTCCATGCCCATCTTCACCGCGAGGTCCTTGTGGATTTGCAGCATGCGCTGCTCGCCGTGGACGGGGATGAAGTACTTGGGCTTCACCAGCGCGTGAATGATCTTCAGCTCCTCCTGGCAGGCGTGACCGGAGACGTGCAGCATGTCCGCGCGGTCATAGATCACTTCCACGCCCTTGCGGAACAGCTCGTTGATGACGCGGGACACCGTGTTCTCGTTGCCGGGAATGGCGCTCGCCGAGATGATGACCCGGTCGCCGGGACCGACCTCGATCTGCTTGTGCTGGGAGAACGCCATGCGGTACAGCGCACTCATCTCCTCGCCCTGGGAGCCGGTGGTGACGATCACCTGCTTGTCGAGGGGGAGGGACTTGATCTTGTTGAGGTCGACCACCGTGTTCTTCGGCAGCTTCATGTAGCCGAGGTCGGTGGCGACCTTGGTGACGTTCTCCATGCTGCGGCCGGAGACCGCGACCTTGCGCCCGCACGCCGCCGCGGCGTCGATGACCTGCTGGATGCGGTGGACGTTGGAGGCGAACGTGGTGACGATGATGCGCTGCTTGCACCCGGCAAACAGCCGCTCAAAGGTCTTGCCCACCATGCTCTCGCTCATGGTGTAGCCGGGGCGCTCGACGTTGGTGGAGTCCGCCAGCAGCGCCAGCACGCCCTCCTTGCCCAGCGCGCCGAAGCGGGCGAGATCGATGACCTCGCCATCGATGGGCGTGGAGTCGATCTTGAAGTCGCCCGTGTGGACGACGGTGCCAAGCCCCATGTGGATGGCGAACGCCACGCTGTCCGCGATCGAGTGGTTGACGTGGATGAACTCCACGGAGAATTTGCCCGCTTTGACGGTCATGCCGCTCTCCACCGTGACGATTTTGGTGGACTTGAGCAGCCCGTGCTCCTCCAGCTTGAGGCGGATCAGCCCCGCGGTGAGGCGGGTGCAGTAGATGGGCATGTTGACCTGCTTCAAAACATAGGGGATCGCACCGATGTGGTCCTCGTGCCCATGGGTGATGAACAAGCCGCGGATGCGGTTTTTGTGCTTGACAAGATAGCTGACGTCGGGGATGACGCAGTCAATGCCGTACATCTCCTCGTCGGGGAACGCCATGCCGCAGTCGACAACGATGATCTCGCCGCCGTACTCATAGACGGTCATGTTCTTGCCGATCTCGTCCAGTCCCCCCAGGGGGATGATCTTCAATTGTTCAGCCAATGGTATTACACTCCTGTTTTCATAATATAGTTAAGTATCGCCGAACAGGAGCTGTGACAGCGCACAACAACGCAAGAGACGTCCGAGCTCCGCGCTTCGCCCTGTATCGCGAAGCGCTCTGCACCCTGCGGCGTCCTGTGCCTTCCCTGTTCGGTTGTTTTATATGTAACCCCGCGGCGTCACACCCGCGCGGTCAAATATCATCATCTATATAGTATATCACAAAAAACGGAAAAAGTACACAACTTTTCTGAAATTTCAGAAATGAACAAGTTTTCTGTTGTAAGGAGACGACGGCTTGTGCTATAATACCTTATCTATTGGCAAAAATCCTTCCCGAAAAGGGGGCAGACCCTGTGGGCAAACGAATCACAAAGCTGACGGAACCGAGCATGCGGCTGTACTTCATCTGCGCGGTGCTGTTTGTGCTGGCAACCTTCCTCAAGCCGATCCCGCGCATGGAGCTTGCGGTCATCGAGCTGCTGATCGTCGTGGCGCTCTATTACAGCTACCGCAAGACGGCGAAGAAGCGCCGCGACGCGATCCAGCGCTACATCGACGACGTGACCGACGACATGACCACCGCCGACAAGGCGTCCATGCTCTCCGCGCCCATCGCCATGATGGTGTTTCGTCCCGACACGCGGGAGCTGCTGTGGAGCAACGCCAGCTTTCGCGCCCTCACCGGCGTGAAGGAGGATGTTTTCGAGAACCTCGTGGAGGACGCGCTGCCTTCGTTCTCCTACCAGTGGCTGCTGGAGGGGCGCAGCGAGGCGCCGGAGGCGGTGGTGGTGAACGACAAGCACTTCCGCGTCTTCGGCACGCTCACCCATCCCAACGGCGTGCGCCGGGGCACGATGCTCGCCACGACCTACTGGTTCGACGTGACGGAGGAGGACGCCCTGCGCGCCGAGCGCGACCGCGGCCGCCCCGTCGTCGGCAAGATTATGGTGGACAACTACGACGAGCTGATGAAGGCGGGCACCGAGGCGAGCCGCTCCGCGCTGATGGCGCGGATCAACGAAAAGCTCAACGCCTGGTTCGTGGGCACGGAGGCGCTGTTCTGCCGCCTTGACCGCAACCAGTATCTGTTTGTGATCGCGCAGGAGAAGTATGACGAGCTGGCGCGGGGGAAGTTTTCCGTGCTGGACTCCGTGCGCGAGGTGGTCACCGAGGACGGCGTCGCCGCCACGCTCTCCGTGGGCGTGGGCAGGGACGTGCCGGACTTCGCGACGCTGTATCAGTACGCGTCGCTGTCCATCGAGATGGCGCTCTCCCGCGGCGGCGACCAGGTGGTCGTGCGCAACAGCCTTGACTTTGAGTTCTACGGCGGCAAGACGCAGGCGTCGGAAAAGCGCACCAAGGTCAAGTCCCGCGTCATGGCAAACGCGCTGGGCGAGCTGATCGCCGACGCGACGCAGGTGTTCGTCATGGGACACAAGCACGCGGACATGGACGCCGTGGGCGCGGCGGCGGGCGTCGCCTGCATCGCCCGCAAGAAGGGCAAAAAGGCGCAAATCGTCATCGACATGGAGGACAACGCCTCCCAGGCGGTGCTGGAGCGCCTCAAGGCGCTGCCGGAGTATCAGGACACGTTCATCAGCGGCAACGACGCCTTCATCATGGCGCGCTCCGGCGCGTTGCTGGTGGTGGTGGACACCAACCGCCCCGACTTCGTCGAATCCGAACCCCTGCTGGACGCGGTCAACCGCGTGGCGGTCATCGACCACCACCGCCGCGCCGCCAGCTACATCGAGTCCGCGGCGCTCAACTTCCACGAGCCGTACGCCTCCAGCGCGTCGGAGCTGGTGACGGAGCTGCTGCAATATCTGGTCGAGCCGGGCGACATCCTCCGCGCGGAGGCGGAGGCGCTGCTCGCGGGCATGGTGCTGGACACCAAGAACTTCACCCAGCGTACCGGCGGGCGCACCTTTGACGCCGCGGCGTACCTGCGCCGCGCGGGCGCGGACACGGCGGACGTGCAGCGCCTGTTCCAGAGCAGACTGGAGGAGATGGTGGAGCGCTACAGCATCATCCGCCACGCGGAGATGTTCCACAGCGACATTGCCATCGCCGCGCTGGAGGAGGAGGTCGACCGCGTCACCGCCGCCAAGGCGACCGACGAGCTGCTGACGCTCCAAGGCGTGCGCGCGTCCTTCGTGCTGTTCAAAAAGGGCGACGGCGTGAACCTCTCCGCCCGCTCGCTGGGCGAGATCAACGTGCAGATCATCATGGAAAAGCTGGGCGGCGGCGGCAACTCCACCGCTGCGGGCGCGCAGGTGCCGCAGGGAAGCGTGGGCGCCGTGCGTGAGCAGCTGATAAACGCCATCAACGAATATCTGGAAGAATAAAACGATCAATAAAGGAGAGTATTACCATGAAAGTCATTCTACAGCAGGACGTGAGAGGCAAGGGCAAGCGCGGCGAACTGATCGAGGCTGCCGAGGGCTACGCGCGCAACTATCTTCTGCCGCGCAAGCTGGCGATCCCCGCGACGCCGGACGCCATCAACACCATGAAGCTTCAGGACGCCGCCCGCCGCAAGGAGGAAGCGGCGAACCGCGCCGCCGCCGTGGCGACCGCGGACAAGCTGCGCGGCAAGACCGTCAAAATCTCCGCCAAGGGCGGCGCGGGCGGCAAGCTCTTCGGCGCCGTCACCGGCAAGGAGATCGCCGAGGCGCTCAACGCGCAGCTTGGTGTGGAGGTCGCCAAACAGCAGGTCGTCTCCGACCCCATCAAGACCTTCGGCGCCCACGAGGTCAGGGCGAAGCTGGGCTACGAGGTCAGCGTGAATTTTTCGGTCGAGGTCGTCGAGGAAGCGTAAGATGACCGGATTGTCAGGGAGGTGATTCCATCATGCCCGCTATGGACGAGGAACTGTTATACCGCCAGATGCCGCACAGCCTGGAAGCGGAGCAGGCGGTGCTTGGTTCCATGCTCATCGACGCGAGCTGCATCAAGGACGTGATGGAAAAGCTGCGCCCGGACGACTTTTACCTGCGGCAGAACCGGGAGATATTTGAGACCATCCAGTCCATGTTCCTCTACAGCCGCCCCATCGACGCGCTGACGGTGGTGGGCGAGATGCAGAAAAACGGCACCTATGACGACGCCGCTACCCGCGCCTACCTCGCCGAGCTGATGGAGGTCACGCCCACAAGCGCCAACGTGCTGGAGTATGTCAGCATCGTGCTGGACAAGGCGCTGCTGCGCTCCGTTGCCGCCGCCGCAAGCGAGATCACCGCGCTGGTGCAGGACGGCTCCGGCGGCGCGGCAACGGTGCTGGAGTCGGCGGAGCAGAAGATTTACGCCATCCGCCGCGGCCGCAGCGCGCAGGATATGGAGCGCATCGGTCCCGTGCTGCAAAGCGTGCTGGACCGCATCGCCGAGCTGTCCGCCGCGGGCGGAGAGGCGCAGCCGGGGCTTCCCGTCGGCTTTTCCGCCATCGACGACAAAACCTCCGGCTTTGGGGACAGTGATCTGGTGCTGCTGGCGGCGCGTCCCGGCATGGGCAAGACCAGCCTTGCGCTGAACATCGCGCTCAACGTGGCGAAGTCCACCCGGAAGGCGGTCGCCGTCTTTTCCCTCGAAATGTCGAAGGAGCAGCTGGTCACGCGCGTTTTGTCCAACGAGGCGAAGGTCGACAGCCAGAAGCTGCTCACCGGCAACCTCAGCGAGCGGGACTGGGACGCGATCTCCGAGGCGACCGTGGTGCTCAGCCCGCTGGATATCCGCATCGACGACAACCCGCTGCTGACGGTGGCGGACATGAACGCCAAGTGCCGGCGCATCGACAATCTGGCGCTGATCGTCGTTGACTACCTTCAACTCATGACCTCGGCGGGCGGCAAGAGCAACCGGAACGCGGAAAGCCGTCAGCAGATGGTCAGCGATATGTCGCGTATGCTCAAGATCATGGCGAAGGAGCTGAGCGTGCCGGTGCTGTGCCTCTCCCAGCTCTCCCGTGCCAACGAGAAGCGCGAGGACAAGCGCCCCATGCTCTCCGACCTCCGCGACTCCGGCGCCATCGAGCAGGACGCGGATATCGTCATGTTCATCTACCGTGATGATTATTACAAAGAGGATTCAGAACGACGCAATATTGCGGAATGTATTATCGCCAAGAACCGACACGGCTCCACAGGCAAGGTCAACCTGAAGTGGTCGCCGCAGTTCACCACCTTTTCCACGCTGGAGCAGCGCTACGACGAGGACGAGGAATGGTAAGGCTGGACGCGGCGGAGGCGCTGGCGAAGCGTCTGCTGCCGGAGGGCGTATTCGTGCTCGCGGCGGTGTCCGGCGGGGTGGACTCCATCTCGCTGCTGCACTGGCTGCACACGCGGGGCGTCCGCGTCGCGGCGGCGCACCTGCACCACGGGCTGCGGGGCGCGTCGGCGGACGGCGACGAGGCGTTTGTCAAGGATTTTTGCTTGACACGCGGCATCCCGTTTTACGTCGAGCACGCCGACGTGGGCGCGTTGGCGGCGCGGCTGGGCGTGTCCACCGAGGAGGCGGGGCGCACGGCGCGTTATGACTTCTTATCCCGCACGGCGCGGGAGATCGGCGCGGATCGCGTCGCCACGGCGCATCATGCCGACGACAACGCCGAGACGCTGCTCTTCCAGCTCATCCGCGGCGCGCGCAGCGGGCTGGGCGGTATCGCGCCCCGGCGGGACATCTACATCCGCCCGTTTCTCGGCGTGACGCGCGCGCAGATCGAGGCGTATGCCGCCGAAAACGGTCTGGCGCACCGGCTGGATGAAATGAATCTGGACGACGCATTCTCCCGCAACTACATCCGCCACGAGATCATGCCCCGGCTCGCGACGCTCAACAGCGCCGCGGCGGCGCACATCGCGGAGGCGGCGCAGACGCTGCGCGCGGAGGGCGAGTACCTGGACGCTCTCGCCGCCGACCGACTGGAATCGGGCGGCGCGCGGTACGGCGAGCGGCGCGTGACGGTACCCTGCAAGGTGCTCAACGACGCGCCGGAGGCGCTGCGCGGGCGCATGGTGCGGCTGCTGCTGGACGCGCTGCCGGTGGGGAAGCGGGATTTTTCGGCGCGGCACTACGCCGCCATTGAGGACTTGTGCGAGAGCCGGTACGGCACCCATCTTGACCTGCCCCGCGGTGTGACCGCGGAGCGTCGGGGCGGCGTATTGGCACTATGTGTAACAGAAACGAAAACATAAACGCAACGGGAAGGGGAAAAGCTATGGCAAAGAGCACAATGGATCAGGATTTGCTGAGGGTTCTGTACAGTGAGGAGCAGATCAGAACGCGCGTTCAGGAACTGGGCGACGAGCTGTTTGAGGCGTTCCGGGACAAAAACCCGCTGTTCGTCGGCGTGTTGAAGGGCTGCTTCCTTTTCATGGCGGATCTCGTCCGCGCCTGCCAGATCAAGAGCGAGGTGGAGTTCATTGCCGTCTCGTCCTACGGCAACGGCTACGAGAGCAGCGGCAACGTGCAGATCACCCGTGACCTGCAATACGACATCACCGGGCGCGATCTGATCGTGGTCGAGGACATTCTCGACTCCGGCAACACGCTCTATTTCCTCGCGCAGTATTTTAAGACCAAGGGCGCGCGGAGCGTGACCATCGTGACGCTGCTGGATAAGCCTGAGCGCCGCGAGAAGCCCATCAAGGCGGATTACATCGGCTTCACCGCGCCCAACGAGTTCGTGGTGGGGTACGGGCTGGACTTCAAGCAGCAGTACCGCAATGTGCCCTACATCGGCGTGATGAAGCCGGAGATTTACGAAAACGATGATTAAAGGAGGCGTTGCCGCTTGACGCAGCAGGAAAGACGCCCGAACCTGCTTTTATACCTTGTGCTGCTGCTCGCGGCGCTTGCGCTGCTGGGACGCTGGGTTCAGCCCCGGCAGGAGCAGCCGTCCTACGCTGAGATCCGGGAGCTGTTCGAGCAGGAGAAGGTGCGCTCCTTCACCGTGGCGGACACCGAGCTGACGCTGCTGCTCCGCGACCCGGAGGCGGGCGGCAGCCGCACGGTGACGAAGGACCTCTATGACTTCGACCTCTTCTATGAGGATTTGAACGGTCTGGTGCAGGAGCAGTACGCCGCCGGCATTCTGGAGGATTACGACTACCACGCCAACCACTCGCCCAACTATCTCAGCATGCTGCTGCCCTATGTGGTGGCGATCATCGGCATTTTTGCCATCTGGTATTTCCTGAGCATGCGTACCGCGGGCGGTGGCGGCGGGAACGCCATGGCGAAGTTCGGCACCGCCGCCGTGCGCAGCGCCAGGGACAATAAGCGTCCCACCACCTTTGACGACGTGGCGGGCGCGGATGAGGAAAAAGAGGAATTGCAGGAGATCGTGGACTTTCTCCGCGAGCCGCAGAAGTTCATCGACCTCGGCGCGCGCATTCCCAAGGGCGTGCTGCTGGTGGGGCCTCCCGGTACCGGTAAGACGCTGCTGGCACGCGCCGTCGCGGGTGAGGCGGGGGTGGAGTTCCTGTCCATTTCCGGCTCCGACTTTGTGGAGATGTACGTCGGCGTGGGCGCGAGCCGCGTCCGCGACCTCTTTGAACAGGCGAAGAAGGCGGCGCCCGCCATCGTCTTCATCGACGAGATCGACGCCGTCGGC
>JAFXPO010000039.1 GCA_017527825.1 Oscillospiraceae bacterium
ATAAAACAGCTTATAAATGCGAATAGCGGAGAAAGCGGAACGGACGACCCGTGAGAAAGGAGAACCCTATGATACACAAAGCAAGAACCAAAGCCCTGAGCTGGCTGCTCACGCTGGCGATGCTGCTGTCGCTTGTGCCGGCGTTTAGCCTGACGGCATGGGCGGGCGACGTCACGCCATATGACGTCTGGGTCGGCGGCGTGCAGGTAACGAGCGCGAACGCAAGCGATGTGTTTGGCGACGGCAAGGTGAGCTACACCCCCGCCATCGTAGATGGCTGGCCTGCAAACCTGACGCTGAATGGGTACAGCTACGAGGGAGAGGGCCATGCCGGAAATACCTTCTCCGGCGCGATTTATGCGGAGCAGGATTTGGAAATCATTTTGGACTATGGAAGCAGCAACATCGTTACCAGCGCAGGAAACGATGCCGCCACAAGCTGCGCCATATATGTCGCGGGCAATCTGACCATCAGAGACTACGGCAGCGGCAGTTTGACGGCAAGCGGGCAGATGGGCATCGTTGCAGGCAGAAACCTGACAATCGTATGCGACACTAGCCAGATACCCTCCGGCAGTATAACAGTCACCGGCAACAGCGGAAGCGGCATCCGCAGCGTCAATGGCAACATCGAGATTCAAGATGGCAACTTGACCGTAAATGGCGGTACTTACGGTGTGAGTACAGACAATCATACGGACAACGGAGTCGGAGATCTGACGATCATCGGCGGAACGCTGACGGTGAACGGCGATTACGGCATCCGTGTTAACAATATGGTTTTTGATAAAGACAGGCTCACCCGCCGCACTGTCGTCACAGCCTCCGGTAAAAGCCAGGCGATCTACGCCGATACCGTTACGGGTGCCGATCTCATGTACGTCAAGGCGGGAACTGATAAGGATCACAGCAGTCCGGTGGATAATACCGACACATGGACGCATACGGAAAAATGGGTAAAGGCGAAAGTGTTCCCCAAACTCTATGTGGGCGGCACGCAGGTCACAAGGAGCGTCAGGAGCGGCAATGGCTGGAGCTTTGATCTAGATACCGATACACTGACGCTGAACGGGTACAGCTATGAGAACGTAGGATATCTTGATCAAGATTTGAACGTCTCCGGCGGGATTTATGCGCGTCAATCATTGAATATCGAATTGAATGGCAACAATAGGGTTATCAATACACGTGATGATAGTTACCCGGCATACGCCATTCATGTTTCGGGAAAATTGTCAATCAGTGGTACAGGTACTTTAATGGCAAAGGGAGTAAATGGCATCTTTGCAACGAGTGAAATAGCAATCGAAAGCGGAACAGTTGATGTCACTAGTACCGGTACCAGCTTTTTCGATGTTTGTATTTACAGCTATGCTGTAACGATCAACGGCGGCACGGTGACCGCAAGCGGGAATCAGGCGATCGACGGCATGGTTAAAAACGCCATCGCGGGTACCGGCTGGACGAATACGGAGGGTACCGAGGGAGAGGCGAGTATTGCCATCAGCACCGATGGTCAGCGCCTGGACAGCTACAAAAAGATCCAGTTCCTGGGCCACACCCACACCTTCACAAGCTATACACTGAACGATGCAAAGAACACCATAACGGCGGAGTGTAGCAACGCGGACGGGAAATGCAAGCTGTCCCTCGTCGACAACAAGCACACCGCCACGCTGACCATCGCAGCCCCCACGGAAAGCGGCACAGGCGGCGCGGCGACGATCACGGATGCCGCGGGAATCCGGGGCACGGCAAAGGTGATGTATGAGTCGAGAACCTCAGAAGGGTGGTCTACCGCGTCAGAGGCAGTGCCCAGCACGGCCGGCGTCTACAGAGCCAGCATTACGCTGGGGACTGCAACCGCCTCCGTGACCTACGGCGTCAACGCCATCACCAAAGGAAACGTGACGGGCGAAAATTGCAATTTCACCGTTCCGAGAGTCGCCACTGTTGGCGCGAAAGTAACGCCTACGCTTACGATTGCGCCGGGTTATGAAGTGACGAAAATCACGGTCAAGGACGCAAGCAATAACGACGTTTCCAATAACGATAGCGTAAAGGCAGACAAAGAGGGCTTTACCATGCCCGATTACAGCGTCACCGTATACATTGAATTCGGGAAGATCGATTATACGATCACCAAGAACAGCATGACACACGGCAGCGTGACGGTGAAAAAGGGTGCGAACGAAGTCACCACGGCGCAGATCGGTGATCCCATCACACTGACTGCCTCTCCCGAACCTAACTATGAGCTAACATCGCTTACGGTCGTCAAGGATGGAAGCAATGCCGATGTCAATATTTCGGGAACCGGCGATACCCGTACCTTCGACATGCCCGCGTCCAACGTCACGGTATCCGCGGTGTTCGAGGGAGCGCGCTTCGGCATCACGATTTTGGATGCAATCACAGGCGGCACGGTAACGGCAAAACAAAACAACGTTTCGGTGACGCAAGCGAGAGCCGGAAGCGAAGTGACCCTGACCGCCACCCCCGCCGCGGGCTATCAGCTCGGCAGCTTTACGGTGACAAAGCAAGGCGGCGAAACCGTGACTGTGACGGACAATAAGTTCACCATGCCCGCGGAAGCTGTAACCGTATCCGCAACCTTTGTCGGGCGCGCGGTTTCCGTTTCGCTCACCGAGGCAGGCAAAGACGGAACGACCTGCAAGGCTGCGCTGCTGACCGAGACCTTCGCGCCGGTGGGCGATGATTTCAAGCGCAAGGCGGGCGAGAAGTTCGTTTTGCGCGTCAGCACGGACGACGAGTACGACTACAGCATCACATTTGATCCGACCAGCACCGTAAGCACCTACCTGAAAGAGTTCAGCACTGAAGAATATCGGAGCTATGCCGCATACGCGAAGGAACACAACATTTCCGTACCGCTGAGCACGGATCTGTTCTGGGTCACGATGCCTGGCGTGGCCGGAGATACGCTGAATATAACAGTCACTTTCGCAAAAGTAAAATCCTTTACGATTCTGTACCAGCCAACAAGCAGCACTGACACAGTGTGGTGCAAGTTCACCAAGACAACAGACGGCACCGAGAGGCCTTTCGCGGTTGATATGATGCCTGACGCAATCATGGGCGATCAATCCGTCTGGACGGTAAAGGTGACGGCGGCGTTTGCCCCGGCGCAGGTTGCTTTTGTCACCAGCAAAGACGATCTTGCAACTGCCGCACTAACGAACATTACGGCTCGCCAAGAAGTCCCGACGGAGGATAGCCACTGGACGTCTGTAACAGGCGGTAAAGCGGTCGTGATCGGCGGCAACGCCAAGACCGTTATGGCGCTTTTCGTGACCAACGCGGGAGTCCTGGCGGATTACGAAAGCCTTACAGCAACGTATAACAAGGGTGAAGGCTCCGGCATAACCTTTAAGGTCGCGGTATGCAAAACGAACGATAGCGGTGTCGTTACCGAGGCTGGTTCTGTTACGGTACCTGCGGCTCCCACGGCTCCCGAAGGAAAACAGTTTGCCGGATGGAGAGTGCTTGAGGGTGCCGATGAAAACAAGACCGAAAAGCTGTATGGCGTGAATAATCAGAATACCATCAACATCAAAGAAAACACCATCCTGAATGTCGTGTGGGAAACTGCCACACCGACCATCACGCTAAATCTCAACGGTGGAACGGGTATTGAAAACCCTACGTTCACTGTTACATACAATAACAAGCTGCCGACATTGGCAACCCCCACCAGAGATGGCGTTGCTTTCGATGGCTGGGTAGTAAGCGAGGACGTTACGGAGAACGGCGAATTCTTTGCGAAAGGCTCCGCCTTTGATCTGGAGACGCCGATCACAGCCGATCTGAAGCTGACGGCACGGTGGAAACACGTCCATTATTACACCTGCTTCCAGATCGGCGAATTTGACGACGCGATGGCAGAATATCAGAGCTATGCAGACACCCATCATGTCGCGGTCTGCGGCTGCATGGACGTTGCCTTGAAGGCCCACAGCTTTGACAGCAACGGCAAGTGCGCCTGCGGCTATCGGAAACCGACTCCGACTGCCACGCTGGGCGTTTCCTACGGGCAGTGGGCGAGTGACAGCTATACAGCCAAGGTGACGGCATTTCCGCAGACAGCGACAAAAGGTACAGAAGTATCCGTGTCCGCGCCGAGCACCTGGGGCAGCCTGAAGTTCTCCAAATGGCAGTACAGCACAGACGACACGACATGGAAAGACCTTACCGCATACACGAATGTATCCTTCGTCATTCTCTATGATATGAAGGTGCGGGCGCTTTACGTCAATCCGATCACAAAGCCGGAAGTAAATCTGAGCGCGACCACATATCCCGTGAATGTCAGCGGTTATCTCCTCGACAGCATCCTGTTCCAGATGAATTATAAACTCCCGGACGGCTATACCTATGTGGATTCCGGTGTGAGAGCCGGAGACAATGAGGGCATCTCCTATTATGAGTTGAAGGAGAGAAAAAGAACGGCGGGCCAGAGAGCGGCATGGGGCGCGATAAACTTTGGCACAAGTCTACTTTCCGGCGGTATAGGCGATGCAGTAATCGAGGGAGCGGTCTCCGCGGCTACTTTAGAAAGCAATTACTATTATGAAAAGCGCGAGAACAGCGTTCTGAGCGAAATGAGCGCGGCGACATTGGGCAGCTATATGTACCAAAACAAGCCGGTCAACGTGGAGAAATATCCTCCGATTTACTGGGATTATAAGCCCAATACCGTGAGCTACAGCGGCTCGATCAACGCGCTGATCCCCGTCAGATTCGCGCAAAAGAACAATCAGAACCATTACATTTACGGCATCGCCTGGCTGCGGTACAAGAAGCCTGATGGCGCGATTGAGACAATCTATACCCCTGCCCTCGCCACGACTTTGAATGGTGTAGGCAGCAGCGGCACCGTTACGAAAAGCGGCTCATGACGCACAGACTGAACAAAGGAGGTAACCCATGAAAACAATCATAAAACGCTTTGCGCTGCTGACCGCGCTGATCGCGCTTTTTGCGGCGCTGGCCGTTACGGCCTACGCGGACGTGCCCGATCCCTTTGATATGAGCCTTGTCTTTGCCCCGGAGACCCAGCTTACGGTCTATGTGGACGGCGCATGGTCAAGCGCACTCTCCGGCAGCTACGGCTTCGGAGACAAAGCGACGATTACCGCGCCTGACAAAAGCGAAAGCAAGACCTTTTCCCATTGGGTAGCGGAAGGCTCCATTATCAGCTACGCTAACCCGTTGACGCTGACCATGAACGCCCACACCACGCTTTACGCCGTGTATGCGAACGCCGCGCCGACGGCGAAGCCGGTGGCCGGTTTCACGTCCGTCACCCGGACGAACGACGGCGCCAAGATTTCGTTCCAGGCGATTGCCAGTGCGGATACAGCTGGCATCGTGTACAGCACGACCGCCACCGGGAACGCATTGAAAATTGGCGGCACGGGCGTCACAAACGAGGCGGCTGTTAAGAATGCTGATCTAACCATCACGCTGCCCAATAGCATCCTGGATGAAAACAACTGCTGGATGCTTCAGATGACGCCTGCGAGCGCCGACACGGTTTATCACGCCCGCGCTTATGTGACTATCGGCACCGAGACAACCTATGGCGACGTGAAGGACGTAAAGCTATCCGATTTGGAAAGCGGCGTTTCCTTGGTCGCTAATCTGGAAGGCTTTAAGCCGGGTACCAACGATAAGCTGGCGGGACTGACAGAAGGGATGCACACCGTGACCTATGACGCCAATGGTGGTGTCGGCGCAACGATCATGCAGGCGTTTAAGGGCACATCGGTGAAGCTGAGAGCCAACACCTTCACCCGCGAGGGCTGCACCTTCAACGGCTGGAGCACCAATCAGAACGGCGGAGGCACGACCTATGCGGACGGCGCAAGCGTAACGCTCACAGCCGATACCACGCTCTACGCGCAGTGGAGATCGAACAGCAGCGGCAGCAGTAGTAGCAACTCCACCGAGACAAAGACCATCACCGCTCCCGTCACGGGCGATACCGGCACCGTCGCCGTCACCACTACGGTGAAGGGTACTGACGCGACCATCGCCCCGCTGACGGCGGAGCAGGTGGATTCCATCGTCGGCAGCGGCGCGGCGGCAACCACCGTGGCAATCGACGTCAGCAACCTCGGTACCGAGGTCAAGGCGGTCACGATCCCCACCGAAACCGTGAAGGCAATTGAGGCGGCGGTCAGCGACACGAAGAAGGACGCCGACAGCCTTACCGTCAAGCTGACCGAGGGCAGCGTGACCTTCGACGCCGACGCGGTGAAAGCGATTGCGGCGGAGACCAAGGGCGACGGCCTGAAGGTCAATCTGGACGACATCGGCACCGAAAAGCTGAACACCGCGCAGAAGTCCGCGGTCAGCGATTTGACCGTTGAGACCGTGCTGGACGCCTACGTGACTTCCGGCTCGACCCGCATCAGCGATTTCAAGGGCGGCAGCGCCACGGTCAGCGTCAAGCACACGCTCAAGACCGCGCAGAGCCCCGCGGGTATCGTGGTTTGGTACATCGCCGACGACGGCACAAGGACGCAGATCCCCGCCAGCTTCCGGGGCGGCGAGGTCGTGTTCACCGTCACCCACTTCTCCAACTATGTTATCGCCTATGACACGGAGAGAGCAGCGAACAGTCACTTGAATTGCCAAAAGGACGCCACCTGCCCGATCACTGCCTTTACCGACGCCAGTGTGACGGCGTGGTATCACGACGGCGTACACTGGGCGCTGGAGAACGGCGTGATGAACGGTGTCGGCAACAACAGGTTCAATCCCAACGGCGACACCTCCCGTGCGATGGTCGTGACAATGCTCTGGCGTATGGAGAACTCTCCTGCCGTCAATTACGCGATGAGCTTCTCCGATGTGGAGAGCGACACATGGTACACCGAAGCGGTTCGCTGGGCGAACGCCGAGGGTGTTGTCGAAGGCGATGGCGG
>JAFXPO010000040.1 GCA_017527825.1 Oscillospiraceae bacterium
CCGCCTTCGAAGTTGAACACGCCGTTGTCGTCCCAGCCGTGCTCGTCGTCGCCGATGAGCAGGCGCTTCGGGTCGGTGGAAAGCGTGGTCTTGCCGGTGCCGGAGAGACCGAAGAAGATGGCGGTGTGCTTGCCCTCCATGTCCGTGTTGGCGGAGCAGTGCATCGACGCGATGCCGCGCAGCGGCAGGTAGTAGTTCATCATGGAGAACATGCCCTTCTTCATCTCGCCGCCGTACCAGGTGTTGATGATGGTCGCTTCGCGGGAGGTGATGTTGAAGAGCACCGCGGTCTCGGAGTTGAGACCCAGCTCCTTGTAGTTCTCGACCTTCGCCTTGGAGGCGTTGTAGACCACGAAGTCAGGCTCGAAGTTCTCCAGCTCCGACTCGGTGGGCTGGATGAACATGTTCTTGACGAAGTGCGCCTGCCAAGCCACTTCCATGATGAAACGCACCGCCATGCGGGTATCTTCGTTGGTGCCGCAGAACGCGTCGACAACGAACAGGCGCTTGTCGGACAACTCCTTCTTCGCGATCTCCTTGCAGGCGTTCCAGGTCTCGATGCTGGCAACGTGGTTGTCGTTCTTATATTCGGGGGACGTCCACCAAACCGTGTCCTTGGAGTTCTCGTCCATGACGATGAACTTGTCGTTGGGCGAGCGGCCGGTGTACACGCCGGTCATGACGTTGACCGCGCCCAGCTCGCTGACCTGACCCTTGTCGAAGCCGGTGAGCTCCGGCTTGGTCTCCTCCTCATACAGGAGGTCGAAAGACGGATTGTGGATGATTTCGGTGGTGCCGGTAATGCCGTATTTGGTAAGATCCAGCTTTGCCATGTGTGATTACCTTCCTTTTTTGAAATATGGTCTGTCCATACAACTTGACATCATCATATTTTACCACACCCTGCCATAATATCAAGTCCTCTTTTTGAAAAAATGAAGGAGCGGTTCTTTTAACTTGCAAAAAACGCGGCGATCTCATCCTGGAGAGACGATTGACAAGAATCGGTAAATCTGATATGATTCACTGTTGTAAAATAGGTATCAGTGGATGAAGGAGACCAACGTGAAGAGATTGAACAGCAAACAAATTTTTGCGCTGCTGCTTGCGGCGGCGATGAGCATGTCAGCGCTGGCAGGCTGCGCCGCGAAGGAGACGCCCGCGCAAGTCGCTGTGGAGCAGACGGAAACTGCGCCGGCGCAGACTGAGCCTGCGGAGACTGCGCCGGAGGAGGCTGCGGAGACCGACGCCGCGGCGGAGGAAACCGGCGAGGAGCTGGACCTGGACGGCGCGGACGGCAGCACCGGTCCGGACGTGGACTTGGGCGCCTTGCTGGACGAGGGCGTGCCTCTGACGGCGTCGCCCGCGATGGGCACCGTGCTGACGCCGGAGGCGTCGGGCAAACAGACCAAGTCCAACAGCAGCGCGGTCATTGACTACTCCAACTCTCAGGACGGGTACGTTATGGTCAAGTGGAGCGCGGGCGGCACGCCGAAGGTCAAGGTGCTCATCAAGGGACCGAACGCCGGCAAGGGAACCTATGACAGCTATCAGTACAATCTGCGCACCGACGGGCAGTACGAGGCGTTCCCGCTCTCCGACGGCAGCGGAAAGTACACCGTAGGAGTGTATAAGAACACCTCCGGCACCCAGTATTCCACCATCAGCACTGCATCCATCGAGGTCAAGCTGACCAACGAGTTCGCGCCTTACATCCGTCCGAACCAGTATGTGACCTACGCCGAGGGCAGCGAGACCGTCAAGAAGGCGGCGGAGATCTGCGCGGGCGCGACCGGCAATCTGGACAAGGTGGAAAAGGTCTACGACTATGTGGTCAACAACGTCACCTACGACAAGCAAAAGGCGAAGACCGTCAAGAGCGGCTATTTGCCTGTGGTGGACGACACGCTCAAGACCAAAAAGGGCATTTGCTTTGACTATGCCGCGCTGATGTCCGCCATGCTCCGCTCGCAGAACGTACCCGTCAAGCTGATTGTCGGCTACACCGGCGATGTGTACCACGCCTGGATCAATGTCTGGAGCGAGACCGAGGGCTGGATCGAGGGCAAAATTTACTTCGACGGCAAGGAATGGAAGCTGATGGACCCGACCTTTGCCTCCAGCGGCAAGCAGAGCGCCAGCATCATGGAGTACATCGGCAACGGCAGCAACTACTCCGCAAAATACCAGTATTAAGTATCAAAAAGAGCGGCGCCGCCGCTCTTTTTGAGGGAGAGAGGAACAACAATTGAGTACGAAAAAAGCCCATATTCCCGAACTGTACTTACCCGTCTTTTGCCGTGAACTGCACCAGCTGGTGCGCTCCGGCATTCCTGCGGCGGAGGGTCTGAGTCTCCTGCGCGAGGACGAGACCGATCCTGAGGTGCTCTCGTGGCTGGAGAAGCTGTGCGAGCTGACCGATGAGGGCATGCCTCTGGCGGAGGCTCTGTCCGAGACGCAGGCGTTTCCGACCTACATGACCGACATGGTCTCGCTTGCGGAGCAGACCGGCCGTCTGGAGGACACACTGCTGTCCCTCCAGCATCACTACGAGCGCCAAATTCGCATGAAGGCGGAGATTCGCGGCGCGGTGACGGTGCCGGTGACGCTGCTGATCGTCATGATCGCGGTGGTGCTGCTGCTCATCACGCAGGTGCTCCCGGTATTCGACCGCACCTTTGCCCAGTTGGGCGTCAGCATGGGCGGCGTCGCGGCTGGCATGATGCGCGCCGGCAACGTGCTGGCGAAGGCGGGCACCGGCATTGCGGCGGTGCTGGCGGTAATCGCGGCGGCGGGGCTTGTGATCGGGGTTGTGCCGAGCCTGCGGGGCAGGTTCACCGGCTGGTTCAACCGGAATTTCGGCGGTCGCGGTGTGCTGGGACAGATGGCGGTTTCCCGCTTTGCCTCCGCTATGGCGATGTCCACGGCGAGCGGTCTCGCGATGGACGAGTCTGTCGATCTGGCGGCGAAGCTCTGCGGCGGCGCGAAGGAGATCGACGAGAAGACGGCGAAGTGCCGCGCGGCGATCGACGAAGGCGCAAGCCCCGCGGACGCGCTGGCGGACTGCGACATGTTCACCGGTCGCGACTGTCGTCTGCTCAAGCTTGCCGAGCGCACGGGCAACCTGCCGGAGACGCTGGAGGACCTGGCGGCGCGGCAGGAAGAGGAGAGTATGCGGCGCATCGACCGCACGGTCAGCGCCATCGAGCCGGCGATTGTCGTAATCACCAGCGTGCTCGCGGGCGTGATCCTGCTGAGCGTCATGCTCCCGCTGATGGGCTTATTGTCCGGCATGTGACTTACTTTTCTTGAAAAGTAAGCAAAAGAACTTTAATGCATGGGGTTATGCCATATGCGAACAAAGCATTATCATTCCAGCGGCTTCTGGCTCTCCACCGCGCTGGGGCTGGCGCTGTTTGTCGGCGTGCTGCTTTGGGTGCTCGGCGGCATCCGGGACGCGGCGGCGATCTCCGACCGCGAGGGACTGCGCATGGCGGAGCGCGCCGTGCGGCAGGCGGCGGTGAGCATCTACGCCATGGAGGGCGCCTATCCCGCCACTTATGAGGAACTGAAGGCGGAGAGCGGCATTGCCGTGGACGAGGAGAAGTACACCGTGTTCTATGATATCTTTGCCTCCAACCTGATGCCGGAGATCACGGTGGTACCGAAGGGGGCGGAGCAATGAGGCGGCAAACGGGCGCGGGCGCCATCGCCTCGCTGATCCTCACCTGCGTGTTTGGCGCGACGCTGCTGCTGTCGCTGATCGCGGGCGCGGGGGTCTACCGCCGCGTGGCGGATCGCACCGAAACGGGCGCGAATACCCGCGTGGGGCTGACCTATCTCACCGCGAAGATTCACAGCTATGACAACGCGGACGCGGTGTACGCCGGAACGTTTGGCGGCGCGGACGCGGTGTACCTGCTGCAGGAGATGGACGGTCTCACCTATGAGACAATATTATATGTATACGACGGTCAGCTTCGCGAGCTGCTGTGCGAGCGGGGCTGGGAACTGGAACCGGAGGACGGCGAGACCATTACCGAGGCGCGGAGCCTCACGGTGGAGGAACCGGCGGACGGCATACTGCGGCTGACGTTCACGGACGGCGGCGGAACAACGCAGCAAGCGGATATTTTTGTACGGAGCAACTGATTTATGGGGGAAGAACGCATCCGGCCCACGCGGTCGGGATTGTTTATGATCGAGCTGCTGATCGCGGTGGGCGTGTTCACGCTCTGCGCGGCGGTCTGCGTCGGTCTGTTTGTGCGCTCGGAGGTCATGAGCCGCGAGAGCGCCGATCTGACGCGCATGACGGCGGAGGCGCGGAACGTGGTCGAGTGCTGGAAAGCGACCGGCGGCGATTTTGAGCAAGCGGCGCAGCTTTGCGGCGGTGGCGGTGGAGCCAGCGCATTGACGGTTCAGTATGACGCGGACTGGAACCGTATTCCGTATCAATTCCCGGAAGGCCCGAACGTTGTGTATCAAATCAATCTAGCGGGGCAGAGTGAAGGCGGGTTTGCTTCCGCTGATCTCTGGGTCACGAAGGCTGGCGAGCCTGCTGAGCTGCTCAACTGGTACGACCTTGCGGCACTGGAGGTGACACCATGAGGCGCGGGGGCAGCGTATCCGGCGCGGTGTCGCTGGTGATGATCTTCTGCGTGCTGTGCCTGGTGGTGTTCTCGACGCTGACCTATGTCACCGCCGACCGCGAGCGTCAGCTCGCGGAGCTGGGCGCGGAGCGCGCGGCGGCGTACTACGCCGCGGACGCGGAGGCGACGCGCATCGTCGCGGCGTTGGCGCGGGGTGAGGAACCGGACGCGGAGGTCACGCAGGAGATAAACTGGGAGGACGACAGCGTGCTCTATTCCTTCCGCGTACCGGCGGGCGGCGAGCAGGAGCTGTCTGTCCGTATGCGGCTGAATCTGGACGGCACCTATGACATCCTCTCCTGGAGCACGGCGTATGCCGGCGACTGGGAGACAAACGATTCAATTGATATTTGGGACGGTGATTTCTGATGGAAGACATCAAGACCTATCTGGAACGCGCGGTCAACGAGGACGCGGCGGATATTTTTCTGATTGCGGGCAAGCCGATTTCCATGAAGCGCGGCGGCGAGATCCGCGCGATCACGGAGGAACGCCTGATGCCGGAGGATTCCGGTAAGCTGGTGCAGGAAATCTATGAGCTGGCGCGCCGCGAGCTGCCGGAAAAGGTGACGGCGTGGGACGACGACTTTTCCGTTTCCGTGCCCGGTCTCGCGCGTTTCCGCGTGAATGTATTCCAGCAGCGTGGCTCGCTGGCGTCGGTCATACGCGTGGTGAAGTTCGGCATTCCCGACTGGCAGCAGATGGGTATTTCGCCGGAGGTCATGAAGGTCGCGGAGATGACTCGCGGCATGGTGCTGGTCACCGGTCCCGCGGGCAGCGGCAAATCCACGACGCTTGCCTGCGTGGTGGACGCCATCAACCGCACGCGCAACGCGCACATCATCACGATTGAAGACCCCATCGAGTACCTGCACCGCAACCAGATGGGCGTCGTGTCCCAGCGTGAGCTGAACATGGACACTCAGAGTTACGTCACCGCGCTGCGCGCGTCGCTGCGTCAGGCGCCGGACGTGATCCTGCTCGGCGAGATGCGCGACCTCGACACGATCCAGACCGCCATGACCGCGGCGGAGACGGGACATCTGGTCATCTCCACGCTGCACACCGTCGGCGCGGTCAACACCATTGACCGCATCATCGACGTATTCCCGCCCGCCCAGCAGCAGCAGATTCGCGTGCAGCTCTCACAGGTGCTGAAGACGGTCGTCTCCCAGCAACTCCTGCCCACACTGGATGGCGGCATCGCCCCCGCGTTCGAGATCATGCATCTCAACAACGCGGTGCGTACCATGGTGCGAGACAGCCGCATCCACCAGATTGATCAGGTCATCCAGACCGGCTCCGCCGAGGGCATGATCGGCATGGACGAGTCCATTCTGCGTCTTTTCAAGGCGGGCAAGATCAACGCAGAGGTCGCGATGCGTTTCGCCATGTCGCCGGAGCAGATGCAGAAAAAGTTGAGATAACAAAAAAGCGGCGCAGCCGCTTTTTTGTTTCAGGAGGAGGACGGCTATGGGGAAGAAAAATTCCCGCAACACCAAGGCAAGGATCGTCAACGCCGCGTGGAAGCTTTTCTACGAGCAGGGGTACGAGGACACGACGGTGGAGGACATCATCTTCGAGTCTGAGACCTCCAAAGGCTCGTTTTACCACTACTTTGACGGCAAGGACGCGCTGCTTTCCTCGCTGTCCATGCTTTTCGACGAGCAATACGAATTGCTGATGGAGCGTCCCGACCTGCCTGAGAACAGCATCGACCTGCTGCAATACCTCAACCGCTCCCTGTTCGAGACCATCGAGAACACGGTGTCCATCGACCTGCTCTCGCGGCTTTTTTCCTCGCAGCTGGTGACCCACGGTGAGCGGCACCTGCTCGATCGCAGCCGCACCTATTATAAGCTGTTGCGCCGCGTCATCTCCGAGGGGCAGCGGAAGGGCGAAATCCGCGAGGACTTTACGGTGGGCGAGGTCTCCCGCGCCTACGCCATGTTCGAACGTGGGCTGATGTACGACTGGTGCCTCAGCGGTGGCGAGTACTCCCTGCCGGTCTACGCCGCGCGGATGATGCCGATTTTTTTGAATGGCTTTCGAAAGAACGAAAAATCGTCTAGTTAAAAAGTGCGATAAACAAAGGAATTAAGAGAAATAATACAGAGCACCGTACAGACTAAATTCTATACGATGTTCTGTATTTACGTCTAGTCTTTTTTGTGCTATACTGCGCAGCGTCAGTTACAAACAAGAGGTGGAAATCATGTTCAATTCCGAAAGCATTATCTTTGTTATTTATCTGCTGTTCATGCTGGGCGTCGGCATCTATTTCTTCATCCAGACGCGCAACGGCGGCGAGAAGACCTACTTCCTCGGCGGTCGCCAGATGGGACCGTGGGTGTCTGCACTCTCCGCCGGCGCGTCAGACATGAGCGCGTGGGTGCTCATGGGTCTGCCGACCTCCATTTATGCCCTCGGCATCGGTCAGCTGTGGATTCCCATTGGTCTGTTCATCGGCTACACGCTCAGCTGGATTGTGGAAGCGCCGCGCCTGCGCAGCTTCTCCATCGTGGCGAATGACTCCATCACGATCCCGCAGTATCTCACAAACCGGTTTCTCTCCAAGTCCAAGGCGCTGCAAATTATCTGCGCGGTGATCTTCCTCGTGGCGTACACGATCTACGCGGCGTCCTCCATCAAAGCCTGCGGCACGCTGTTCCACACGGTCATTGGCATCAACGAGACCACGGCGATGTACCTCGCGGCGGTGGTCATCATCAGCTACACCTTCCTCGGCGGCTTCTCCGCTGTGTGCTGGACGGACTTTTTCCAGGGTATGCTGATGCTCGGCGCACTGCTTATCGCGCCGATCTTCGCGGCGGCGACGCTCTCCGGCACGGCGGCGACGGAAATGCCCGCCGGCTATTGGAGCATCGGCACCTGGCAGGAGATCATCTCCGGCCTCGGCTGGGGCATCGGTTACTTTGGCATGCCCCACATCATCATCCGCTTCATGTCGCTTGAGTCCCAGAAGTCCCTCAAGAAGTCCGCAAAGATCGGCATTATGTGGACGCTCCTGATCCTTGTGTTCGCCACCCTCGTCGGTATCATCGGCAGACTGATGCTCGGCTATGACGACGCGATCAATGGCAACTCGCTGGTGTTCATCACGATGGTGCGCCGCCTGTTCCCCGGCATCATCTCCGGTATCCTGCTCTCCGCGGTGCTTGCCGCGTCCATGTCCACGGCGGACAGCCAGCTGCTCGCCGCCGCCTCCGCCTTCGCGAGCGACGTGTATAAGCCCGTCGTCCGCAAGGATAAGGCAAGCGATAAGGAAATGCTCTGGGCGGGGCGTATCGTGGTGCTCGCCATCGCGGTCGTCGCGCTGCTGATTGCCGCCGACCCCGACGCCGGCTCCATCATGAGCCTTGTGTCCAACGCCTGGGGCGTGTTCGGCGCGGCGTTCGGTCCCGCGATCATGCTGAGCCTGTTCTGGAAGCGCTTTACGTTTGAAGGCGCGGTGGCGGGCATCGTCGTCGGCGCGGCAGTGGATATCATGTGGCTTTCCTTCCTCGCCTCCACAGGCGTGTATGAGATCATCCCCGGCGCGATCTGCGGTCTGATTGCCGCGGTGGTCGCCTCCAAGCTCTCCAAGGCACCCGGCAAGGATGTGGAAGCCCTCTTTGACCAGGCGGTCAAGGCGGTCAACGAATAAAGAAGCCCATCAAAAAGGGACTGCTGCGGCAGTCCCTTTTTTGCGCTTATTCCATCGTGCTGACCAGTCCCGTGAACAGCGGCAGACCGTTCACGCCGGTGATGAGGAAGCCGAACGGGCGGTTGAGGTTCATCTCCACAACCGGAAGCTGCTCCGGCATGGCGGCGGTGGATTCCACCATGATGGCGGTGAACGCCGCCGCCTCGCAGCCCTCTTCGTCCACCTTGACCCGCGCGGCGTGCTTGACCGCGGACACCAGCGCGTCGAGGTCGGTGAGCGGCGAGAAGTCGGCAGCGCCATCGATGAAAACGTCTGTCACGCCAAGGGCTTGCAGCGCCGGAATGAGGTCGAGGTCAGAGTCCACGTCAAACTTCGGTACGCTCCAATGGATTTCGCCATAGCCCTGCTGGGCGGCAAGCTCCAACGCGGGCAATTCGTAACATCCCTCCAGAGTGTCGACCGCCATCATCGGCAGGTTCCGTGTGATTTGATCGAAGCTCACGCCCTCGTCGGGCAGCAGGAACCACATCGCTGCGCCGTCCCGGAACGGCAGCGACGCGACGGTAAAGCCCTCGCCGCGGTAGTAGTTGCCGTTTTTGGTTCGGTGCATGAAGTCGACCGTCTGTTCTGTGCCGCTTGCGGTTGTGAACGTGTCCTCGCGGGTGTTGAACTGCTCGAACTGATCCGCCCATGTACCCTTGAAGTAGAGCGTGGAAATGAGCATCATCAGCGTGTTGGCATCGGTCTTGAGACCGTTTGCGGCGTTTTCCAGCAGATGATTGGTGTTCTCGTTGATCCAGGCGCGGATGGCGTCGTCCGTCGCGCTCTCGCCCATGGCGGAGCGGAAGGTGGAGGCGTAGTAGTCCCGTGCCAGCGTGTCCACAGTGTCCTCGTGGTAGTCGAACTGCTCGTTCAGCCACAGCGAGTTCGCCAGTAGCGTCTTGTCCGTGATACCGTTCCGGTAGAGGCTGCGCCAGATGGCGCTCGCCGCGCCGCGCGCCTGCTCCACGCTGCCCAGCCCCAGCAGATTCAGCACCTGCGCGCGGCTCTCGCCGTCCGTCGTCTCGGCAAGCATGCACAGCGCGAGGTAAAGGTTCGCGGGGGAGTAGACCACGTTGCCCTCCGACACGCCCTCGAACAGCTGCTGCACGGTGCGGAACGTGTACGCCGTGAGCGGGAGCGTCAGCGCGTCGCCCACGCCGTCGCCGCGCAGGGACTGCACCGCCTCATGGTAGGCGTCCTGCTGTGCGCTGTATGCGTCCCAGAGCTTCTGGTATTCCTCGTTGTACTTCTCGTCACCGAGTTTGTCATAGTCGAGCGCGTTCAGTTGATCCCAGAACGCGCCCTCATCCGGCTCCTGCGGCAGCTCCGGCAACGCGGCGAGACGCAGCGCCAGCTGTTCAAAGCTCGCCGCGGCGGGCTGTTCCGTTTGATTTGGCGCGGGCATAACGCCGCCTCCTTCTTCGGTATGCTGTGTGTTTTGCGCGCAACCGCCCAGCACGAAGCAAAGGCTCAGCACAAGCGCCAATAGTCTTTTCATCATCGTTTCCTCCTTGGTGTGATACCCCTTAGACGGGCTGCCGCGCAAAAAAGTTCCGCCTCAGCCGAACAGTCCTTCGTCCCGCATGGAGTAAGTGACCGCGCCGTCCGCGTAGTCCACCGTGACAAAAAAGTCGTATGCCCCGGTTGGCGCCAGACCGCCTTCCACGGAGTAGCCCCATGTGTAGCGGCTCGGATTGGCGTGACCCAGCGGCGCGATGCGCAGGTGAAGAATCCGCCCGTTGATGGAATGCGACTCATCCACCGTCATACTGGCGGCTTCCGTGTAGGGATAGAGCGGTTGACCGTTGACGGTTTCAAAGTGGATGACCCATTCGGGGGTTCCGTTCCAGCCCTCCTGAATCTCCGTGACGGCGCGAATGTCAGCTTGTTTTGCCTTCCCGCCAAAGAGGAAAAGGTATGAGGCGCACACCGCTACTGCACAGAAAGCGGCAAGCGCAACGGCGGCCCACTTGAGGACGCTGCGCCTTCTTTGTCGGATGGATTCGCGGATGACTGATTTGACGGCAAGCTCCTGTTGCGGTTCTGCCGGAAGAGCGTTTTCTGTTGCTTGCTCCATGCTCGTATGGCTCCTTTCTCCAATTACAATGTCGGATATGGGGACGCCGAGAGCGGCGGACAGAGGCTCCAGCAGGGCAATGTCCGGCAAGCTGTGCCCGTTTTCCCACTTGGACACGGCGGTGGCGGACAGGTGCAGCGCGTCTGCCAGCGATTGCTGTGTGAGTCCCCGCTCCGCTCTGGCGTCTCGAATGATCTTACCTGTTTTGATGGCGTCCATCATGATACCTCCTTCGGTCAGAGCATACGGCAAACCTGACAAAAATGGTATTGAACGCTGTTCAAGTCGGCGCTTTTGCCCGTGAGCGGCGGTCAACGGGGAAAAGAGGCGTTGACATTTTCCCCCGGACACCTTATTATTATAGTTCAACAGTCAAAAACCGCAAAGGAGAATATAGATCATGGCAAAGGATAAGAAAGTCGAACAGATCACCAGCATGGAGACCGATTTCGCGCAGTGGTACACCGACATCTGCCGCAAGGCGGAGCTGGTGGAATACTCCAGCGTCAAGGGCTTTACCATTTTGCGCCCCTACGGCTACGCGATCTGGGAGAACATTCAGCGCATCATGGACGGCATGTTCAAAAAGACCGGTCACGTCAACGTGGCGATGCCCGTGCTCATCCCGGAGAGCCTGCTGAAGAAGGAGGGCGAGCTGGTCAACGGCTTTGCGCCGGAGGTGGCGTGGGTCACCATGGGCGGCAGTGAAGAGCTGGAGGAGCGTTTGGCGTTCCGCCCCACGTCCGAGACCATGTTCTGCGATCATTGGCACAGCGTGCTGCAAACCTATCGCCAGCTGCCGATGCTCTACAACCAGTGGTGCTCCGTCATCCGCTGGGAGAAGACCACCCGCCCGTTCCTGCGATCCCGCGAGTTCTGGTGGCAGGAGGGTCACACCATCCACGAGACCGCGGCGGAGGCGGAGGCGGAGACCGAGCAGCAGCTCAACTGCTACGCTGACTTCTGTGAAAATATCCTCGCCATGCCGGTCGTCAAGGGTCGCAAGACCGACAAGGAGAAGTTCGCCGGCGCTGAGGCAACCTACACCATCGAGTGTATGATGAAGGATCACAAGGCGCTCCAGTCCGGCACCAGCCATTACTTTGGCGACAAGTTCTCCCGCGCCTACGACGTGACCTTCACCGGTCGGGACAATACGCTTCAGTATCCGTTCCAGACCTCCTGGGGCTCCACGACCCGTCTCATCGGCGCGGTCATCATGACCCACGGCGACGACAACGGCCTTGTTCTGCCCCCGCGCATCGCGCCGACACAGCTTGTCGCCATTCCCATCGCCGCCCACAAGAATCCCGCCGTGCTGGACGCGGTGAAGGACATTCTCGAAAAGTTGAACGCCGCGGACGTGCGCACCAAGCTGGACGATTCCGACCAGTCGATGGGCTGGAAGTGCGCGGAGTATGAGATGCGCGGTGTACCCATCCGTCTTGAACTCGGTCCCCGCGATCTGGAGAACGGTCAATGCTGCCTCGTCCGCCGCGATAACGGCGAAAAGACCGTCGTCAGCATCGACGGCATCGTGGACGCGGTGAAGCGGCTGCTCGACGATATCCACGACAACATGTTCGCCATGGCGAAGAAGAACCTCGACGACAACACCTTCGACTTTACCTCGTGGGAGGAGGTCCGCGACATGGCGCAGGGCAAGGGCGGCTTCGCCCGTACCAAGTGGTGCGGCAGCCTGGAGTGCGAACTTGCCATGAAGGAAAAAGCGGGTGTCTCGTCCCGCTGCATGCCGCTCAAGCAGAGCGGAACCACCGGCAAGTGCCCGATCTGCGGCAAGGAATGCACGACGGACATCTACTGGGGCGTGGCATACTAATGGGAAAAAGCGGTGCGAAAGCACCGCTTTTTTTATCGGAAGTATACCTTATCCCATTCCTCACCGCCGATTACCAGCGGCGATTCAACGATCAAACCCGGCTTGCCGCCGCGCTTCGCCTCGACCAGTACCAGCGCCGGCGCGGCGTCCGCCGTCGGAACCACAAAGCGCAGCCGCTTCGGCTCCATGCCGTGACCGCGCAGCGCACAGAGAAGGTCGGTGAGCCGCTCCGGGCGGTACACCATCGCGAATCCGCCGCCCCAGCGCAGGACGCGCGCCGCCGCCGCGCAGACATCGGAGAGCGTACACTGCGCCTCCTCACGCGCGTTTTGCCGTGTCGCGCTGTCGGCGCTTTTGCCGCTGCCGGCGCGGAAGTACGGCGGGTTGCTGACGCAGTAGTCCATCGACCCCGCGGCGGGCAGCGTGGCGGCGTCGCGCAGGTCGCCCGCGTGGAACGCCGCCGCCCACCCGTTCTCCGCGAACGTGCGCTCCGCGAGCGCGAGGGCGTCCCCGTTCTGCTCCACGTTCACAAGACGCAGGGACGGCTCCCGCGCCAGCAAAAGCGCTCCCAGTAAGCCTGCGCCGCAGCCGAGGTCGCAGACGTCGTCGTCACGCTTCGGACGCGCAAAGTACCCCAGCGAGAAGGAATCCGTCGTCGGCGGAAAGAGGGCGGTATCAAAATAAAAATGCGGCCCGCCATGCCACAGATGGTCCATTTTTTCCATGAAACAATTGTATGCCGATTCCTGAAAATACGCAAGAAAAAGCGCGTCCGTCGGACGCGCTTTTTTACTGCATGTACTTATTCTTCGGGAGCAATCGCGCCGTTGGGGCAGGTGTCCGCGCAAGTGCCGCAGTCGAGGCAGGCACCGGCGTCGATCTGATACTGGGTGTCGCCCTGAGAAATCGCACCGACGGGACATACATCCGCGCAAGCGCCGCAGCTGACGCAAGCAGAGCTGATCTTATAAGCCATTGATTCGTACCTCCATATGGATTGATGGGTTCAGTATACCATGCCAAGATAAAAATGCAAGAGGAAACAGACAAAAAAGTTGAAAAAGCTCTCAGATTGTTAGCATAAGGTAACAGAAAAATGAACAATTTGTAAAAGGTCAGAGAACGTCAAAAATTCCTCTTGACTTTTGAAAAAGCGGTGCTATGATTATAGTCAAAGAAAGTCAAAGACAAAATGGCTCAGAAAGGAGATGGTCAGGACATGGGAATCAGCGATTTGATTGCAAGCTTCATCCGCGACTCGCTGGATGACGCCGACGGCGTGCTGGAGCTGCAGCGCAGCGATCTGGCGGAGCGCTTCCATTGTGTGCCAAGCCAGATCAACTATGTGATGTCGACCCGCTTTTCGCCGGAGCGTGGCTACATTGTGGAGAGCCGCCGGGGCGGCGGTGGATACATCCGCATCACGCGGGTGCAGGTGGATCGCCCGACGCTGTTGATGTCGGTCATCAACTCCATCGGCGAGAGCATCGACGGTCAGAGCGCAAACGCCATCGTGCGCAATCTGGCGGACGCGGAGGCGCTCAGCGCCGAATCCGCGCGGCTGCTGCTCGCGGCGGTGAGCGACGCGGCGCTGCGGAGCGTACCGAGCGTACAGCGCGGCGCGGTGCGCGCCGACCTGATGCGTCAGATGCTCATTCACAGCGTGTAACAAGGCGGCTGTGGAATGACGATGTTTTTGGGAATAAAATCCTCAAAAGGAGGCAAGAATCATGAGATGTGAGCATTGTGGCAGGAACGAGGCAACGTTCCATTATCAGCGCACCGTCAACGGTCAGACGACGGAGGCGCATCTTTGTCCGGAGTGCGCGGCGGAGCTTGGCTATGACGTCGGCGGCTTTGAGAGCGTGTTCGATGACGGCTTCGGCAGCGTGTTTTCCCTGCTGCCCAGCATGTTCGGCGGCTTTGGCGGATTCTTTGACAGTCCGCAGCTGACGCCCGCCGCGCGGCGGACGCTTCAGCTGGTGCCTGCGCCGGACGAACCGGTCTATGAGACCGAATCCCTGCTGGACGAAACAGAAGGCGCGGCGCTGCGGCGGGAACGGGAGCGCAACGCGCTGGAGGTGCAGCTGCATCATGCGATTGCCGAGGAGCGCTACGAGGAGGCGGCGCGGCTGCGCGACGAGCTGAAGAAGCTCGACACGAATTGAGTACATGAACTCGAAAGGAGTGGACGGTTATGAGTGAGAAGAGATTTACCCCCAGAGGGGAGAGCGTACTGCGTCTGGCGCAGGAGGCGGCGGCGGAGCTGGGTCACGGCTATGTCGGCTGCGAACACATCCTGCTGGCGATCCTGCGCTCCGGCGGCGGCGTCGCCTGTCGGGCGCTGACGGAGGCGGGACTCAGTGAGCGCATGGTGCGCGACCTGATCGTGCGCGCCGTGGGACGCGGCATGAGCGGCGACCCCGCGCAGGGCTTGACGCCCCGCGCGCGCAGCGCCGTAGAGCTGGCGGTCAACGAGGCGGCGCGGGCGAACAGCCCGCTGATTGACAGCGAACATCTGCTGCTGGGCATGCTGCGTGACGGCGGCAACATGGCGGTGCGCATCCTTGCCACCGCGGGCGTCGATCCGCGTCAGCTGTACAACAACGTCCGGCGGCTTATGAGCGAGACGCCGCGTCCGGCGGCTGCGACCGGCGGCAAGGCGCACACCGACGGGGAGCAGGAAAAGGGGCTTGAGGAGTTCACCCGCGACCTCACCGAGATGGCGCGCGAGGGCAAGCTTGACCCCGTGATCGGTCGGGATAAGGAAATCCAGCGCACGATTCAGATACTCTCCCGACGCACAAAGAACAACCCCGTGCTCATCGGTGAGCCGGGCGTCGGCAAGACCGCCATCGCCGAGGGGCTCGCCCAGAAGATCGTCATGGCAGACGTACCGGAGGAGCTGCTGGACAAGCGCGTGCTGTCGCTCGACCTCTCCGGCATGGTGGCGGGCACAAAGTACCGCGGCGAGTTTGAAGAGCGCATCAAGGGCGTTATCAACGAGATCATACAGGACGGCAGCGTAATCCTCTTCATTGATGAGCTGCACACCATCGTCGGCGCGGGCAGCGCCGAGGGCGCGGTGGACGCGGCGAACATCATCAAGCCCGCGCTGGGCCGCGGTGAGCTGCGAGTCATCGGCGCGACGACCCTTGCCGAGTACCGCAAGTATATTGAAAAGGACGCCGCGCTGGAGCGCCGCTTCCAGCCCATCACCGTGGGCGAGCCGACGCCGGAGGAGAGCGTGCAAATTCTCAAGGGGCTGCGCCCGCGCTACGAGTCCCACCACAAGCTGACCATTACCGACGACGCGATCACCGCCGCGGTGGAGCTGTCCCGCCGGTATATCAACGACCGTTTCCTGCCCGATAAGGCGATCGACCTGATGGACGAGGCGGCGTCCCGCGTCCACATGGAGGTGCAGGCGCCGTCCCCGGAGCTGAAAGCGATCGAGGAGAAGATCAACGCGCTGCACAAGGAAAAGAGCGACGCCATTGCCGCGCAGGATTACGAAAAGGCGGCGCAGCTGCGCGACATCGAGTCCGACTACCGCGGTCAGGCGGAGCAGGAGCGCGAGAAGCAAAAGGCGGCGAGCGGCGAGAAGCGCGGCATGGTTACCGAGGAGGACATCGCCAATGTGGTCGCCGGCTGGACGGGCATCCCCGTCACGCGCCTCACCGAGGACGAGGGCGAGCGCCTGCTGCACCTCGAAGAGACGCTGCATGAGCGCGTGGTGGGGCAGGACGAGGCGGTCAGCGCTGTTGCCCGCGCCATCCGACGCGGACGGGTCGGCATCAAGGACCCCAAGCGCCCCATCGGCTCGTTCCTGTTCCTCGGTCCCACGGGGGTCGGCAAGACGGAGCTGTGCAAGACGCTGGCGGAGGCGATGTTCGGCGACGAAAACGCCATGATCCGCATTGACATGAGCGAATATATGGAGCGCCACACGGTGTCCCGTCTGGTCGGCTCGCCTCCGGGCTACGTCGGCTACGACGAGGGCGGTCAGCTCACGGAAAAGGTGCGCCGCAAGCCGTACAGCGTCGTGCTGTTCGATGAGATCGAAAAGGCGCATGAGGACGTGTGGAACATCCTGCTTCAGATTTTGGAGGACGGCATCGTCACCGACGCGCAGGGGCGCAAGGTCGATTTCAAGAACACCGTCATCGTCATGACCAGCAACGTGGGCGCCAAGAGCATCACGAGCCGCGGCGGTACGCTGGGCTTTGCCCACGACGAGGATACGCAGAGCGCCGGGAGTGAGGATGAAAAGGTGCGCGAGGCAGTCATGGCTGAGCTGCGCCGGACGTTCAAGCCGGAGTTCCTCAACCGTATCGACGAGACGGTGGTGTTCCGCCGCCTCACCGAGGACGACATCGCGGAGATCGCGCGGCGGATGCTCCGCGCAACGGAAAAGCGTATCGCGGAGCTGGGCGTTACGCTGGACGCGGACGACCTCGCGGTCAGGAAACTCGCCAAGACCGGCTTCGACCCGCTCTATGGCGCGCGCCCGCTGCGGCGCGTGATCCAGAACGAGGTGGAGGACGCCGTCGCCGAGCAAATGCTGGAGGGCAAGCTCAAAAACGGCAGCCACGCCCATATCACCGTGGCGGACGACAAGCTTTGCATTGCGTAAATCGTTTTAAAAAAGCGCAAGCGGTTCCGATCGGAACCGCTTGCGCTTTTTTTGCCCTTTTGCTATACTGATAGAAAATGGGAAAGCAGGGCATTTTATGCAGTATCGAATCCTCGCCATCGGTGATGTGGTGGGTCAGAACGGCGTACAGTTTCTCAAAAAACATCTGCGCGCCACGCAGAAGTTCTACAATATCCAGTTTACCGTCGTCAACGGCGAAAACGCCCAGATGGTCGGGCTGACCCGCGAGGACGCGGAGGCGATGTTCTCCGCCGGCGCGGACGTCATCACGCTGGGCAATCATACCTTCGGCAAAATGCAGATCGCACAGTACCTGGACGACTGTCCCTACATCCTGCGACCCGCAAACCTCGGCGAGCGCGCGCCGGGGCGGGGCAGCGGCTTATTCGGCTGCGGACACATTGAAATTCGCGTCATCAACCTCATTGGCAGGGTTGATATGCGCACCCAGTCGGACAACCCCTTCCGGGCGGCGGACAGGCTGCTGAATACCCCCGACCATCCCTGCTTCACGCTGGTGGATTTTCACGCCGAGGCGACCAGTGAGAAGCTGGCGATGGCGCACTACCTCGACGGCCGCGTCAGCGCTCTCTGGGGTACCCATACCCACGTCCCGACGGCGGACGAGGAGGTGTTCCCCAAGGGAACCGGCTACATCAGTGACCTCGGTATGACCGGCGCGGTGCACGGCGTGCTGGGCATTGAGGCGAAGCAGTCGGTGGAGGGGTTTCTCGGCGGTTTGCCTGGGCGCTATCGCGCGGCGGAGGGCGCTTGCAAGATGCAGGGCGCGATCTTCACCCTCGACGACGCGAGCGGTCTGTGCACCGCGGTGGAACGAATCGACATCAGGTGACGCAATCATTAAACATAAATCGGAGTATATAGAGTTATGTCAATTGAAAACGTGAGAGCATACCTCGAACCTTTTGGCGTGGCGGAGCGTATTCAGGAGTTTTCCGTATCCAGCGCCACGGTGGAACTTGCGGCAGTGGCGCTGGGAGTGGACGGCGCGCGCATCGCCAAGAGCATGGGCTTCAAGCTGGGAGACCGCGCGATCCTTGTCGTGACGGCGGGGGATCAGAAGGTCAACAGCGCCAAATACAAGGCGAGATTCGGCGAGAAAGCGAAGTTCCTGACGTTCGACGAGGCGCACACGATGATCGGGCATGACCCCGGCGGCGTTTGCCCCTTTGCCTTGCCGGATCAGGTTTGTGTATATCTCGACGAGTCTATGAAGCGCTTTCCGACCGTCTTTCCCGCGGCGGGTAGTGCCAACAGCGCCATCGAGATGACTTGCGACGAGCTGGAGCGGTATTCCTCCCACTTCACCGCGTGGGTGGACGTGTGCAAGCCGAAAGAAGAAGGACGCAGCATCGGAGACCAGACATGACATCAATTAAAATTCTGCACGCGGCGGATTTTCACTTAGACAGCGCCTTTGCCGGTTTGACCGGCGAGCAGGCGAAGCTGCGCCGCCGCGAGAGCCGTCAGCTCCTGGAACGCCTGTCAAATTATGTCAACCAGAACGACGTGCAGATCGTTCTGCTCGCCGGTGATCTGTTCGACGGCGCGACGACTTACCGCGAGACCGTTGAGGTGATGATCGACGCGCTCGCGGAGATGTCGGCGCGGGTGTTCATCGCGCCTGGCAACCACGACTTTTACACCGCCCGCTCACCCTACGCGACGCTCCGATGGCCGGAGAACGTGCATATCTTCCGCTCCCGGGAAATTGAGCGTGTGGAGCTGCCGGGCTGCGCGGTCTATGGCGCGGCGTTTACCGGCGCGTCGCAGGAAGTGAGCCTGCTGGAGGGCTTCTCCGCGCCCGACGACGGTCTGACGCATCTGATGGTGCTTCACGGCGACCTGACCGGCGCTGAGACGCGTTACGACCCCGTGACGCGAGAACAGATCGCGGCGTCGAACCTCGACTATCTGGCACTGGGGCATACGCATCGCTTCGGCGGTGTGGAACGCGCGGGGCGCACGGCGTTTGCCTATTCAGGCTGCCCGGAGGGGCGCGGCTTTGACGAGCTGGACGAGAAGGGCTTCCTCTGCGGCATGGTGGACAGCGGAGAAGTTGACATCAAGTTTATTCCTTTTGCCAGACGGCATTACCGCGTCCTGCGTGCGGACGTGACGGAGCGGAAGCCGGAGGACGCGCTGCGCGCCATCCTGCCGGAGACAGCGGCATCCGATCTCTGTCGGGTGATTTTCGAAGGCGAGACGGATGAGCGAGGAGTTGACTTAAAATCAATACAAGAGCGCTTTGCGTCCGATTTCTTTCATCTGGAACTGCGGGACGAGACCCGTATCCGGCAGGACATCTGGACACACGCGCAGGAGGATTCGCTGCGCGGACTGTTCCTGCGTGATCTGCGCGGACAATATGACGCGGCGGATGAAGCCGGACGGAGAACGATTGAACGCGCGGTGCGCTTTGGGCTTGCGGCACTGGATCGCCGCGACCTGTAAAGGAGGAAAACACATGGCGGAATGGAGCAGGGGAGACGTGACGCTCCGCGCGGAGCGGTCGACGAGGGAGGACGCCGTGCATCTGGGTGCGCAAACGCCCTGGGGCAGCGGCTTTGCCTCGCTGCGTACTGGACGGCGGGAGCTGCTGCGCACGGCGGGCGCGGTCTTGTTCATGCTGCTGCGCTGGGGCAAGGAGCGGAAGAAACGGGCGAGCCGTCGCAGCGGGTTCCGCGCCGCGGAAAAAACGCGCGGATCAAAGCATCGCGGTCAGGGCTTATAAACGCCGAGAACGTGCAGGAACCGCGCCGCGGCATAATCATAATCAGACAGCGGCCGGTTGTCCGCGTCCTCACTGTGGGCGGCGACCAAAACGCTGCGCGGACTGCGCGGTGAACCAACGGAGACCACCACCGGCGAATGCGCCCACCTGACGCCGTCAAAAGAGAGCTGGATGATATCCCCTGCCTCGACCGCGCCGATGGGGACTTCTCTCGCGGCGGGACCGACTGCTTTCCGATCCCGCGTGAGATAGTTGTAGAGGTACGGCACTCCCGTCCAAGCGGGCGCCTTGTCGTTGGCGTCGACGTAATACCAGCCGAAGGTCGGGGTATAGTCCATGACGCGGGAACCGGCAAAAAGGCACTGGCTGGCAAAATTGGTGCAGTCGCCGCCCAGCAGCTCGTAGTCGTAGAAGTGCGGATTTCTGGCGAATGCCCAGCGATGGGCGTAGCGCACCGCCGCGGCGCGGTCATAGGGATACAGTTCCATGAAGCGTCCTCCTTTTCTTCCAACTCTATGGCGCGGCGAGGCGGGATATGCCGCTTGACAAAGCGCCGCGTCAAGCTTAGACTGGGGACAACGACAGAAAAGGAGTGTGCGCCTATGAAAAAGGGAATCGTTTTTGCCCTGCTCGCCACCCTTGCCGCCGGAGCTGCCGCGGCGCTGTGGCTGCAAAATCGCCCGGATGGAGAGAGGGAAGCCCCTGAGGGCGACCCGGAGATCAGCGCGGACAATACTGTCTCGACCCACCTCAAAAGCAAGTATGTCGACTACAGCGCCGGCGGGGAGCATCCCCGCTATCTGTTGGAACTGGAGACGCCGGACGGCGTCAAGGAGATCGCTGTGACGGCGGAACAGTATGAGGACTGCTACATCGGCGACGAGGTGCTGTGTGTCGTGAGCGGTGGGAGATATTGCCCCATCTGAAGCAACCTGCATAAAAAAACTCCCGAAACGATCGTTTCGGGAGCTTTTTGCCGGATGAATCAGTTCAGAGCGTCCTTGAGCGCCTTGCCAGCCTTGAACGCGGGAGCCTTGGAAGCCGTAATCTGAACGGGCTCCTTGGTCTGCGGGTTGATGCCGGTACGCGCAGCACGGGTCTTGACCTCAAACGTGCCAAAGCCAACGAGCTGGACCTTGTCGCCATCCTTGAGCGCATCCTCAACGGAGGTGAGGAACGCGGTGAGAGCCGCCTCAGAATCCTTCTTGGTCAGACCGCTCTTCTCAGCCATGGCGGCAATCAGTTCTGTTTTGTTCATCTTTTGTTTCCTCCAAAAAATAAAATGATGTCATAAGGTTGTTACACAGTACAGAGGGCATTATGGCGAATTTGAACAGTATTGTCAAGGGTATTTCCGCAAAAAAATCATTTTTTTATAAGAGGACACAGAGAAGCGCGGTTTTTGGGGGATTCTGGTCGCTTTGAACAAAAGGGGGAGAAACTGCCTGAGAATGCGCGGCGACATCCAGAAAATGCATTGAATATCCCAATGGAAAAGTGCTATAATCAACGAAATAAACGGCAGGAAGAGGGACGGTATGAACCAGAAGGAAATCAACGAACTGCGCCGCCGGTTTCGGGCGGACAAGAGCAATATCAGCCGTATCTACGGCTGCTTCGTCAATACCAACAAGGAGATCGTCGCCTACATCGATTCCTCCCTTGGCATGCTCAAGGAGGAGGAGCAGGAGATATACCTCGGCAGGCTGAAAAAGTGCCTGAGCGGGGGACAGGGGCGAAACCTCATGGACATTGCGTTCTCCACAGCGCAGGTGGTGGACAGCGAGGAGCACCGCCTGCTGAGCAAGCTGCGCAGCACCCAGTGCGCGGACGCGGACGCGCGGGAAGCGCTGTACCGCAGGGTTATTGACGCGCTGGACATGGAGCAGAGCAACTACGTCATCCTGCTTGCCTCGGACAGCTACGACGTACCCTACCGCGGCACGGATGACGTGGAGCAGGCGGACGCCTCGGCAGACGTGTTCACTTATTTTGTCTGCGCGGTCTGTCCTGTCAAGGACGCTACCGCCGACCTGCGTTTTTACTACGACGTGAGCGAGTTTCACATCGCGTCCTCCGGTCCGCTGCTGGGCAATACGGCGCTGGGGTTCCTGTTCCCGGCGTTTGACGACCGCAGCGCGAACATCTATAACGCGCTTTACTATATCCAAAAGCCGGAACTTCTGCATCAGGAGTTCATCGACGCTGTGTTCCGCACCGAGGCGCCAATGTCCGCCCCGGAGCAGCGCAACGCCTTTCACACGGCGCTTGCCGACGCGCTGGATGCCGAGTGCAGCTACGGCGTGGTGCAGAGCGTCCACGAGCAGCTCCGCGAGCGCGTGGAGCTGCACAAGGCGGAGAAAAACCCGGAGCTGCTGAGTTTGGAGCCACGGGAGGTGGAGAACATTCTGCGCCAGGGCGGGGTATCTGAACCTCGCGTGGAGGCGTTCCGCAAGGCGGTGGAGGAGTCCTTCGGCGAGGATGCCGCGCTCCAGCCGGGGAATCTGGTGGACAAAAAGTTCGAGATCGTCACGCCAAACGTGAAGATCACCATGCCGCCGGAATACAGCGAAATGGTGGAGACCCGTGTGATCGACGGGCGCAAGTACCTCCTGATCCCCGCCGGGGACGGGTTGGAGGTCAACGGCATTTCGATTCAGTTCTAAGGAGCGCCGCAGACTTTTCCCTGTGTCCGCCGGTTGCGCTTCTCACACGGCTTGCGTCGCGGGCGGAATACCGATCGAATGCTCCAGAGAACAACAGAACGGGGGACGGAATCATGTCAGAGCTTTTACTCAACGAAGCGCAGCGCCGTGCCGTTACCACAACAGAGGGCTATGTGCGCGTGATCGCGGGCGCGGGTTCGGGCAAGACCCGCGCGCTGTCCCACCGCTTTGCGTATCTGGTCAACGAGCTGGGCATCCTGCCCGGCAACATCCTCTGTGTGACGTTCACCAACAAGGCGGCAAACGAGATGCGTCAGCGCATTCACAACCTCACCGGCGACAACGACACCGGCTATATTTCCACATTTCACGGCTTTTGCGTGTCCGTTTTGCAGGAGGACAGCAACGCCGTTCACTATCCGAAGAGCTTTCTGGTTCTCGACAATGCCGACATCGACGACATGCTCAAGCTCATCTACGCCGAGCGCGGTCTGTCCCTGCGGGACATGACCTTTTCCCGCGCACGGGACATGATCGAGATGCAGAAGTGCGTCAAGCGACCGGAATACTATCTTGACATGATCACCATGTCGCTCGATACGCTGCACGACAAGTATCTTGCCGCGGACACCGCGGAGGATATTATCTTCTACGGTTATCTTTATCAGGAGAAGAAGTGCTTCGGGCTGGACTACAACGACCTCATCAAGTTCTCGCTCTATATTTTTGAGCAGAACGAGGAGATCAAGCTCAAGTGGCAAAAGCGGCTCGAATACATTATGATCGATGAATTTCAGGACATTGACGAGCTGCAATACAAGCTCATGGAGGCGCTGTGCGGCTACCACAACAACCTGTTCATCGTCGGTGACCCCGATCAGACCATCTACACCTGGCGCGGCGCGAACGTCAAGTATCTGATGGAGTTCGACCATCGCTTTCCCAAGGTCGAGACCATTCTGATGACGCAGAACTACCGCTCCACGCCTCAGATTCTCGCGGCGGTCAATTCCCTGATCAGTCGCAACCGCTTTCGCATCAAAAAGGAGCTGCTGCCCACGCTGCCGGACGGGGAGACCGTCCTCTGCCACCACGCCGATACCGCGCAGGCGGAGGCGGAGTGGATCGCGTCGGAGATCGCGCGTCTGCGCGAGAACGGCGTGCCGTATCGGGATGTGACGGTGCTCTACCGCGCGCACTACATCACGCGGAACATCGAGGACGTGTTTCTGCGGGAGAAAATTCCCTATCATATCTACAGCGGCATACCGTTTTTCGCCCGCGCGGAGATCAAGGACGCGCTGAGCTATCTTCGCATGATCGCCTATCGGGACGACCTGTCCTTCCGGCGCGTCGCCAACGTGCCCAAGCGCAACCTCGGCGAGCGGCGCATGAAGTTTTTGGAGGAATACGCCGCGGCGCACGAGTGCTCGCTCTACGACGCGCTGCGTGCCTCGGCGGACGAGGAGCTTTTCAAGGGCACCAGGGCAAACCGGTTCATTCGTCTGGTAGAGCGCTTTTCCGCCGATTATGCCGAACGCCCGATCTCAGAGCTGCTCTCCGATCTTTTGGACAAGAGCGGCTATGAAACCATGCTGCGCACCGAGGGCAGTCAGGAGCGGCTGGACAACCTCGCGGAGCTCAAGCAGTCCGTGTTCGATTACGAGACCACCTGCGGCGAGGAGGCAATGCTGGAGCACTATCTCGCCCACGTCGCGCTCTTCACCAACAGCGATCTGGAGGAGACCGGCGACCGCGTTAAGCTGATGACCGTCCACGCCGCGAAGGGGTTGGAGTTCCCCTATGTGTTCCTCTGCGCCATGAATGAGGGGGTGTTCCCGTCGAAAAAGACCGACTCGCTGGAGAAGATGGAGGAGGAGCGCCGCCTTGCCTTTGTCGCCATGACCCGCGCGGAGCGGGGACTGTACCTCAGCGACGCCGAGGGCTGGAATCTGGACGGTTCGCCGCGCTATCCCTCCCGTTTTGTGCTGGACATTGACCCCGCCCTGCTGCGCTATGACCAGCCGCCGCGGGACACATTGATCCGTGACGCGCGGGAGTACATCGAAGCCAGCGAGCGCTATCTCCCGGAGTCGCGGGAATCGAACGCGCTGCGCGTCGGGCAGCGTGTGACCCACGCGGTGTTCGGCGGCGGCACGGTGGTGGACGTGGACGCCGACCGGGGCGCGCACATCGTGCAGTTCGACGACATGCCGACGCCCCGCGCGATCTCGTTCCGGGCAAAGCTGACTCTCTTATAAAACAATCAGGTGCGCCGTCCGGCAGGACGGCGCACCTGATTCTATTCTTGCCGGCTGCGCATCAGCGCGCCGATCTGCGCGATTGCCTCCTCGTAAAAATCCCGGAAGCCGAGGCTGCGTTGAAGCGGCGTGCCGCCGGCGCGGGTCTTGCCGCAGTGCAGCACCTCGACGCCCAGCACCTTCAAAAGCTCCTCCTTCTCGTTGATGCCGTCGCCGGACAGCACCTCCGGCGCGAAGAACCACGTCCTGCCCGTGTCCGCCCGCTCCCGCTTCTTGCGGTTCAGCAGCCACCACAGGTCGAACTCCGACACGTCAAAGCCAAAGCCCAGCACATACACGTCGCCGAAGAGAAACGCGTCCGCCCAGCTTCGGATGATGGGAACCTCGCCGCGCTCCTGCTCCCGTTTCCAGCGCGCGCCCTCGGCGCGGACATAGGAGGTGATCTTTTCCAGCAGGTTCGCGTAATAGTAATGTCCGAGGATCATGCTGTCCGGCTTGCGACCCTCGCCATGGACGTGCCAGACGGGGATTTCCCGACCGCGCCAGCTCACCTGATTGTAGGTGTAAAACAGGTACTTCGCTTCGGCGTGGCGGCAGCCGTCGGTGTGGCGGAGCATCTGGCGCAGCTGGGGATCGTGGATCGCGCAGTCCGGCTGCGCCGCCGCTTCCAGCTCATAGCTGAAGTTGGTGGTGAGGATGTGGTCGAAGCCCATGTCCAACAGCGTCCGCAGCATGTCTGTGTGTCCGGGGTCGCCCAGCTTGCCGTAGAGGATATCGCCAGCCTTGCGCAGCTGCGCGCCCACGGTGTCTCCGGTGACAAGAATCGCCCGCAGCGGCATTGGCAGATGCAGTGTGCAGTCCTCCGGCAGCGACGCGTTGCAGGTGATGTCCCGGATCAATTGCCCCCAGGAGCCGCCGCCGAAGGCGCGGTTGACGCCGTTGCCCAGCAGCAGCACCTGCGGGCGCTTCTGTTCAGCCATTCCGTCTCACCCTTTCTATGTTTTACCGTTTCTGCGCGCGCCACGCGGGGACGGTATTTTTTCTCTCCCGATGGTAGCACGCGTCGCACAGCCGTCCGCGGTGATGCCGCAGCAAGGGCTTGCCGCAGCGGTCGCAGAAGCGGATGTTGTTTTGCAGACGATAGACCAATATCTCGTTGATTTCCTCTGCCACGCGCTCGCGGGTGTCGTAGAGCCTGTCCGCGTCCACGGGGCAGCCGAACGCCTTGGCGAAGGAAAAGTATAAATCCAGCTTGCGGTAGTACTGCTCCAGCTCCGGCAGCGTCTCGCTCTCACCGAGACCGGGCTGCTCGATGTTTTCTCCCTGCGTCCAGCGGCGCAGGAACGTGAAGAACAGTTCCTCCAGCGCGTCCTCGGTCTCGTCGAAGGGGATGTTCGCTGCCCGCAGCTCCTGTTCCTTGGTGAGCTGGAAGCCCTTTTCTCGCATCTTGGAGATGAGGGAGAGGTACCGCGTGATGTCCAGCTTGCGGTACGGCTCCACGGCGGGCAGCCTGCTCCACTCCGTCAGCACCTCCAGCAGATCGAAGTCCACCTGTAATACGAGGTCGGAAAAGCCCTGCACCGCGTATTGCAGCGGCGGCACGACGGTCTCCAGCCCCGCCCGGATCGCGCCGAGGTTCTCCATCGCACCGACAAAGCCCTTGGCATACATGCCGAAGCGCCCCGCACGTCCCGCGATTTGCTGGATTTCCTCCGGCTTCAGCTCCCGGCGCTCCACGCCGTCAAATTTCTCCGTCTCCATGAACAGGACCCGGCGGATGGGCAGGTTTAAGCCCATGCCGATGGCGTCGGTGGCGACGACGTATTCCGTGCGCCCGTCGAGAAAGCCGTCCATTTGACGGCGGCGCGTGGCGTAGGGCAGCGCGCCGTAGATGATGGCAGGCTCCTTTCCTGATTGCCGCAAGTCCTCCGCGGCGCTGAGCACACCTACCTTGGAAAACGAGATCAGCGCATCGCCGGGCTGGACGTGGTCAAAGTCCACCGTGTGTGACATGCAGATGAGCGGCGTCTGACGCTTGTGAAGCTCCACCTCATAGCTGTCCCCGCAGCTCTCAATCAGGCGGATGAGCAGCTGCTTTGCCTGCGGCGCGGCGCAGAGATGCACCTCAGGAGCGAGGACGCCGAGGATCGCCCGCGTCCACGCGTAGCCGCGCTCCCGGTCGGCGATCATCTGGCATTCGTCGATGACCGCCACGTCGTAATGCGCCTTCAGGTCCAGCTTCTCCGCTGTGGCGGCAACGTGGGTGTCGTCCTCGCGGATGTCCTCCTCCTCGCCGGTGGTGAGACTGCAATCCACGCCCGCGTCCAGCAGCGTCTCCTGCGCTTCCAGCGCCAGCAGGCGCAGCGGCGCGAGATATACGCCCGTGGACGCGGTTTTGAGCCGCTGAAAGCCCGCGTAGGTCTTGCCGGTGTTCGTGCCGCCCAAATGAAGAATGAAATGCCGGCGCATGGCGCGGGCTTCGGGGTACTCGTCCTTGGGATTCAGCGCCAGCAGCAGCTTCAAGCTGGAACGGATCGCCTGAGGCACATACCACACCGACCACACACCGCCGAGACCGTCGGTGAGCAGCTGCTGCGCGGGGAAATGCTTCTTTCCGAGCAGTTCGCTCAAGTCCGCCTCCGGCTGCGCGGCGTGAAAGTCCGCCGCCGCCTGCTCCGCCGCGGCATGGAGCACATAGGGGTAGCGTTCCAGCACATGCCGCGCCGTCAGGTGATCGGAACTCTCCGCCAGAAAACCGGCAGTGCGGATAAAATTCTTCAGGATTTCCGGCAGGCGTTTACTGTCGCAGCGCTGCTCCAGCGCGAGAAACTCGTTGAGCCAGCCGGTGATTTGCGCCATGCGCAGGCGCTTTGCACTCTGAATGCTTCGCAGCCGCGCCAGAATGGCACGGTGGTATTGACCTGCCAGCAGCCACGCCGTCGAGCCGTCCCGCTCCGCGCCTTCCCAAGCCTCGCTCAGCGCCTCCGGCGCACGCGCCGCAGGGGCGTTGGGATTCTGCCTGCGTCCGCGGCGACCCCGGTCCGGCATCAGCAATAGACAATGGACTTCGCCAGCGCGTCGGCACGCTCCTGGCTGTCCAGATACGCCACCAGCGAGAGCGCGAAGGGGATCGCTGTACCCACGCCGCGGCTGGTGATGACGGCGCCGTCCTCCACGACGTGCTCCGTGCTCGCCGCGGCGCCGGTCAGCTTGCCCTCCAGACCCGGATAGCAGGTGGCGCGCCTGCCTTCCAGCAGTCCCGCCTTCGCCAGCACGGTGGGCGCGGCGCAGATCGCGGCGGTCAGCTTGCCCGCGTCGTGGAACGCGCGCAGCAGCGCGAGCACGCGGTTGTCGTTTCCGAGGTTCGTCGTACCCGGCTGACCGCCGGGCAGCAGCAGCGCGTCGTAAGCGTCTACAGTCACGTCGGCAAACGCCTTGTCCGCGCTCACGGTGATGTTGTGGCTGCCTGTGACGGTCGCCGCGCCGTCCAGCGCGACGATGTCGCAGACGATCTCCGCGCGGCGCAGCAGATCGACGACGGTCAGCGCCTCGACCTCCTCAAATCCATTGGCAAACAGCATGACGGTTTTCTTCATGGTGGTTCCTCCTCTTTGCGTCAGACGGGATGCCGCAGCACCCCGTCCGTAGTTTATCCTATTTCGTGCCCGGATATCGGACGCGGGTGGTGAAGTAATCCGAGAGGCGCTTGCGCTCCTTTTGCAGCGTGTCGCTCTTTGCCTCGCCGCGCTTTTCGGCGTCCATCGCCTCGGCTACTACGCGGCAGGCGTCGTTGTATTCCCGCGTCAGCTCCCGGATGCGGGCGCTCATCTGCTGCATGATCGCCATGACCAGCGCGGGCTTTTCCTGAAAACAGCTGCCAAACGCTTCCGCAGTGTAAACCTTCACCCGCGTTTCCTCCGTCGCTACCGCCGTGGTCGTGCGCGGCCGCGCCTCCACCAGCTCCATTTCGCCGAAGTACGCGCCGGGGCAGAGTTCCTTGACCAGAATCTGCTCCTTGGCGCCATAGTTCAAGTAGAGCGTAACACCGCCGTAGAGGATGTCGTACATGCACATTTCGTACTCGTTTTGGCGGTAAATGATTTCGTTTTTCCGGTAGGTGCGTTCCGGCAGATCTGTCATGGTGCGCCCCCTCCTGATTTTATTTATAATATTGTATCACAGTCCTTTGCCGCTTTCAATCCCAATCCGACTGTATGAGAGGAAAGGGAAGAACCGGTTAAAAAACTATTACAAAATGTATATCTGACTTCAAACTTGCAAAATCCTCTTGGGCGCGTGCGCCGCAGTCCAGAAAGCTCAATTGCGCAAAACAGCGAAAGTCACGGGCGCGGAGAGTTGAAATGATGTTTACATAAAACAAACGATAATGAGAGACTACAAAGAGTTATCCACAATTTCCACAGGGTTATCCACAGAGATAATCTGGATAAAGAGGAAATGCATGTGCAATATGTCAGGCGAAACCGGAGTGAGACGGGAAATGTATGGCAGCGGAAAAACAGGATAAACTTGACATAAAACAGAAAGAATCAAAAAGAAGAGAAAAAAACGCCATTTAGACCTTTTTCGGCAGACGTGCTGCAAGATTCGAAATATCACTTTCAAAAAAGAAAGCGTACCGCCTTTACAGGTCAAAAACTTTGCGAAAACTTCAAAAATAGGGCTTGCATTTTTCAAGGAGGTGTGATAGTATACCTAGGCTGTAAGGCATCCGGGTGTGGCGCAGTTGGTAGCGCGCTTGACTGGGGGTCAAGAGGCCGTGAGTTCAAGTCTCGCCACTCGGACCAAAATTCCGCCGAAATTGTTCAATTTCGGCGGAATTTCTTTTTCAAAAGTTGCGCTTTTGATTTTCTAAAAAATTTGACCACAGCGCAAGTCATAGACAAACGGGAACCGCGCTCCGTCTTTGGAGCGCGGTTCCCGTGTTTATCAGCCCAGATACGCGAGGATCTCCTCGGCGTTGGTGTCGGGCTTAACCTTGGGCATGACGCGCTCAATCATGCCCTGTTCGTCGATGAGATAGGTCGTGCGGACGACGCTCATGCTGACCTTGCCGTAGTTCTTCTTCTCCTGCCACACACCGTATGCCTCGATCGCCTGCCGCTCCGGGTCGGAGAGCAGAATGAACGGGAGCGCGTGCTTCTCGGCGAATTTCCGATGCGACGCGACGCTGTCCTTGCTGACGCCGATCACGACAACGCCCTTGCGCTTGAAGCCCTCGTAGCTCTTGGCGAACGCGCACGCCTGACGGGTGCAGCCGGGCGTGTTGTCTCTGGAGTAGAAATACAGCACCACCTTTTTTCCGAGAAAGTCGCTGAGGCTGACGGCGTTGCCGTCCTTGTCCGGCAGTGTAAACTGCGGCGCTTTGGTTCCGATTTCCAGCATGGCTTACTCCTCCTTGATGAATGTATAGGTCGTTTCGTCGGATTCCTCCGAACAGAAGCGGTAGCCGAGCTGGTCGAAGTCCCGCATCTGCTCGGGCTGCTCTACGCGGCGCTCCGCCATCCAGCGCACCATCTCGCCGCGCGCCATCTTGCACATCGTCCCCTTTTCGACGGTTTTGCCGCCGATGTGCTCGCCGAATACCGCCGTCACGAAGCGCACGTCGGGCGGCAGATGCGGTTCGACGGCGCGGCTGTACTCCTTCGACGCAAGGTTGACGATGCAGCTGCTTTCGCCGCACAGCGATCCAGCGAGCGCGCCGCCCCAAAACTGATAGAGGTCGCGGCAGCCGCCCGCCGAGAGCCTCGCGCCCATTTCCAGACGGTACGGCGTCACGCCGTCGAAGGGGCGCAGCACGCCGTAGAAGCCGGACAGGATGCGCAGGTGCGCCGCGACGTAGTCAAGTTGTTCGCCGGTCATCACATTCGGTGCCAGATAGCGGTAGGCGATGCCGTCATAGGAAAGCAGCGCGGGCGTCAGGTTCCGCCGCAGATCCATGTCGGTGAGGCGCTCCACGTTCAGCGCGGCAATCTGGTCGTTGCACTTCCAGAGCGCTTGCAGTGCGCGCGGTTCCATGGCGCGAAGGGAAGCGAGCAGCGTTTCGGCTTTGTCGAGGAACTGCGGCAAATCGCGCACGGCAAAGCTGTCCGTGTCAACGCGCATTTTTTTCGCCGGGGACAGTATCATGACGAGCGTGTTCATTCCCACTATCCTCCATGCCGCATGATTCCTGATTATAGCACCGCGCCGCGCTCTTGCCAAGCCCGGGTCAACAGGGAACATCCTGCCACCTGTCCTTTGCCCGGAGCGCGGCGATCTCCGCTTTCATCTCCGCGATGAGCCGCGCGAGCTTCGCCTCGCACTCGTCCTCGCTTTGGGCGTAGACGTTGCGCGGATGGCGCTTGCCGTCGGGGTAGGTCGGCGTGTAGCGTCCTTCCCACAGGCGTTCACCCAACTGCGTGACGCAGCCTGTGCCGGGCCGGCGTCGCTTGCCCTTGTTCGCCGTGAACTCCGTCGTGCGCGGCACGCTCGCTTCCGCTTTCGGCTTCTTCCTGCTCTTTGCGATGCCGCGGTCGATCTTCGCCGCGGCGTTTTTCTGCATCACGGTCGTGACGTGGGTGTAGACGTCCAGTGTGATCGCCGCCGAGACATGCCCGACGATGGCTGAGAGCGTCTTGACGTCCATGCCGCGCTCCAATGCCGTCGTGATGAAGGTGTGGCGGAGGTCGTGGAAGCGAACCTGCCTGCATTCCGCATGCTTCAGGACGCGCTGGAGGATCTTGCGCACGGAGCTTGGGTCGCGCGGGACGTCGCCGCCCAGCGGGGAGGGGAACAGCCAGCGCGAGCAAACGGTGTTGCTGTACTCGCGCAGCGCCGCTGTCACAGCTTCGGGCAGGAGGATCGTGCGCAGGGACGAGCGGGTCTTCGGCTCGATGGTCGTGAGCGTTCCGCGGACGCGATTGATCTGCCGCCTGACGCGCAGCTCGCCTGTATCGAGGTCGAGGTCGCTCCATTGGAGCGCCAGCAGCTCGCCGCGCCGCAGCCCCGTCGCCAGCTCCAGAAGGAAGAGCTCGTAATAGCCCTCATATTTGGCTTGGATGAGGAATCGCTGCATCTCCTCGCGCGTGAGCACCTGCGTCGCGCTGCGCGACTTGGGCGGCAGCTTGCAGCCCTCGGCGGGATTGCTCCGCAGGAGACCCGCTTCCACAGCCTTTTGCAGCGCCGCGCGGCAGTGGACATGGCAGAGACGAACCGAGCGGTCGGACAGCCCCGCGCCGTCCTGCTCGACGCGGATGAGCCGCCCCTGTCGTTTGAGGCGTCCGTAGAACTGCTGCAAATCGCTCTGCGTCAGCTTGTTGAGCGGGATCGCGCCGAGCGCCGGGATGATATGCCCGTAGATCGAGTTCTCATAGCCCTGCTGGGTGGAAGGTCGGATTGTGTCCTTGAGATAAGTCTGATACCAGTGGTCGAGCCAATCGCCGAACGGCATATCCGCCGAGAGCTTGTCCGACTGTGCGGGTGCGAGCCGCGCCTTGAGGGCGTCCAGCTTCTCGGCACATGCGCGCCTGGTTTTGGCGAGGACGCCTTTTGTCTTGGGGTAGCCCTTGTCGTCGTAGCCGACGACCACACGCCCCTCCCAGCGTCCGTCCTTTCTCAGACGGACGGTGCCTTCGCCGTTTTTCCTTCGTTTTGCCATGGCAGAATATCCTCCATAAAGCCGCCGACGATCTCCGCGGCGCGCTTTTGCATATCGCCCGTGACGTGGGTGTAGGTATCGAGCGTGAACGAGGCGTTGGTGTGACCGAGGATCGCCGAGAGCGTTTTGGCGTCCACGCCGCTTTTGAGCGCGTGGGTCGAGAACGTGTGACGGAGATCGTGGAAGCGGATGTCCGGCAGGTTCGCGTTCGAGAGGATCGCCTTGAGGCGGCTGTAGGCGCTGCTTGGGGAGAGCGGCAGCTCCGGCCTTGTCGGGTTCGGGAAGATCCACTCGGAGCAGGACGTTTCCCTGCGCTTGCGCAGCAGCTCCGCCGTGCTGTCTGCGAGCAGGATGTCGCGTGTGCCGCTTCCGGTTTTCGTCGCGCCGGTGACGAGACGCCCACGCTCTGCGTGCAGTGTGCGGCGCACATGGAGTATGCCGCGCTTCTCATCGAAGTCATCCCAGCGCAGACCGCAGATCTCGCCGCGCCGCAGTCCTGTGGTCAGCTCCGTGTAGAAGAAGTCGTGCCAGACTGTGTCACTCTGGATCGCCTTCATGAACATGTCCAGCTCGCGCTCGGTGAGGATGCGCATTTCGCCGCGCTCCACCTTTGGTGGCGAGGCGTGGACGGTCGGGTTCCATGCGATGATGTGCGCGCGCACCGCTGCGTCGAGCGCGAGGTGCAGCATGGCGTGGATGTGGCGCACGGTGCTTGCGGAGAGCTGGGAGCCGTGCTTCTCGTCCGGCTGTATGCGCCCGTGCTCGCGCAGGCGGCGGTACATCCGCTGGACGTCCTCCGTCGTGACGGAGGAAACCTGCTTGTCGCCAAGCTCGCGCCTGATCCGCTCCGCCATGTGGCGGTAGTTTTCAAGCGTTGTGTGGCGCACGGCGTTCGCCGCGTACTCGTCGAGCCAGCGGTCGAGCCAATCGCCCAGCGTCATGAGGCTGTCCTCGGTCAGCTCCACGCCCTCGTAGGCGACGATCTCGCGGTGGAGCTTGTCGAGCAGTTCCTTCTGCGTCCTTGCGTAGACGCTGCGAAAGATCGGCTCGCCGTTGCGCTTGTGCCCGACGACGATGCGCCCCTCCCAGCGTCCGTTCTCTCGCTTCCGCACCATGCCGTCGCCGGACGCTCTGCGTTTTGCCATGCCGTCATCTCCTTCTTAGTTACCGATGTGAAGATTTTGCGCTCGTTTTGTCAGCTCAAACAATACCGAGGACGCGCCCGCAAGTCTACTGAAACCTCGTTGACCAAACGGAGAAATAACCGCCGCTCAATCCATCCGCTTCTGGAACTTGAGCGCGTCCTCAAAATCCAGAACGCCGTGGGTACGCATGACGCGCTTGGCGCAGGTGCCCGTCAGCGTTTCCAGCGTTTCCAGATCCACGTCCGTGTCCGCCGCGAGCAGGTTCGCCATGACCGCGTCCTGCACCGCCAGCTTGAACAGCGTCTTGCCGATGCGGTCGCCGAAGAGCAGGAGCTTGCCCTCCAGCACGTCCGCCAGCACGCGCGGCAGATACGCGCCCGCGTCACGCGCGTTCAGGTAGCCCGTGTAGAAGCGGATCGCCTTTTCGATGTACTCGTTTTGCGTGGAACAGTTGTCGTCTCGGTAGTGGTTTTTCACCTTTTCCCATGCCTCGTTTGTCAGCCAGACGGTGTGTCTGGCTTTTTCGCTTTTCATTGCGTAAATTCCTCCTTATTTATCGTTTAGCGTCAGGTGAAACGCCGCCGGTACGCGGTCAGGCGGCGTTTCACCGAAGATTGAGCGTCATCGCTGTTTTCGGCGATCCGAAACAGCGTCACGATGAATCGCCCGAACCGCGCCCCGCACCGCGGGACGCTGTGCCCGCGCTGGCGCTTTAGCGTCGGCGCTTTTTCCTGCTTCCTCGTCGCACCCCTCCAAAATCGCCGCACACGCCGCTTTGTTCCCTCGACGGTGCTGGGATGCCCTGCGCGCCGAACGATGCGACACAGCGGCAACAGCGGCGCTCACAGCGGAAGTTCTTCCGGCTCATGCACAGTCCTCGCGGCGACGTATTCGGCGCGGGGAATCTGTCTGCGCGACAGCTTCTTCCGCATGTGCGCCGCGTCGAGCTTGGCGAGCTGGCGTTCGTGGAACAGACTAACCGCGCGACGGATCGGCAGGAGCGTGTAGCGCAGGTTGCCGTTCCACTTCAATCCGTCCGCCGTGGTGACGGAGGTCGGCTCGATGTCGATTAGCCCCGCCTCGCACAGCTCTGCAACGTACTTCGCCACCGTGCGCGTGCTGCAACCGAACGTGTCGGCAATGTTCGCGTAGCTCGGCCAGCACTGGTGCGTCTCGGGATCGGTGAGCCGCCGCAGATACGAGTAGATGGCGAGCGCATTTGCGGAGAGGTGGATTTGGAATATCTCGTTGGGCAGGATCGTGCAGTTGTTCATGTGGAACCGCCTCCGCTCTCGCGTTCGACCCACGCAATGAACTTGTCCCGCGGGACGACGATGCGGCTGCCGACCTTGAGCGCCGGGAAGCCCTTCTCGCGCATGAGTTCGTAGCCGCTGGACGGCGACACGCCGAGCACGTCCGCCACCATCCGCGCGTTGAGAAACAGCGGCAGCTCGTCATAGCTTTGGTACTGGGATTGCTTCATGGTTTCCTCCTCGTTGGCGGCGCGGTAGGCCTCCCGCGTTTGCCGCTTGATTTTTGCGTCCGAATCGGATAGCATGACTGTAGCAGTCCTGCATCGTGATTGCAATGGCTTGGGACGACCTTGAGAACATCTCAAAACTCTATCGGTAACAGGAGGGCGCATGGATCAGTTTGACGCATTCTCTGTTTTCTTCTGGGATAACAACGTACACGTCGGCGGGCGCACCTACCCCTTGGGACAGGTGACGGTGGACGTGCTGAACCTCTCGACGGAGACGTTCGACCGCCTCTGTGATAGCGCCGAGGCGTTTGACCGCGCGCTGGATCGTATGCTTGAGCGGCGGGACAGACGCATGGCGGAGGAGGTACAGGCGAAGTTCAACGCGGCGTATGACGTCATCCTCACGCTGCCGGTGTTCCGTGACTTGGAGCTGGACGAGGGTGCGCGGACGGTGTTCACGGACTTGCGCGACACGCCCGAGGCGTGGGACGAGGCGATGCGAGAGGACACGGCGGGCGGTCAGCTGCTGCGGGCGTTCGCCGCCAAGGTTTCGTGCCTGCCGGAGCGTCTGAACAACTTTCGCGGGCAGGTCGCGCTGATGCTGGAATACTTTTTCGAGGACTTGCCGCGACGTGACAGCGCGGAGTACGGTCGCGCGTTCGACGCCTACTGGCGCGCGATGGTCACGGACGGCACGAAGATTTATCCGTTTCAGGAATTCGAGCAGAGCTTTCCCGCGGAGCTTTCGTTCGTGCCGATGCGTCATCCTGACCATCCGAACGAGTTTCATGTCGCGGAGCGGGCAAAGTTCGCGGAGCTGCGCTTCTTCCTCTACACCGATTTCTACCGTGCACTCGCGCACGGCAACGCGCCGCGTCGCTGTCACAACTGCGGGCGGTACTTCCTCCTGACGCGCGGCTACAACACCTGCTACTGCAACAACATCGCGCCGGGCGAGACGACGCGCACCTGCCGCAAGGTCGGCGCGCACACGAAGGAGCGCCGCGAGCGCGAGGGCGCATCGCCGGTACAGCAGGAGTACAACCGCGCGTATGGGCGACTGAAGATGCAGCGCAGCCGCCGCAAGAAGGATGCCTCGGAGTACAACCGCGAGGTGGCGCAGGCGCAGGACATCCGCGACGCCTACGCGCGCGGCGAGCTCGGCGAGGAGGATGCCATCGCGCGGCTGAAGTCGATCGGAGGATAGAAAAATACCCCGCGGGATCGGAGCGCGTTGCTCTGATCCCGCGGGGGCTATGTTTGGTTACAGTGGGGAAGAATTTGCAGGGGGTTCAGCGCAGCGCCGCCGTCAGAGCGGCTTTCACGCTTGCCTTGATCTTGTCGTAGTTGTCGCCGGGATGTGCCTCATAGAGCTTTTCATCGCCCGCGTAAATCGTGGGAACATAGTAATAGTCGGTGTAGCGGCTCGCCGCCTCACGCTCGCGCTCCTCCTCGATCCACTCGACTATGACGGCGCGATAGGCGGGGTTCTCTGCTTGCAGCTCGGCGAGCGCCTGACGCGCCTTGTGGCAGTAGGGACAGTTGTCCAAGTGCAGGATCGTGAGTTTCTTCTCTCTGCTCATCCACTCCCCGGCGTACAGGAGCATCTTGTCCCGGTTCTGCGCGATCTCGCCGCGCTCCATGCGCTCATCCCACACGTCAGGCGAGATCGCCTCGTAAGAGATGTTGATCGCCGCCTGCGGGCAGCCCCACAGCTCCAGCAGCGTTTCGTTGATGCGCTCGGCGACCTTGCGCACGGTTTCCTCATCCTTTGGGTATCCTTTGATGGCGATGTACGGCATGATGTGACCCTCCTTATCTCATGTATCGAATAAACTCATCTGTGGAAATCGCTCCGGCAGCTCCTGCATAAAGCGGAAGCAGTCCTCCGGCTCGTACAGGATACCGTGCTCCGCGCAGACGCCGCGAAACAGCCGCATGAGTTCTTTTGCGCGCGGGCTTGGCAGCTCGTAGGCATTCCCGTACCGCTCGATATAGCGTTCCTTCATGCCCGGAAAGTGCCTGTCCAGCGCCGCGTAGAAGTATTCCCGGCTGCCCTCGCGGAGCGTCACGCCCATGTTGAAGCAGACGATCCCCATCACGCCCACACGGACGCACTCATTCAGGATCGCCGTGACGTTTTCCCCCGTGTCGTTAATGAACGGCAGAATGGGTGTCAGCCAAACGACCGTCGGGATGCCGCGCTGTCGCATGGCTTCGAGCACCTCGATGCGTCGCTTCGTGTTGCAGACGTTCGGCTCGAGGATCACGCACAGCGCGTCGTCGTAGGTCGTGAGCGTTATCTCCACCACGCATTTGGCGGTCCGGTTGATCTCATCGAGCAGGTCAATGTCGCGGAGAATGCGGTCGGACTTCGTCTGGATCGCCAGACCGAAGCCGTTGTCGCGGATGATTTCAAGACACCTTCGCGTCAGCTGGAGCTTTTCTTCACAGTGCATGTAGGGATCGGACATGGAGCCAGTGCCGATCATGCACTTTTTTCGCTTGGATTTCAGGGATTTTTCCAGAAGCGCGGGGGCGTTCTGCTTGACCTCAATGTCCTCGAACGGGTGCGTGAACTGGTAACAGCGGCTCCTGCTGTCGCAGTAGACGCAGCCGTGCGTGCAACCGCGGTATAGGTTCATGCCGCAGCGCCCGCCGCTCGTGGTGAGGATTCCTTTTGCATCGACAAAGTGCATGGTGTACGTCTCCGTGCTTTCACGCCACCTCCGGGTAGCGCGTGTATACATACTCGTATATCTTCTGCCGATAGGTCGAGATGCTGATCTCGTCGTAGCAATCCGGCAGCTCCGCCCATAGCGTGTCGCGGATCAGGGTGTCGATGGTCGCCTTGGTTTCCTGCTTGTCTGTCCAGTGATCCAACTCGGCGATCTTGGCCTTTACCTTCTGAAGCAGACTCGCCGCGACCTTCTTGATGGTCTTGATGTCCTGCTTGGAGAGGCTTTCCGAGAACAGCAGATCGTAGATGGACAGCTCCTCGTCGTTGGCAAAGCCCTCGCGGACGTAGCGCTGCTCCTCCTGATCCATGGAGTTTGCGAGATCCATCAGCTCCATGAACGTCTTTTCGATCGTGGCGCGATCCTGCTCGCTGTTGTAGTCCTCGATGATCTCCTGATACCGCTCATAATAATTGATGCGTCCCGGATTCGCCGCGACCATCTTCTCCAGCCGTTCCTGAATCAAGTCCTCCAGATCCTTGAGCACCAGATTCCTCTGCTTTGCCCGTGCGAACTCCGCGCGCAAGAGATCAAAGTCGATTTGGCTGATATCGAAGCGACGGCTCTCTGCCAACCCTTCCTGCGGTTGCTCGACTTGGACGTATTCGCTGATGATTTGATTGATCTGTACCATCAGATCTATGTTGCTTGCGTGCTTGCGCTTCCTGCAAAGCTGTGCGTCGATTTCAACGATGGCGTTGCACCGTTTACGGACGGACGGCTCAATATCCTCGCGGTCAGCGTATTTCAGGAGACGCTGCAGCTCGTTTGCGAACGTCTGGAACTCCTTCCGCTCCGGCAGGCTGGCAGACACGGCGTTCGCCGCTGTTTGCAGCAGATCGACCTTTGCAAAACCGCTTGCGTCTACAAGTGTTTGGAGGGCAAAACCCCGCTCCGCGAGAAACGCCTCTGACGCTGCGACGGTTTGCAGTATCCGCGCGACCAGCTCCTCCTTATCGACGGTCGGATCGACGCCAGCGCCGCCCTCGATGTTTGCGGTATAGTCCGCCAGCGCCTTTCTCAGCGCCTTGACGATGCCGACATAGTCTACGATCAGGCCGTTGCTCTTGCCCTCCGCGACGCGGTTGGCGCGGGCGATGGTCTGCATCAGCGTGTGCGCCTTGAGCGGCTTGTCCAGATAGAGACAGGAAAGGCACTTGACGTCAAAGCCGGTCAGCCACATGGCGCAGACGAACACCACGCGGAGCGGGTTTTCGGCGTCCTTGAACTCCTTATCCAGCTCTCGCTTTTCCATCTTCTCGCGGTGCGTTTTGATATCCAGCCCCCATTTCTGGAACGTCTGGATCTCATTCTGCTCCTGACTGATGACGACCGCCATCTCCGTTTCACGCATCCATGCGAGCTTGCGCTCCAACTCCTTGACTTCTTGCTGCTCCACCGTCCTGATCTGCGCTTCGAGCCTTTTGATTTCCTCCGCCCAGTACTTCTGCACAAGGTCATACATCCGCACGCAGGACACTTTATTGAGGCATACGAACATCGCCTTGCCGCTCGTCCACAGGTCGGAGTAGTGCCCCACAAAGTCGCGCGCGATGGAGTCAAGGCGCGGCTCCGCCGTCAGCAGATGGATCTCCTTGGCGAACTCGCGTTCCAGCTTGTCCTGCTGATCGACGTCCAAATCAGCCTGCTCGATGGCGTCGAGAATGCGGTCGGTGATCTCCGGGTTGTGCAGGTCCTTGATCTTGTCGCCACGGTTTTCGTAATACAGCGGCACCGTCGCGCCGTCGTCCACGGCGCGCTTGAAGTCATAGATGGATATGTAGCCGCCGAAGGTGCGCTCGGTGATGTTGTCGTTGGAGAGCAGCGGCGTACCGGTAAAGCCGATGCGTGATGCGGTCGGCAGCAGGGAAACCATGTTGTTGGCGTAAATACCGTATTGGCTGCGGTGCGCCTCGTCCGACATAATAATAACGTCGTGGTCGGGATAGATCGGCGCGGCGTCCGGCTGGTTGAACTTCTGGATCAGCGTGAAGATGAAGCTGGGATTGCCGCGCAGCTTGTCGATTAGATCGTCGCCGCTCTGCGCGATGAACTGCCGCGCCTTCGTCTTTCCGAGCAGGCCGCAGTTCTCGAAGGTGTCGCTGATCTGCTTGTTCAGCTCGTCGCGGTCAGTCAGGATCACGATGGTCGGCGAACCCGCGAACTTGCGGCGGATCTTCTGCGCCAGAAACACCATCGAATAGCTCTTGCCGCTGCCCTGCGTATGCCAGAACACGCCCAGCTTGCCGTCGCGCAGCTTGCGTTCGGCGTATGCCTTGACCGCCTCGTTCACGCCGAGATACTGGTGGTTGCGGGCGAGTATCTTTGCCGTGCGCCCGCCGGAGTGGTCGAACAGGATGAAGTTTTCCAGCAGGTCGAGGAAGTTTTCCTTTTTGCAGATGCCGCGCAGCATGGTTTCCAGCGCGACGCTGCCGGCGTCCTTCTCGTTCAGGCGCTTCCACTCGTGGAAGAACTCGTACTTGCTGCCCAGCGTGCCGACCTTTGCCTCCACGCCGTTGGAGAGGATGAGAAAGGCGTTGTAATAAAAGAGCTGCGGGATGGTGTCGAGGTAGTCGGTGTAGTTGTCCGTGTAGGCGTTCTGCACGTCCACCGTGGTCTTTTTCAGCTCTACAAACAGCAGGGGGATACCGTTGACAAAGCCGACAATATCCGTGCGGCGGCGGTACAGATCGCCATGAATTTTCAACTCCTTGATGGCGAGGAAACGGTTGTTTTCGGGGTGCCGGAAGTCGATCACCACGGCGCGCTTTTCCTCTGTTTTGCCGCCCGGACGCTTGACCGTGACGGGGATGCCGTCGCGGATCAGGTTGTACTTTTCCTCATTGATTTGCAGCAGCGACGCGGTGGAGAGGCGGCTTTCCATGGTACGCTGCGCCTCGTCGAGCTGCGCGGGCGTGATCCACGGATTCAGCCGTTGGAGTGCGGCTCGAAAGTCCCGCGTGAGCAGAATCTCCTGATAGCTCCTGCGCCCAAAGGAGCCGTCCGCGCCAAGCACCTCGGTGTTGTAGGCATAGGCGACGTCCCAACCCAGCTCGTCGCGGAGCAGGTCGCCCGCCGCGCCTTGGATGAGGATGTTTTCGGAGTATTCGTAGGACATGGTTGGTCACCTCGTTATCAGATTAAATCCGGAATACGAGGATCACATCGTTTTGCGTTTGTTTGTGCTAATACACGTCCAACTTGTGTAATGGAAAATCCGCGAGGAAGAGAATCCCACCAAGTTCCAATTTTACTAAGGGAATCAAAAGAATTCCACATTTCCTTAAATTTTGTATTAACCTGATCCATCAGTTTGGAATCCTTCGAGTACATATTCCACACTTGTCTTACTGCTTGTTTATGATCTTCACTTAGTGGCACTTTTTCTGCTCCTTTATTGAAAAGCAAATTATCAATGCTATTATACTGACATATTGCCAAACGAACATAATTATCCAAACAATCATTGGGAATTAAACAACTCGAATTTATATGGGCTGCATTAAGAATATCAATTGCTTTTCTATATTCCTCCGAATACTTCTCAATTCCAACACAAATATAGCCATCTAGAGTTGATGAATAAAAATCAAAGATTTGCTTCATGGTGATAAAAGAATCCAGCCTGATCGCACCAAGGACGTCTAAATGGTCGAGCCACTCAGTTCCAGATGGTAGTTCGTGGTATAAAAGCTTATTAAACAATTCGTTCAGTACATGAAGACCTTCTAAAGTATTTCCTGTTATTGGGACAAACTGCATAATCGCATGTGCGACTGTTAAGGCACACAGCGCATCATTGTCTATTTCTCCTACTATGCTGATTGCCCTGCCAATTCCAGCTCGGTTTTTCCTACCGTCTCCTTTTTGTACATGGCATACGAGCAATTCTGATAACAGTGAATAATCATCTTCACGTTCAGTCGAAGCCGCTGTTCTCTGGGCATTTTTTAGTGCAAATTGAAATGTCGGATCTGCAAATGCTGGAAGCATTTCTTCCACACGTTTTACCCGATTCAGCAATTCATTTTCAAATTGATTTATCCGGCTTCTTGCGGTGTTTGTGGCTTCATCGGTGTATTCTTGAAGAATTTGAGGGAGCAATTCATTGCATATTTCACGAGCTCGCTGCTCGGTAATACCATTATTGACTATTGTCAGGTTTTCTATCTGCGTTTGTGTGGCACCATTGCCAGCCTTTTGCATTTGCCCTTCATTTGTCATTCTTTTTCTCCTTGTTGTCGCTTGTAATAGTCACATTTCCAATTTGGGTCAATTTTGATTGATTTCCTGCGGTTTGAGACTGTTTATTATGATTCTTTATTCCAAATCTGTATCCAGTTATACCACCGATTATCAGGCCAATAAGCAAACTAATTATTTCCGTTCCAATTCCATCGAAAACCCATTCATACCACATTTTCATACCTCCAATTCTCCGCTCATTAGCTTGGGCAGCAACCGATCTCGGGCTTGCTGCAAATGAGCAATTATCTTTGTTAATGTTCGCTGTTCTTTTATTATAGGGTCAATAATGGTTGTAAATCTCAGCAGCAATTCATTGTTTGGAACAATAATCTCCATATCTCGAAATGCTCGTTTCGATATTTCCAAAAACGTTGATCCTGTTGCTTTTCCCTTAATTTCATCTACACGCTCCATCAGATTGAAGAGCAAATAGTATCGCATTTCCGCACAACAAGGTACGCAAGAAATAAACCCCTGATTTGTACAAACTTCAAATTCGCATAAAGCAAAATATCCAATGCTGGCACGGCTTGTCATAAGAATCGTATATGGCGGCAACAGTTTTGCAGAGCTATTGTTCAAGCCGTCAATGGTTATTTTCTTTTCAGAATCCAGCAAAATCAAGCTATTCGCTTTTGTGAGATCAGTCGGCGTTACCCATCGTATAGTGCCATCGGAATAGTACTCGGACTTGGAAGTTGACGGTGTACCGCCGCCTATGGTATCACAAATATCGGAAATTGTTTCTTTCCTCCACCCCTCCGGCACACCGTCCATGATGGGCGTATTCTCATGTCCAGGAAAGCGGAGATCGACGAACCACTCCTTATACAGCCGCTGCGCCGCTTCCTCCAACAGCTTGATTTGCTTTTGGTTGTTCTCGATGAACTCGTCGTAGGCGGAGAGAATATCTGTTACCCTGCGTTGTTTATCAAGAGGCGGAAGAGCAATTACTATATTGCGGAGAGCAGACAAACTAATCGTCCGCTGTGCAGCACCAACTGCCGCCGCATCAGCCTTTGCATAGAAGTCTTTGCTCAGCATGGTATAGTACAAAAACGCGGAAAGCACTTTTTCGTTCGGACGTAGTATAGCTATATGTCGCTGAAAGGAAAAAGGCTTGTTCTCTTTGATAAGTACAGGAATCCCGAAAGAACCTACTACCGAATACAAGACATCCCCAATTTGCGCTTTTCTTTTGGAATCCAACGCATCATAGTATTCCTGCGAAACATACATCGTATTGCTGAAATCAAACTGATTAAACGATGTGATGTTCGAAATCGTTACAAATGGAACTCCGTTTTCTGCTTTCGGCGGCGGTTGGTGATCTCCGTCGGCGATTGATTTGCAACAATCAGCAAGCCGTACTTTTTCCCACTTCATAGCCCCATCTCCTTCATATTCTTCGAGATGGTTTCCATCAGCGAATTGCTCTCCGCCTGCAAGGTCAAAAGCTCCGCGTGTATCTCCTTCATGCGCGCGGCGAAATCCACGCCGTCGTCCTCGGTCGGCGCGACGCCGACATACGCGCCCGGCGTGAGCGACCAGCCCTTGTCCTCGATCTCCGCGCGCGTGGCAACTTTGCACAAGCCGGGAATATCGGCGTATGCGCCAACCCCAAACTTCTCATAGAGCCAAGCTGCTTCGGCAATCGTTTTGAGGCAATCGCTGATCTCTTCGACAAATGTATCAATAGTGCCGTTCAAGCTCTTTGTAAACCATTTGCCGCGCGCAGGTCCTTTCCCAGCATAGCTCTCCACAAACGCCTTAACCTCGTGGTTTAGCTTGTTTTCCTCTATATGTGCTGCAAACTTCGCCGCCGCCGCTTTTACCTCGCGTTGATATTCGCCCAATGCATTTTTGATTGATTCACACTCGGAAAGACTAATTCCGTCTTCCACCCTGCGCCTGAGCGCAAAGGCTTTTTCGTATGCCTCCGTATAGAATGGCGGTAGCATGAGATGTGTCAGAGATTCTGCTTGAAAATCGACAATCGAGCAGATGGAGCGAATAATTGCGCCCTCATACTCCTTAAGCAAGCCCCGGTACTTCTCCGCCTCGCCGCGATAGAGCCAGACGATAGCGTTCAGGTTCTTGAGCTGCCACTCGCTCCACTCGTTGAGCGTGCGGTCGACCACGGTATAATAGTTGCGGGCGTCGATGAACAGTACCTTGTCCCGCAGCTCCTCGCGCTTGCCCTTGTCGAAGAACCAGAGGGAACAAGGCAGGCTCTTGGTGTAGAAGAAGTTATTGCCGACGCTGACCATCACGTCCACATGACCGCTCTCCACCAGCTTTTGGCGGATGTCCTTGTCCTTGCCCTGGCTGTCGGTGGCGGAGGACGCCATGACAAAGCCCGCGCGGCCTTTTTCGTTCAGATAGGCGTAAAAATACGAAATCCAGAGATAGTTGGCATTTCCGAACTCCTTCTTCGCGTTGATGGCGGGCAAGCCGAAGGGCAGGCGTCCGGCGCTCTGCGCTGTCTCGGCGTTGACCTTGTCCACGTTAAAGGGCGGATTCGCCATCACATAGTCACATTCGCCCGCGAGGTTGTGGGCGTCGTGGTAGAAGGTGTTCGCCTCGTCGCCGGACTTGATGACGCCGGTCAGCCCATGCACCGCCATGTTCATCAGGCAGAGCTGGGCGTTGTACTCGACCTTTTCCTGCCCGTAAAAGGTCATGGCGCTGTTGGCGGACATGCCCGCCTGATTGACAAAATCGCCGGTCTGGACAAACATACCGCCGCTGCCGCAGGCGGGGTCGAGCAGCACGCCGCCCTTGGGCTCCAGCACGTTGACGATCATCTTGACGAGGGACTTGGGCGTGAAGAATACGCCGTCGTCCTGCGCGATGTTCTTGGCGAATTTGTTGAGGAAGTATTCATAGATGCGCCCAATCACGTCGCCGCCGACCTCGTCGAGCGCGTTATTGTTGAAGATACGCAGCAGCTTATCCAGCAGCGCGTCCGGGAACATAGTGTAGTCTTTGGGCAGTACACCGTGGAGCTGCTCGCTTTGCGCCTCGATCAGTTCCATGGCGTTGTTGACCACCTCGCCGAGGCTGTTCATGACATGGCCGGACGCATTTTTGATATTTGCGGAGGGTATATTGGCTGGCAGGTTGAGCAAAAAGTCATACTGCGCCTCTTTTGGGAGAAACAGCGCGCTCTTGGAGGCAAAGTCGCTCGCCTCGACGGGCAGAACGCGCCCGCCGCGCGTGGGGCGGTCTTTCGTGATCTCCCGCTCCACCAGCTTGAACCGGCTGTAGGCGTAGCGGAGGAAAATCAGCCCCAGCACAGGCATACAGTATTGGTTCGAGGTCAGCTTGGATTCCGCGCGGAGCAAGTCCGCGGATTCCCACAAATCGCTTTCAAGCTTTCGGATGCTGCGATTGTCCATATCGTGTACCTTCCTGTGGGCGAGAATACCCTTGCATTTTCTGACACCATTCTACAATGGTTTCTATATGTCATTCAAATTGAATCTCTTCTTGGTTTGCGTTATAGAGTTCAAGTTTCTGCTGAATATCAAGTTCGTTTACGATCCAACCCCTTAACGTACAAGCTCTGATAAAATCCTGAATGCGGTTAATACCGTTGATTTCCCGCAAAGTGACGACCGCGCCGAAATTCAGACCATGCATTGTGCGGGAAGCTAACCGCTCCTTTGATGTAATGGCTATTCCCCACAGGCGTTCTTCGTAGGCTTTCGCCGGACGGTTACCACGTTTCAGCACCTTGGAAATAAACTTGGTATTCTCCCACTTTCGAAAGTCCTTGCGTGACTGTCTCTCGTCAACGTGGGCAATCTCTTCGTCCTGAACATTATCGTTGATATCGTCTATGGTGCCATTGGTTTTAACACGCCCGAACTGCAGAGATAATTCTCTGCTTGTGTAATCAACGCCCTGAGACCTTGTGCATTCGGGGAAGTAGCAAAGTGTTGCACGAGCGATATAAGGGTACTTTCCATCCTCGTCTTTGGGAATCGGTATGGCATAGTTGGTTGTTTTATAAGATTTGGAGGTGCCATAGACTATAAAACGAATCTCATCACTATCGGTGGAAAGCAGCTTTTCTATATTAATTGGGACAACACCATAACCAAGAGTGTTTCTGTGAAGATATGTAGAAGCCTTGTATTCCCATCCTGCGGCGGAATCAATGAGGAGAGCTTTCGCAACCTCACGCGGGAGGCCCATAATATCGATTAGATAGCATAGCTTTCTGCTGATCCATGGCGCGGCAAAAGAGGTTCCGTAGACGTCCTCTCTGCCGTATGGCGAGTACGCAACGATTCTTTCATCATAATCGCCGCCATAATAGGAAATGTCCGGCTTGCTAAAGAAAGACAGCACCGTGCCTTCGCGTGAGTATGAGGCTGGTATGCCACTACGTTTCACGGAATTGACAACGATGGCATTTAAGGAATCTGCCGGAGAACCGATTCTCAGCCGTGGAGAGCGATTTTGCTGTTCATCATTCGTGCCGGATATGACAAATAAAACGTTTTTCTGGGATTGCAGCTCGTCTAAAACTGAGGCATCAAAAGAGATAAAGTTTTTGGAAACCTCGTCCTCGGTGCCAAGAGAGAGATTCCAGACATGAATATCCGGATTCCTCGAAACGATTTCTTTGATTTTCCTAACAAGCCGAGGAACGGATATTTTGTCGCCGCAAACGCCAAAGTGGCGTACACGAAAGCGTCCGCATCCGTCGTCAAGCCACGGATTCAGGGTGGGACCATCCACGATGATCGAAGACACCTCCGTCCCGTGGTTTTTCCAATCGTCTCGAACCATCGATTGTTCTATATCGGAAAGATAGTCTATATTCTCGACCCAATCGCGAAAGTAAACGCTTTCGTCAAAAAGTGTATCTATCACACCGATGACAGGCTCATTGGCTGGAGACGGAATGTCGATTTCTTCCCGTGTCGGTGCACCTGTGATCTGGTCGATTCTGATTTGTGAAAAATCCGTTGAGATCATTGAGATCATGTAAGGAACATGGCTCTCAAGAAAGTTATAAAAATCCTTCGTAACAGAAATGGTATCTTTCCCGTAAGACGAATAGTGGTATCGTGCATCGTCGACCTTGAGCTTTTCCATTAGTTTTTCCAGCGGTAATTCTGTCTGGTAAAACGTAAGCAAGAAAGTATCGCTCTCAGGAACAGCCGAAATGCCCGGTACTGAAAAAGAATCAATTACAGAGCAGTCAACAATGATATGGCGCAGTTGGGCTTTGCTTAGTTCGAACCCAGTATAGTCAATCTCGCAGTCCGGTTCGTTGAAGTTTTTGTGCGTTGCTTTGCCACTTAGCTGATCTTTGAGAAACTTCTGTGCAATTCTTAGATTATGAATTGTTCGTACAATCGTTGCAGCATCCACATAATATGTGATAATATGATTTTCCTCGCCAGCAGGTGCATCGGAAAACCTCGCTCCGACAACAATGTCGTTTGTTTGTACTGACCCTGTTGGCTTGAGCACTTCCCTGACCCTGTTGGACTTTGCAATGATATCATTGTAATTCACATCGATCAGTATCTTGTCGAGCATTTTGGGAATTCCCCTATAATAACGCAATACGGCGTTCAGGTCATCAACCAGAGCATCAATTTTCTCGGACGTCGTATGATCCCGCACTCTCAGATTCCGAGCTCCAGGACGTTGCCTGTTCTTCTCACTAGCAAATCGAAGCTTTATCTGTAATAAATGGTTCATTTTGTATCCTTCAACTTTCTTGAAACACTACTTTTAGGAATCCTCGTGAGGATTTCTATTTCTCTTGTCGTATATCCCAGCTCGTTAAGTTTTTGGATATCAACAGTTTCAGGATTGCCATTCAGCGCAAGATATATTTTTCTTAAATAATCGAATTCGCTTGTTTCATCGCTGAAAGCAATAGAAGTCTTGATTACTTGCTTTAAATCACCCGGATAGGGGATGTTGCCGAGGTTGCTGAGAATTTTGTGAAAAAGCCTCAAGTCCTGTTTTGATTTAACGGATTTTCTTAGATTTGACACAAGAATAGAATCGGCAATATCAATCAAATCCTCTCGAGAGTAACGGTCAAAAGATATGGCTGCGTCAAATCTCCGAATCAATGCTTTGTCCAGACTAGGAAAAAGATTGGTAGTTGCAATGATTGTTATCTTCTCATTGAGCGCATCAAGTTCTTTCAGGAACAAAGAGGTTACCCGTCCCATTTCGCGCAAATCATTTTGGTTAATTCTGTCCAGAACCAACGCATCAATTTCATCAAATACCACAAGTACCTTGCTGAATGGCAGATGATTGATTTCGTCAAAAAGCGATGCAACATTCTTTGCTGTTTCGCCAAGTCTGCTGTCAATGAGTTGTTCAAAATCAACGGACAGGATATCGCGGTTTAAAATCCTTGCGATTTGATATGCTGATTCTGTCTTACCACTGCCAGGTGCTCCATAAAACAGAAATTTGGACAATCCAGCATTGTTGCTGATTGACCGTGTGATTCCAACAATATCTTCCTCGATAATGTTGGGAAGCAAGAGGGGCTGCGCAGAGTATTCTTTCTTTTTTAGATATCTCAAACTTTTGTAGCTTGCCTGCGGTACATAGAAATTCGCATTGGAAATCAGCTCCATAAGGTATTCTGCTACGGAAGTATCGCCGCTTTCATCAAATTCTTTTGCGATTTTTGCTACCTCGGACGCAAATGCTTCCTCATTGTTTTCAACATGATATCGAATCAAATTCACCAAATTTTGTTTTTTCATCTTATTCACCCTTTTATAGTATAACAAGCAGCGGGGCAAATGTCAACAGAAATGGGACGCATTGTATATGTCTATGAGGCGCGGCAACGAAAAGTTTCGTGGCACTTGGCTGTTCCATTTGGCTCATGTCGCCGTATATCGGCATAAATTAGCGATTTTCGAACAAACGTAATCTTGCTTTTTTGCCGATAACGGCGTATACTATCCTCGACCAATATGCAGGAGGTGAGGGCGTTGAACTATCGTTCCGTTGCGGAAGCAGCGAGATTGTGGGGCGTTTCCGAACGCAGTGTGCGCAATTACTGCGCCGAGGGGCGTGTCGAGGGCGCGGTGCTGATCGGCAAGACGTGGCACATTCCGGCGGCGGCGTCCAAGCCGGAGCGGCTGAACATGCATGACGATACGCCGAAGGATCTGCTCTCGCGTCTGCGGGCGGAGAAGGCGGCGAAGCTGCGTGGCGGGATTTACCACAGGGTACAGATCGACCTGACCTACAACTCCAACCACATCGAGGGTAGTCGCCTCACGCACGACCAGACGCGCCTCATCTTCGAGACGAACACGATCGGCGGCGCAGAGGCGGTCAGGGTGGACGATGTGGTGGAGACTGCAAACCATTTCAAGTGTATCGACATGGTCATCGACAGCGTCGCCTACGCGCCGAGTGAAGCGTTCATCAAGCAGCTCCACTCGACCTTAAAGAGCGGCACGAGCGACGCGCGGCTCGACTGGTTCGCGGTCGGTGATTACAAGAAGCTTCCAAACGAGGTCGGCGGCAAAGAAACAACGCTGCCGGAGAATGTTCCGGCGGCGATGAAGGAGCTGCTGGCGAGGTACAACGAAGAAAAGGAAAAGACGCTCGACGACCTGCTGGATTTCCACTACCGCTTCGAGCGCATCCACCCGTTTCAGGACGGCAACGGGCGCGTTGGGCGGCTGCTGCTGTTCAAGGAATGCCTGCGCCATAAGATCGTACCGTTTATCATCACGGAGGAGCTGAAGTTTTACTACTATCGCGGACTGCAAAACTGGGAAAAAGAGCGCGGTTATTTGCGCGACACCTGCCTGACGGCGCAGGATGCGTTCCGCGAGACGTTGGCATATTTCAGGATCGAGCCGTGAGGGAGGTATCGCTTTTGACCGTCATTGATATTTCACAGGAGGTTTTCTCCTGTCAGGTATACCCCGGTGATCCGAAGCCCGAGAAAAGCACGCTTTCCGGCATCGCGGACGGCGGCGTCTGCAACCTGACCGCGTTTTCCATGTGCGCCCACAACGGCACGCACGTTGACGCGCCGTACCACTTCATTGAGGGCGGCAAGAGGATCGACGAGCTGGACGTGTCCGTATTCGTGGGCGACGCTTATGTGGCGCGGAATGAGGGCGACGTAACGGCGGCGGACGCGAAGGGAATCCTTGACCGCGCGGCGGCAGAGAACGCCGCGGAGCGCATCCTGATTGCGGGACGCGCGACGGTTACGGCGGAGGCGGCGCGCGTGTTCGCGGACGCGGGGATCAAGCTGCTTGGCAACGAGTCGCAAACCGTCGGGCCGGAGGACGCGCCGATGGAAGTGCATCTCATCCTGCTGGGCGCGGGCGTCGTGCTGTTGGAAGGCGTCCGCCTCGGCGGCGTGAGCGAGGGGAAATACCTGCTCAGCGCCGCGCCGCTGAACCTTGGCGGCTGTGACGGCGCGCCCTGCCGCGCGGTGCTGATGCGATAGGAGGCGCGATATGAACATCACGGTCTATCTCGGCGCGAACGAGGGCGTTGACCCGACGTTCAAAACGGCGGTGCGCGAGCTTGGCGCATGGATCGGCGGGAGCGGTCACGCGCTCGTCTACGGCGGCTCGAAGTGCGGGCTGATGGGCGAGCTGGCGGAGAGCGTGCTGCAAGCGGGCGGCGAGGTCACGGGCGTGGAGCCGCAGTTCTTTATCGACGCGGGGTTTGAGTATGACGCCATCACGCGGCTCATTGTCACGCAGGATATGTCCGAGCGCAAGGCGAAGATGATCGAGCTGGGCGATGCGTTCATCGCGTTTCCCGGCGGAACGGGCACGCTGGAAGAGATCGCCGAGGTCATGAGCAAGGTGTCGCTGCGGCACCTCGACGCGCCGTGCATCCTCTACAACCTCGGCGGCTACTACAACGACCTTCGCGCGCTGCTCCGCCACATGATCGACATGGGGCTTTCCAGCGAGGAAAAACAGCAGGGCATTTACTTTGCCGACGATCTCGCGCAGATCAAGGCGATACTGGAACGCTGACGATGACGGAGCGGAATTACACCTACCTCCTGCGCTGCGCGGATGGGACGCTCTACTGCGGTTGGACGAACGACCTCGAAAAGCGCGTCGCGGCGCACAACGCAGGTATGGGCGCAAAGTACACGAAGCCGCGCCGCCCGGTGGAGCTCGCGTACTACGAGACCTTTGCAACCAAACAGGAGGCAATGCGCCGCGAAGCGGAAATCAAGCGACTGACGCGGCAGGAGAAGCTGGCGCTTTGTCAAACCTTTTACCAAATGTCGGAATAATCTTTTGCCAATCGTCGGAAAAATTTTGCGCCAATCGTCGGAATTTTGCTGGATGGTGAAAATGAGTTGTCGAGTATTACCGTGCTGCCTGCGGGATTGACGTTTCCTTTTAGTTACAGCGGCGAAAAATCTTCCGTTCAGACCACAGCACAGCTATAGATTTTCTCCGCAGCGTGCGGAAACGGCGGGACAAAGGTGCTAAAAAAATAATCATTTCGTAGTGGAAATCGGGAAAAGAGCGGAAAGCGCTATAAAAAAGTTTGCAGTTCGACTGGGGGTCAAGAGGCCGTGAGTTCAAGTCTCGCCACTCGGACCAAAATTCCGCCGAAATTGCTCGATTTCGGCGGAGTTTCTTTTTCAAAAGTTGCGTTTTTGATTTTCGAAATTTTTTGACCACAGACCAAGTCATAGACAGGATCGAAACGCACTCCGGCAACGGAGCGCATTCTTTTGCGTTTTCGGCCCTTTTTTAGTTACTGCCCGGAAGAATTTTACCGATGAGGGCTTGGGCGGCGGGCCTGAGACGGTGCCAAATTTGGCACCATCTCAACCATGAACAGGGGGCTAATTTGGCAGGGGGTTAACATTTGGCTTGAGAGTTTTCGCCTTGGAAAGAGCCACCCTACCATGTGCCAAATTTGATATGCTCCCTCTATGAGAGACAGTGAAAAAGGAAAATGCTGTCAGCATAGGGGGAGCAATGTTATGCCAAATAAGCAAAAGCTGGAAGCAGAAGAAAAGGTGAAGATAGTCCTTGAGTACCTC
>JAFXPO010000041.1 GCA_017527825.1 Oscillospiraceae bacterium
GACGGCAGCGGAGGCGCGTGGCACCGACGCTGCGGGCTACGCTTACAACGGCTCCGGTGGGTTGATCGTTCGCAAGTCTCCCGTTCCCGGCCATAAGCTGCGCTTCGCGGTTTCGGACGACACCGTGACCGTGATGGGCCACACCCGCATGACCACGCAGGGCGACGCGCGGCGCAACCGCAACAACCATCCGTTTCTCGGCAGCATCAACGGCGCACGCTTCGCCTTCGCGCACAACGGCGTGATCTACAACGACCACGAGCTGCGGGAGCGATTCGCGCTGCCCCACACGAAGATCGAGACGGACAGCTATATTGCCGTACAGCTTCTGGAAACGCAGGAAGCACTCAACTTCGACGCGCTGCGCTTTGCCGCGGAGCAGTTGGAAGGCTCGTTCACCTTCACGGCGCTGGGTGAGCAAAACGACCTCTACATCGTCAAGGGCGACAATCCGCTGAACTTGATCCGCTTCCCGAAAATGGGCTTGTTCCTCTATGCCTCCACGCGGGAGATTTTGGAAAAAGCGTTGAAAAGCTGCTCGCAACGTGCCAATAACGGGGTCTGGGAGCGGATGGAGAGCGGAGAAATGCTCAAAATCGACAGCGCCGGAGTGGTGACACGCAGCCGCTTCGACGACAGCAAATTGCTCGGTTGGTATCCCTGTGTCTCCACACCAAACTATCGGTCGGACGGCACTTACATCGGGGAACTCAAAGCCGTGGCGTATGCCTTCGGCTACACGCCCGCCATGATCGACCGCCTGATCTCGCGCGGTTTCCAGCCGGAGGAAATTGAAGAAATGCTGTATCAAATGTGAAGGGGGTGAGAATTTGAAGCTCGGCAAGAGAAACACACGCGGCAACTCCATCGGCACATCCTTATCCAACGCGCTCATTATGATCACCGTGACGGTCATCAACATCTGCAAAAACAAAAAGAGAAATTAGGAGGTTTTCAACATGTCAGCTAACGTAGAAACCATGATGTACGTCAGAGAAAAGCCGTGGCACGGCCTCGGCACGATGGTACCCGAAGCGCCCACCAGCGCCGACGCGCTCCGCTTCGCGGGATTGGATTGGAGCGTTCGGCAGGAGCCGGTCTACAATGCCCGCGGCGGCGTGATCCCCGGCTACAAGTCCAACGTCCGCGACACAGACGGCAGTGTTCTCGGCATCGTGGGCGACCGCTACAAGGTCGTGCAGAACATCGACGCCTTCAACTTCACCGACGATCTCATCGGCGGCGATGTGCGCTATGAGACCGCGGGAAGCTTGCGCGACGGCAAACAGATCTGGCTCTTGGCGAAGATGCCCGCGCGCCGCGTCGCCAGCGACGATGTAGAGCCGTATCTGTGCTTCACGAACTCCCATGATGGAGGCGGTGGCCTGAAGGTCTGCATGACGCCCATCCGTGTGGTGTGCAACAACACCTTAAATCTCGCCCTCGGCTCTGCGAAGCGAATCTGGAGCATGCGGCACACCGAGAACATCCGCGAGCGGATGCAGGAGGCGCGGGATTGTCTCGCCCTCGCGGACGAGTATATGAGCGGCCTTGCCCGCTACGCCGACCGCGCCGCCAACAAGACGCTGTACGACCGCGACGTGAAAGCGATCCTCGAAGAGCTGTTCCCGATTGCGGAGAACGCCTCGGAGCGCGAGAAGGCGACGGCGGAGAAATGCCGCAACGAGTTCATGGTGTGCTACTACGCGCCGGACATCAAGCGGTTTCGCGGCACGGCGTGGGGCGTCATCAACGCCGCGAGCGACCTCGCCACGCACTCGATGCCGCACCGCAACACGAAGAACTACGCCGAAAACAACTGGTCGCGGGTCATGGACGGCCACGCGATTATCGACAGGGCCGTAAGGCTGTGCGGGGTGGCGGCATGACGGCGCGGGTATTGATCTCCACCGAAGACCTTCCCTACGCCGACCGGCTGGAATACCGCAAGCGCGGCATTGGCGGCTCCGATGCCTCTATCGTCTGCGGCATCAACCGCTACAAATCGCCCGTCGAGCTGTGGATGGAAAAGACGAACCAACTCCCCTACCAAGAAGCGGGGGAAGCGGCCTACTGGGGTACACAGCTGGAAGGTATCGTCCGCGCGGAGTTCACCAAGCGCACGGGCATTCAGGTGGAGATCGTCAAGCAACTGCTCCAAAGCACGGAAAATCCGTTCATGCTCGCCAATCTGGACGGTGTTTGCCACCACCCCGACTATGGTGATTGCATCTTCGAAGCCAAAACCGCTACGGCCTATAAAAGCGGCGAATGGGACGATGCCATCCCCGACGAGTATGCACTCCAAATCCAGCACTACATGGCCGTCACGGGTTTCCGTGCCGCCTTTATTGCCGTCCTGATCGGCGGCAATACCTTCAAGTGGAAGCTGGTGGAGCGTGACGACGAGCTGATCGACATGCTGATTCCGTTTGAATCCGTCTTCTGGCGGCATGTGCAGGATATGACTCCGCCGCCGCTGGATGGCTCCGACGCCTCAGCGAAGTTCCTCGCCGAGCGCTTTCCGAACAGCGTGCCGCAATCGCAGATCGTGCTTCCACCGTCCGCTTCGGAGCTGTTGGCGCAGTACGACGAGGCTTGCGAAGACCTCGACGCCGCCACCGAGCGGAAACAGAAAGCCGAAAACCTGCTCAAGGAAATGCTGGGTGAGAACGAGGTCGGCACTGTGGGCGACAAGACCGTCACATGGAAGTCGATCTCGCAGGAGCGGCTGGACAGCAAGACGCTGAAAGCGGAGCACCCGACGCTCTACAAACAGTACGCCAACAAAATCAGTTATCGCCGCTTCTCTGTGAAGGCGGCAAGTTAGGAGGATCATCATGGACAGCACCAAATTGAAAAACCGCATGAGTACCAAGATGCAGGAGCTGGAAACACCGGCTCCGCTGCCCTTTGAAATGGGGCTGGCGCCGGTCAACGCCGACTACGCGGCCCTGTCGAACAACGCACTCTCCGTCATCCGAGAGAATTTGAAGAATCAGCCGCTTGCGCTGGACTTCTTCGATGTGGTCAAATCGCCCTCCGGCGGCTCGACGGTATTCTCCGTGCCGGGGCTGAACGGCGACGAGCCGGAAACGGAGCTGACGGGCATCGTCCTCGACTACACCACGCCCCGCGCCTACTGGCATACGCCGGAGCCGGTGGAGGGCACGCCGCCCGACTGCATGAGCGTCAACAGCATTATTTCTGCCGATGGGAAGTCCTGCGCCCACTGCCCCTACAACGATTTCGGCTCCAAGGACGGCGAGAGCAACGCGAAGTCGTGCAAGGAATCTGTACTCTTATTCCTCCTGCGTCCGAATACCATCCTCCCGCTGCTGGTGCGCGTGCCGGTGACGAGCAAAAACCGCTTCCTGAAATATACGACGCGGCTCGCGGGCGCGCTGACGCCGATCAACGGCGTGGTGACGCGCATCACCTTGGAGCGGGCGACGAGCAAGGGCGGCAAGCCGTTCGCCCTGTTCAAATTCGAGGCAAGTAGCACCCTTGACATGGACACGACCATGCAGGCAAAGGCGTATGCCCAGCAATTCATGGAGATCGTCAACGCCGCCGACATGGTGCCGGAGCTCGGCGAGGCGAGCTGAAATGTGGGACTACATGACGGCGCTTCAACGGCGTTTTCTGGTGGTCTCACAGCAAACGCAAGACGCGGAGCGCGATGCAGAGGCCGCCTACGACACCCTGCACGCGGAACTGAACCGGGAGCAGCAACGGCTTTTGCTTCGCCTTCACGATGCCTACACGCTCCACAAAGATGATGCGGCGCTGGATAGCTTCATCTCCGGCTTTCGGCTGGCGGACGGCATCCACCGGGAACTGGCGAAAATCCCGCCGTATTCGTATGAGCAAGAGAGCGAGGAGCTGGGGAGGGAGGCAATGCAATGAGGATCGGGTACATCCGCGTATCTTCCGCCGAGCAGAATACCGCGCGGCAGGAGGTGCTGATGGAGGAGCTTGGCGTGGATGAAGTCTACATCGACCGCATGAGCGGCAAGGACGCCAACCGACCGGAACTGCAAAAGATGATGGAGTACGTGCGCCGCGGCGATGCCGTGATCGTGGAATCAATCTCCCGCTTTGCACGCAACACCCGCGATTTGTTGGAGTTGACCGAGCGGCTGCACGAAAAGGGCGTGGAGTTCGTGAGCCAAAAGGAAGCCATCGACACCTCTACGCCCACGGGGAAGTTCATGCTCACGGTCTTCGCCGCCATCGCGGAGCTGGAGCGCGATTATATCCGCCAGCGCCAGCGGGAGGGCATCGAGATCGCCAAGGCAAACGGGGTATACAAGGGCCGCAAGCCCATCGTGCGTGAGAACTTCGACGCGGTGGTTGCCCTTTGGCGGCGGGGCGAAATCACAGCGGTCGAGGCACAGAGAAGGCTGGATATGAAACCGAGTACGTTCTATAGAAAGGTACGGCGCAGCTAAGTGTTGCGCCGTACCTAAATTATGTTGTGTGTACTTTTGAGGTATACCCCAGCGAGACACCGGCAACGTGTCTTGCTGGGGTCGATTTTCGCATTTTGGCATATGCCATTTTTCAGACCGTCCCTATTGGCTCCCGGTGGTTGTGTAAATGGGCATTATACACATTGCCGATCCCCCTCTACCAGCGCCACGAGATTGACATTCCGAAAGCGTCTCCGTTTGGATTATAAATTCTTGCAAAAGCCTGCTCCAAAAGCAACCTTGCTCTGCTGCCGACGTCCTCAATGATGGCATATTCGATCAACAGCGAACGAAGCTCCTGCATGTCATGGGTCGTCTTTTCGTCATCGGGTGTGTTGCGCAAAGACATACAGAAGGCTCTTTGCTCCGCCTCCGTGGCCCCGGGTACTTTCTCCCATTTGATTACCGCCCGCCGGCTCAATGTCAGGCACAGTTCCCGGACGCTCTCCAGATCATAATCATAACGAAATAGCTCGGTGAAATACTCGTTTTCTTTTTCCTGCCAGTAACCGGAGCTTTTGGGAATCATCCTTGCGATTGCGGGGACGACATTGGGATTCTCTTTTAGATATCGGAAGAACCCTCCCAGGTGCAACGGGCTCGCATTTCGGTAGCAGGCCAACTCCTCGACCCTGGCCGGAAGACAGTTTTGCAGGCATACCCTCCCCATCAGCTGCAACTCGATAGGGGTAATCCCCGGCACCCGCGCTGTAACCTCCGACCACAGGCGGCTCTCTTCTTCGGACATGATTCGATTCCCGTGGACCTCGAGGAAAAGTTTCCAGTTGTCTAGCGCTGCGTCGTCCCTGAGATGGAAGATATTGATAAGATTGTCCAGAAACCGGATGCGAGCCAGTCGCTGCCGCCGTATGGAGGGGCTTATGTGATAGGAAGAGACAGGAGTACGACGCACATCGGACAACCTCCATGCTTGATATCCCAGGCCTGTCATAAAATACAGCTTTTGGACAACACACTGCATTACAAAAAGGAACGGAGTCAGCTCCTCTGTGCCTTGGTTGCGCAAGTCTTTGGCGATTAATTTGGATGCTTCTATGACAAGTTCTCGGACTGGTATACGCCCCGCTTGCTCCTTACGATAACGGACTTCTGCAAAATAACTGCTGGTCGCGGCATACAGCCGGTCGCAAAAAGCATCGTCCTCATCGAGCAGCCGCTGCTCCTGCTTCTCTGATGCCCTCGGCCCAAGGTTTTCCGGGAGATCGCTCCATGCGCTGTAGTCCGCACAGAGCTTGCGCAGCCTCTCGACACGGCTGCGGTCCTCCTCGAACTCACGAAGGGGGTCTGGCAGCCACTTTTCTTTCAGCAGGTCCTCCTTTGTAATCAGGAGCTCCTGCATTCGTCGTTCCAGTGTGTAGCGTCCGGACAGCCGTTCCATGGCTTTCTGTTCGGCACTCATTTTTTCCTCAGGCGACCGTTCCTCCTGATTCAAGGCGGCACTGAAATAGGCTTTCATGTTGGCATAGGTCTGAAAATTCCGACTGAACAGCGTATGCCAGTCGGCAAGGAGCCAGATCAACTGTTCCGGCGTAATATAAGCAGACGCCATATCGTCAAGCAGATAAGCGCGCTTTGACAAAAACGGCTTCTCTCTGCGGTCAACGTGAACGTCCTTGCGAAAAAAAGCGTCTATTCCACGCTTGCGGTATGCCAGGCACGCGCGCACCTCCTGCAACAGCCGCTCGGTGTCCTCTTTGCCGACACGGTCAATCGAGAGCGACGTAACCTTCCGCGCGGAATCTACACCTCTCGCCCGCAGCTGGAAAAATTGACATGCTTTCTGCTCTCGCCTCTCCGGCTTATCCTGCGACATTCTTCTGCTCCTCCCGGCCAAAGCGTGAATTCTAGACGATAAAATTGCAAAAATTCTGTGTTTTAGAAGATTTTAAAAATCTTATAGAGCCTGCACACCTTTGACGCCGAAAAAAGGGCCCTTTAAAATGGGCGCGCAGGGCAAAAACGACGGGCTAAGGGAAAAGGGGTGGTGATGATCATGAGGGGGTAAAGGCGACGCTGGCGCCTCTGATACCAGCGGGTGGACCTTGAAAACAGAATGCGATGTATCAAGGGCACTTTTTACTAGTGGTTTTTCTGTAGAGGAGCCACAGAAAGAGAGGATTGATAGTATGTCCAAGAAGAAAAAAAGTTCAAAAACAAAATTACCTATAAGAAGATGAACCAGTATCCTGTTCCCGAGGAGCTGACGCTGCCTCTGACCAGCCCCGGCATCCACATCGGCAGATCCGACCTGCAGCAGCAGGACAGCTACGTCGGGATTCCGCAGCAGGCGGAGGGCAATCTGCTCGTCGTCGGGGGCGTCGGAAGCGGCAAGACAACAGGGATCGCTGCCCCGACGCTGCTCACCTGGGGCGGGACCGCCTTCGTCGTCGATGTCAAGGGCGAGCTGGCGGCCGAATACGGACGCCTCTATGACGAGGGCGTCGCCGGACTCCCGTTCGTCGTGTTCGACCCCGGCGACCCGGAGACGCCTTCGTACGACCCCTTCCACTGGCTCGCCGCGGACAGCGAGGAGAACCTGAGCGGCAACGCGCAGGATCTTGCGCGCGCGATCATCCCGGACGAGCCGAGCGTGCCCGATCCTTTCTGGACGACGGCGGCGCAGCAGGTACTCACGGCGTCGCTGCTGTTCGGATTTCGTGCAGGCCTCAGCTTCAGCGAGACGGTTGCCACCATTGTCAACACCCCGACTACCGAGCTCTGCAAGACCCTCGCCGGATGCGAGGACGCGACCGTGCGGATGTTCGTCGGCGAGGTCGGCAACAACTCAAAACTGGCGATCTCCATCGACCGCACCCTGCGTAACCGCCTCGCGCTGTTCGCTGCGGACCCCTGCGTCGCGCACGCTTTTCGCGGCGAACGCGAGGGCGCGCAGACCTTCGGCTGGGACGTGTTGTCGCGCTGCCACGTTTTCCTGAGTGTCCCTCTCGACAAGATCGACATCTGGTCCCCTGCCGTCAACTTGATGGTCGTGCAGCTTTTCCGCAGCCTCGAACGCCGCCCGGACAAGCACAGTGAATCGGGGAGACGTCTTCGCCCTGTCCTCCTGCTGCTCGACGAGCTGCCGCGTCTCGGCAAGCTGCCGATGCTGGCTACCTGCCTGTCGACGCTGCGCAGTAGAGGGGTGTTTGCGGCGTTGTTCATCCAGAGCCTCGCGCAGCTTGACGGCCTTTACGGCAAGGCCGTGCGCTGTGAGCTGGTCGACAACTGCAACTTCACCGCGATCCTCCGCGCTAACGACGCCGACACCCAGCAGTATCTCGCCGAGCTTATCGGCACACATTTGCGCAAACAGCACGGACTTTCTCAGTCGATGGACGGGCACTGGCACACCACTGGACACACCTGGCAGACCGGCGAACTGCGGGAGCACGTCATCGAGCCCCACGAGCTGGCAACGCTGACGGACATCCTGTTCCTGACGCCGTTCGGCTTCTGTCGCGTCGACAAGATTCCTGTCGGCAGCGGGTTGTCGGGGGCAAGGCAGCACGCTCTGCGCTCGCTCAACGTCTGCGCGCACAAGCGTTCGGACACCGCAGCGGTACTGGGGATCTACCGCAACGACGGCACCCGTCGTCTTTCGACCGAGGGACGTCTCCAGAACGCCGCCAAGCGTCTGAAGGTGCACGAGGCCAAACGGCAGAAGGAGCGCAGGCAGACCAATCGTCAAGACGCTGCCGAGCGTCTCCTCGACGAGCTCAGCCCCGAGACGAAGGGCAAGGCGCGTCTCGGTCGTATGACCGGGTGGCTGGCAGACCTGGCCGAGGATCCGGAGGCAATAGAATGGCTCCGAGCCAGAGCGCAGAGAGAGGCCAACCCGCCCGGACTGCTGCTGGCTCCGGGGACGACTGGATAGGGGGTGGGAGAAATGGCACAGTTTTCCATGCACTTCTGGCCTCTCGGCCGGAGAAATCCAAGCCGTCGGATCGCCCGGCACCTCACCTATATCACGGGACTCGATCTCGTTGACCCTGCCACGGAGGAGACCTGCACGTATCCGCGTTCCGATGTGGAATTTGCGCAGATCATTCTTCCGGATCCCGCGCCCGAGCGCTTCTACGACCTGCAGTATCTGCTCAACCAGATCGAGGGCGCCGAGAAGCGTCCAGATGCCAGAACCGGGCGGAGGATCTTCATCGCGCTGCCGAACGAGCTCCCGCTTGTGGAGAACATCAAGCTCCTCAAGGCGTTCATCAACCAGGATGTTCTGTCTCATGGTCTGGGCGCCATCGCGGCGATACACAGGGGGGAGAACAAGGAGCACCCTGAGCGCTCCAACCCCCACGGTCACATCATCGTCACAACCCGCAGCATCGGGCAGGACGGCTTCTGCCGTACAAAGGCCCGCGACTGTGACCGCAAGGAATACCTGCTGCGCTGTCGGGCGGACTTCGCCCGGATCCAGAATGAGGCTTACGCTCGAAACGGAATCGACAAGGCCGTCGATGCGCGCAGCTTCCGTGATCAGGGACTTGACCGCGAGCCTACGCGCAGGCTAAGCCGCCGCGATTACGAGTTAGAGAAGCGCGGCGAGCGTACCCGCGCAGGCGATCTCAACCGCGAAATCGACGAGCGCAACGCCGAGCGTGACCGCCTGCAGGAGCAGGAGTTGTCGCACTAGGCCAACATCCGAAATGGGCTGCAACCTGAATATATATTATATAATCGGAGCAAGGGGATGCAACCCTTTTTTGAAAGACAGGAGGAAAGCAACATGGAGCCGTTGACCATCAGCAACCAGATCATCGCTCTCAAGCTCATCGCGGCGCTCTATGCGCGCGGTGAGATCAACGAGGCGACGTATCGCAACGCCGTCGAGAAGTACGGCAAGGCCGCGTAGCGCGCGGCCGCACACACTTGGCCCGAAGGGAGGTGAGACATCATGGGCCGCACTAAACTCGATTCTCTCCGCCGCGTCGCCATCTACGGGCGCGTGTCCACCGAGCATGAGGCGCAGCTCTCCGCATTTGAAAACCAGCAGGTCTGGTACGAGAACATTGTGGAACAGCACGCCGACTGGCTCGTCGTCGACCGCTATTACGACGAGGGCATCACCGGCACCGCCGCGCAGAAGCGCCCCGCTTTCCTGCGGATGCTCGAAGACGCCCGTCAGCACCGCTTTGACCTGATCGTGACGCGCGAGGTTTGCCGCTTCGCGCGCAACACGGTTGACACGCTGACCGTCACGCGGGAACTCAGCCGCATCGGCGTCGAGGTCTATTTCGTCTCTGACAACATCTGGACGATGGACGGAGACGGCGAACTGCGCCTGACGATCATGGCGACGCTGGCGCAGGAGGAGAGCCGCAAGATCTCCGAGCGCACCCGCGCGGGGCAGCAGATCAGCCGCGAGAAGGGCGTGCTCTACGGCACAGGCAATATTATGGGCTACGAACGCGCGGGCGGTACATATGTCATCAACCCCGAGCAGGCATACGTCGTTCGGAAAATCTTCGAGCTCTACGCCTCCGGCATGGGATACAAGACCATTTGCGCTGAGCTGATGCGCCTCGGCTGCAAGAACGCCCACGGCGAGGTGTCGTGGAAAATCGACCGGATCGGGCGCATCCTTCGCAACGCCACCTACAAGGGTTATCTTGTCTACAACAAGTCCCACTCCGACGGGTATCTCACGCAGAAGCGCGTCAATCACAGCGAGGAGGACTACGTTGTGCGCAGGGGCGACTTTCCAGCTATTGTGTCGGAGGCGTTGTGGAACCGCTGCGAGGCGATCCGTCTCAAAAAGAACGCCCGCTTGTGCGGCCCCGATGGAAAGCCCCAGAAGTTCGGGCGCAAGGAGCCGAAATCCGTGTGGAGCGACAAGCTGCGGTGTAGCTGCGGCTCGTCGTTCCGCAGGATCCTTTGGCACGAGAACGCCAATGGACAACGCACCTACGGCTATGAGTGCTACCGCAGGAAGCGTAGCGTCACCGTGTCCTACCTGAAAGAGCACGGGCTGGACGAAGCGATCGTCTGTCAGGCCGGTAGCATCCCCTACTGGCACATCGACATGATGGCCTCCGCCGTATTCCGCGCCGTATGGCAGGATCGCCGCGAAGCCGTCCTGCTGGCGTGTCAAATGTTGGAGGAGTGCGCGGAGATCGACATTGACCAGTCCGCGCGGCTTGTCGGTGCGCAGCAGGTCACTCTGGACCGGCTCCACCGGAAGCAGGCCGGTCTGCGGGAGATGCGGGCGCTGGGAGACATCACACGCGAGGAGTTCCTTTCCGACAACCAACGCCTGCAAGAGGAGATCGAACGCGCCGAGCAGGCGCTGGACGACCTGAAAAGCCATTCCGGGCAATCCGCTGCCGGTATTGACATCGCGCAGATCAAGAAGACACTGGAGCGGTGGATCGACCTCTCCGCGCCCGTTGTGTCCGACGCGCTGATCGAGCAGTTCATCCTCCAGGTCGCGGTCGTGGACGACAACACCTTCAACTGGACGCTCGACCTGTCGAACGATTCCACCACAAAGCGCCTGACGCCCAGCCGGATTGCGCAAAAGCAGTATTATGAGACCCTGCGCGGCAAGCCGGATCCCACCCTTGACCCGCGTATCAGGGAGCCAAAGGAGCTCTTCTCCTTCACCCTCACCGCAGAGGATGCCGCCGCCTATTGCGCGTCCATCGGGATCAGATTCTTCCGGAAGAAGTGGCACGACAAAACAGTCATCATCAGCTTGTGACAAAACCTCCCGATTCCGTGAAAGAATCGGGAGGTTTGCGGTCAAATGCTTTGTTTTTTAATTCCTATCATCTTTGATCGCTGCCTGCGCGGCGGCGAGGCGGGCGATGGGGACACGGAACGGGGAGCAGGACACGTAGTCGAGGCCCACCTTGTGGAAGAACTCCACGGAGGACGGGTCGCCGCCGTGCTCGCCGCAGACGCCGCAGTGCAGCTCCGGATTCGCCTTGCGGCCCAGCTCGACCGCCATCTTGACCAGCTTGCCCACGCCGGTCTGATCCAGCTTGCCGAACGGATCGAACTCGTAGATCTTGCGGTCATAGTACGCCGTGAGGAACTTGTTCGCGTCGTCGCGGCTGAAGCCGAAGGTCATCTGGGTGAGGTCGTTGGTGCCGAAGGAGAAGAAGTCCGCCTCCTTGGCGATATCGTCGGCGGTCAGCGCGGCGCGCGGAATCTCGATCATCGTGCCGACCTTGTACTTCATGTTGGACTGCATGGAGCTGATGATCTCGTCCGCGGTTCTGGTGACCACGTCCTTGACGTACTTGAGCTCGCGGACCTCGCCGACCAGCGGAATCATGATCTCCGGGGTGATGTCCCAGTTCGGATGACGGGCGCGGACGTTCAGCGCCGCCTTGATGACCGCGCGGGTCTGCATCGCGGCGATCTCAGGATAGGTGACCGCCAGACGGCAGCCGCGGTGACCCATCATCGGGTTGAACTCGTGCAGCTTGGCGATGATCGCGCGGATATCGCTGCCGCTCTTGTCCATATCCCAAGCCAGCTCCTTGATGTCCTCCTCCTCGGTGGGCAGGAACTCATGCAGCGGCGGGTCGAGGAAGCGGATGGTCATGGGACGGCCCTCAAGGGCGGTGTACATCGCCTCGAAGTCGCCCTGCTGCATCGGCTCCAGACGCTCAAGCGCCTTCTCGCGCTCCTCGGTGGTGTCGGCGCAGATCATCTCACGGATGGCGCGGATACGGTCCTCGGCGAAGAACATGTGCTCGGTGCGGCACAGACCGATGCCCTCGGCGCCGAACTTCACCGCCTGCGCGGCGTCGACCGGCGTGTCGGCGTTGGTGCGCACGCCCAGACGGCGATACTTGTCCGCCCAGGCCATGACGCGACCGAACTCGCCGCCGATGGAGGCGTCGACCGTCGGGATCGCGCCGTCATAGATGTTGCCGGTGGAGCCGTCGATGGAGATATAGTCGCCCTCGGTATAGGTCTTGCGGGCGAGACGGAACTTCTTCTCGTCCTCATCCATCTTGATGTCGCCGCAGCCGGAGACGCAGCACTTGCCCATGCCGCGCGCCACGACCGCCGCGTGGGAGGTCATGCCGCCGCGAACGGTCAGGATGCCCTGCGCGGCCTTCATGCCCTCGATATCCTCCGGGGAGGTCTCCAGGCGGACCAGCACGACCTTCTCGCCGCGCTCAGCCCACTCCTTGGCGTCCTCCGCGGTGAAGACGACCTTGCCGCAGGCAGCGCCCGGAGACGCGCCGAGACCCTTGCCGATGGGATCGGTCTTCTTGAGCACGTCGGCGTTGAACTGCGGGTGCAGCAGCGCGTCGAGCGCGCGCGGCTCGATCATGGAAACCGCCTTCTTCTCGTCGATCATGCCCTCGTCCACGAGGTCGCAGGCAATCTTGAGCGCGGCGGCGGGGGTACGCTTGCCGTTGCGGCACTGGAGCATGTAGAGCTTCGCGTTCTCGACGGTGAACTCCATGTCCTGCATGTCGCGATAGTGCTCCTCAAGGTTCTTGCAGATCTGCTCGAACTGCTTAAACGCCTCAGGGAACTTCTCCGCCATCTCGGAAATGGGCATCGGAGTGCGGACGCCGGCGACGACGTCCTCGCCCTGGGCGTTGGTGAGGAACTCACCGAAGAGCTTCTTCTCGCCGGTGGCGGGGTTGCGGGTGAACGCGACGCCCGTGCCGGAATTGTCGTTCAGGTTGCCGAACACCATCGGCATGACGTTGACGGCGGTGCCCCAGGAATAGGGGATGTCGTTGTCGCGGCGATAGACGTTGGCGCGGGGATTGTCCCAGGAACGGAACACAGCCTTGATCGCCTCGTTGAGCTGAACCTTCGGGTCGGAGGGGAAGTCGGCGCCGATGCGGAGCTTGTACTCCTGCTTGAACTGCTCGGCAAGCTCCTTGAGGTCGGCGGCGGTCAGCTCGACGTCGTAGGTGACGCCCTTCTTGGTCTTCATGCGGTCGATGAGCTGCTCGAAGTACTTCTTGCCGACC
>JAFXPO010000042.1 GCA_017527825.1 Oscillospiraceae bacterium
GAAGCAAATGCTTCGCGGCATCCGCGTGAGATCTAAGCAGGAACTGGCAGATCGAATCTATCGTTATTTCGAAGAGGTCAATGCTGAGCCGGTTGTATTCCGCTGGAAATACAAGCTTGACGATATTGATATATCCGAAGACCCTCGGTTGAAACACTACCGCTCAAAAAGTCCAGTTAATTATCAGACGTTATACTTGTGAAGGAGAAAGAAGAGCGACCGAAACAGATTCAGAGCGTTCCGCGACCGCCTTTGCCGTTCCCCATTCCGTATACGACCATCTGTTATCCAGAACGCCGTATTCCTCGAAATAGGCATCCAGAAGCGAGAGAAAGCGCTCCGGATAGAACGGATAAGGTGTGAACAGTTCCTTGTAGCGGGTGCGGGTGTTTTTGCTGATATTGCGGAAAGCATTGTTAATGTTCTCCGGCTGAATATACGGAATGACCGAGGCGGGAAACTGTAGACCGGAGAAGTCAGCGACACAAAAGCGGTCGAAGGTGAATTTCAAATCCTTGCCGCCGCGCTGCTCCCATTCGAGGCGCGTTACTTCCCTGCCGATCTCGGTGTTGCTCTTTTGCAGAAGCTCCATGCGCTTATCATAGACTCGCATATGGCCGGAGCTGCCGGGCTTGCCATAATAGCGCGTGGTGCCGAAGCTGCCCTCAGACTTGCGGGAGAGCACATACACGTCGGAGAGCGGAAGCGGTATATCAAAGGCATAGTCCACGCGCGAAAGGTCTACCGTGAACGTTGCCTTTTCGCGGATTGCCTTGAATATCTTGGAAAGAAGCGGATTGTCACCGCATTTGTTGGGGTTGAAGTCAAGCTTGATGCAGTTGCAGATGTCGCCGGTCAAGCTGCTGGGTCTGCCCCGCCACATTTCGATGTGTAAGCCGAGGTATTGATAAACCTCGACCTTATCGCTGAATCGGTGGGCGGCGAAATGCTCGACCGCTCGCCATTCCGGACGAAGCAATTCCACTTCCAACAGCTTATAAAAGAGATCATCGACGCGGAAGTTGAATGTGAAGCGGTCGATGCTATATGTGCCGTTTTCGTCTGCTATGCATCTGTAGTAGGGAATATCCCCAGCATGAGGCGGCGACTTCATGCGTATCGGATTATGCATAGTTTTTGAAACCTCAATTCCCAATATTTGGGAGGTTTCCTTGGGTGTTACAACTACCCAAGGAAACCACCGACCGGAGTATCAGGCAAACGCCCAGACGCACAGGGCAACGAAAGACTGAGGGGAGATCAACGGGTCATGCTCCGCTTCTTTAAGAATCGCGTTGCATGCTTCCGCAGTCTCCGAGCCGCGCAATGCCCCATGCACCGCCTCGCTATAGCGACGCATGTAGCCGAAAACAGCCGCCTTTTCATCGGATGCCGCCTTTGCCGCTTCCAGCTTCATGGCGTTGAGATCAAGTCCGAATCCCATGTCTGCACCTCCTCAGTTCCACGGCGTGGCCGGTTCGGTGGGCATGGACATAGACTGCTGCCCGAAGTCAGCAGAAGCATCAATGGAGCGACCGGAGCCGGAGCCGCGCTCGAACACCGTGTAGCGGTCTACGATCAGATCGCGATAGTTGATATAGACGTCTTTGCCGTCCTTGTCCTTTTTGCCTTCCTGCTTGACGCTGGATTCGCGGATATGACCGATGAGACCGACAGGTGTGCCGACTTCCAGTTGCGCGATACGCTCGGCACACTCACCGTAGGCGGTGAAGCCGACGAAGTTTGCACCGCCTACGCCGTTGTTAGCGACGGTGAAGCGGGCGACCGTACGGGGCTTGCCGTTCTGGGGCTTCGTCTGCCCTACCCACGGCTTGCGGACGAGGTTTCCGGTGAATTTGAATTCGTTGAAGTTTTCCATGGTGACACCTTTCCGCATGACAAAAAAGCCATGCAATCCAAAATTTTGGACTACATGACCTTTTATCAGATATTCAGTTGCCGGTTGTCCTACTGCCTGCCGCAGACTGAACAAAACCGCATTTATATTTTGTGCAATTCTGAATGTCATTTCATGCGCCGCCCTGCTGGCGGCGCTCAGATTGTGGAACTGCACAAAATAGCGGTTGTTGTTCAATCTGGGGTGACTGCGGCGGTGGTTTCCGGCATTCTTTTCTTGCGACCCATACAGTACGCTTCAATCCTTGATTATGTTAATACCATATCTTTGAACGGTTATCAAGCGTAAATTTGCGAGACAGCCGTTTTTTGAGGCTGTGCGGCTCCAGTTAGGCTTGTGCCGTTTTTGGGGCTTGTCTGGTGCGTCCGGGGCTGTCTGGGCGCGATTCTGGGGCTTGTGGCGGGTGCGGACGGCGCAATTGACCGCGAAGCGGTCAATACAATGCCGCCAGCGGCATTGTGGGAGCGCCGCGAGGCTTGGGATGGGCGCGATACAGGTTTAGAACAAATTCCTCGACGGAATTTGAGAAGGTGTCGGCGCGCAGCGCCGGTGCCGAAAATGATTTTCCCGCTCCCCTCCTGTTCCTTGTCCTCGCGAGGCGAGGGCAAGGAACTCAAGGTGCTAAACCTTACGTTTCATGCCCTCTCCGAAGAAAATTATAACAGGAGGTGCGCGGGAAAATCAAATCGGCAAATTCGATAGAGACTCAGGCGCAGAATCTAAGATGCTAAACAGACCGCCTGCGGGCGGGACGAAAGGAGAAAGAACGATGAAAAAGACAGCTTTTCAGATGGAATACGACTGGATGGCGAAAATGATGCGCGATCCTGATTGCAAATCAACCGATTGGTGTGCGTTTGGGATAGGCGCTATCAAGACTATCTGCGAATATGTTGGCAAGGACGCTATAGACAAGATACAAGGCGTTATCAGGGCTTTAGATGACTTCAATGAAAAGGTGTGCCGATGAAGCACAATGACTACCAAATTATTGCGGTCGAGCTGGTCGACGCCTACCGAGGGTGTGCCATCGGATACAACCCACACAAGCATGACGCGCCCTATGTGGTCTACTCGGTCTATGTGAAGGATTGCCAGTACTGCTACTTCCGGCCTAACTTCTATCTGCGCGAGGTTGACGCTCGGATTGCCTACTATAACTGTCTGCAGGACGACTGGGCCTACCGTCAATGCTCATTGACAAAGATGGGCTGACCTGATATGATGGCGGGGAAAGGAGGTGCTCGATATGGGAATGACAGACAAGCAGTTTAACGGCTATATCCTGCTTGTGCTGGATGCTCTTGAGGAAATCCGGGAGCAGGTTGACCCCAGCAAAGAAAACAGTAAGCTGACAAAGCTGATTGAACATCTCCGCGATACAATCGAAGATTGAAAGCAAGCGCTCGGTGCTTATGCATCGGGCGCTTCTTTGTTGATGCGTACTGCTTGTTCCGCTTCAACGGCGGCATTGGTGAGAAAGTCATCATGCAGGGTGTCGTCGTCCCGGACTTTACGCCGATGACGGCGCGGCAGATGGTCTAGCAGCCACTGACGACGGCGGAGCTTGCGTTCGCGTTTCGCGGCTCCCCTCGCCAGATCGCGGGCGACTTTCCTCGCGCGGCGATTGGTGCCGGTCGGCAACGGCGGGATTTCCTCGTAGGTGAGATATGGCTTCTATTGGGCTTGCCGTCAATGCTCATTGACAAAGATGGGCTGAACTGATATGATGACGGTGAAAGGAGGGTGATGAACGTGACCGACGAGGCTTTGAATCAGTACCTTGAAAGCATTGCAAAGATCATCGAGTTGACCTTCCCGGACGATGACACCGCGAAGAAGGCCGCTGAGATCGTGCGAGACGGCAAGGTCAAGGCTTGAACATGAAGCAAGCGCTCGGGGCTTATGCCTCGGGCGCTTATCTGTTGATACCTGGTTGATTCTATTGTTGTTCCCCAATGGGGCTGTTATCCTGTCATAATTCTTACGCGGATCGCGCAAACTAGGGTCCAGAAAGGATCGTGATCGAGATGAGCTATATCCCATGCAGCGCAAATTGCCGCTACCAGAAGGACGGATTATGTGATTTGAACTATGCCGGAAGCATCGCCATGGCGACAGGGAGCAACGACAACGGCTGCTTGCATTATGTGCCGCGCAGCAGCGTGCTCAAGAGCGCACAATTTCACGAAGCGCGTCAGCGATATTCGATACCGGAATCAGTGTCAGACCTTTGATGCTCTCCAGCCGGTCGGCGTGGTGCTTTGGGATGATGCAGCGCTCAAAACCCAGCCGTTGCACCTCACTAAGGCGCTGTCCCAGATGGCTGACGCTGCGCACCTCGCCGGTGAGTCCAACTTCCCCCACCGCTGCCACGCGGTTGCCGATGGGCTTGTCCAGATAGCTGGACGCCAGCGCGAGGATCGCGGCAAGGTCAGCAGCAGGCTCGTCCAGCGTGAGCCCCCCGATTACGTTCAAAAACGCGTCGCAGGATGAGACCTTCAACGCCCCGCGCTTTTCGAGCACCGCCATGAGCATGGCAGCACGGTTGTAGTCGAAGCCGTTGCTGGTGCGGCGCGGTACGTTCTGCGCCGTTGGCGCAAGCAGCGCCTGCACCTCGGCAAGCACCGGACGCGCGCCCTCCATCACGCAGGTGACGCAGGTTCCCGGCGTGTCCTCCGGGCGACCGGAGAGCAGCATTTCGGACGGGTTCGGTACCTCGGCGAGTCCTTCGTTCCGCATCTCAAAGACACCGATTTCGTTGGTCGCGCCGAAGCGATTCTTTGCCGCGCGCAAAATGCGATACGTCATATGCTGATCGCCCTCAAAGTACAGAACGCAGTCCACCATGTGCTCCAGCACCTTCGGTCCCGCGATCGATCCTTCCTTGTTGACGTGACCGATGACAAACACAGTGATCCCCTGTCCCTTGGCAAGCTGCATGAGCGACATGGTGCAGTCCTTGACCTGACCTACGCTGCCCGCGGGCGAATCGAGCGTCTCGTTGTAGAGCGTCTGGATGGAGTCAATGATGAGCGCGTCCGGCTGCTCCTCATTGACCGATTCCAGCACGTCTCCAAGACAAGTCTCTGACAGGACAAACAACTTGTCAGAGCTGACGTTCAGACGCTTTGCGCGCATTTTAAGCTGGTGTGGAGACTCCTCGCCGGATACATACAGCACCTTGTTCGTCTCGCACAGCTTGCCGCAGATCTGGAGCATCAGTGTGGACTTGCCGATGCCCGGCGCACCGCCTACCAGCACCAGCGACCCCTTCACCGCGCCGCCGCCCAGCACACGATCCAGCTCGCCCATGCCCGTCGGAAATCGTAGTTCTTCTTCGGCACTCAAGTCGTCGATCGGGTGTGCCTTCGCGCGTGGCAGCATGCCGCCTCTTCCCTTCGGAGCGGTCGCCGCCTTTGGCGCCGCCTGTTCCACAATCGTATTCCACGCGCCGCAGGACGGACAGCGTCCCGCCCATTTGGAGGTCTCATTTCCGCATTCAGTGCAGTAAAATACGGTCGTCTTCGCTTTCATGGCTCTTCCCTCTCGTTCAGTATGCCCGCCGCAATCGCTGCGACGAGCTTTTTTTGATGTTCCGGCGTTTGGAGCCTTGCCGCCTCGTCCGCATTGGACAGAAAACCGCACTCCACCAAAATTGCCGGACAAGTGACGTTTTTCATCAGATATATGGTCTTATCAATCTGTTTTTCCGCTTTATCTCCAGAATTGACGCTCTGATTCAGCGCTGACTGCACCGAGCGGGCCAGCGCGTCTCCCGGCTCAACAGCGTTGTAGAACGCCTGCGCTCCGCGGACGCTTGGAACTCCTGGCAGGCTGTTCTGGTGGACGCTGACCAGGATCGCGCCCGGAATGGCGTTGACCAGCGCCACGCGGTTTCGCAGGTCGGATGATTTTTTCTGCCGCAGCGTCTCCGCCCCGTCGGTATATACTGACACATCTGCATCACGCGTCAGCACGGTGTTCTTTCCCAGCAGGCGCAGCAGCGCATCCAGCCGAAGCGTGATCGACAGGTTGATGTCGCTCTCCTTGTCCCCTGCTGCGGAGAGGGCGCCGCCGTCCTCCCCGCCGTGCCCTGCGTCCAGCACATATACGATCGGTTCTTCCGCAGACGGGGCAAACGCCGGAAGCGCGGGGCTTGCGAACAGGCTGAGCGACGCCGTCAGCGCTACCGCAGCGCAGGCAAAAAGAATCAGCGTGTGGCGTTTTACCACAAAAAACATAATCCCACCCCCGGAAACCAGCCTATGCGTGGGATTATGTCCGATATTCGGATTATAACAGCAACGTGGGGAAAAAGGAAGCCCCGTTCCCGATTTTCCTCCGCGGCATAGGATGAACTGAGCGAACGCTCAACGATTCTAGAAGGAGGAATACTTTCGTGGATGCTGCCACCAAAGCAAGAAAAGACGCGGGTACCGCCGCGGGCAGTTCCGACCTGAGCCGCTGCGGCGTCATGGACGGTTCCCTGCCCGGAGTGTGCGCGTCGATGGCTTTCCCCTATATTGCCATGCAGGAGTCTGACCCGCAGCGCTACTCCAATGACGACGCCATGCGCGCCGGTACGTTGTTTCCGGGGCTGAACCTGCCGTTCCATAAGGAAATTCAATCCCGCTTTCCCCGCGCCAATAACGCGCTGACAGAGCTCATGGCGCTGGATTTTGCCATTCAGGAGCTTGGTCTTTACCTGACTACCCATCGAGATGACCGTGAAGTATTAGAGCTTTACTGGTCGTATGTACGCCTGGGAAAGCAGGGACGCGAGAAGTATATTGAGCAGTACGGTCCGCTGTGCGAAACGGATATCACGCCAGGAAGCTTCCAATGGCTGAACGATCCGTGGCCGTGGGAATGGGAGGGCAATAACTGATGTTTGTCTATGAGAAGAAGTTACAGTACCCGGTCAAAATCGCTGCGCCTAACCCGAAGTTGGCGGCGGTGATCATCAGTCAGTATGGAGGTCCCGACGGCGAGCTTGGCGCGTCGATGCGATATCTAAGCCAGCGCTACGCCATGCCATACGCAGAGGTCAAGGGTTTGCTGACTGATATCGGCACGGAGGAGTCGTAATGAGACACCATTTTCGCCTCATAATCCGCGATGCCGCCCAGTACATACGTCCAATGCGTGGGCAGCAGCGCGAGGTAGACCTCTACCCTGCCGTCCGCGTGGACGGTCATGTGGTCGAGCAGCCACCCGTAAAAGGCTTCGTCCGCGTGCTCGCCGTTGACGATGGCACGGATCGCGGCGCGCACGTCGCGCTTGACCGTCTTACCCTCGGTGTCGAGCTTTTGGCGCTGTTCGATGGCGGCCAGCCGATCCTGACAGGCGGCGATCTCCCGGTCGCAGCGTTCGTTGACGAACTGGAAGTCCTCTTTGCTGATGGTTCTCTCCAGAAAAGCGTCCATCGCCGCCATCTTCTTGTCCTTCGCCGCCTCCAGCTCGCGCTCGATGCGGCGTTTTTCGCCGCTGCCGTCGTCCTGCGAGCTTTTCAGCACGTCCTCAACAATGCGCGTGAGGTTCGCCGTGATCGCGTCCGCGTCGAGCTGCACCGCCTGCACGGAGCGTTTCAAGATGTCCTGTGCCACGTCCTCGCGGAGCTGCCGCCCGACGTCGCAGCCGACCGGTTCGCCGTTCGCGTTGACGCGCGCCTTGCCCTCCGCCGTCGCCTTGCCGCAGCGCCAGACCTTCCAATAGCCGTCCTTCTCTTTATAGTGCCGCTTTCGCGCCTGAAAGCTCGAACCGCAGCAGCCGCACTTGATCTTGCCCGATAATGGATAGCGGTTGCCATGTCCGCTGCTCTGCGCCTCCGTATGGCGGCGGTTCAGCTCCCGCTGTACCCATTCAAAGGTGTCGCGGTCGATGATCGGCTCGTGGTGGTCGCGCAGTATGACCTTTTCCTCCTGCCCGTGATTGTACTTCTTACTGTGGGTCAGAAAATCCGGCGTGTAAGTCTTTTTCTGCACCAAATCGCCACAATACTTCTCGTTTTTGAGGATTTTGATGACGGTCGCAGCCGACCATAGACATTTGCCGGTGCTGGACAGCACGCCGGCGTCCCGCAGCTCCTTGGCGATTGTCGGCGCGCCCTTGCGCTCGTCGGTGTACTTGCGGAAGATCTCGCGCACGACTGCCGCGCCCTCCGAGTTGACGGTCATCTTGCCGCCCACCACGTCATAGCCCAGCAGCGAGCCGCCAAAGACCACGCCCTGCTCCATTCGCCGTGTCTGCCCCCATTTCACACGGGAGGATGTCTTGCGGCTTTCTTCCTGAGCAATGGAAGCCATGATGGAGAGTCGAAGCTCAGCGTCCGGTTCAAGTGTGTTGATGCCGTCATTCATAAAGAACACACCGATGCCGATGGCTTTCAGTTCGCGGGTGTATTGGAGCGTATCGACGGTATTGCGTGCGAAACGGCTGACCCCCTTGGTTACGATCAGGTCTATCTTTCCTTCTTTTGCGGCCCGTATCATGGCGTTGAACCTCTTGCGCTTGCGGGTACTGGTGCCGGAAATGCCCTCGTCGGCGTAAATCTCTTGTAGCTCCATGTCGGGGTGCCGTTCGATGTACTCGCGGAAGTACCGCTGCTGGCTTTCAAAAGAGTTCGCCTGATCGTCCTTGTCGGTGGATACGCGGCAGTATGCCGCTACTCGTTTCATAGTGATCGCCTCCTTTGCGTCAGTGTAAGGCGAAATATGGGTTGTTTCAACTCTGTGAATGATGTAAAGCAAAATAACTTGCTATGTGCTTGTTCTAAACTGCTGTTCCAATTTCTTGATGCTTTGTTCCAACTGATTCTGCTCCAAAAGTCCGTCCTGATACAACGTGAACAGGACGGCTTTCTGATAGGCAAGCAGATAATCCCGGCTTGCCGAGGCGTCGCCCGCGGTTGCCAGCAGCTCGGCGTTCTTTGCCATCCTGTTCACTCCCTTTCCTTGCAGAATATGCGGAGCGACAGGCGAACTTGCCGTTTTTCCTGCGTGCAGTTCCTAACCTCCCCTGTTCTCGGACGTCGTATTGCAGCTTCTTGGCAGGCTCGCGGCTGATGCCGGTCATGGCCTGCTTCCCCGACGCTGTATCCCGCGCAGACGGTCATGTAATTGTGGCAGATAAACTTTTTTAAGAATCATCTGCTACAAATACGATAGCAACCGTTGACGGCAAAATCAATATGTGGTAGAGTATTTATGTAGAAAACGATACTCCACGTTTTGCAGGAGCCGGAGCGTCACGGAGGAAAGCGTATGAGAGCCTTATTTTGCATGGGTTTCGAGAACAACCGGGAATTCATCGACTGCGGCGACAAGGTTGTGGAAGATCAACTCGGCAGCGTATTGATTGCCTTCCTTTCCACAGATTTCAAGCCTTGGATCAGAAAATCCGAGCTGGATCATACCGCAGAAAGCTTTGAAAAGCTGTGCCGCGAGATCGAAGCCTACCATCCGTTCTATTACCTTGCTTTGAGGCCAATCGTAACTTCGGACGATGCGACGCGGCTTTTGAATCATTGGGTGCTTCAAATGGAGTTTCTGCAAGATCAAGTCAGTCAGATCGTAAATCCCGTTTTTTTGCCGTATCAAGATGGCTTGAACGATATGCAGCGTCTGTGTATGCTGCAAAGCAAGGAACCTCAATTTGCCGCAAAATTCATGCGAATCCCGGAGCAGCTTCACGCAGAGCGCAGGACGTATGTGGACGGAAGCCGTTTTTTGCCGGTCTTTTCTCCCGCTGGCGGTATCTCCCCCCCTTTTTCCGTGCAGAGCAGGATGTTCTACGGTACGGACGACTTTGAAACCATCTTACTTTTTGAAATAGAACAGATGGCTGAAATGAACAGCACGCTGCGGAAATGCGGCAAATGCGGCAAGTATTTTGAGCCGTTTTCTTCGCGCACGCTCTACTGTGACCGCGTTCAGGCCGATTCCGGCAAAACCTGCAAGGAGCTCGCCGCAAAGGAAAAGTACGAGAAAAAGATTGCCGCCGACGAGGGGCGTTCCCTCTATCGGCGGCGTAACAGGACGTATGCGATGCGCGTTTCGCGCGCGCCGCAGATCTATAAGAAAAAGGACTACAACATCTGGAAGGTCGCCGCCGTCGCCGCTGTGGAGCGGTACGAACGCGGCGAACTGACCATCGGTCAGCTGGACGAAGCGCTTGCGCTGCCGAAAAAGAAATAGGCGGTGTCAATTCTCCGACGCAAAGCCGTTGAACCAGGCGCGCTCCCCAAACGCCTTCTTTCTGGGCGCCGCCGGTTCCTCCTCCGCAATGCCGACGGGCAGGAAGCAGACAAGCTCATAGTCGTCGGGCACGCCGAGGATTTGCGCCATCTGCTCGCCGATACGCTCCTCGTTGGTGAGATAGCCCTCGTACCAGCAGCTCTGATACCCCAGCTCCACAATGGCGAGCAGCATATTTTCGATCGCCGCGGCGTAGTCCTGCACGGCATAGCAGGTGTTTCGGTAGGCAATGACCCGCTGCGTGAGCACAAAGATCGCGGCGGGCGCGGTCTCCCCGATCGGCGGCTTTCTCACATGAAGGAGCCGCTTCAGCAGCGCGGGATCGTCCACCGCGATCAGGCTCGTCGTCTGTCTGTTGCAGGCGGAGGGCGCGTCCAGCCCCGCCTGCATGATCTTCATCAAGTCCTCGCGCGGCACAGGCGCGGGCTTGTACGTCCCGCGGTAGCTGTGCCGGCTGTAAATTGCGTCCAATACGTTCATGGCGTTTCTCCTGTCAGATATAGTCGATTGGCAGCGCGACCAGATTCTCCCGCAGATAGAGCTTGCGGTCGTAAAGACAGACGATTGCGCCCATGCCGCGCTTGTACTCCTTGACCTTGTCCAGCACGTCGAACTCGGACGTCATATCCGCCTTTGGATTTGCCGAGAGCTTGATCTCGATGGGGTACAAAATGCCGTTTTCAAGGATAATAAGGTCGATCTCACCATCGACCTCGACTTCTTCCCCATTCTCGCGGCGCTTCTTTTTGTCCTTACCGTTGTAATAAAACACGCTGAAATCGTACTCTAACCCCTCGTTGGAGTACGATTTTAAGATTTCATTGAGCACAAAGGTTTCGAACATTGCGCCCGCCATCGCGCCGTTTTTCAGCGTTTCCGGCGTCAACCAGCGCGTGAGGTAGCAGGCAAGGCCGGTGTCGCGGAAATATAGCTTTGGCGTCTTGATCGCCCGCGACAGGACGCTCGGCGTGTAGGGCTTGAGGATATAGACCAGCCCGCTGCGCTCCAGAATGGAGAGCCATTCCTTGACGGTCGGTTCGGATACGCCGACCTCCGAGGCGATGCTCGCATAGTTCACGATTTGCCCCGTCCGCGCCGCGACCGAGGTCATAAACTTCACAAAGGTCAGGTGGTTCGTGACCTTGATGACGCGGTTGACGTCGCGCTCCAGATACGTCTTGACGTAGGATTGATAGAAGTCGATCCACTCCTTGCCCTCGTTGACGTACAGCTCCGGGTAGCTGCCGCGGTGGATGATCTTCCAGATATCACGCTCATAGGGCTTTCTTGCCTTCTCGCGCGCGGCAAGGTACTCCTCGGACGGCACAAAATGCCGGTTGAAGTCCACATCGTGGATCTCGCGCAGAGAAAGTCCATCCAGCTCCACGATGGAAACGCGCCCGGACAGCGACTCGCTGACCTGCTCCATGAGCTGGAGCTTCTGCGAACCGGTAAAGAAGAAGTTCGCCTTTTCATCGGTTTTGTCAAGCTCGATCTTGACGCGGTTGAAGATCGACGGGCATTTTTGCACCTCGTCGATCATCAGCGGACAGGGATTGTTCAGCAGAAACAGGCCCGGATCGTCAGTCGCCTGCGCAAGAAGCAGGTCATCGTCGAAGGTCACTTGGTTGGCATCCTTGAAAAGATGTTGAAACAGCGTAGATTTGCCGACCTGCCGCGGCCCCGTCAGCAGAATTGCCTTGCTGTTCCGAGCCCGCCGCTCAACGATGGGCTCAATATGGCGTTTGATAGAATACATGGCAGCCCTCCCGGAAAAGATAATGGCTAATATAAAGTGTGACTTTATATTAGCCATTATTCATGTGGATGTCAAGTCTATGCATCACTCCAGCAGCAGCCTTGCCCGTTTTTGAATCTGCTCCTCGATCATCTTCAATCGCTTCGGCGGCAGATTGTACCGGCTGTGACGCTTGAAGCGGAAATCCAGCAGCCGACGCACTTTTTCCGTATCTCCCCTGTCCATGTGCGCCTTTGCCGTGCCGAAGAAATCATCGTAGACGTTCGGCAGCAGCGTGTCTGCGTACTCCTGCAAGGCGTCGGCGGACGTCCAGCAGTCGCTTCCGGCGAAGTTGAACAGAGAATTGCCGTGGTCGAACAGCGGCGCGGGCGCGACGATCTGATTGGTCGCGTTGTCGATCAGAAAGCCGAAGTTGCCGAGGTGCCGGTCTGTGTTGCAAATTACGGCGTCGAACAGCAGCATATCGCCAAATGCGCGCTGGTACTCGGCATCAAGCCCGCGATAATAGTCTTCCACCGCCTTAAAGCCGCCTGTTTTGACGATCCGGCCCACCGGCATGAAGGAACGATCCTTGCTGGTAAACAGCTCGCAGGTCGAGCAGAGGTTGTCCTTCCAGCGGGACAAATTGTAGGAAATCGCATGGATTCCCATTGCTTCCGCAACCTGCGCGGTGTAAAACTCGGAATACGGCTCAAAGCCGGTGTTGGACGCGCCGGAAGTCCCGCCCTTATATAGCATGATCCTGCCGTCCACACGCCGCCAGCACTTCGGAAGCATACCGTTCGTTGTGAACTCCGGGCTGGAATTGAGCGACGACCGCAGGCTGCTCCCATAGCCTGTAAAGGCAATCAACGCCAAAATGTTGCTGAATCTGTTGTCATAGAGGTTATAATCAGAGAATATTCCCTCAAATCCTTCCTCAACCACCCAATAGCTGTCATTCAGGGACAAGCCCTTGCAGACGTTGATGATGCTCATCGGGCGGTTCAGATTCAGCCCGCACTTGGACAGGAGCGCATGAACATAAGCACGGTTCTTGGGAATCGTGCGGTGGCGCAGCCAACTGTTCAGGCCGTCCGGCGTCAGGTCGAGGTCAAGCGGCAGGAGTGCGCGCCTGTCCTCGTTTACCCAAAGGATGTTGACCTCCGGCGAGGCAGTGTCCTCCGTGGCGGTGAACTTGACCAACGGCGTATCAAATTGTTTGAGGATGTAGGTCATCAGTATAATTAGCCGCACATTGATGCCAAAAATCGGTTTTTTCTATGATACTAAATTACATATTTTGTCTATCAAAGAAACAAATCCTTCGAATTCCTCAGGCTTAAAGTCCATATATCTGCTCTCTATCTCACTTTTGATTTTTGCTGAAAGATTGGGCAAATTCTTAATTGGGTGCTTTTTATAAGGAATAAGATGTTCCATTATGGCTTGTAATGTTTCGTCCCACGAAAAATAGTCCTCGATCAGAAAGTCGCCATCGGTTATTCCGTCTTTGTACGGGATAAAGGAAACCGTCACATTCCCGTTTACAATGTCTTGATAATGGACAATCCTTTCATCATCTTTGAAATACTTTGTCTCTTTCTCATTGGTTGTTACAAAGAAACTTGCACCCGCCCAAGAAGCATAGTTATAGCCCTGATAATAGTCCTCTTCACGAATGCGGACATTTTCGGCTTTGCACTCAACAACGATAAATGCAGCTCTACTTGCATCCTTGTCTTGCTTGGTTTTCCAAATAACTATATCAGCACGAGCTTTTCCTTGGCCTCGCTGAGAATTTGTAACCTTCAGTTCCTGTGCCATCTGTTCAAGAGAATACCCATAATTCTCCACCAGTATCTTAATAAACTCTTGCCGAACCTTCTCTTCGGGGGTTTCAATGTGCCAAGAATCAATCAATGGGCAAAAGATTTTGCCATTTTCACGCTTGATTTGTAGTATAGCCATAACAACTTTCTCCTTAATCAGCAGATTTCGTCCCCACCAGCAACCAATCGATCAGATTCAGCGATTTGATTCCTTCAAAGCTGCTCTCAAGTCCCGGATTGAGAGACAGGATCATTTTTTCATAATTATCATGCACCTTTTGGAGCGGTGTCAATTCGCGTTTGCGGATTTCCTCTCCAGTCATTGACTCCGTGACTTGGATATAAATCTTCTCGTTCGCATTGCTGGCGATAAAGTCGATCTCGGCGTTGTCGATCTTGCCGATTGCCACATCGTATCCGCGACGCAACAGCTCAAAGTAAACGATATTCTCTAGCACATGACCAGTGTCGCGGTCACGGAAACCAAGCAGATAATTCCGCAGTCCAATGTCGGCAATATAATATTTACCAAGCGTTCGCAGGAAATCCTTGCCCTTGATATCAAAACGCTTCACTTCATAGAAGATATACGATTCAAGCAGAGCTCCCACATAAGCCTGCACCGTATGTGAACTTGGTGCGTTTTTCCGCTCACTACCTTCCAGAAGCCCTTCGTTGACCAGCGTATTGCCGATTGAGCTTGCGGAAACCGTGTTGCCGACGTTATCCGCAAGAAACAGAATAATCTTCCGAAGCAGGACAGGATCAGTGATCTGGCGTTGCCCACGGCGCTTTTCACGCTCCAGAATGTCACGAATAACGACTGTGGAATAGATACCATCTAAAAGTGTCAACGTCCGTTCTTGATTTAGGCCGACATCAGCTATCCCCGGCATCCCGCCAAAACGCAGATAAGCAGCAAACATTTCATTGAGATCATACCGGTCTCCGTTTTGATCGACCGCTTGCTTTCTCGTTCCACCAAGAGCGCTTGCCGTTTCCTTTATCTGAAAATCGTGGAAATACAAGAATTCTCTGAACGAAAGTGGTAGCATCTTAATCTCAACACAACGCCCCGAAAGATACGTTGCATACTCGGACGAAAGTAGGTACGCATTGGAGCCTGTAACGTAGATATCGCAATCTAAGTCCACACGAAACGAATTGACCGCTTCCTCCCATGCAGGTACACGCTGTATCTCGTCAAAGAAGAGATACATACGCTTTCCAGGAACGGCTTTGCTCTTCACGTAGTCGTACAGGCCATCCGACGTCATATCTTTGAAGTCGTGAGACTCAAAATTCATCTCCACAATCTGCATTTCCGGCACACCATCATCAAGCAAATGCCGTACCATCAGTTTGAGCAGGCTAGACTTTCCACAGCGGCGTATACCCGTGACGACCTTGACAGGCTCCGTGTCCTGAAAGGCAATCAGCTTATTCAAGTAGAGATCTCTGTTCTTATACTCTTGAGTCTGTAACATGGCATTCACCCCTTTGCTTTTATAATATACCAAAGTGAAAGCAATTAGTCAAGTTTTTGCACTTGATTGCAAAAACTTCTGTTTTTTGAAAAGTTTTTTGCACTACAGATATTGCCTTGTGTTTGGCAAGCAAGGCGCTCAATCCTCCCCTGCGATGGATTTATGCCACTTCACCCTTTCAACGGCATTCCAGAACTCTTTGCGCATCTCCACAAGTCGCTCGAAATCCTGCTGTGATAAGCTGTGACTCCAATGTGCCCGCGCGGCGATCTGATTCAGGTTGTTTCCCATGCCGAGCAGCAATCGCGTCAGCGCGATCCATTCCTCGGTCGGGCCGGGATAGATTTCCGCGCCGGCGATCAGCGCGCGGATGTACGGCTCGCGGCGCAGGCAGCTCTTGTTCACGTTATCCATCAGCCACTTGTACTCTTCCTCGTTGAACCGAATCGTGATCATAATTGGTCTGCTTCTCATAGCTGTGCCCTCCTTGATTTGTTGGGGATTTTAAGGGGCTGCGCCCCTTAACAAGCGCATTTGGCTATCCAAATGCTATGCTTGCGAGGGCAACATCGCACAGCAATGCTGCCCTCACCTGCCGAAGAAAGAAATCAGCCCTTCCCGGCCTCCTGCTCCGCCTCTTCGTGCCACTTTTCCGACAGCAGCATCCGCACATAGGTGGCGCGCCCCATTGCTCGCCGCGCCGCGGCGCGGGAGAGCTGCCGGTATTCCTCCTCGTTGAGTCGAATGTTGATTTGAAAAATCCTTGCCTCCATGTTCGTTCCTTTCCGGGTTTCCCCTGTATATTCTTTTTTCGGTTGGTATTGATAGCTTACGGGGACAGACCGTATAGCGCCACTGTGCGGCGCTATCTCTCCTGCCCGCGGTGTCTGGCGCGATACCGCTCCTCCAGCAGCTTCAAAATCGCCCGCTCCATCTGTTCGGCGGAATAGCCGCTCGGAAAGAATTTACGCAGCGATTCCGTTTTGATGCGCACCTGCTCCTTCTGGTTAGGCTTTTCCTCGGTCAGCACGGCGTAGATGGCCTCCGGCGTCAGCTTGCCAAGCATGGAGAGCTTTTTCATGCGGATCGCCTGCGAGAGCGAGGGCGTGGCGTCCTCCTGTCCGATGGAATCGAGCAGATACGCTTGCTGCTCCTTCGTGAGATAGGACAGCTCGACCGCGGGAGAAAACGCAATGCGCCCCTCGTCCACCATGTCCAACAGCGGCTTGACGAGGTTGGTGAGGCGAATATAGCGTTGGACTGTCCGCCCGCTTTCGTCATTGCTTATGCAATCGGCACTTTCCGACTTTCCGACAATTTGTCGGGAAGTTGCCTTCCCTTGGTGTTTCAACGCCTCCAGCTTCATCTTGTAGGCAAACGCTTTCTCGCTCGGCAGCAGGTTTTCCCGCTGGAGGTTGCTGTCCACCATCAAAATGACCGCCTCGTCGTCGCTCATCTCGCGTACCAGCGCGGGAACCGTCGCCAAGCCCAGCTTGATCGCCGCGGCACGGCGTCGATGCCCGGACACCAGCTCGTACCACTCGCCCTTCGGGCGCGCCAGCAGCGGCGAAAGGATGCCGTAGGCGCGGACGCTCTCGGTCAGCTCGTCCATCGAGGCGTCCTCGCGGAGCTGGAACGGGTGCTGCGCGAACGGCGTCAGCTTGTCCGGCGCGATGCTCTGCACAAACTCTTTCATGCCCGCGCCTCCGGCAGCGCTGCCAGTACATCGACGTGATAGTGCTTGTCCGACGCGCGGTGATGGTAGTCCTGCTCAAAGGAGAACAGCCAGCCCCCACTTCGCACATTCGCGTTTTCGACACTTTCCGAGCCTGCAAACCCGCTAATTAAGGGGCTTTTCGGATTTTTGCGCCGTTGCTGCTCCTCGTTAGGCACCGAGGAGCTGGGGCACCTTGAAATGGTGGGCGCGATTATTCATCAGCTCACGCGCGACCTCAGCGATGAGCAGATCAAGACCGCCGGCTTTGACGCCTATTTTGTCGATCACACCGCGGGCGTCTACCCCACCGCCGCCTCCGGTTTCCCGTGGAGTGCCGCCAGCATGGCGGTCAAGGGTGACGTGATTGCTGACCTCACGGAGGACCTTGCCGCAGAGCAGAAGGCGCGCGTAACCTATGACAATATCCTGCGCCTCTCCGACGATCCTGACGTCAATGACGTCATCAAATTCCTGCGCGAGCGCGAGGTCGTACACTTCCAGCGCTTCGGCGAAGCGTTGCGGCTTGTCAAGGAAAAGATGGATCAGAAAAACGTCTATTATCTCAATCCCAGCTTTGATCGATAAACTGAAATAAAGAGTGAGTGTTGGCAGAGGTCTGGCGTTTCATATTGTCATCCTAAATTCCGCTTAAAATAAAAAGAGAGGTTAGGTAATCCTAGCCTCTCTTTTGTCATTCTGCAACACGCCCTTATTAAATCGAATCGAGAAAATACGCCGTAGCCAGCAGATCGGCGCAGCCGCCGGGCGACAGGTTCTCCGCCACGAACTTGCGGTTGAGCACCTCCACCGCAGTCAGCGGCGGAAAATCACAGCAGAACAGCAGCTCCTCCGCCCACTTCGACGCAACCGCCGCGCGTTTGCGCCCCCCGCGGGCGATCATGTTGGTGTCGCGACCGCGGGCGATAAGCGCCAGCAGCGCGTAGACCCCAGCGCGGTTCCGGTTGTAGCCCGCCTCCATCGCATCGTGGAGCATGGGCAGCGCAATGTTCTTGACGCTCAGCAAGCCGTCCGCCATCTCGCCGCGAATACCCCGCAAGCCAGACTCCAGATAAAGCTTTTCACCCGTTGTCCGCGCCGTGTCCGGGGTGAGCGCCGCAAAATCCGCCTTGACCGCCGCCTTTGTCATGGCAGCACATTCGCTGGTGATTGTCTCCACATCGCTGTAAGGCGTTTCTGCTTTCCAGAGCCGTCCAATCGCCCCACAGACTGTGCCAAGCGTGAAGATCGTTCCCTTGTGGGTGTTGACCCCGCCGGTGGCGGCAAGCATATCCCGCTCCGCCGCCTTACCCAGCTCACGAAGCTGTGAGAACGTCTCATCCGGCGCAGCACCCGCGGTCTTCTGCCCCGTCTCCACGCAGTGAGCCCAATAGGGCTTGAGCGCCTTGGCGCTGCGCTCAAAGGTCTCAATGGTCATATCGCTGTGGCTGCCGGTATTGGCGCGATCCACCAGACCGGGCTTCGGCGTGGTATAGACCTCCTCCAGCAACGCCGCCGTCACCTTGTCCGCCACATCCTGCCGGTCCGCTTTTGCGTAGTATTCCACCATGATACGCCGCGCTGCCGCTTGCAGTTCCTCAACGCTGTGTGCACGACGGGAGGCGCAGCCACGCCCCGCAGCGCCGCAGACGATGCATCCACGCTCACTGCCGCCAACCTCCTCGCGGTCGAGCTTTGAGGCGTCGGCGGCGAGCACGTCCATATTAAAAAGGCGTCCCAGCGTCGTTGCGTCCTCGATCTGGACGCATAGTTTCTTAACTGTCAAGGCTTCTTCCTTGACGGCTATTTGAATCTCAAAGCCGGTCGCGGCAAGGGTTTCCTCTTTGCGCAGCACCTTGATGCACTCGTCCCTGAGAGATTTGAGCAGTGTGTCGCGTCCCGTGAAGTATGCCCGACGGATCAGCGGCGAGTCCTTCACCGGTCCCGGAAGATTCATGGAGAACGAAATCACCGGCATGTGATACCGTTCCAACAACGCGTTCTGGCGTTGCGTGCGCGCATCCTGCGCGGCGAGCACCTGTTCCAATGTGACTTCTTCCATGTTATCCCATCTTGGACTTGAGTCCTTCCAGACGATTTAGCGCCTCAATGAGCGTTTCATCCTTCTTGGCAAAGTGGACGCGGACGATGTTCTGCACGTCCTCCATGAAGAACGACGTGCCGGGCACGCAGGCAACGCCCACCTTGACCGCCATCTCCTCACAGAACTCCACGTCGGTCTGACCTTTTTTGAGGTACGGTCCGATATCCACGAGCGTAAAGTAGGTGCCCTGCGGGTCGGTGAACGGGATACCGAGGCTGCGAAGCCCGTCGGTAAACAACTTCTTCATGTGAGCGTAATGCGCCTGGAAGTCAACGTAATAGCTATCCGGCATTTCGAGACCCGCGATGGCAGCCTCCATCAGCGGGGATGCCGCGCCGACGGTGTTGAAGTCGTGGTACTGCTTGACGCGATCCATCATCTCCTTTGGCGCGATGGCGTAGCCGAGGCGCCAGCCGGTGATGGAGTAGGTCTTACTGAGGCTGGAGCAGCTGACCGTGCGCTCCCACATGCCGGGCAGAGAGTTCATATAGATGTGCTTGTGCTCATCGTAGACAATGTGCTCGTATGGCTCGTCCATGATGGCGTACACGTCGTACTTGATGCAAAGGTCAGCAATGAGCTTCAGCTCGTCGTAGGTGAACACCTTGCCGCTGGGATTGGACGGATTGCAGATCAGGATCGCCTTGATCCCCTGTTTGAACGCGTCCTCCAGCACGTTGGCGTCGAACTGGAACGTGGGCGGCACCAGCGGAATGTAGATCGGCTCACAGTCCGCCATGATGAGTTGGGCATGATAATTCTCAAAGTACGGGCTGAACAGCGCCACCTTGTCGCCTGGGTTCGTGAGGGCGAAGATCGTGTCTACCATCGCCTCGGTGGAGCCGATGGTCACGACCACCTCCGTTTCGGGGTCGATGGTGCGCCCCATGAAGTGTCCGCACTTCTTGGCAAGGGCGCGGCGGAAGTTCGGAGCGCCCATGGTAATCGGGTACTGGTGGGGGCCGATGCCGCTGATCTCGGCAAGGCGGTCGGTGATCGCCTTCGGCGGATCAAAGTCGGGGAAACCCTGGGAAAGATTGATCGCGTTGTTGGCGATGGCGATGCGCGTCATGCGGCGGATGACCGACTCGGTGAAGAGTTTGTTGCGTCTGCTCATTTCTTTCATGGCTGGTTCCTCTCTCGCGTTTCAGGGCGCGTTCCCTTATCAGCATAGTACAGCAAAATAGTATATACTCAATCGCTTTAAAGTGCAAGAAAAAATGCGAAAACCGGCTGACAAATGTCAGCCGGTTCCCGCGATCACCGTTACCGGTTGCAGCCGCAGCCGCCGGAGCTGCCGCCGATGCCGTTTTCACACACGGTGTCCGAGGGGAAGAACGAATCCACCGGGAAGTCCACATCCGCGAACAGCGAGCAGGGGTCCTCCGTGTTACCGATACCCGCCACCATGCACTCCTCCGTGGGGATGCAGTAATCATACACGGGGATGAGCAGCTGTGTGTCGCGCTCCAGACGCACGATAGAGAACTGACCCAGTGAGACGCAGACGCGGCGGCTCTGGGACTCATCCAGAATCAGCGGCTCGTCGAACGCCGCGAGGATGCCCTCCGGCACACCGGTGAGGACGCCGGGGACATAGTGGCAGTTGTCGACGAAATTCGCGCTGAGCAGCAGCGGGTCGACGACCTCGACGTATGCCGTGGGAAGGTCCGCGGTCAGGTCAAGCTGGACGTCCAACTCGTCAGCCACCGGCTCCGACGAGAAAATCTTCGGTCCGCTCTCACCGCCGCAGAGGATCACGCGCTTGCCGAAGGTGGCAAGACCCTCCACCTCGGTGTAGCGGGTGGAGCCATTGAGCGCTTGCAGCGTGATCTTATAGTAGAAACGCATGTCGACCGTATAGTAGCCGCGGTTGAAGTTCACCGGCTCCACGTCCACGAAGGTGTAGAGCAGTTCGGCGCTTCCGCCACGAATGCCCTGCGCGTTCGCCAACACCGACTGCGCGGACTGGGTCGGATAGAACCGCAAGTCCTCGATGCAATCCTTATCGCGGCAGGAAGAGTAAATCTTCTTCGTATGGACACAGACCGCCTCACGGACGCCATTGGCATTGCTCACGGGGCCGGGAGTCACTTTTTCAGCCATTTCAAATACCTCCTGATCTAAGTACTTCCGAACAGAAGCCTTTCAATCCATGGTATGACGGTCACGGCGGTTGGTGCGGAAAACAAGGCTGTACAAAACGATTTTTTTGCGCTATACTATAGAAAAAAGCAGGGAGGTTGCCATGCCGCAGCTTGGATTTATTCGCAGCAAAAATGAGATCAAGTTCCTGATCCTCTATATCGCGGAGCGCCTTCTCGCACCGGTGCCCATCGAAGTCATGCAGAATCTGGTGTTGAGCAGCGACGGCGCCATCGAGTTCTTCGACTTTTCCGAATGTCTGGGATATCTGGTTCAGACGGAGCACCTTACCCTCTCCGACGACGGTCTTTACGCCATCACCGAGAAAGGCATCTTAAACGGTCGCGCCACCGCCATCGAGATTCCCTATTCCGTCCGGCTGCACGCCGAGGATCTGGTGAAAGCGCAGAACCAGAAAATCAAGCGGGCGCGACAGGTGCAGGTCTCCACATACAGCCAGAGCAACGGCAACACTGCCGTAACATTGCGCTTCAACGATGATCACGGTCTCACGCTCTGGCGCATGGACGTTGCGGTGCCGGATGAAAAGTATGTCAGAAAGCTCCGCAAGCGCTTTGAGCAGGATGCGGAAAAAATCTATTCCGAGGTCATCTCCATCCTGTTCCGCGAGGACAAGAGCGAAGAAAACGAATGAGGAAGGGTCTCCCCTTCCTCATTTCTGTTCTCTCACAACGACGTTTTCCTCGCCGAGTTTCTCCTTCAACTCCCGCAGCAACGAGTCCCGCAGGTCGCAGGTCGTGCCGATCAGCTTCCCGGTGTCGGCAAGGCGAATCTTGACCGGGGTCGTTTTGCCCTCAAACATGTATATCACGCGGCGGAAGTGCGCCATCTCCGGGCTGTCCAGCGAAGGAAGCCGCACAAACAGCGTCTTAGCGGGAGCGGTCTCCGGCGGCGATCCCGCGCTCTCGCCGCCGAGCGGATGGGCGAAATCACACATCAGCTGCGGCGCCTTCTCGTCCCGGACGGACAGCCGCCCGGACGCCACGATCACCTGCCCTTCTCTGAGGTAGCTGCCGTAGTTTTCCAGACACCGCGCAAAGCAGAGCATCTCCATGGAGCCTGTGTCGTCCTCCAGCACGACATACGCCATGAGGGTATTCTTTTTTGTGGTCTTGGTCTTGCTGGACGTCACCACGCCGGCAATGCTGATCTTCTGATCGTCGGCATAGATCGTGGGTCCGCCCTCCTGCGCGAAATCATCCTTGATCTTGCCGATGGGGGCGGCGCCGACCGCGCGCGCCGCGCCGCGGTACGCGTCCATCGGGTGACCGGAGAGGTACAGCCCCGTGGTCTCCTTCTCCATCGCCATCCGCTCCGCGGCGGAGTATTCCGGGATGTCCGGCAGCGTCAGATCGTTCTGCTGTTCTCCCGTGCCGAAAAAGTCGATCTGTCCCTCCAGATTGGCGCGGTTGCTGTTAGCGATGCCGTCCATCACCTTTTCATAGACCCGCATGAGCTGCGAGCGCCGATAGCCCATGGCGTCAAACGCGCCCGCGCGGATCAGATTCTCCACCGCGCGCTTGTTCATGTCCACGCCGTCCATGCGGCGGCAAAAGTCGCGAAAGTCGGTAAACGCCCCGTTCTCTTCCCTCTCCGCGGTCATGCGGGCGATCAAACCGCGCCCAATGCCCTTGATGGCGACCAGCCCGAAGCGAATGCCGTCTTCTTCCACCGTGAAGCCCGCGGAGGAATGGTTCACATCCGGCGGCAAAAGCGCAATGCCGTTGTCCTTGCACTCGTTGAAGTATTCGTTGATCTTGTCCGAGGAGTCCAGCACGCTGGACAACAGTGCCGCCATATACTCCTTGGTATAGTGCCGCTTGCAGTAGGCGGTCTGATACGCCACCACGGCGTAGGAGACCGCGTGCGCCTTGTTGAACGCATAGTTCGCAAAGTCATAGATATCCTGATAGATTGCTTCGGCGGTCTGCTCCGGGATACCGTTTGCCACGCAGCCCACGATATTGCGCTCCGGGTCGCCGTGGATGAAGGTGTCCTTCTCCTTCTGAATCTGCGCCGCCTTTTTCTTGGAAATGGCGCGGCGCACCATGTCCGCCTGCCCCAGCGAGTACCCCGCGAGACGGCGGAAAATCTCGATCACCTGCTCCTGATACACAATGCAGCCGTAGGTGACGCTCAGGATCGGTTCCAGCGACGGATGCAGATAGGTCACCAGCTTGGGATCGTGCTTACTGGCGATGAACCGCGGGATGGAATCCATAGGACCGGGGCGGTAGAGCGCGATGATGGCGGTCAGGTCCTCCACATTCTCCGGCTTGAGTCCCACGCATACGCCGGTGATGCCGCTGGATTCCAGCTGAAACACACCGGAGGTCTTGCCCTGCTGGAGCATTTCATAGGTCTCCGGGTCGTTCTCAGGGATGGAATCCAGTGTAAAGGAAGGCTCCTTTGCACGGATCATTTTCACGGCAACGTCCAGAATCGTCAGGTTGCGAAGACCGAGAAAATCCATCTTGAGAAGCCCCAGCTCCTCCAGCGTGACCATGGTGTACTGGCAGACGATGGTCTCGTCGTTCCGCGCCAGCGGCACATAAGTCACAACGGGGTCTTTGGTGATGACAACGCCGGCGGCATGGGTGGAGGCGTGACGCGGCATGCCCTCCAGCGCCTTCGCCGTGTCGATGAGCCGCTTGACCTGCCCGTCGCCCTCGTACTTTTCCCGCAACTCGCGGGAGAGCCTCAACGCCTCGTCCAGCGTGATATGCAGGGCGTTTGGCACCAGCTTCGCGATCACGTCACAGTCGGCATAGGTCATGTTCAGCGCGCGCCCCACGTCGCGGATCACGCCCCGCGCCGCCATGGTGCCAAAGGTCACGATCTGCGCGACATGGTCGTCGCCGTACTTGCCCCGGACGTAGTCCACCACCTCGCCGCGGCGCGTGTCGCCGAAGTCCATGTCGATATCGGGCATGGAGACGCGCTCCGGGTTGAGAAAGCGCTCGAAATAGAGCGCATACTGCATCGGGTCGATGTCCGTGATGTGCAGACAGTAGGATACCATGCTGCCCGCCGCGCTGCCGCGACCCGGTCCCACGGGGATGCCCACGCTCTTGGCGTAGCGCACAAAGTCCGAGACGATGAGGAAATAGTCCGTGAACCCCATCTGCTCGATCATATTTTGCTCATATTCCAGCTGTGCGCGGTACTCAGGCTTGCCCTCCCCGTAGCGCTCCGCGTAGCCCTCATCGCAGAGCTTCTTGAGATAGGAAAAGCTGTCATAGCCCGGCGGGAGCTTGAATTCTGGCAGGTGATACTTGCCGAAGGTAAACTCTACGTTGCACATGTCTGCGATCTTGCCGGTGTTCTCGATCGCGTCGGGATGGTCGGGGAACAGCGCCGCCATCTCCTCCGTGGAGCGGAGGTAGAAGTTCTGCGGCTCATAGCGCATGCGATTTTCGTCGTCCACGGTCTTGCCCGTCTGGATGCACAGCAGCACGTCATGCGCCGCGGCGTCCTCCTTGCGGAGGTAGTGAGCGTCGTTGGTCGCCACCAGCGGCAAACCGGTCTCCTCGTGGATGCGCAGAATGCCCTGATTGACGATCGCCTGATCGCGGATGCCGTGGTCCTGCATCTCCAGATAGAAATGATCCGGTCCAAAAATCTCCGACAGTGTCAAGGCGTATTCCTTTGCACCGTTGTAATTTCCGGACTTTAGCCGACGTGGAATCTCCCCCGCAAGGCAGGCGGAGAGGGCGATCAGCCCCTCGTGGTGCTCACGCAGCAAGTCAAGGTCAATGCGCGGTTTGATGTAGAAGCCCTCGATGTGCGCCATGGAAACCATGTAGGATAAGTTGCGATAGCCCGTCTCATTTTCGCACAGCAGTACCAGATGGCGGGACTCGCTGTCAAACTCATGCTGCTTGTCATGCCGCGTACGCGGCGCGACGTAGACCTCGCAGCCGATGATGGGCTTGATCCCCTCGGCTTTGCACGCGCGATAAAAGTCGATCACGCCGTACATAACACCGTGATCGGTGATCGCGCAGGCAGTCTGCCCCATGGACTTCACCAGCTTCGGCAAGTCCTTGATGCGGCAGGCGCCGTCCAGCAGGCTGTATTCCGTATGCACATGGAGATGAGCAAACGACATCTTACAACCCTTCCTCTTGCAGCAGCTCTTCCGCAATCTCCACCGCGGAAGCGACCATCACGCCGCAGTGGTCGCCGATGCCGAGCGCCTTTACAGCGTCTGACGGCTCCTCTTTCTCGTTCTTGAGCAAATCACGGCAGCGCAGTGCGCCGAAGCGCTCCGAAAAGCGCTTTTGCAGCTCGCGGGAGCGACTCGCCGCGCGGCGCTTTGCGCCCGCGGGGTCGCCCGTAACATCGCCGCCGGCGATGAGGTCCAGCGCCATCACCACGCCGGAGATCGCGCCGCACAACTCCCCGGTCCCCGCGCCACTGCCGAAGCCCGCACCGAGCCGCATGGCGGTCTCCTCGCCCAGCCCCAGCTTGTCGCCGAACGCGCCCAGCACGCTCTGGCAGCAGTTATATCCCTTTTTGTGGTAATTGTTGGCAATTTCAATTCGATTCATGACAGATTCTCCTTGGCAAGCTGCATAAGTTTCCTCATGCGATGATTGAGACCGGATTTGGTCAGCGGCGGGTCAAAGGTCTCCGCCAGTTCAGAAAGGGACAACTCCGGCTGCAACAGCCGCGCCACCGCCACCTCCTGCAATTCAGGCGAGAGCGTCTTGAGGATGCCCGCGTCGGTGAGCCGCGTCAGCGCCTCCACCTGCGCGCCGGACGCCGCGACGGTTTTTTCCAGATTCGCCGCATCACAGTTCACGCGCCGGTTGACGGTGTTGCGCATGGATTTCTCCACCTTGGCGGACATGATCTCCATTGCCGCCGACGGTGCGCCGAGGAGCGTCAGCAGGTCCTCGATATTGGCGCTGTTTTTGAAATAGGTCACCGTATTGCCGCCGCGCAGGACGTTCTTCGGCTCAAAACCCACGTCCCGCAGCAGCGCTTCCGTCTCCCGCCCCACCTGCAAATGGGCGGTGGAGAACTCCAGATGATAGCGCTTGCGTGGGTCGGTGACGCTGCCGCCTGCGAGGAACGCGCCCCGCAGATATGCCGCGCGGCAAGCATCCTCCTCCAGCAGCCCGAAGTTGAGATGCAGCGCGAAATGCTGGGTCATATCGTACCCCAGCGCCTGCCAGATGGTTTGCAGCTTTTGCCCGTCAGTGATGCGAAAAATATGCTTTCCGGCGGTGTTTTCCTCTGGCAATAGATCGAATTTAACGCCAAATGACTTTTGAAAGAGCTTTGGCAGCCGCTGCGCGAACTCCTCGCTCTCGGTTACGATCCGCGCCTCGTCAGACGAGAACGCGCCGGCGTATAACAGTACCCCGCAGCACTCCGCCAGCGCACAGTCCTTCTCGCGCAGAGATGCTTTGCACAATTCTTTTTTCACTTCTGATGAGAAGGACAAGCTCTCACCCGCTTTCCGTTTTCGCTGTGCTTTCCGAATTCGTCAGCCATGCGTCATGTCGCGCCGTGTCATGTCCCGATGGTTCTCGGTGGTGGGGTAACCCATCTTTGCGATGCGCTCAGACAGCTCCCGCGCGATGGCGACGCTGCGGTGGCGCCCACCGGTGCAGCCAATGGCGACCACGAGCATGGTTTTACCCTCGGCGCGGTAGCGCGGCAGGAGGAAGCTGAACATATCCTCCAGCTTGTCCAAAAACTCCGTGGTCTGGTCGAAGGAGAACACATACTCCCGCACCGGGGAATCAATACCCGTCAGATTGCGCAGCTCTGTTATGTAGAAGGGGTTCGGCATGAAACGCACGTCGAACACCAAATCCGCCTCCGGCGGGATGCCGTGCTTGAAGCCGAAGGACACCACGCTGACGGTAAGCTCGGTGCTCTTGTTGTGGTCCCCAAACAGGCTGTACAGCTCACTGCGGAGCTTAGAGGCGGGCATCTGCGTCGTGTCGATGACATAATCCGCCCGCTCCCGCAGCGGGCGCATCAGCTCCTCCTCCCGCTTCGCCGCGTCCTCGATGGTGTCGTTCCCATGCTGGAGCGGGTGCAGGCGGCGGGTTTCCTTATAGCGCCTGATGATCGTTTCCCGGTTCGCGCCGAGGTACAGCAGGCGGCACTTGACCCCCATACCGTGCAGGCGGTCGATGGTTTCCAGAATCGACGGGAAACCATCGCTGCCGCCGCGGATGTCGCTCACCAGCGCCACCCGGTCAAAGCGCTCGCCGCTGCCGGCGCAGAACCCCGCAAACTGATAGATCATCTTCGCGGGGATGTTGTCCACCGTGTAGTAACCAATGTCCTCCAGATACTTCGCCGCGCGGCTCTTGCCCGCGCCGGACAGTCCGGTGATGAGTAATAATTCCATGTGATCTCCCTTGTTGTTACCGGATGATGCGAACCTCCGGCTCCAGCACGACGCCCGTGGCGTCATAAACCGTCTTTTGTATCTTCTCGATGAGACTCAGCACGTCGGCGCAGGTGGCGCCGCCGGTGTTGATGACAAAGCCCGCGTGCTTGCCGGAGACCTGCGCGCCTCCGACGCTCGCACCCTTGAGTCCCGCGTCCTCGATCAGCCGACCGGCAAAATGTCCCGCAGGGCGTTTGAACGTGCTGCCCGCGCTGGGGTATTCCAGCGGCTGCGACGCTTTGCGCCGCGCCATCAGCTCATCCATGCGGGTTTTGATGGCGTTCCTGTCTCCCGCTTGCAGCCGCACCTTAGCGCGAAGGGCTATTGCTTCCGGCTGCTCGGTAAACAGGCTGTGGCGGTAGGACAGGTGCAGCTCCTCCACCGGAACGGTACGCACCCCGTCGGGGAACAGCGCCGTGACCTCGCTCAGCACGTCGGAGAGCGCACCGTCGTACGCGCCCGCGTTCATCACCACGCCGCCGCCAAGGCTGCCGGGGATGCCGTGGGCGAACTCCAGCCCCGTAAGTCCCTCCTGCCACGCGACCGTTGCCAGCCGTGCGAGGGACACGCCCGCGTCAGCGGTCAGGCAATCGCCGTCGCGCTCGATCTGCGTCATTTCTCCCGTGGCGATCACCACAGCGTCCACACCTTCGTCCGGGAAAAGAACATTCGTGCCGTTGCCCAGCAGGATTGTACGCACGCCCAGCTCCCGCAGGAAGCCGTCCAGCACGATCAGCTCCTCCGCGGTTTTCGGAAACGCCATGCGCTTCGCGCAGCCGCCAATGCGGAACGATGAATGCCTGCTCAGCGGTTCGTCCCGAAGCCACTTGAGGTTCGGCAAATAGTCGGTTATCTTTTGGTCAAGGGTGCTCTCCCACGACATAGACTAAGCTCCTTATTTGATAGAATTGGCATCCACCTGAGAGTCGATCTTTGCCACAAACTCCTGCGCGGAGTTGAAGCCGTACTTCTTCTGGCGGTTGTTCATCGCCGCGATCTCCGCAATGCCCGCAAGGTTGCGTCCCGCGCGGACGGGAATCGTCACGCAGGGTACCGAGACGTCCAGAATCTGCATGTATTCGTCGTCCAGACCCAGACGGTCGTAGACGTAGCCGTCTGTCCATTCCTCGAACTTGATGACAAGATCGAGCTGGGTGCTCTCCTGCACCGCGCCCATGCCGAAAATCTTCTGGATATCGATGACGCCGACGCCGCGTACCTCCAGATAGTCGCGAATCAGCTCCGGCGCCGAGCCGATGAGCGAGTTGCCGATGCGGCGAATCTCCACCGCGTCATCCGCCACCAGACGGTGCCCGCGCTTGATAAGCTCGATGGCGGTCTCGCTCTTGCCGATGCCGCTGTCGCCCATGATGAGCACGCCCTCGCCGTAGACGTCCAGCAGCACGCCGTGGCGGGTGATCATCGGGGCGAGCGCGTGGTTGAGGTAGTCGATGGCGAGGCTGGTAAACTCCACCGCGGTGAGCTTGGTGCGCAGCACCGTGCAGCCGTAATGCTCCGCCATTTCCACGCACTCCGGGAACACATCGAGACTGCGGGAGATGATAAACGCTGGGATATCATAGGTGAAGAGATTCCCGAAGCGCTTGCGGCGCTCGTCCGAGGAAAAGCCGCGCAAATACTCCACCTCGGACTTACCGATGATTTGCAGGCGTTCGGGGTCAAAATAGTCAAAGAATCCCGCAAACTGAAGTCCTGGGCGGTTGACGTCCGTGATGGTCAACACCTTCGTGTCATAATCCGGGCTCTTGCAGACGACCTCCATCTGGAATCTTTCAACAAGGTCCTTGACCTTGACGCTACGTTTGGACAGCATCGCATGACCCTCCACTTTATCTTTATGCTTATATTATAATCTTCTTTCCCATGATTTACAAGCAAAACGCGGTTTTTTCCAAATTCCGCGCGTCGAGAAAAATAATTTAGATTTTTTTGCAATTAACCCTTGCATTTTGTGTCGTCATCTGTTATTATATCAACTGCTTGTTCTGGGGAATCTCAGGCAAGCGCTGATTTGATTACAGCAAGGAGGTGCAACGGATGGCAAAGTGCGAATTTTGCGACAAGGGCGTGACCTTTGGTATTCAGGTCTCCCACTCCCACCGTCGTTCCAACCGCGCGTGGAAGCCCAACGTCAAGCGCGTCAAGGCGATTGTCGATGGTACGCCCCGCCATGTATATGTTTGTACCCGCTGTCTCCGTTCGGGCAAAGTTACCCGCGCGATCTAAGACATCAAAAAAAGGACTGCCTTATGGCAGTCCTTTTTTTGTTTCCTCCGGCGTCACATACACGGTGCGATACGTTTCATAGATCACGAACCCCGGTCTTGCTCCGGCAGGCTTCTTCACAAACTTTACCGGTGTGTAGTCCACGGGTACGTTGCCGCTCTCACGCGCCTGGGAATAGTATGCCGCCAGCTCCGCCGCCTCGGTAAGGCTCTGCTCGTCCGCCTCAGCGCCGTTGGTGCAGAGGATGACATGGGAACCGTGGATCTTTTGGGCATGGAACCAAATGTCGCGTTTGTCCGCCTTTTTGAAGGTCAGCTGGTCATTTTGCGCGTTGTTCCGTCCCACCAGCACACGCAAGCCCGCGCTCGTGCGGTACTCCCGCGGCGCAAAACTGCGCTTGAGTTCCTTTTTTTCCTTGCCGCGGCGGAGATAGCCCGTCTCCTGCAACTCATGCCGAATCTCCTGAAATTCCTGCTCCGTCTCCGACTGCGCGATCTCCTGCAACACGCTGTCGAGATACACCCGCTCGTTCTCCGCCTTTGCGATCTGCTCGCGAAGATGAATTTCGGCGTTTTTCGCCTTATTGTAGCGCTTGTAATATTTCGCGGCGTTTTGCTGAGGCGTCAGAAGTGGGTCGAGCGGAATCGTGATGCTGGGCTGGGCTTCCTCGTAATAATTCTCGGTGGTAAAGCTGCGCGCGCCGTGCTCCATGCGATAGAGATTGCCGGTAATCAGGTCGCCGTACAGCCGCAATTGGTCGCGGTCCTTTGTAGCGGCGTACTCGCGCTTGAGCGTTTCCACCTTACGCGCCATGCGGTCCCGCGCCACCGTCGCGGCATGAGTAAGCTCCTTGCCCCGGCGGGCGGACAGCTCCTGACGCTCCCGCAGGTCATAAAACTCATCCAGCATCGCCGAAAACGTTTCGCGCGATTCCACAGCGGTCTCCGCGCCATACTGGGTGATTGGCAGATAGGTAAAATCCGTCGGGCAACCGCCGCGCAGCAAAATCGTAGGTTGATAATTCCCTGTTTTCAGGCATTCCGCAAGTGATTTTACTTCACAGATCAGAGCCTCCTTTTGCGCCTCTGACAGCTCGCCAAACCGCGCGTCCGTGCGCCCCGCGGCGCGATGGACCAGCTCCCGCGCCACCAGCGGTGAGACGCCGACATAACGATCGATGAGCCATTGATCCACCATGTCCTCCGGCTCCCCGTCGATCGGCTCCGACGCCGAATCAGGCTCCGCGAGCAGGGACAGCTTTGAAAGTGGCGTCGGCAGGTGGTAAAACAGTCCCGGCAGCAACGCGCGGTCGCTGTTGGACTCGAACGCCACGCGACGCATGCAGTCGAGGATGCGTCCCTCTGCGTCCAGCAGGATGAGGTTCGCGCGGCGTCCCATCGCCTCCAGCACCAGCGAACGCTTGCCGGTCTCCCCCAGCTCGTCTGTCACCCGCAGCGACAGCGTCACCACACGCTCCAAGTCAGGCTGCTCAATGCTCTCAATCCGCGCGCCGACCAGATGCTTGCGCAGAAGCATACAGAACATGGGGGGCTGAGCGGGATTGTCTCGCAGTTGCTTTGTAAACTGGATGCGCGGCTGGTTGGGATTCACACTGAGCAATACGCGGTCGTGCCCGCGCACGGTCAGCACGATCTGATCGCGCGTGGGCTGCTGTACCTTATCGATGCGCGCGCCGATCAATTCCCGCCTCAGCTCCTCCACCACAGCGCGCAGGCAAATGGCGTCAAGTGACATCGTATCCCTCCATCATCACGGAAAACAGCTCGTTGATCCGCTCCTTCTCGCCGCGGAGGTACAGCCAGCCAAACAGTGCCTCCAGTGCCGTGGCGGTCTGGTAGGTGGCGCGGTCAGCGCTGTGGGGTACCGTGTGCACGTTGGCGTTCCGTCCGCGGCGGAACACATCACGCTCTTCCTCCGTCAAAAGCGGTTGAATCTTCTCCGACAGCTCCGCCTGCTTATTGGCGCAGACAATGGCAACCGTCGCGCGATGGAGTCCCTTCCCCGTCGCCTTGCCGTGGACGCACAGCCATGTACGCACCAGTAGCTCATACACCGCGTCGCCCAGATGGGCAAGCCCGATGCTGCTGATGGTGCCGATGGCGTCATCCGATAGGGTTGCAGAAAAATAGTCCATAACATCCTCTTTTATGTTTAGGTGTCGATCAAATTATAAAAACCTGCGCCGCCCTTGTCAATACGCCAGTACCTCGCGCAGGCGTTTTCCAGCATAGCCAGAGAAATCCTCCGCCGCACGGATATGGACGAACGCGCTGCCATAGATCAACCTCTCGTTTTCCAGCTCACGATCCTCGCCGAGGAACACGCCAAGAACCGTAACGCCCTGCCGGATCAACTTCCGCACCTGTGAGCAGGTGTCCCGCACCGCAGTGTCGCCGACGTATTTTGTCCCCTTGCGTGCGCGACCGCTCACCATATCGTTGGGCAAGCCGTCGCTGAACACGAGCACCAGCTTGTGTTCCTCACGACGCCGCAGCAGGTCTTGCCCCGCGGCGGCAATGGCAAGGCCGTCGCGGTTGTTGGAATTCGCCCGGTAATCGAGAATGTGGAAATCGGCGTCCGCGCCGTCGTCATAGTCCCGGAAGCGGCGGAGCACCGTGTAGTCGCCGTAGGTGCAGTAGCTCATGACCCGGTGCGGGATTTGCAGGCGGCTGAGCGCCGCGCTGAACAAATAGCTTTGCATCGCCACCATGCTCTGCCGTATTTTCTGGGAGCCGCTGGCATCGATGAGCAGCTCCAGCACCACCGACGGCGGCTGCGCCGATACGGTTCGGCGAAACAGCTGCGGGTCCTCGCACCGTCCCGCTCTCCACAGCTCAGCGTTGACCAGATCGCCGAAGCGCGCACGGCACACCTCCGGGTCACTGCGCAGCACATTTCGAAATGCCTGCTCGATGCTGCGGATGCCAGCGCGTACCGCTGCTTCGTGGTCGCGCAGCATGGCGCGGTTCTCCGCGCGGCTGGACGACGCGGCACGCGACCGCTCCGACTGCTCTGCATACACGCTTTCAGGAAATCCATCGGTAAACAGCAGCTTTCGATCCTCGTGGATACCGATACAAACGGCGCGTTCCAGCTCCTCCATCTCATGCGCGGTCTTGAAGCTTGCGCCGAAGTTTCGCGCCAGATACTCCGGCACGTCCGCCAGCTGCGTCAGGCAGAGTTCATCGGTTGCGGGACGGCTGTCAAAAGAAAGCTCCGCGGTCTCTCTTACCGTGTCCTGCCGCACTTCGTCGCCGGATGGCTGCTTACGCTCCGGCAGCGGGGCGTAATCCGGGGCAAAATACCTCGTGAAGATTTTCTTGTACAGCAGTACCGCCTGCGCCACCAACGCTTTTGCGTCCGCGCAGTGCGCAGACACAAGCGATTCAAAGAGCGCCATGTCGGGAAAATCAGACAATCGCGCGATGACGGCACGACTCTCCGCGTTCGTGGCGGCGGGAAACAGGCGACAAAGCCTGTGCACGCGAAGCCAGTTGCGGGACGACGCGCGCCAATTCAGCGGATCGTCCCGCAACAACTCGATCGCCGCGCGTTCCGCTATCGCCGGAATGCCGGGACGTTCCCGCGCCAGCCGCACACGCACCGCCTCTTCCAGGCACAGGTGCACAATCGGCAGCAATACGCGCATATCATACGCCGCAAACCGATGCCGCCGCAGCCACGTCTCCAGCTCCGCCACGCCGAACAGTCTCTCCGCGCCGCCAAGGATCACGCCTTCATACGCTGCCACATAGCCGCCGCAGGCGAGGAACGGTTCGCTCATCAGCGCAGTATACTCTGGCAGCTCACGCCGGCGGTGATCGCCGGAGACCGTCAGAAACAGGCTCTCCGCCCGTTCATCGACCCACGCCATCTCAGCCGAATCGAGTCATCGCCACGTCCTGCACGAGGCGGTATTCAAACGCGTCGAAGCACTTGTTCGTGACCCCCATCGCGATGGCGTCCGCAGGACGCATCCCGTCGGTCATCAGCCGCAGCGCGGCAATCATACCGCGAAGATCCACCGCGCTGGTGGAGATTTCGCCGTTGATTGCCTTTTCGCTCAGATCGAGGAACAAGCCCACACAGCCCTCCACATGCTGCGGTGCCGCCTCCGGCACGTCACGCCGCAGCAGCCAGCCAAGCCGCTCCGCGTCCAGCGTCGGCATACGAATCACCGTGAAGCGGGATACCAGAGCTTCGTTCAGTTCACGCGTACCGGCATAGCCATAGTTCATGGTCGCAATAAACCGCGTTGCGGGATGCATCGGTATGACCTCATAGCCCGGAACATCTATCAGCCGTCGATAATCCAGCACCGCGTGAAGCACGGCAACCGCGTCGTTTTTTGCCATATTGATTTCATCCAACACACAGAATCCGCCATACAACGCCGCCTGTGCCACCGCGCCGCGACGCAGCCGAACCTCCCCGCCGGTAAAGGTATCGGTGCCGATCAGCGTGCTGCTGTCCGTGTTGACGTGGAAAGAAACCGTGTAGACCGGACGACCGAAGAGCCACGCGAGATTGTCCGCGAGAATGTTCTTGCCGGTCGCCTTGCCGCCGCACAGCAGCAGATTTTCGCCTTGCAGCAATGCGCGCGCCGCCTGCTCCAGCGTTTCCTCCCCAATAAACTCGATCACGGGCTTTATTACACGGGAAAGCACCGCGGAATCCACGGAATGCGCTTTGCGAAACTGTTCCAGCGCACGCATAACATCCTGATTCATGACTGTTTCTCCTTTGACATAAAGAAAAACCGCTCCGAGCATCTCTGTCCGTCAGATATGCTCGGAACGGCATAAAATGGTCTTTGCTTATGCGCGGACAACCCACATCTTGCGCCGCATCTGCTCCTGATCGATAGCGTGGTCGAGCACCACGTCCTTCTCAATCATCTCATCGCCATACAGCTCCAGAAGCGACTGATCCATGGAGAGCATATCGCCGCGCTTTCCGTTTTGAATCTCACCGCGAATATCATAGATTTCGTTGTTGCGGATCATGCTCTGAATGTTGGAGTTCGAGCGCATGACCTCAAACGCGGGAATCGTTTTTCCGTTACTGCCGGGCAGAAGCTGCTGGGAAACGATGGCGCGAAGCACCATTGAAAGACGCATGCGAAGCGTTTCCTGCTGATCTGCCGGGAACGAGTGAATCATGTAATCGATGGCGCTCACCGCGTCCTTCGCGTACAGGGTGCCGATGACAAGCCGTCCGGTCTCCGCGGCGGAAATCGCCATGCGGATCAACTCAGGACTCTGCATCTCACTCAGGAAAATCACATCCGGGGATTGCAGCAGGCAGTCTTGCAGCGCCGTGACGCTATCCTCAACGTCAATGGCGACTTCCTGCTGGCTCACGATGCTCCGCTGGTTGCGGTGCAGGTACTCGATGGGATTCTCAATGGTGATGATGTGACACTCACGCGTCTGATTGATGCGATCAATCAGGCACGCTTCAGTAATCGACTTGCCGCTGCCGGCAAGTCCGGTCACAAGCACCAGACCACGGGATTCATTCGCGAGCGCCATGACCTGTTCCTTGATGCCAAACTCCTGCCAGTCGGGAATACCGAACTGGATGACGCGCACAACCGCTGCGATAGAGCCGCGCTGATGGAAAACATTCACGCGGAAACGGGCGAGCCCCGGAACCGACAGGGAAAAGTTGTCCTTTTTGTTCTGAATGCACAGATCCTCGGAACGCTCTGCAAGCGCATAGAGGTCGCGGATTAGCGACGCGGCGGCGTCAGGGGAAACACGAATCTCGCTGATATTGCGAAAACGCTTCTCAGTCTTCACGCTAACGTAACCGCCCGCAACAATAAAGATGTCGGACGCGCCCTCTTCCACAGCAGCTTTTAAATAATCGAGAACCTGCATTTTGGTTGTCCTTCCTTTTTAAAGGTCTACACGCTCGTAGAACACTTCCATAATCAATTGACGAAGCGCTTGCTCGTCGGGGTAAAACTCAGCAAATTGTCCGTGACCAGATTCGCCTTTGATCGTCCGAACGCCTGTTGACTCATAGTTGTGCAGATGCTCTATGATGTCGGAAAGCTGATCGACCGTGCAATCAGACACAAGGTAATCGCTGATGCTCAGCACCGTGTCCATGATGAAGTCCTCATCCGCGTCCGCGCGGCGTGAAAACTGCTCCTGCAAAGAAGCCATGTACTGCTGCTGGCGTTCCATACGGTGAAGGTTCGTCGAGTCTGCCAGTCCATGTCTTGCGCGAATATAGGTCAGGGCGTGTTTGCCCTGGAGCACCACCGTCTCACCCTGCACCAGGGTATCATCGATTCCTGTGAAATCATCCATCACAAGGACAGGAACACCGCCCACCGCATCGTTGAGAACCGACACGCCGTCCATACTCAGAGACAAAAAGTGGTCGATATTGATGCCGTGAAACAGCCCGGACAAGGAGCGTACCGTGTTTCTGCATCCAAGCACAGGACGGCTGCCATAAGCGTGCGAGAGCGCGATCTGGGCGGTATAGCTGCGAATCGGCGCGCCGTTGTCGGTCAGGATCATAACGTCCACCATGGTATCACGGTTGATGGAGATCGGGGTATAACTCCCCGTCTCGCTGTCCGCAACCATCAACAGCAGAAAGTCCGCCTGCTCATACTGCCCGCCCTCGCCGGAGACAAACTCAGCGTTTTTATCAACACCGAGAAGCAGGGTTGTTTCCAACCCTGTTTTCGGTTTGTACCACTTGCCATCAAAGAACGTCAGTTCTTCGCTTGTCTCTTCCTCCTCAGGGAGAATGACGGTCTCCGCGGTCGCGGGCTCTTCTTCCGCTCCAACATGCTCTTCCCAAAAGTGAATACCAAGCAAAATCGCAGGGAAAAGAATCACGGCAACCAAAACCGGCGCGTATTTTTTAAGCTTGCGCTTACTGAACAGCTTCCTGATTGTATGGATTTTTCTGTGGTGGGTGCTGGAATGATGCGAATGCGGCATTTTTCTCTTTCCTCCCTCAGGGAGATTTTACGCCTTCTTCTCGCTGTTCTTGCGCTTACTGAGAACAATCCAGCTGATGATCAGCGCGGCGCATAAAATGATCGAAATGATCATCCAGATGTTGAAGGAGGAAGAAGCTTCGGGCTGAGCGGTGGCTACCGTCTCCACGCTGTGCTGATAGACCACCCATGTGGAGAAGTGAGCGCACTCCCAGCTGGCGGTCTTGTTCTCCTTGTCAATGGACAACTCGTGCTCTTCCACCACTTCGCCGTCGACCACATAGCCGACATAAGCCTGGTCATAACCGTACTCGTAGGGAATCGTAACCTTGATGGTGCCGCCGTCAAACGGAACTGCAACGCCGTTTTTCAGCAGGCGCAACTCAAAGGTGACAAACGCGCCGATATCATCGCGAACCACGCTCGTGGAGCTGTCCTCAAGCTGGAACACGACCAGCTGCAGATCGTCACCGACGTTATTCATGGTCTGAACCATCTTCGCGTCAAAGGTGAGCACACCAAGGTCAACCTTGATCTCCAAGGGCAGACCGGTCGCGGCAATCTCACTGACTGCGTCCGAGCGGAAAATGACTTCATTGTAGCTGGGACTCTTCCATGCGCTTCTGGCATCAATTTCAATCATATCCGACTCGACATCAACACCTGAAATGATGCTGGAGAGAACGTCTCCATGAATCTCGGTAACCACACCGACACCACTTTCGGGAGTGGGATGCTCTGTGTGAATGTAATCATCGCCGGTCGGGGCAGTCTCCGCCATGGGGACTTCGTCTTCAGGAATGTAAACCCAGCCCTCTTCGGGATCGTTGTAACGCACATAGGTGCCCGGCTCCGTGCGAGGACGGGTTACAACAACGTCACCCTCCTGCTGCGTGTCACCGCCCGTCTGCGTGTCACCAGCCGGCTGCGTGTCGCCAGCCGGCTGTGCGTCTTCTCCGGCAATGTCGCCGCCGTCGGCAAGCGGAGCATCCTCGTCGACAATCACGACGTCGGGAGCATTTTCATCGTTCGGGTCCGGCATCGGATCCTGCGGATTAATGACAATTGCACCGGGAACATCACTGGGCGTAAGGGTTGGGGACGGATCCTGATTTTCCGTTGCCATTGCGGGTACCGCAAGCAGCGTGAACAGCATTACGGCTGTCAGAAAAGCGGCCATTTTTTTCATGTCTTCTTCCTCTCTTTCACTCAAATAGTTGGTTACACATTTCAAATTGATCTATTCAAATCCCTTTCGGGAGATTTGTCACTGTAAATCATGCGTGCTGTCCGAATCATCCGGCAGCCAGCGCCGCGCATAAGCGGAAAGCGCTTCCAGCGTCTCCGGGTCAATCACACGCATCGCTTCTCCAAGGCGCGGCGGACGGGAGGTCATGTTGTGGCAATCCGATCCAATAAACCGGACTCTCCCTGTGTGCAGATGTCTCAGCGCTTTGCGTTTGGTTCTCCAGGACAGGAAATGCTCCGCGTTGTGCTGCATCAAAATACCGTGCTCAGAGAGATCATCCCAGACATCTTCCTTTTGCCAGCGCTCATAGCGCTCGACGTGCGCCATCAACACGGTGATACCCTGCCGCTCATGCAATCGTTTTATCTCGTCGACCATGCGGGACGTCCAAGGAGAAAATGGCATTTCCAGCAACAGAAGCGGCGTTCCCTCGATGCGCAAAAGCTCCACGTTCTCGGCAGAGCTGATGCCTTCAAAGTAATAGACCTCGGCCCCCAGCACAATACGCGGGAAAGCGCGTCCGTCTGCCTTCATCGCCTCGCAAAGCCGATCGTATGACGCGCGGCGCCGATGCAGAAACTCCTCAGGGCTGTTTTCCGTCGGATAAAAATGAGAGGTTGCGGCGATCACGTCGACGCCCTGTTCGGCGGAGGCAGCGAGCATGCGGATACTTTCTTCGCAGCTCCGGCTCCCATCGTCCATCTTCGGGAGTATATGCGAATGGATATCTACCATTCCATTCACGACTTCATCCTCTCGTTTTCCGCCTTTTTCTGCTCCTCAGCAGCTTGCGAATACCGGCTGCGATAGCCGTAACCGTAACCGTAACCGTACCGATAGCCGTATTTGTAATACTTCTTGTAGCTTCCCTTGTAACCGCTCCATTTGTTCATGGTGTTCGCCGCGGTCATCACGAAGCCGAGAACCTTTGCGTTTGCCTGCTCCAGCTGGCGCATCGCCTCGGCAAGCGCACGACGGCTGGAATAGTTTTGACGCACGATCATCACGATTCCGTCCACAAGGCGCGAGACAACCAGCGCATCCGAAACCTCGTTAATCGGCGGAAGATCCAGAATGATGAAATCCGTAGACTGAGAAAAAACCTCGATCGCCGTCTTCATCTGCTCAGAGCCGAGCAGCTCGGACGGGTTCGGCGGAATGTCGCCGCACGGAATCACCGTCAGCTTCTCTTCCAGATCGGTTTTTCTGGTAACCGACCTTCCACTGCTCAGACCCGCAAGGAGATTGGACAGCCCCGGAGTGGGCTTCAACCCCAGTCGCTTCGAAATCGTCGGGAGGCGCATGTCCGCCTCGATCAAAATGACCGACTTGTCCGCCTCCGCAAGCATATAGGCAAGGTTAAGGGCAGTGGTGCTTTTCCCTTCGCCGGCGTTGGCGCTTGTCACGCCGATGACGCGGCAACGCTGCTCATCCGGTAAAGCAAACATCAGATTCGTGCGCAGCAGGCGATATGCCTCCGCGGCGGCAAAGCTCAGGTTTTTTCCATACGAAGGGTCGTTTTCCGGGGTAGTCTCGGCAACCTTATCCCGACCAAAAAGACCTTTTTTGGGTTCTGCCGCTTCAGGTGCGGCAGAATAGTTCTCAGGCTGATTGGAATTGTGGTTGCTCATTTCTTCTTCCTACCCTTCGATGAGTTGTGCTGATTCTTTAGATTGCGATAGCCGTAATAACCATAGCCATATCCGTAGCCATAGCCTTTCGCCTTGGAATCCGCGTACAGTTCAGGAACGACTGCCAGCATGGAAAGCTTATAAGTATTTTTCAGATACTCCTCATCACGAATCTGTTCATCGAAGAGTTCCAGCAGAACGATGACCGCGGCGCTGATGACCGCGCCAGCCAACAAGCCAAGGGTGGTGTAACGGGTAATGTTCGGGGACGCCTTACGGGAAGGCACCACCGCATAATCCACGATGCGGACGGAGCTGCCGTCCATAATATCGGCGATCTTGCTGGGAAGCACCTCGGCGATCGTGTTGGCGATCTTCGTTGCTTCCTCCGGGTCCGGTCCGGTCACAACAATGCGGAAAACCTCCGTATTGTTCACCGAACTGGCGGAAATCATGCCGTAAAGCTGGGAGTAAGAATACTTCAGCTCCGCGCGTTCGATCACCTCATTGAGCGTCAGGCGCGTCTTCAAGATAACAATGTAGGTCTCCACCAGGCTCTGCGAGGCAGAAAGGTCGGCCAGGCTGACCGAGGTGCTGCCAAGAGAAAATGAGCTGTTGTTGACGTACATCAACGCGCTGGATTGATACAGCGGCGTGATAAAGTAACTGGCATAGGAAAAACCTGCCGCCCCGAAAATAACCATCGCGAGAATAATCGCCCACGCTCTGCGCCAGAGAGCCGCGAGAAGCCGCAGCAGATCAATTTCAAAAAACTCTTCGTTGTTCTGTTTCATTGATTCCCGTCCCTGCCGCAGTGATTGGTTCCCGCGGCTTTATCCTGTTATGCAAAAATTGTCTGAAAAAAGTCAGACTACAATATGTGGAATTATATCATGAATGAAAGCACAATGCAAGTCAAATCTTGTTACTCAGGTAAATTACTCAGGTAAATTGCCAAAAGCAAAACGCAGAGATGCGCCGGATAAAACACATAGAAAAACCATTTTGGCAGGCGATAGCTTCCGCGCTCCCCGTTGTAGAGCAGGATCGGCGCCAGCGACGCGACGCCGTAGGATTCGATCAGACGATGCGCCGCCAAGTCATAGGCGGCAAGCCAGACCAGAACAGCCGCGGACGCCGCAATGCTGTGCCAGAGCGGAAGCGCCCGCTCTCCCGTGCGCACAGGAAGAATCTCGGTAAGCCGTTCGGACAGAGCGATCATCAGAATCAGTCCAACGCCCCATTTTCTGTACTCCACATGGAGCAATTCGGCGACGCCGATCGCGGCACACGACGCCGCGAGAAAAAACAGCACAGCAGGAACCGCACCATAGTCGCGTTTCCTGCATTCCGCTTCAAATGCCTCTGCCGCCGCCAGAACAAGCAGCCCCAGCGTCAATGTCGCAAAGATGCTCATTCCCGCGCCGCGGTTCTGCCAGGAACGAAAGGCAAGGTCGGACGGCAGCTCCGAGATCAGCGCAAACACTGCCAGATTCCGCAGATACTTTAGCCGACTGCGGGTGTGACGCAAACCCTCCACCAGCAGAAAGCAAAACAGAGGAAACGCGATCCTTCCAACATGGCGCATCGCATGATACAATCCACGGTCAAGCAGCGGATAAAAGCAGTATGCGATATGGTCGATCAACATGGTCACCACAGCAATCAGCTTGAGCGTGTAGCCCGAAAGACCGTGCCTGATGCCTGTGTTGCTCATTGTGGCACCTCCGTCTGCCGGATTTTTCCCGCGGAAAAGGCAACCTGTTTTTCGCAGACAGAGAGCGCCGCGCTGCGGTGGGTAACGATGAGCACCGTCTTGTCCGTCATGGCGCGGAGGTTGCGCAGCACCTGCGCCTCCGTGGCATCGTCCAGCGCACTGGTACACTCATCCAGCAGCAGGATCGGACACTCCGAGCAGATCGCCCTTGCAATGGCGATGCGCTGCATCTGACCCTCGGACAGTCCCGCGCCGCGCTCACCCAAAACGGTATCCAGTCCGGCGGAGAGCGTGCGGACAAATCCATCCGCGCACGCGATCTCCAAAGCCTTCCAAAGCAGGGTTTCGTCCCGCATCCGCGTCTGGTCGCCGAAGGCGATGATCTCCCGAATGCTGCCCGAAAGCAGGTGATTCCCCTGCGGGACGTAGGCAAACAGAGAACGCCACGCGCCAGTAAGCGGAAGCTCGCCGCGGTCGCCGCGCAGGTAACGCTCACCGCTGTCCAGGGGATAGAGACTCAGCAAAAGCTTCAAAACGGTGCTCTTTCCGCAGCCGGACGGACCGGTAAACGCGATGTACTCGCCCTTCCCCACCGTCAAGTCCACATGCTCGAACACCTGCGGCATCTCCGGCTGTTCGTCGCTCCGTGCCGGCGGCTGATAGGTAAACGAAGCGTCGCGCAATCCGAATGACACCAACTCCTCGCGATAATAGCGCCGTGTTTCCGCCGCGCTGACCGTGTCCTCCACATCCAGCGGAAAGCTTTCCACCTCCATCAGGCGCTCCGCGCTCGCCAGCATGGAGTAGTACTGCGGGAGATAACTCGTGATATTGGCAAAAGGGGACTGAATCTGTCCGATCAGCTGCAACACCGCATTCAGCGTGCCATAGCTCATCGTACCGAGAAGAAGGTGCCAGCCGCAGTAGATCACGCCGAAGGCATACAGCCCGCGCATCGCCGTTCCGAATCCGACGTTGCAGAAGTTGGAGAAGTGGTTGCGCTGCATCCGCGCGCGCTGATGCGACTCCATCGCGGCGTCCGCTGCCGCCTCGGTCTGTGCCTCTGCGCCGAAGGATCGCACGATCAGCAGGCTTTCCAGCCGCTCCTGCAACACGACGCGCAGCGCTCCGTCCTTCTCCTGCACCAGTTTATGCAGCCGCTTGAGCACCTTGCGAAAGGCGTAGGTCATACCGACCAGCAGCAGCCCGCCCGGCACAAGGATATAGGTGAACATAGGCTCAAGCACCGTAATGACGACCAGCGCGCCAACAAGCTTGACCGCCAGCTCCGCCAATCCCGGCACGATATGCGTGACGCCGTTTGCGACCACCACCGTGTCGCTGGTCAGACGGTTCATCCATTCGCCGGAGTGCACCGCTGTGACCGAGGCATAGTCGCGCCGCATCAGGTTGGAAAAAAGTCTTGATTTGAAACGGTTTTCAATGCTCGAATGGGTGAACTCCAGCAAAAACCGGAGCAACGCGCGCAGCGCCAGCTGTACGACAATGAGACCGCCAAAGCGTATTGCCGCGTGTACAAACCCGTCCTGGCTGCCCGCAACGGCGGCGTCGATGATGTCGCGAAAGAGGATCGCGTAGAGCACACTGCTCCCGCCAAGGATGCTTTGCAGCACCATCAGCCAGATCACATAACCGGCTTTGCTCCCCGCAACGTCAAGAATCCACCGCGTCGTATTCTTTTGTTTGGCGATGTCTTTCGTCATTGATTCAACAGTTTCCTTTTCACCCTGCCGCCAAGGCGCCGCACTTTGCGCAGAAAGAAACGCACCGGATAGGCGTCCCACCAGAGATGTACATATATATTATAAGGTATGTCATGCACCGTAATGGTCTTTCCGTTTCGGACAATTTCCTGCAAAACGCCGAGAATCTGATCCTCCCGAACCGGTTCCATCTGCTCCAGATTATCCCCACAGATGATATAATCGTGCTCACGCACCTGAACGACCCGGTGCAGCACATAATCGCCGTTGTCCCGCTTAAACAGCGCGGTGTCGTATTTTTTCAGCCTCTCCTCCGGGCGAGCACGCACAACGATCAAATCCCGGTTCTGACGCAGCAGCGGTCGCATGCTGACGCCCTTTGTCGTATAGACAAATACCCCGCGCTCTGACAGCTCCTGTTCGATCATGGTTCTTCCAGCTCCCTTCCGCTCATCGCTTCATAGGAGACACGAGCCGCGTCTGGATGCATGTTGCAGCGCAGCTTGTAAAGGGAAACGCCTTGCACGAGCTGATCCACAAGATTCAGCACCCGGAGCATCTGCTCCGCGTTCTTCGGACGATAGGTCTGCCCCAGAATGTTGGGATAAATCTCATTGCTTGTGCACGGTTCGATCCGGTTGTTCTCGCCGCGTTCCAGCAGGCAGATCGCTTTGAGCGGCACACAGACGTTACGGCTCAGCCGATGCTTGCCGTCCCAAGGGGTTCCGTATGCCAAAACACCGCTGTCTGAAATCTTCAGCAGCGGCTTATCATCATTGACCATATATGCCCGCTCGCCGAACAGCTCCCGCCAGAGGCGCGCGTGCGTACTTTTCCCTGTGCCGCTTGGCGCGGTAAAGAGGTACGCCTCCCCATCCACCGCAACAACCGAGCCGTGGAAAAGGATCGTATGATAGGCGGAAAGCCCGTCCGCGACCTTTCGATAAACCGCAAGCGTCTCCAAATAGGAATCCGAAAACGAGTGCGCTCTGCGACCTTCCGCCGCCGCGGTTTTGTCAGACACCGCCTGTTCATAGGTGATGTCCTCCGGCGTGATCTCAACCGTGAACGCCGCTGCGCCATCTGTCAGATAATCCCGGCAAAATGCCTCCGTCTGCGGAAACAACGCGCGGACGGTGACATTCGTCCCAGCAAAAGAACAGGTGAACTCTGTCATACCTTACTCATCCAGCGCGTTGATGGAACGCAGCGTATCAAGCACAGCGCAGACATCGGCGCGAATGCGCTCTTCCGGCGCGTCGTATTCCACACACATTTTCGCAACGATCGCATCCAGTGTGGTCTCATCCTTGAGGCATTCCACGATGAACGCAGCCGTTTCGTTGCTGCGGGCAATACCGCGGAACGACTCCGCAGCTCCACCTACAGGAATCAGCACATGCTCATCACCGATCGTGTGCGTAATGAATTGATCGTTCAGTTTCATTCAAAGCCCTCCCTATTTGCCGGCGTCCCTGCCGCGGAACCGCTCGCCGATATCCTTGAACATCCTCTTGATGATATTCCAATTGCGCTCCATCTTTCTGTGAAATTGCTCCATCGACACATTGAGCCAGTTGTCGGTATTCACATCGTCCCACTGTTCATAAATTCCGTTGATGGTCTGCTCAAGCGCGTCGACACGCGTCCGGCGCTCCGCGACGTATTCATCGTACAGCCTCTGGCGGTCGTCCTTGTCCAAATCCGCTCGCGCGATATCATCCAAAATGTCCGCGGTTGACGAGAACTGCAAATCACCCTCGTCGGAAGACTGCTCCACAACGTCCAGAAATCTCTTGACGTTCTGCTCTGTCAGCTCCCCGGAGTGGATCGCCTCCATGTCCAATGTGATGATCATAGCGCCGCTGTTCCCGACAAGGCTCGCGAGCCACGAGCCAAGATTGGTCTGCGCCGAGCGGTAGAAAATATAGCTGAACCACGCAAGACCGTCTTCTGTGGTGCCGCTGTTCGCCGCGCTCTGGTATCTGGTAAAGCCCTTGAATCCGGCAGCACCCACTGCCTGAACCGCTTCATCAGAAAAATCATTGTTTCGCAGAAGGAATACGTCCGAGCGCTTTACACCGCTCGCATCCACCTGTTCCATCGCCGGCAGGATCATCGCGGCTGTTTCAGCGGTAAGCGGCGACGCGGTCAGCATAACCTCCCAATCCTTTCCGGACGCGGCGTCCAGAAGTTCTGAAAAGCGGTCGGACGCGCAATCCAAAACCAGAACGGGTGACAGCCCGCGCGCTTCAAGCTGCAACTCCGCCCAGGTGATGTCCTCCGGCTCGACGGCATATAAGCCCAGCGCCAGCCGCGCCGTCTCATGCGTTGTAAAAAACTGGTTTTCGGCATCTTTCAACTCATTTCTCACCGATTCCAGTTCAACCTCGTACGGGCGCGCCTCCGCTTGCAGCTCCATGATATGGCGGCTTCGCTGCGCTTCAATGGCGTTGGATCGATAAACCATACCCGCGAGGGCAAGACCCATCAACGCAGCGACAATAATAAGCGCGATCCTTGCTTTCATTCGAGCCTCCTACCTTTATTCGCACATACGCTATACACCAACAGGCTCCCGATCGGTTTTTGTCTCCTTTGCGGGATGATAGGTCGGCACCATGGCAGCCACCTCGTCGCGGATGTTCCGACGATTGAGATACGCGGCGTGCATCAGCGGTCCCAGCCGGGCGAAGAACTCACCCGCGTCAAAGATGATCGGACTGCCAATATGGATCATGTCGTTCTCCGTCTTGCGGAGCCCCTCTTCCGCCATCAGCTTCTCTTCAAAAAGCTTCTCGCCCGGTCGAAGTCCGGTGTACTCGATTTTGATGTCAATATCCGGTCTCAAACCCGAAAGGCGGATGAGGTTACGCGCCAGCGTATCGATCTTGACAGGGCTTCCCATGTCAAGCACAAAAATTTCCCCGCCGCCTGCGTATGTACCCGCCAGCAGCACAAGACTGACCGCCTCCGGGATCGTCATGAAATACCGGATGATGTCCGGGTGGGTAACCGTTACCGGACCACCGTGTTCGATCTGCCGGCGGAACAGAGGTACAACCGAGCCGTTGCTGCCGAGCACGTTTCCGAACCGCACGGCGACAAACTCCGTCCTGACCTGATCGAGCGACGCCGGAAAGCTCAGCTTGCCGTGGTTATCCTCGTCGGCATGCATGAACAGCTGCGGAATCTCGTCCGCTCTGCCCGCCTTAATCATGGCGTCAAAGCTTTGAATGACCATTTCGCACAGGCGCTTGCTGGCGCCCATGATGTTTGTCGGATTGACCGCCTTGTCGGTTGAGATCAGAACGAAGCGTTTGCAGCCGTGTACCATGGCGGCATAGGCGGTTTTATAGGTGCCGATGGTGTTGTTTTTGATCGCCTCGCAAGGGGAATCCTCCATCAGAGGCACATGCTTGTGCGCGGCGGCATGATAGACCAGCTCCGGTCGATAGTCCCCAAACACCTGAAACAGCTTTCGACTGTCTCGCACCGAACCGATGATAACCACCAGATCCAGATTGGGATACTTCTCCCGCAGTTCAAGCTGAATGTCATAGGCGTTGTTTTCATAGATATCGAAGATCACCAGCTGCTTCGGCGCATGCGCCGCGATCTGGCGGCACAGCTCGCTGCCGATGGAGCCGCCGCCTCCCGTTACCAGAACACGCTTACCGTGGATGAAGCGAAAGACCTCGTCGAGATCCGCGTGAATCGGCTCCCGACCCAGCAGGTCCTCCACCGATACATCCCGCAGGTTCTGGACGCTCACCTCGTCCAGACGGAGCTGATAAATACCCGGAAGGTTTTTCAGCTCACAGCCGGTCTCATTGCAGATATTCAGAATGTCGCGCCGCTGCTCGGCAGTCGCGCTGGGAATGGCAAGATAGATCTTTTCTACCTTGTATTTCTCTGCGCAGGAGAGGATTTCATCCCGCCCTCCGACAATGGGCACGTCATCGAGATACTTGCCCCATTTGCTCGGATCATCGTCAATGATGCAAACGATGCGCTCGCGCGCGACCTCCGCGCCTTTTGTGTCACGCAGGATCATCTGTCCCGCGGAACCCGCGCCAATAAGCATGACGTGAACCGCTCTGGTATCTTCCACGATCCTGCGGCTGGTGCGCAGCAGCAAAAGGAAACGATAGGAAAAACGGATACCCAGAACAAAAATAATCTGGATCAGCGGTCCAACAAAATAATAGGAAATCGGCATCCGGTGAAACAGCATCGTGATGCCCGCCGCGTGCGTAATTGCCGTGATAGCCGACGCGACCAGCACATGCAGCAGCTCAGAATAGCTCGCGAAGCGCCAGAGACTGTGATAAAGCCGCAGGTAAATGAATACGATCAGGCAGATCACCGTGTAGACCGGCGCAAAGCGCAGCCACGCGCTGAGATAATCGCCCGGAATCATGCTGAATCGACAGTCAAAACGCAGCCACAGCGCAAAAAAATAAGCGATATTCACGGCAAGCACATCGTACGACAGCAAAAGGACAGAAACCCCCCGCATGTTTTCCAGCCGATACGCAAACGACGTTCTATCGTTCTTCAAAAGTGTCAATACCCTTCACCCTCTCTATTTAACCGGAGGCATCTAAAACGTAAAAACTCCAATGCGGCGCAATAACACCGCATTGGAGACCTGTCTCTATCGTCTCTTACGTTCAGCGGCGCACATGCTCGCGACGCAACCCCGTGATCAAAATGGCTCCTGCCGCCACAATCATGCAGCAGCCGGCGGCGACAATAATGCGCGCAACGTCAGCCCTGCCAACGCCGGGAAGTCCGGCAAGCGGCGTCTCTTCGTCCTCGATCTCGATCTCTTCGAGGGTGTCGCTCTCTTCGAGAGCTTCGATCTGCTCTGCCTCCGCTGTCTCAACCGACGCGGCGACCGGCAGCGCAAACGCAACCATCAAAAAACCGATCACCAGAAATAAGCAGCAAATTCTCTTCATCCTTCATGCGCTCCTTTTTGCCGCAAATCAATACTATAATAATATACACATGATACCGTTGTTACTATACCACAATATTATGCTGTTAGCAAGCCTTTTTCCGCAATAATATAGTTCAAAATTTATATAGAAAAGAAAAAGCCCAAAACCATGATGGTTTCAGGCTTTGTTCCGATGGTGGAGATTAGCGGGATCGAACCGCTGACCTCTTGACTGCCAGTCAAGCGCTCTCCCAGCTGAGCTAAACCCCCGAATCGCTCGGAACGAATGCGAGTATAGCACGCTATGCAGGACTTGTCAAGCATTATTTTTTTATTTTCAGCTTTTTCAGACATTCTTTTTGTTCCGCTGTGATCCGATAGCTTTCGACAGCCTTCTGAATTGCCTTATTGTGCGTCCATGCGTCCAGCTTACGCTGTTCCAGATATGGCAGCGCGGCATCATACTGCTTTGCCAGCGCCGTGGCAAAATACCACGCGATCATCATGTTGACATAGTACTCCCCGCTCCGCAGCGCCGCGACACGCTCCGGATATGAAGGATCAAACGCCCCGTCCAGATAGTGCTGCATGAGCATCCCTATCCCAAACCGTATCGAATAAGTGTGCTCTGACGCCATCCAGCGCCATATTTCGCCGATCAGCTCCACGCGGTGCTTGCGGAAAATCCCCGGCGAGAGCTGGTCGCAGGTAGCCCAATTGTCCACATAGGGCAAAAACGTGTCCACCGCTTCAACTGTCAAGTGATAATCCTTTCCAAGCGAAATGAGAAAAGCATGGAGCTGGTTCTCATCAAAATACCGGTGAGGCAGCGCCGCGAGAAACGCATCCACATCCGCGCGGCGGCTCAGCTCCTTCGCATACGCGCGCAGCGCCGGCGTGCGGACGCCGATCATGCTCTCTGGGGAAATGCCGGGGATCAATTTACTTTGAAATGTCTGATATTCAAGGTCTTGTAAGGCAAAAAGCCTTTGCAGAATTTCCTCATGGATGTCTCTCATAGCATGCTCATTTGTCCGTCCTGTGCATCATGTGATTCCCTGCTGTCCAGCATGGCGAGAAACTCATCCTCGGTCAGCACGGGAATCCCCAGTTCCTGCGCCTTGGTCAGCTTGCTGCCCGCCGCCTCGCCGGCGACAACATAGGTGGTCTTCTTCGACACCGAACCGCTCGCCTTGCCACCGCGCTGCTGAATCATCTCCGTCGCCTCATCGCGGGTGAAGCGCGTCAGCGAACCGGTGAGCACAAAGGTCATACCCTTGAACTTGTCATCCGTGGGCTTGTCCATGCATTCCATGTTGACACCCGCTTCGCGGAACCGGCGCATCAGGTCTTGAGACTGCGGGCTGTCCAGCCAGTCACGCAGGAACTTTGCTGTAATCGCCCCGATATCGTCGATGGCGGTCAGCTCCTCAATACTCGCCCGCTCTAGCGCGTCAAAGCTGCCGAAGTGCTGTGCCAGCGTCCGTGCCGCCTTGGCGCCGATCTGGCGGATGCCGAGTCCGCAGATGAGTCGCGAGACGTCGTTCTGCTTCGACTGTTCGATGGCATACACCGCGTTCTGCGCCGACTTCATACCCATGCGGTCAAGCTGCGCGATATCCTGCACGGTGAGCTTGTATAGATCGGCGGCGGTCTGTACCAACCCCGCCTCCACCATCTGCCGCAGCATCGCTGGACCGACGCCGTCAATGTCCATCGCCTCACGGGAGGTAAAATGCTCCAGATACCGCAGCAGCTGCGCGGGACACTCCGCGCCGGTGCATCGCATGGCAACGCCGTCCTCATCACGCTCAACCCGTGCACCGCAGACCGGACAACGGTCTGGCAAGTGATAAGGCTTTACACCATCCGGGCGCTTGTCGAAGTCCACGCGCACAATTTCCGGGATAATTTCACCCGCCTTCTGCACGATGACGGTGTCCCCGATGCGGATATCCCTCTCGGTGATAAAGTCCTGATTGTGCAGCGTCGCGTTGGTGACCGTGGTGCCCGCGAGGCGAACCGGCTCCACCACCGCCTTGGGGGTCAGGACGCCCGTGCGGCCTACCTGCACCACAATGTCAACGAGCTTGCTGGGTTTCTGCTCCGGCGGGTACTTGTACGCAATCGCCCAGCGCGGCACCTTGGACGTGCTGCCGAGTGCGCCGCGGTCGGAGAGATCATTGAGCTTAATGACCGCGCCGTCCATATCGTAAGGCAGCTCGGCGCGATCCTCATTGAGCCGCACGATCTCCGCGTTCACCGCGTCCAAATCGCCGGTGCGCAGGTATGGAATGGTCGGAAAGCCCTGTGACTTCATGTAGTCCAGGGTGTCGGTGTGCTTTTCAAAGTTCCTGCCTTCGGCAAGCTGAAGGTTGAAAATGACCACGTCCAGCTTGCGCTGCGCGGCGATCTTCGGGTCCTGCTGGCGCAGCGAACCCGCCGCGGCGTTGCGCGGATTGGCAAACAGCGGCTCGCCGGTGATCTCGCGCTCGGCATTGAGTGCGGCGAAGGTGGTTTTCGCCATATAGACCTCGCCGCGGACAATGAGGTGCGGCAGCTTCTCCGGCAGCGTCATCGGCAGATTCTGGATGGTGCGGATGTTCTCCGTCACGTCCTCGCCGGTGCGCCCATCGCCGCGGGTGGCGCCGCGGACAAAGCGCCCATCACGGTATTCGATGGCAACGGAGAGACCGTCTACCTTTGGCTCCACGCTGTACTCCACATTTACGAGCTGCTCGCGGACACGCTTATGGAACTCTCCCACCTCGTCGGCGTTGAACATGTCCTGCAAGCTCTCCAGCGGTACCTCATGCTGCACGGGGGCGAAGCTGTTGGACGCCGTGCCGCCCACATGCTGCGTGGGCGAGTCCGGCGTAATTTCCTCCGGGTGCGCGGCTTCCAGATCTTCCAGTTCCCGCAGCAGGTGGTCATACTCGTAGTCCGACATGGTGGGCGCGTCCATGTCGTAGTAGAGCTTGCTGTTGTATTCCAGTATCTCGCGGAGTTCCTTGATCCGCGCCTTGTAATCGTCCATGGGGTTATCCTCCGTTCATCACATAGTCCTCGGCTGTGCTTTGGATATCGCTTGCGTGAAAATAGGTATAGCTCTCCGGCACGCCGCCGACGATCACCGTCTCCGCCACGTTGAAGCTGTTGCTCACCCGCGTCCCTGTCGAGAAGCCCGGCAGCAGGATTCCCACCGAAACATCCACGATCAGCTTGATCTGGTGCTTGGTCTGGTTGATGCCCGCGGCGGAGAACTCGTTCTCAAAGTGCGCGCCGGGTGAGCCGACCGATTGCATCCGCACCCGCAGCAACGGTCCGCGCCCCGCCAGCAGCGGTGAGCCGGTCAGCGTCCCCACGGGAATGGACAGCTCCCGCGTGTCCACGTCCGCCATTCGCTCCAGCACATTGTTGAGCACGGCGGATTGCAGACGGTTGAACGCCATCATGTTGCTTTTCATCGCCACGATGCGCCCTTCGTTGTCCTTTTCCAGCTCGATCAGGCTGTCATAGTCCACGTTGTTCTCGTAGACCGTCTCGTTCACCGCAGCGTTGACGACGCGCGTCACGGTGTTTGACACCCGCGCCGTGGCGAGACTCGTCAAAATCGGCTTGAGATGCGACATGGCGACCAGCGCAAGCACCAGCAGCGCCAGCGCGACGCCCATGATCCAGAGCAGCAGCCGATCCTTTTTGGACAGCGTTCGGTGCAGATATCTACGCATAAACCCACCTCTTCGGTCAGCCTATGCGACATTGGCTTATCCTTATTCGTCCAGCGCGTTGACCATCTGCTTGAAGACCTTGCCGCGTTCCATGAAGTTGGCAAACTGGTCAAACGCCGCGCAAGCCGGCGAAAGCGTTACCACGTCCCCCGCCGTCGCGCGCTCGGACGCGAGGTCGACCGCGTCCTGCAAAGTATTGACTTCTACCATCTCCGGCTCGCCGCGGTAGCCGTCGCAGCCCGTCACCGCCGCGCGAATGGCGTTCGCCGTCGCGCCGCAGAGAATCAGCAGCTTGACATGCTCTATAATCTCCGGCGCCAGTGGTGTAAAGGGAATATGCTTGTCGTATCCACCTGCAATCAGGATGACCTTTTCCGGGAACGAGCGAAGCCCCGCAATGGTGCGCGTGGGGCTGGACGCGATGGAATCGTTGTACCACCGGACGCCCCGACGCTCGCGCACCAGCTCAATGCGGTGCTCCACGCCGTTAAACTCCTTCGCCACGGCACGAATGACATCATCCGGAACGAGACCGTCCACCGCGGCAATGGCGGCGCAGTAATTTTCCACGTTGTGCTGTCCGGGAATGCGGATGTCAGCGGTCTTGACGACCTCCCGCTCTCCCGCCGCGTTCCTGAGCCAGATCGCGCCGTCGCGCACAAAAGCGCCGTCCGACACCTCATCGCGGCGGCTGAACATGCGCACACGTGCGCTCGCGCGGGTGGACTGCTCCCGCGTGATCTTGTTGTCAAGGTTGAAGATGGCGACGTCTCCCGCCGCCTGATGACGGAATATGTTCTCCTTCGCCGCGATGTACTCTGCCATGTCGCGATGCACGTCCAGATGATTCGGCGCGAGATTGGTCAGCACCGCAATATGCGGCGAGCGGGTCATGTCCAGAAGCTGAAAGGACGAAAGCTCCACCACCGCGTAGTCCTCAGGCTGAATCTGTTCCGTCTCGGCAAGCAGCGGGTGACCGAGGTTTCCGCCCAGATGCACGGTTTTTCCCGCCGCGCGCAGGAATTCGGAAATCACGGTCGTGGTGGTGGTCTTGCCGTCGCTGCCGGTGACGGCGATGATCGGGCACGGGCAGACCTCAAAGAACACCTGCATCTCAGAGGTCACGACTCTGCCCCGTTCCTTTGCCGCCAGAAGCTCCGGCACATCAGGACGCATCCCCGGCGTGCGGAAGATCACGTCGGCGTCGATGCCCTTGAGGTAATCCTCCCCCAGCCGCAGCGACGCGCCCATCGCCTCCAGCGCCGCGGCGGCGTCACCCAGCCGGTCACGGGTCTTTTTGTCGCAGGCGATCACGCGCACGCCGTTTTTGCACAGCAGCTCAATGAGCGGTGTGTTGCTCACTCCGATGCCCAGTACCGCAACCGTTTTCCCCTGAAGTGATTTGATGTATGTCTGAATATCCATAAAGCGCATCCTTTCCGCGTAAACTCAAATCTTATTTAGTATATCTCAAAAAAAGAAAAATAGCAACCTTGACAGCACGACCCTTTCCCGTTACAATAGACGACGCGAGTAAGACAGACAGTCGCGCGGTCGGGGCGAAAGGCTCGGTCGTGAGGAAAGTCCGGGCTCCACAGGGCAAGAATAACGGGTAACGCCCGCCGAGAGCGATCTCAGGAAAAGTGCAACAGAAATAGACTGCCCCGCTTGTCGGGGTGATGGTGGAAAGGTGCGGTAAGAGCGCACCCGACGGCGTGGAAGCGTCCGTCGCTGTAAACTCTATTCGGAGCAACACCGGTATGGGAGCAAACAGGCTTGCCCGGCCGCTCCCGGGGTGGCTGGATCGCCGCGGCAACGCGGCGGCTAGATAGATGACTGTCAAATACAGAACCCGGCTTACAGTTTTGCTCGCACCACAAATTTGAAACCCCCGGCGCAAACGCGCCGGGGGTTTCTCTTTTCCGGTTCATGCGTTGAACGCGGTCTTGTACGCTTCTTCGGTGAACACGCCGTTCGCGGCAAGCTCCCGCCAGAGGATGTCACCGTTGTTCTTCCCCTGCCGCAGCGCCGCCTCCATCATGCGCACACAGGCGCCACGGTTGAAGCCGTCGATATCCCCCTGCCCCGCGATCAAGCCGCGCTCCATGGCGTACTGCACCGCGCCGTTGTAGGTGAAGTCGACCGTACCCTTGGCGGCGCTGTCGTTGTACCCCAGCGCGCGCAGCACGAAGGTCGCGAACATCTGCGCCGTCGCGGCGCCGTCGCCGAACTTGCCGTTGTCGCCGCCGTTGGTCAGCGCGTTTTCATAGGCATAACCGATGTATTGATCCGCCCAGAGCGGCACATCGTCGAACGGATGCGTCCAGCTGCCGTTGAGCGCCTCCGTCTCCTTGCCCAGCAGACGAATGAGCATCACAACCGCCTCGACGCGGCTCGGCTGGCGTTCCAGCTCAAAGCCCTTGTCCGTGCCCTTGAACAGTCCCAGCGTCTTGAGCGTCTCTGCGATCTGCTCCGTGCGCGAATCGACGCCGCCGCTGCCGCCGTCACCGGGCGTCGGCGTCTCAAAGGGATCGGCGGCGTAGTCCGCAATCAGGACATAGTGTCCCGTACCGTAGTCGTACAGGAACGTCGGCTGATAGTCGGCGCTCGGCTCGTTTTTGATCAGCTCCTCCAGCGTAACGGTCAGCAGCTTCTCCGCGCCCGCAACGCGGTAATAGAGTTCCATGCCGCTGCACACCGCGCCGCGGGAGAAAATGATGCTGCCGCCGACGAGCTTACCGCCCGCCTCGACGGTCAGGCTCCTGCCGATCTCCAGTCCGCGCGGGTCGGGTTCAAGCTTGTTCATGGTGACCGTCACGCCGCTCTTGACCGTGGCACTGCTGTAAGGGTTCCGCATAGGCGTGAGCGTCGTGTCCTTCGTCCACGTCACGTCTCCCGCCGCAAAGGCGGGAACGCTCAGCGACAGCGTCAGGATCAGCGCAAGCAGAAAACTTATTGTCTTTTTCATCTCATTCGCTCCTTTCGTCTCTCCATTGTTTCTATGGGAAGCAATCTCCGCTGTTTTCGAAACTGTACATCTGGTAGCTCAAGGTCTCATCCGCCAGCTGATAGTCAAAGGCGCCCCAGAGCTGATAGGTGGGTTCAGACTCAAACTGATCCGTATTAAAAAGCTGGAAGGAAGCCGCGCCATCGTTGAGCCGGTCAAACTGCCCCATGGTACGCTTTCCGTCCGAGACCCTCACCGAATAGCCGCTGAATCCGTACATGCCGCTGAGGGAAACATCATAGGAACCGCCGCGATCTGCGAAGCTGATCTGTGGCGACGCGTCCGTCGGGTTGCTTTGCGCCGCGCTGACGACCATTTTCAGGTCCGGGTTCTCCGCCGAAGCCAGTTCCTGCCCATTGTACATCGCGCGAACCCGAATCCCCTGGCAGGTCCCAAACCGGGAGTTCACCGGAAGGACAAAGCTCTTTCCGCCCACGTTGAACAGCCGGCTCTCCGTGCTTTCGCCATCAAAGGTTGCGTACACCTCGAACAGCACCCCCACATACCCGGAGCAATCCCACGCGAGCACAGGCAGTCCCGCCCAGCGTTCAAAGCGGATGTTGCCAAGGATATAGTCCGTGATTGTGACCGGCTTATGATCGCACAGGAGCGTCGAGGTATAGGACGCGGCGGTGCCTGCGGCGTTCAACTGATAGTCGCTCATGCCGTAGACCGTGTAGGTAGAATCCGGCAGGTGTCCGCTGTAATCCCAACAGACGTAGGTAAACGACTCATCATCAAAGAAATAAGAGGAGTCATGCTCCGTTTCGTGACCGTCCGGTCCGTCGTAGTCGACCCGAAGGTATGCCGCCAAATAGCCCGACAGCCCCGTCACCCGTCGGAAGTACTCCTTGCGGGTCTGTTGATATGACGTATATTCGCCCCGGTACACATGGGCGGCATTCACGTTGGCGTCCGTGTCCACGCCGCCATCGATCACCGTCAGCGTCAGGTCCGCGTGTGCCTGAGCAAGCGGAACCGCGCTGGCGTCCCGAAGCGTTTGAATCACGCGAAACGCGGCATAACTCCCCTCCGGCACGGAGAGCGCGACCTCCGTCCGTTCCGTATTGCACAGGTTCACCCAGCCGTTTCGCGTCAGCCCGAAGACAGCGTAACACACGCTCTTCGGCGCTGTAGCGTCCCACGCAAGCTTCACGACCCCGTTTCGCTCTGGATAAGTCTCCCGCACAAAGCGGACGTTGGAGACGCTGTACCCTTCGCGCATCGCGTCGATCAGTGGAGACATCCGGTCGCACCACGCCATGACGTCCCTTTGCGTGGCGATCTCATTGGGCGAAAACGTGTCAGTATCCTCCAAAACGCCCTGCTCCCAGAGATACTGGATGCTGTTATAATACCAGGCGCTGGAATTGACATCGGAATAATGAGCGTTTTGCGTCGGAAGATCACCCTGCGCACAGCGATACAGGAAGGTCGCCGCCTGGGAGCGTGCTACCTGTCCATACGGTGCAAAATGACTGTTGTCGTATCCCGATGCCAGTCCGAGGTCAGTGGCGGCGCAAACCGCACGTTTTTCCGCGTCGGTCAAATCCGCGCAGTCGGAATAGGTCAGCGTCTCGACGCTGTACAGGCTTGTGTCCACATCCAAAAGCGCCAAAAGCCGCTCCAGCATCCAGATCCGCGTCACGGGCGTCGCGGGATAGATCGTCTGAGCGGCGCAGGTTGGAATCCCCGCATCCGTGAGGAAGTAGACGCTGACCGTGCTGCTTCCCTCCACGGCGCGGGGGAACGCAAAAGCGATGTCGCTCACCTGACCAGCGGCAATCTGCGCGACGCGCCCGCGATGGCTGCGTTCCACGGCAATCACCCGGTCTGTCGCCGCGGGAACGCCGGAAACAAACACTTTATCTTCGGCAAGCCGGCATTCCGGATCGGCGGCATAGTCCGCAAACACCGGTATGCCGATGTAGAGCGCAAGGGTCATCTCCAGAAGCAACAAGAAAAGCTTTTTCGGTTTCATAAAGCGTCCCCCCTTGATTTTGAAAAAAGCGGCGCATGAGCGCCGCCTTTTTAGTTTCTCAGTCCTGCTCCCAGTTGTGCCAGACGTTCTGCACGTCCTCGTTCTCCTCCAGGAAGTCGATGAGCTTTTCCATGTTCTTCACGTCGTCCTCGGTCTTGAGGGTGACATAGTTCTGCGGAACCATGGAAATCTCCGCGCTGACGAACACATAGCCCTTATCCTCCAGCGTCTTGACCACCTCAGGGAAGGCGTCGGGGTCGGTGGTGATCTCAAACACGGGACCGTCCGCCTCGAAATCCTCCGCGCCGGCTTCCAGCGCGTCCTCCATCACCTTGTCCTCATCATAGTCGCCGTCTTCATTGTCGATAACAATGACGCCCTTGCGGTCGAACGACCAGCTTACGCAGCCCTGCGCGCCCAGATTGCCGCCAAATTTATCGAAGTAATGGCGAACCTCCGGCGCGGTGCGCTGGCGGTTGTCGGTCAGCGCCTCAACGATGACCGCAACGCCGCAGGGACCGTAGCCCTCGTAGGTGACGGACTCGTAGTTGTCGGTGTTGCCCGCGCCGAGCGCCTTGTCGATGGTGCGCTTGATGTTGTCGTTGGGCATGTTCGCCGCCTTCGCCTTGGCGATGACGGTCGCGAGACGGGAGTTATTTGCCGGGTCGCCGCTGCCGCCCTGCTTGACGGCGACGATGATCTCCTTGGCGATCTTGGTGAACGCCGCGCTGCGCTTCGCGTCAGCCGCGCCCTTGGTCTTTTGAATGTTATGCCACTTGGAATGTCCAGACATCGGAATCTCTCCTCTTTATATAGTTTCAAAAAAGCTCGTATAGTATAACATGACCGTAAGCCAAAAACAAGCCGTTACTCACAGGAATTTGATCGGATTGTTGTGTTTTTCCGAGATCATAACCTCGATCGACGGGAAACGGTCGCGCAGATACGCCGCGATCGCGTCACATACAGGGTTCTCCGTCTCAAAATGTCCCGCGTCGATGATGTTGACCCCCAGATCGTGCGCGTCCCAAAGCTGGTTGTATTTTAGATCGGCGGTCACGAAGGTGTCACAGCCCTCATCCGCCACGTCCGGCAGCTCGCTTCCGCAGGCGCCGCCGCCCACAGCGACATAGCGTACCGGTCTGAGCGCGTCCACATAGCGCAAGCCGCCGCAATGGAGCTTTTCCTTCACCTGTGCCGCAAATTCCGACAAGGGAATCTCCTTTACGGTTCCCGCGCGCAGCAGTCCGAAGGTTCTGCCCTGAGCATCCGTCTTTTGCTGACCGATCACACGGACGTCAGAAAGCCCCAACGTCCGCGCCAGCACGTCGTTGACGCCGCCCAACGCGCAGTCCAGATTGGTGTGCGCGTTGATAGCGGCAATGTCATGTTTGGCGAGATATAGGATGCACCGTCCCACACTGTCCCGATCGGTTACGGAACGCGGCGCGACGAAGATCAGCGGATGGTGCGTGACGATCAGTTCCGCGCCGCGCTCGTGCGCTTCGCGGCAAACGCCCTCGAACGGGTCGAGCGCCACCAGCACCCGCGTGACCTCACGGTTTTCGCTGCCGCAGAGCAGCCCCACGTTGTCCCAGTCCTCCGCCAGCTCCCGCGGCGCCCACTCAAAGAGTGCCGCTTCTATCTCCCGTACCGTTGGCATCTTCCCACTCCTTTATACGCTCGCGCAGCGCGGCAGCGTCCGCTTCGAGCGATTCAATTTGCTTGGTGTCAAGTGTCTTCGCCTGTCGCAATCCGGCGGCGGCACGCTCCAGCTTCCGCACCCGGTCACGGGCATAATCCCCGTATAGCGGGTCGTGGAGCAATCCCACGCCGCACCACGCCTCCGCGCTCGTCAGCGGTGCGCGCTCCCCTGCCTCCACGCTCATCACCGGATAAATCGTGCCCTTGTCCAGCGCCAGATGCTCGGCGACAATGCGCAGCGAATGCTCCGAAAGCCAGCGGCGCAGAAGCTCCGCCTTGGTCATGGGCTGGAGCAGCAGCGTGTGACCGTGCCAATCCCACGCGGCGGCTTGGAGAATTGCGAGAATGGTCTCTCCGCCCATGCCGGCGATGGCTACGGTGTCCGCCTCGTCCGGCGCAATGGCGTCCAATCCCGCGCACAGGCGCAGCTCCAGCATCACGCCGTACTCTGCCGCGGTGCGGCGGGCGTGCTCCAGCGGCAATGCGTTGATATCCGACGCGATGGCGGACCGGATACGTCCGTTTTGCAGAAGCCATACCGGCAGATAGCCGTGGTCAGTGCCCACGTCGGCGAGACGCGCGCCGCGCGGCACGCAGTCGGCGAGGCATTGCAAGCGCGGCTGGAGACGAAGCAAAGCGCATACGGTGTCCGTATGCGCTTTGGTCGTCTTATTCGGTCGCTTCGTCGTCGAAGTCACGATTGGCTTCCTCGTTGACGATATCCAGCAGCTTGTCCATCTGCTCACCGGTCAAACCGTGCACCATGCACGCTTCCTCCACGGTTTCACCGCGGCTGGACGGGCAGCCCAGGCAATGCATGCCGATGGAAAAGAAAATGGGCGCCGTCTGGGGAGCAATGTCCAGAATATCGCCGATGACGGTTTCTTTTGTGATCTGAACCATATTGTATCAACCTCCGATTGTGATTTGCATGGGATAGTGTACCCCATTCTCCGTATTTTTTCAAGAGCCAATCGATTGGGAAAAATAAAAAGAGACCCGCCCGAAGGCTGATCTCTTTTTATTGAAAACAAAAATGGATTACTGCTCGGCGCGCATCTTGGCAAAGCAGTCGCTGCAATACACCGGACGGTCAGTCTTCGGCTCAAACGGAACACGAGCTTCGCCGCCGCAGTTGGCGCATACAGCCGTGAAATACTCACGGGGACCACGCGCCGCGTTCTTGCGAGCGTCACGGCAGGACTTGCAGCGCTGGGGCTCGTTCTGGAAGCCGCGCTCCGCGTAGAACTCCTGCTCGCCGGCGGTGAACACGAACTCGTTGCCGCATTCCTTGCAGACTAAGGTTTTGTCTTCGTACATGATGATACCCTCTCTTTTGCTTTTAGCAGATAATATAATAAACAACTTTCGTTGTTCATTCCGAAACGGAAGTGTGTGAGCCGTTCTCCCAGTCCTGAAGCTGCTGCGCCGTCTTCCGGCGGACGCGCTGCACGGCGTTATCCACAGATTTAGGGGTCTTTCCGACGATCTTCGCGATTTCCTGACAGGAGAGACCGTCCAGATAGTACCCCAATATCTTCGCTTCAAAAGCGGATAACTTCGTACTCTTGAGAACAGATTCCACAAAATCCCGATCCGCGACCAACTGTTCGGGATCAATGATCGCCGAATCAAGCGTGCCGGGAAGGTAATATTCGCTGTCAAAGAAAGGGTGATCCAAAGAAACAGACTGGTTCAGCGGCGCATGCTTGTCCCGCGACGCGTCACGAAGCGCGGAATAGATTCGGTTGCGAATGCAAACCTCCGCAAACGTCCGAAAAGACGTGCTCCTGTCCCTGCGGTACTCGCGTATCGCCCGGATCAGCCCGAACATCCCCTCTTGAATGAGATCTTCGCCGTCGCCACCCGCCAGGAAAAGCGGACGCGCACAGACACGAACCAGCGCGTAATAGCGTGTAACCAATGCAGCCTCAGCGCCTGCATCCCCTCCCGCGGCGCGTACACAGAGCTGTTCGTCCGTATACGTGTCGTAAGAGGTGCGCATACCCTCATACTGTTTTACCATAGTGCATTATAACTGTATTTTTTTTCGTTTGTCAAGTATTAACAGAAATAAAGTTCAATTATTTCGCGGTTTAATGGACATTTCATGAATTATTGTCCAAACTGAAGCTGCTCACTACCGTCAGACATGCCTGTTGGCACCGATAACCCCAGATGCTCGTATGCTTTTCTGGTCACGCAGCGTCCGCGCGGCGTACGGGTCAGGAAGCCAAGCTGCATGAGATACGGCTCGTAGACGTCCTCCAGCGTGACGGATTCCTCCCCGATGGTCGCCGCCAGTGTCTCCAGCCCCACGGGACCGCCGCCGTAATTCTCGATGATCGCGCCGAGCATGCGCCGGTCAATGGGATCAAGCCCCAAACGGTCGATCTCCAGCGCCATGAGCGCCTCGTCGGCAACGGGGCGGGTAATGACGCCGTCGGCGCGCACCTCCGCAAAGTCCCGCACGCGGCGAAGCATCCGGTTGGCGATGCGCGGCGTGCCGCGAGAGCGGCGGGCGATCTCCATAGCGCCCTCCGGCTCGATCTCCACGCCCAGAATGCCCGCGGAGCGCGTCACGATCTTGCACAGCTCATCCGGCGTGTACAGCTCAAGGCGCAGTGTCACACCGAAGCGGTCCCGCAGCGGCGCGGACAGCTGCCCGGAGCGCGTGGTAGCGCCGATGAGTGTAAAGTGCGGCAAATCGAGGCGGATGGAGTTGGCGCTGGGTCCCTTTCCGATGATGATATCGATGGCATAGTCCTCCATCGCGGGGTACAGAATCTCCTCCACCGCGCGGTTGAGGCGGTGGATTTCGTCAACAAACAGGATATCGTTTTCGTTAAGATTGGTCAGCAGCGCCGCCAGGTCCCCCGCCTTTTCAATGGCAGGACCGGAGGTGATGCGGATATTGACGCCCATCTCCTGCGCGATGATGCCTGCCAGCGTCGTCTTGCCGAGTCCCGGAGGGCCGTGGAGCAGCACATGATCCAGAGACTCCTGACGCTTCTTCGCCGCTTCGATAAAGACGGCGAGGTTGCCCTTTGCCTTCTCCTGCCCGATGTACTCGCGCAGTGTCTTCGGACGCAGCGAGCTTTCCTGCGCGTCCTCTTGCAGGAAGGTCTTCGCAACGATAGGCTCTTCATAGATGTCGGTTCCGAAATCGATTCCCATGTATGAATCTCCTTTGAGTCATTCCAGCGCAAAAAACGAGAGCGCCATCAGTGCCAGCGATATGCCCGCCCAGATCAGAAAACTCCGGCGCTCGCGCCTGAGCATCGTCTGCTCCTCCTCCGTCAGCGCTTCTCCGTAGTGCCGGCGGCTGGAGAGGTCTCCCCATCGCCGCCCGTGCCACCACGCAACGGTCAGCGCCGCGACAGAGAGCAGCAGAAACAGCGCAAACAGCGCCAGCAGGGTATTTCCGTCCTGTAGCCGCATCGCTACTTTACCATGCGGCGAAGCGCCTGGCGCACGATCTCCTCCAACGACAGGGCTTCCACATCGAGGCCCTTCAGCGCCGCGGCAACGTCCGATTGCGAGTAGCCCAGCACCGCCAGCGCCTGCGCCGCCTCCACAGACTTGCTCCCGCCCACGGAGACCGCCGCCGCGGCAGGCACAAATCCGCCGGACTGCTGCTCCTTGGCTATTTTATCCTTGAGTTCAAGAATGATGCGCTGGGCGATCTTTTTCCCAACGCCCGGCGCCATGGTGAGCGTCTTTTCATCGCCCGTGATGACCGCCATGGCAAGCCCCTCCGGCGTAGTGGATGAGAGGATCGCCAGCGCCGCCTTCGGTCCCACGCCGGACACCCCGATGAGCTGCTTGAAGCTGCCCAGCTCGCCCTGCGTGGCGAAGCCGTAGAGGTCGAACACATCCTCCCCCACGTTCAAGTAGGTGTAGAGCTTGCCGCGCTGTCCCTTTTGAAGCGCGCCGAGGGTGGTGTTGGTGGTCTTGCAGGCGTAGCCCACGCCGCCGCAGTCGATGACCGCGAGGAACGGTTCCATGTGTGCGACCGTTCCATCGAGATAATAAAACATAAAGGTTTCTCCTAAATTGTCTGTTTTGCCGCCAGATTCGCCCGCTGGAGCATGGACGTAGCGCTGCGGGCGTGGCAGATCGCCAGCGCCAGCGCGTCCGCCGCGTCATCGGGGCGAGGCACCGCCTTGAGCTTCAAAAGCCGCTTGACCATGTCCATGACCTGACGCTTCTCCGCCTTGCCGTAGCCCACCACCGCCTGCTTGACCTGAGACGGCGTGTACTCAAAAAGCGGGATGCCGCACTTTTCAGCGCTGTAGAGAATCACGCCGCGTCCATGGGCGACGGCGATGCCGGTGGTGATGTTGTTGTTGAAGAACAGCTCTTCAATGGCGATGACGTTGGGCTTGCACTGCTCAATCAGCTCCTCCATGTCGTGTCCGATCTGATAAAGCCGGGTGGACAGCGGCAGCCCTGCCTCGGTGGTGATGGCGCCATAGGTGAGCATGTGCAGGTCGGCACGCTCCACCTCCACCAGCCCAAAGCCGACGATGGCGATGCCGGGATCGATACCCAAAATCCGCACGTCCGTCACCTCCCGCAAAATCTCGAATTATTGTATCAGAAACTTACACAAAACGCAACATAAATAAAAAAGCGGCTGAGCCGCTTTTTTTCGATTCACGCTCTGGGATGCGCCCGCTGGTACACATCCTTGAGCTGCTTCTTGACGACGTGGGTGTATATCTGCGTGGATGAAATATCCGCGTGACCCAGCATCTCCTGAATGGAGCGCAGGTCCGCGCCGTTTTCCAGCAGATGCACCGCAAAAGAGTGGCGCAGCGTGTGGGGCGTGATGTCCTTGCTGATCTGTGCGGTCTCCTGATAGTGCTTGACGATCTTCCAGAAGCCCTGACGGCTCATGCGTTCACCGTTCATATTGACGAACAGCGCCGTCTCCTCCGGGTCGGCGATCAACTGGGTGCGCACATCCTTCATGTAGTCGCTCAGCGCCTTAATCGCGGCGGGATAGAGCGGAATGATGCGCTCCTTTCCCTTGCTCTCACAGCGGATAAAGCCCGCGCTGAGGCTCACGTCCCGCTCGTCCAGCGCGATCAGCTCCGAGACGCGGATGCCCGTGGCATAGAGAAGCTCCAGCATGGCATGGTCGCGATAGCCCTTGGCGTCCACGCACTGCGGCTGCTCCAAAAACAGCTCCACCTCGTGAGCGGTGAGAATCTCCGGGAACTTGCGCTCTACCTTCTTCGTCGCGACGCCCTTGGCGGGGTTCGACTTGACCTCCCCCTGCGCTTGCAGATAAAGGTAGAAGGATTTGATGGACGCGATGGAGCGCGTGACGGTGGCGGCAGATTTTCCCTTGCCGTTCATCCACTCCACATACTCCGTGACCATCGCCTGCGTGACCTTGCGCGGGTCGGCGGGATGATGCTCCTCCAGCCACGCCTCGAACTGGCGCAGGTCGCGTAAATAGGAGCTCAGCGTATTCTGAGACGCGTGTTTCTCGCTTTCCAGATACGATTGATACATACTCAGCAGCTCGTCCAAGAAGAACATCCCCCTCCTTTCTTTTTTAAATCAGCCGCGCCAGCAAAAGCGGCGTCAGCCACAGCTCCAAGCCGGAGCCGATCCCCAAACATACACATGTGACCGCGAAGCGGTACCAGTACCGCGCGCCGTACAGCACCGGAGCGGCGCGTTTCCCCGTTCCGATGGACAGCGCGAACAGCAGCCGCGCTTTGTCCAGCGCGGCGGTCGCTGTCATAAACGTACCCGGCAGGACGAACAGCACTCGCAACGCAAAGAGTGCCAGCAGCGCCGCGAACCCCTCCCGTCCCAACGCCGCGGCGAAGGAGACCATGGAAAACGACAGCACAAAGCCCTGTGCCGCCATCAACAGCGGCAAGCCAACCACTCCGATGGACGCAAAGCCCATCAGAAACGCCAGCACCGACGAGCGAAAATAACACAGCAGCGTCCGAAGCGCTGACTCCGGCGAGATCGCCCCCGCGGGGAATCCATCCAAAAAGCGGCGCAGCTCATCAGCCGTTCCGGGCGTGCAGCGCAACGCGACCGCGTAGCCCGCGAGAATGCCGGACGCTAAAAAAAGCGCCAGCACAAGCGAGCGCAGCGGTACCATATCAACCGTCACATAGCGCAATTTCCGCGACCTTGCCGAATCGGTCATCCCTCGTTCACCTCACATGCGTCCGGGCAAACCGACGGGAAAGGCGCGCAAAAGCTCTGTAACAATGATAGGACTTTCGCGGTTTTTTCGCAAGCGGATTTGCCGAATTTCTCCAATTTTGTTGATTATGTCGAAATGTTATGTTAATTATGTTATGTTAAGTTGTTTTCCAACTTCTGCCGAAGCCTTCAAAAAGTCAAGATGTAGGGTTCCTTTCTCACGCAGAAACCAGATTTGGATTATCCACAGGTTTTCCCCCACATGTGTGCTTTGTTTTCCGCTTTCGTCATCTTCCCTTGCCATTTGTGCAATTTGTTTAATCGTGGTTCCGGTAGGGTCACCGATGTTTACGCTTTCTCCGCCATTACGTTATGTTCACCTGCGGGAGCGGCGGGCACGACTCCGCCTGCCCTTCTCTCTCCTCACGCAGGCGACCGCCGCCCCCAGCGACACAGCAAGCGCCAACTCACCGGCGCGCTGCCACGACAGCGCGTCACTGGTGAGGAATCCTAACAACGTCACGACACCCCAGAACGCCGCGGCAGACGCAGCCGGCATCCACCGTTCCGCACCGCCGTGAGACGCGAGCTTCGAGCCAGCAAAGGCAGAAACCGCGGCAAACGCCAGTATCCAAGGCTGTGCCGCTCCCTCCCGTACCGTGCCTTGGGTCAGCAACAGCGCCAGAAGCGCCGCGGCGCCGAGATAGCACGCCAGCGACAGCGCCGCGCCGAGCGCGATCCGTCGATGTTCTTTCTTCATATCAACGCCCCCTGTTCGCGCCCGATGGCGCGTTCTCTGCACACAAGAGCGTATGGCGCGACGCAGAAAAAAAGAACAGCTTACGCTGTTCTTTTTTTGTGGCGCGATGATTCGATTACTTGATCTCAGGGTCAAAATCCGCCTGGTCTTCCTTCTCCTCAGGCTTGGCTTCCGGTTCGCTCTTTTTGCTGCCAAAAAGACCGCCGCTCTGCTTCTGCGCCCGTGCCGCCTCCATGGACTCGGTGGACTGTACGCCCCACTTCGCGATCTCGATGCGGACGCGATCCTCGCCGGTCTCGAAGACGACGGAATCGTCGCTGACCTGAACGACCTTGCCCTTCATGCCGCCGATGGTGGTGATGCGCTCGCCCTTTTTGATGCTGTTGCGCATCTCCTCCGCCTGCTTTTTACGCTTGTTTTCCGGGCGAATAAGCATGAAGTAGAAAATCGCAATCATCATCACGATCATCAGTAAGCTGGTGCCATCCATATCCAAATAGTTCCTTTCATCAAAAGTCAAAGCATATTATAGCGAATGCTTTCGCGTTTCGCAAGCCCTTTTTCGCAAACTCCTTGTATGCGCTTGCGATTCGCGCTGTGGCAGTCATCTTCTTTCGTCCAGCTTTCCGCTGTATTCCGCGCGGAAAGCGGCGAACTCACCCGCGTCCAGCTCGTCGCGGATGCGCTGCGTGAGCCTGTTGTAAAAGTACAAATTGTGCATCACCGCAAGGCGAAGCGCCAGCATTTCATCCGCCTTGAACAGGTGGCGCAGGTACGCGCGGGAGAAATTTCGGCACACCGGGCAGTCGCACTGCTCGTCGATAGGGTGCTCGTCCAGCTTGTACTTCTCATTTTTGATGTTCAGCGTGCCGGACCAGGTGAACAGCTTGCCGTGGCGGGCGTTGCGGGCGGGCATCACACAGTCGAAAAAGTCAACGCCACGCGCAACGCCCTCAATGATGTTGCTCGGCGTGCCGACGCCCATCAGATACCGGGGCTTGTCCTTGGGCATGTACGGTTCCACGGCGTCGATGATGTCGTACATCACCTGTGTCGGCTCCCCCACCGCGAGTCCGCCGATGGCGTAGCCCTCACAGTCGATCTTTGCGATCTGCTGCATGTGCCAGATGCGCAAATCCGCATACGTCGCACCCTGATTGATGCCGAAAAGCATCTGCTTCGGGTTGACGGTATCTGGCAAGGCATTTAACTTGTCATGCTCGATTTTACAGCGCTCCAGCCAACGCAGCGTGCGCTCGCATGACGCCTTGGCGTACTCGTATGGTGCGGGATTCTCCACGCACTCATCGAATGCCATAGCAATATCGCTGCCGAGGTTGGACTGGATGCGCATGCTCTCCTCCGGTCCCATGAAAATACGATGCCCGTCGAGGTGAGAGGCAAACGTCACGCCCTCCTCCTTGATCTTCCGCAGCCCGGCAAGCGAGAACACCTGAAATCCGCCGCTGTCGGTGAGGATCGGACCATCCCAGCGCATGAACCGGTGCAGCCCGCCGAGGTGTCGCACCACGTCGTCGCCGGGGCGCAGGTGCAGATGGTAGGTATTGCTCAGCTCGATCTGGCAGCCGATGTCCTTGAGGTCAAAGGCAGACAGCCCGCCCTTGATTGCGCCCTGGGTGCCGACGTTCATAAACACCGGCGTCTGCACCTCGCCGCCATGGGCACAGGAGAAGCGCCCCCTGCGGGCTTTCCCCTCTAATTTCACAACTTGGAACATGTTTTCCCCAACTTTCCACTGATTATCCACTGATTACGGGGTTATTACAATCTGTATACCTGCTGTAATCAGCCGAGGTACGCCGATTGTACCACAACAAAAGCAAATAGTAAAGGCGAAGACCGAAGAATCGGTCCTCGCCTTTTAAAATTGTGTCCCCCGCTCAGGAAATGAACATCGCGTCGCCAAAGCTGAAGAAGCGGTATCGCTCCCGCACAGCCTCCTCATAGGCGGCGAGCACATGTTCCCGCCCCGCCAGAGCGGATACCAGCATCAGCAGCGTGGACTGCGGCAGGTGAAAATTGGTTATCAGCGCGTCCATCACCTTAAAGCGGTAGCCGGGATAGATGTAGATGCTCGTCCAGCCTGCGGAGGCTTTCATCGCGCCGTCCTCCCCCGCCCAGCTCTCGACGGTACGACATGAGGTGGTGCCGACGCAGATCACGCGCCCGCCGTTCGCCTTGGTCTCGTTGATAAGCTCAGCCGTCTCCTGCGGGATGACACAATACTCGCTGTGCATCTCGTGCGCCTCCAGCTCATCTTCCTTTACCGGACGGAAGGTGCCAAGCCCCACATGCAGCGTCACATAGCCGAGCTTCACACCCATGGCGCGTATCTTTTCCAGCAGTTCCGGCGTAAAGTGCAGCCCCGCCGTAGGCGCGGCGGCGCTTCCGTTAACCTTGGAATACACGGTCTGGTAGCGCTCCTTGTCTTGCAGCTCCGCCTTGATGTACGGCGGCAGCGGCATTTTGCCCAGGCGCTCCAGAACCTCAAGGAAGATGCCCTCATAGGAGAACCTCACCAGCCGGTTGCCGTCCGGCAGCACTTCGGCGACCTCCGCGGTCAGTTCGCCCTCTCCGAAGCTCATTTTCGCGCCCACGCGCAGATGCTTCCCCGGACGCACGATGCACTCCCATGTGTTTTCGCCCCTGTCGATGAGCAGCAGCACCTCGCACGCGCCACCGCCCGGAAGCCGTCTGCCCAGCAGCCGCGCGGGCAGGACGCGGGAATTGTTCAGGATCAGGCAGTCTCCCGGACGCAAAAAGTCCGGGAGATCGTAAAAGTGATGGTGGGAATACTCCCCCGTCGCCTTGTTCAGACACAGCAGGCGCGACGCGTCACGGCGTTCCGTGGGCGTCTGCGCGATCAGCTCCGGGGGAAGATTGTAGTCAAAATCGCTTGTTTTCATTCGATGGTAACTCCGGTGTAATAGAATTGCAGAATATCCTGATAGTCAAAGCCCATTTCCGCCATGGCGGTGGCGCCCCATTGACTCATGCCGACGTTATGCCCCCAGCCGCTGCCGGTGACAGTGAAGATCTCCTGATCCGCAGCTACGATTGATGGGTCCTTTTGCAGCTTCGCCGTTCCGCCGGACGTGATGACGTATGCGTCCGCGGGCGAACCGCTGTACTGTCCCACCACGCCGTTGCCGGAGATGGTGAACAGGCTCTGGATGCCGGTCACGGAGGTGGCGTTGTCGTTGACAAAGTAGGTGTCCCCCTCCGTGCTGCCCACAGAAAAGCGCATGCTGCGAAGACCGAGAATCGTGCGGCACTGCTCGCGATACACGGTCTTGTTGCCGTCGGAGCCTACAAATGTCAGGGCGTAGACGTTGCCGTTGGGCGTGTATTCGGACACGAACACATTCTTGATCGTACCAATGTTGATGCTTCGCGCCGCAAGCTTCGACGCGATCTCCGCGCGGGTAAAGGTGGTCGACCAGTTGTACTTTGCGATGCGCGGCGCAACTGCCGCCTCGTAAGGGTCAGGCTTGCCCTTGAGGTAACCCAGTTCATTGCCCCAGACGTTCTTCGCGTCCTCGCTGGCGCCTCCGTTGCAGGAGTAATAGTACGCTTCCGCATACTTTCCATTGTAGTAAAGGTACTTTCCCGCCGTCTCATCCACCGCGCGATCGGTCAGATCGTTGGCGGAGGCAACACCCCGGTATACCTGACAGTCGTCCGTTGAGCAGACGTCGAAGCCCTGGGAGCGGTGGCGGGTCTGCATAGCCGCATAGGTACGGGCACAGACCGCCTGCGCCTTGATCGCCTCCAGCGGCTTGTCGTTGCCGATCTCCCAGCCGACGCAGCCCTTGGTGTAATCCTCAATGTTGACCACGTTGATGACGTTCATGTTTCCGCCGGTCACGCGCTGGTACTCAAAGCCGCCGTAATAGCGGTACCCCCGAAACCACGTCACCGGCTTCTCACCGTCCGCGCTCAGCGGCTGCACGCCCAGCGAGCGCAACCCGCCGCAGTCAAAGTAGAAAAGAATGTGATCGGTACCGGTCACAGTGACCATGACGCCCGTGCGGCTCGGAGAGACGATCTCCACCGTGTCGGCGCCCGCCCACTCGCCGAAGGCGCGGTTGACGCCTTCCTCCGTGCGGTACTGGTTCACGCGCACCGCGTAGCGGTCGATGAGAAACGCCACGAAGCCGCCGTCATAGTTCGCCGCGACAGCCGCCGCTTCTTCATAGGTTTCGTAGCTCTGCATCAGCTGCAGGTGGTATGCGCCGATGTACTGCGAATAGGTCGCGGCGCTCAAGTAGTAGCTGGAGCCGGAGATAAACAGGTTGTCGTCGATGCTGACGGATATCTTGCTCTCCGTCGTCGCCGTCAGCGGGACAAAGCTGCGCGCGGAGTCGTAGTAACCGAAGGCATAACCGCGTCCGGCGTTGTCATAGTTTTGCAGGTTTGCGGAATACATCGCGTCGGAGCCGTATTTCAGCCCCACCTTGAGCATATCATGTTCCATAGCCCGCGCGCCGGTGCTGAGAAAGCAAGCCAGCAGCAGGCTGAGAAACACGGTCGTCCATCCTTTTTTCATCCAAACACACTCCCTCATGGGACAGTATAGAACAAAATGCCTTCGGAGGCAAGAAAAACCGACCGTTTTCCCCAAGTCAGTTTTCGGAAAGGCAGGAAAAAACATGAAATCACCTCTGTTCACCGGCTGCGGCACAGCGCTGGTAACGCCGTTTCGTGACGGTGAGGTGGATTTGAACGCGTTTCGCGCTCTCATCCGCCGCCAGCTCGACGCCAGAATTGACGCGCTGATTGTCTGCGCCACCACTGGAGAAGCACCGACGCTCCGCGCCGACGAACGCGTCGCGCTGATTCGGTCCGCCGTCGAGCTTGCGGCTCGTCAGGTGCCGGTCATCGTCGGCACCGGCTCCAACAATACCGCCCACGCCGTCAAGCTGACCCGCGAAGCGGAGGCGCTGGGCGCGGACGGCGCTCTCGTCGTGACGCCCTACTACAACAAGGCGACGCAGGCGGGACTGGTCGCCCACTACACCGCCGTCGCAGACGCGGTACATATTCCCGTCATCATCTACAATGTACCCGCCCGCACGGGTCTGAGCTGCACCGCAGGGACCTACGCGGCGCTCGCGCGGCATCCGAACATCGTCGGCGTCAAGGAGGCAAGCGGCAGCTTCGCCCTGATGCAGGACGCCCTCAGCCGTTGCGGCGAGGGCTTTGCCGTCTGGTCGGGCAACGATGAGGACACCGCGGCGCTGCTGACGCTCGGCGGCGCGGGCGTGATCTCTACCGCGGCGAATCTCATTCCCGGTGAGATGCGCGAGCTGACGCATCTTGCCCTGTCCGGGAGCCTGCACAAAGCAGGCGTCTTGCAGCTGCGCATGGTCGAACTGCTCCGCGCGTTATTCTGCGAGGTGAACCCGATCCCGATCAAGACCGCGCTGGCGCGGCTCGGACTGTGCGCCGAGGAATTCCGCCTGCCGCTGTGCGCGATCACAGACGAGCACCGCGCGCAGCTATACGCCGCCATGGACGCCTACGGTGTCAAGGCATGAAAAAGGCACGCAACCGCGCGCCTTTTTCTTATTTTTCGTTGACCAGCTTGCCGGTCATGTGCTCCGGCGCCAGCGCGAACATCGCCGTCCGCGCTCCCGATGTTTCGATCTCGCGATTGATATACCCCTCGTCCGTGGTGAACTTGTAGCTCAGACGGCGGGAAATCTCAAAAACGCGTTCCCGATCCTCAATGAATTCCACACGACCGAAGACGATAACGCTTTTGATGTTCAGCGCCCAGTCGCCCTCCTTGTAAAAGCCGGAGTCGTAAACGCAGAACGACGCCTTGTCACAGCGGCGCAGCGCGTCCAGCTTGTGTCCCCGGTTCCCGCTGTGAAAGTAGAGCTTGCCGTCCTCTTCATTGTAATAATGGTTCAGCGGCACGCCGTAGGGATAGCCGTCGTCTCCCAGCACGGAGAGGACCCCGCGCTTCTCATTTTTCAGTATCTCAATGCATTCCGCTTCCGAAAGCTTCTGCTTGAACCGCGTCACGTCGCGAAACATGGTCTTATTTTCCAAGTCCGTACTCCTCCGCCAGCTTCCGCCAGGTGGGAAGCGAGCGCTTGATCACATCATGCCCGACGCAATACGCCACACGGACGTAGCCCGGCGTGCCGAACGGATCGCCGGGAACAACCAGCAGGTTTTCCTTCATGGCGCGGCGGGCGAACGCCTCCGCGTCCGGCTCCGGCGTCTTCATAAAGAGGTAGAACGCCCCGTCGGGATGCACGCAGGTGTAGCCCATGTCGGTCAGTGAGCCGTAAAGCAGGTCGCGGTTTTCCCGATATCTGGAGATATCGCTGGTGGCGCCAATGCAGTCCACCGCCACCTGCTGCCAGAAAGACGACACGCAGATGTAGCCAAACGAGCGGATCACGCCCATGCACGCCGCCATGATGTCGGCATAGCCGTCTACGTCCTCCGCCATCGCGAGGAAGCCCACGCGCTCGCCGGGAAGCGACATGCCCTTGCTGAACGAGTAGCAGTCGATGGTGTTGCGGTAGATGGACGGGATATACACCGCTTCCTGCCCGTCATAGACCAGCTCGCGGTACGGACCGTCCGCCACAACGTAAATCGGGTGACCGTATTCTTTCTGCTTGCGCTCCAAAAGCGCGGCGAGCCCCTCCAGCCGCTCGCGGGTAAACACCACGCCCGAGGGGTTGTTGGGCGTGTTGATGACCAGCATCATTGTGTCGGGCGTGATGTACCGCTCTGCCGCGTCCACGTCGAGTTGGAAGGTACCCGACTCCGTCGGGCACTCGATGAGGGACGAGCCGACGGACTCGGCATAGTATTTGTAATCCATGAAATAGGGTGCAAAGGTCATTGCCTTGCCACCGCCTGAAAGCAATACCCTTGTCAGCACTGCAAGGCAGGTGGACGTGCCGCAGGTAACGATCACGTCCTGACCGCGGTAGCGCACGCTGTAGGTTTCGCTCAGATAGTCCGCGATCTTTTGCCGCACCGCCGGATAACCCGGCGCGGGGGCGTAGGTGTAGAGTTTTGCCGCGGGGACCGTGTTCAGATAACGCTCCATCGTCTCGCGAACGATGGCAGGGGGATCGATGCTGGGAGAACCGATGGTAAAATTGTAGACGTTTTCCGCGCCCACCTTTTTGGCCTGCTCCGCGCCGTACTCCGCGATCTCGCGGATGATGTTGCCGCTGCTGCCCCAGGCCACCAGTTTCTTGTCGATCATGCTCTTCTCTCCTATTATATTATAGCGTTCTGGATTCGCTGGATCGTCTCCTCTATCGTACCGTTGTTGTCAATGCACGCGTCCGCAAAGCGACGATAGAGCGGCTCTCGCTCCGCGTAAATCGCCGAAATATCCCGCTTGAGCGAGATTGGTCGCCCTTCTGCGGGCAGCTTGTCAATATCCCGCAGCAGCCACAGCACCCTGCCGGACTCATGCAGAATAGGATAGTTTTCCTCCCGCGTGACGCAGCCGCCGCCGGTGGCGATCACACAGCGCTCACGCTTGCACAGCGCGATGAGCGCCGCCGTCTCCATGGTGCGGAACGCGCTCTCGCCCCAGGTGGCGAACACCTCCGAGATGGACATGCCCGCCTTTTCCTCGATCAGCGCGTCGCAGTCGTACCACGGCAGCCCCAGTGAAGCGGCGGACGCCCTTGCCAGCGTCGTCTTACCGCAGCCGGGCATGCCAATCAGAATAATCGTACCGTTCATCAAAACGCGTTTTCAATATACTCGATCCTCGTGCGCTCCGGCGTGTGATCCTTGTCGGTGTAGACCTCCGCCACGTCAAAACGGCAGATGGCATCCGGGTCGTGAGTGGAAAGGTAATACTCCGCCGTGGTGCGCAGCTTCTCCTGCTTGCTGTGAGTGACAAACTCGCGCGGCAGACCGTAGCGCAGGTTGCTGCGCATCTTGACCTCCACAAAGCAGAGCGTCCCCTGATCGCGGGCAATCAGATCGATCTCCCCGAAGCGACAGCGGTACTTGGATACGTCGACACGGTATCCGCGTACTCGCAGATACTCCGCTACCATCGCCTCCGCCCAGTCTCCGCCGCTTTTGGTCGTCATGTGTACTTCTCCCACTTCTTCAAAAAAGTCATCCGATGCGCCGGGCAGGGACCGTACTTCTCGTACATCGCCCGATGCAGTACTGTCCCATAGCCCTTATGCTGCGCGAAGCCGTATTGTGGGTACTGCTTGTCCAGCACGTCCACCACAAAATGGTCACGGCTAACCTTTGCCAGCACTGATGCGGCAGCAATGCTCATTGACAAGGAATCTCCCTTTACAACACAAACGTGTGGTGTGCTGATCGCGGCAGTCTTGCCATGGTCACGGTTGCCGTCGATGAGCGCGAAATCCGCCCGAACAGAAAGACCGTCAATGGCAAGCTGCATCGCCTTCATGCGCGCGCTGAGGATATCCGTCGCGTCGATCTCCTTTTCATCCACCCACGCGACGGAATAGGCGATGGATCGATCACAAATGACGGGAAACAGCGCCTCACGCTTCTTTTCCGTCAGCTTCTTGGAATCGTTCAATCCCGGTAGCTCGCAGTTCTCCGGCAGGATTACCGCGGCGGCATACACCGGTCCGCAAAGCGGACCCGCGCCCGCCTCGTCCACGCCGCATACCATGGCGTAGCCCTGTGCGCAGGCGTTTCGCTCATAGAAATAATCAGGCATTAGCGTCCTCCGGCGGAGTTTCCAGTGTAAAGCGCCCTAACTTGCCGCCCCTGAATTCATCCAGCAAAATGCGACTCATGCGTTCGGTGTCCACCTCGCCGCCGGAGATCAGGAAGCCGCGCTTGCGTCCCGCCTTCTCCACCAGCGCCCAGCCGTCCTCACCGTCCTCCACGGTAATCTTGTAGCGCTCCGTGAGCGCGTCGGGATAGTGTGCGCCGAGGTAATCCATCAGCTTCATCGCCAATTCTTCAATGTCCACCACCTCATCGCGGATGGCGCCCGTGAACGCAAGGCGGATGCCCACGTCCACATCCTCGAACTTCGGCCAGAGGATGCCGGGGGTATCCAGCAGCTCCAGCGTCTTGTCCACCGGCACCCACTGCTTGCCGCGGGTCACGCCGGGGCGATCCTCCGCCTTTGCCACCTTGCGCCCGGAAACCTTGTTGATAAAGGTTGACTTCCCCACGTTCGGGATGCCCAGCACCATGACGCGCAGGATGCGACCTACCTGCCCCTTGGCTTCGTAGGCGGCAATCTTCTCTGAGAGCAGCGTCCGCACAGCGGGGGCAAACTGCTTCACGCCCGCGCCGGATTTGGCATCCACCTCGATGACCGCACACCCCTGTGCGCGAAACCACGCCGCCCAGCGCTTCGTCATGTTCGGGTCTGCCTGATCCACCCGGTTGAGCGCCACGACGCGGGGTTTGCCCGCCGTTAACTCATCCAGGTCCGGGTTACGGGAAGACAGCGGAATGCGCGCGTCCACGATCTCGCACACCGCGTCCATGCTGCCAATCTCCGCCGTGATCATGCGGCGGGTCTTGGTCATGTGACCGGGAAACCAGCTCAAGCTTTCCAACTGCATGGCTTACTCCCTGCCCAACAGCCCAATCCGACCGAAATCGCGCTTTTCCGTAATGGAGTCCGGTCCCGGAAACAGCAAAAATACCGCTTTGCCGATCAAATACCGCGTGTCCACCGTGCCGATGCGCGAATCGCGGCTGTCGGTGCTCATGTTGCGGTTGTCCCCCATGAGGAACACCGAACCATCGGGTACCACAAGCGGGAATTCGGTTCCCTCGAAGGTGTAGGTAAGGTCGTTGATGTAATCCTCTTCCAGCGCCGTCCCGTCCACATAGACCGTGCCGGAGCCGAAGTCAATGTCAACCGTCTGCCCTCCCACGGCAATGACGCGCTTGACGATAGGATCTTCGGAGAAGGTATCCTTCCGCGCGATCACGATATCGCCGGCATTGTAATCGCTCACCAGCAGGGAGTTGACCACCAGCAGTCGGTCGCCCTGTTGCAGCGTTTGACGCATGGACGGTCCCTGTACGCCCATCATACGCACGGCAAAGGTAAACACCAGCACGATCATCAGCACACACTCCACGCAGGAGCGCAGCCATTCGTATGCCTCCCGACCGGCGACCTTCTCCACCGGCGTCTCGGTCAATTCTTCCTTCATTTCAAAATCTTCCATAGTCCACTCCCGTGTCCCTTTGTGTTTAACTGAATTATTTTATCACAATTTTTTAAAAACACAACACAAATCCCCGCATGACGCAAACAAAAAAGCACGGCATAACGCCGTGCTTTTTGATCGATATGGATGCCTTACTCAGCCTGGGTCTTCGCCTCGATGACCTTGACGGTGCGACCGTTATAGGTACCGCACTCCGGGCACATGGTGTGCGGACGACGCAGAGCGCCGCACTTCGGGCACTTGACCAGAGCGGGCGCACTCAGCTTCCAATGGGAGCTGCGGCGCTTGTCACGTCTTGCGCGGGAAACTTTTCCCTTAGGGACTGCCATATTGACACCTCCTTGATCGACAACGGCGTTTCGCCGTGAAATTTACAAAAGCTTTTGCAGTGCCGCCCAGCGCGGGTCGATTTCCTTTTTGCAGCGGCATTCCTCGAAGTTGAGGTTCGCGCCGCAGCCGGAACAAAGCCCCTTGCAATCCTCGCGGCAGAGCATTTTTGTGTCCATATTGAGGATGAACGTCTCCCGCGCCAGCTCGTCCAAATCGAACGCGCCGTCGACCAGCAGCAGGATATCGTCGTTGTCCTCGTCCTCCAGTTCCTCGGCAAGCATACGCTCCACGACAAAATGGAAGGGCTTTTCAAACGGCGCTCCGCAGCGGTCACACACGCAGGAAAGCTCGGTATTCAGCTCGGCATGCAGTTGAAGCATCCCCGCGATGTTCTGCACCGTTCCTACCACTGAAACGGGTCGAACCGCAGGACACACGCCGCCGAAGTCCACATCGGAAAGGTCCAATTCCTCGTTGAACGCGATTCCGTCTCCGGGGGTGTTGATGATTCCCTTGACATTCAGAAGCATAATACACCTCGCAATGACACGACCAGTATTATAGTAAATACCCCGCAGAATGTCAAATACTTTTTCGGTTTTTGTTGAAAAAATTTTTCGCGTGGCGTACAATGTCCTAAACAGAGAAGGGAGGCGGCGCAATGCGCGCGTTCACCATCGGAAAAAATGACGCCGGTCAGCGGCTTGACCGCTTCCTCGCCAAGGCGGTTCCCCTGCTTCCGGCGTCGCTCGCGCAAAAGTATGTGCGTATCAAGCGCATCAAGGTCAACGGTCAGCGCGCCCAACGCGACCAGCGGCTGAGTGAGGGTGACCTCGTTGCGTGCTACGTCAACGATGAGTTCTTTGACGCGCCGGACGAAAACAACGTCTATCTCACCATCACTACGCCGAAGGTCAGCATCGTCTACGAAGATGAAAACATCGTCTTGCTGGACAAACCCGCCGGAATGCTCTGCCACGCGGGCGACGGTGGCGGCGGCGTAACGCTCATCGACCATCTGCTCGCTTACCTTTACCAAAAGCGCGAGTGGCGGCCGCGGGAGGAAAACGCCTTTACACCGGCGCTGTGCAACCGTATTGACCGCAACACCTCCGGTCTTGTCATCGCGGCGAAGAATGCAGAGTCGCTTCGCATTCTCAACGAGAAGATCAAGGATCGCGAGATCGCGAAATACTACCTCTGCGTCTGCCTCGGTCGCCCGAACCCGCCCAAGGGGCGGATTGAGTGCGTGCTGCGCAAGGATGAGCGGGAGAATAAAATGCGCGTCTACCACCGCGCCGTCCCCGACGGGCGCAGCGCGGTCACGCTTTACGATACGCTCATCACCAAGGGCGGGCTTTCCCTCGTGGAGGTAGAGCTGCTCACCGGGCGCACGCACCAGATTCGCGCAAGCTTTGCAGAGATCGGGCATCCTCTGCTGGGCGACGGCAAGTACGGAAACGGCTCGGAAAACCGAAAGTACGGCGAAACTGCGCAGCTGCTTTGCTCCCACCGCCTGCGCTTCGACTTCCCCACCGACGCGGGGCTGCTCGAATACCTACGCGGTCGCACCTTCGCGGTGGACATCCCCGCGTTCCAGCATAAATATTTCGGCTGACGCAGAACATCCGTGCGCAAGCCCTGTCGAATTTGTCAAAACGGAGGCTCAATCGAGCCTCCGTTTTTTCGTATCTTGAGAAAGTTCGATTTACTAAACAAAAAGTTTTATTTATTGTTGCAATTTGCCGTCGTTTCGTGTATGATGTTTCGCGGTTAAATTTGCAAAACAATTTGTTTAATAAATTAAACTATCATCCGAAATGGAGGTGCTGCATGGATATTGGCGGCAAGATCAAGCAGCTGCGAACGCAAAAGGGACTGACTCTGGAGGAGCTTGCCAGCCGAAGCGAGCTTACGAAGGGGTTTCTGTCCCAATTAGAGCGCAACCTCACCTCCCCGTCCATTGATTCGCTGAACGATATTCTGGAGGCACTCGGCACCAACCTCGCGGAGTTCTTTCAGGAGGACAAAGCGGAGCAATACACCTTCCGCGAACAGGACTTCTATGTGGACGAGCGCGACGACCACACGGTCAGCTGGATCGTGCCCAACGCACAGAAAAACCAGATGGAGCCGATTCTGCTCACACTGCCGGAGGGCGGCGAGAGCTTTGAGGTCGCGCCGCACAGCGGTGAGGAATTCGGCTATGTGGTGGACGGCACAGTGTCGCTGATTTGCGACGGCAAACGAAACGTCCTGCGCAAGGGTGAAACGTTCTGTCTCCACGGAAAAACCTTCCACACCATCAAAAATGAACACAAGACCCCGGCACATGTGCTCTGGGTGTCCACTCCCCCGCTATTCTGATATTTAATAGGAGAGAGAAATCATGGCAGAAGAAGCAAAGAAGCTCATTCAGTTCAAGAACATCATCAAGACCTTCGAGGACGGAACCGTTGTGCTCAAGGGTATCTCGCTGGATATCAATGAAAACGAGTTCGTCACGCTGCTGGGACCCTCCGGCTGCGGCAAGACCACACTGCTGCGCATTCTCGGCGGCTTTTTGCAGCCCACAGAGGGCAAAGTGCTCTTTGACGGCGAAGACATCGTGAACGTCCCGCCCTACAAGCGCGAGATCAACACCGTGTTCCAGAAGTACGCGCTGTTCCCGCACATGAACGTCTATGACAACGTCGCGTTCGGTCTTACGATCAAGAAGGAGCCTAAGGACGTCATCGAGCAGAAGGTCATGCGTATGCTGCGCCTTGTGAATCTGGAGGACTATGCCAAGCGCAACGTCACGGAGATGTCCGGCGGTCAGCAGCAGCGCATCGCCATCGCCCGCGCGCTGGTAAACGAGCCTAGCGTTTTGCTTCTGGATGAGCCGCTGGGCGCGCTGGACTTAAAGCTGCGAAAGGAGATGCAGCATGAGCTGAAATCCATCCAGCAGGAAGTCGGCATCACCTTCATTTTCGTCACTCACGATCAGGAAGAGGCGCTGACCATGTCCGACAAGATCGTGGTCATGAACGCGGGCGAAATTCAGCAGATTGGAACGCCCACGGAAATCTATCGCCGTCCGGTGAACGAGTTCGTGGCGAACTTCATCGGTGAGACCAACATCATCGAAGGCGTGATGCCGCAGGACGACTGCGTAATCTTCGAGGACAAGAAGTTCCCCTGCTCCGCCCGCGGCTTCGACAAGAACGAGAAGGTGGACGTGGTCATTCGCCCGGAGCATCTGGATATCGTTCCCCGCGATCAGGGCATGCTCAAGGGCGTGGTGAAGAGCCAGCTGTTCAAGGGCATGCACTACGACACGATTGTCGAGACCCGCGCCGGCACCTCCATCACGGTCAAGATGCAGGTCTCGGAGGACAAGCCCGTCACCAACAACGGCGAAAAGATCAGCGCCAGCGGCTTCTTCCTCGATCTGGAGGACGCAACCGAGCTGAACGACGCCAAGATCATCGCTCTTGCCTCCGCCGAGGCGTGGGACGCCGAGACCGAGGAACCGATCTCCATTAAGACCGTCGAGCATGACATCAAGCCGGAGACCGGCGATTACCACGTCACCTTCTCCACCGGCTCCGGTACCTCCATCACCGTGCAGGCGAAGGTCGTCGCCGCCAACAAGGCGGAGAGCACGGTGTATCAGGAAGAAATCTACGCCATGAACTTCTTCAAAAAGGTGGAGGACATCCAGGAATCCATGGCGCTGGACACCGACCTCAAGATGTGGGCGAACGCCTCCGCCTGGAGCCTTGAGGGCGAGGGGGAACAGGTGGAGATCACAGACGTGAAGTATGACTTCGACCCGGAGACCATCACCCCCGGCGTATACGAGGTGACCTTTGCCACCGAGGGCTATGAGTACAAGGTCTCCACCACCCGCGCCGCCGAGGAGGGCGCGGAGGTCGGTCTGATCTTCCGTCCTGAGGACCTCCATGTGATGAAGAGAGGAGTGCGTCAATGAAGCAGTTTCGTTCCATGACTTACCCCTATGTGCTGTGGATCGCGGCGATGATCGTGCTGCCGATGCTCCTGATCGTGCTCTACGCGTTTACGGAGTCCGGCAACGACGTGTTGACCTTCCGCTTCACGCTGGAAAACTTCGTCCGCTTCGTCACGGACAGCGTGTTCCTCGCGGTGCTGTGGCGTTCGCTGTACATCGCGCTCATCACCACCGTCATTTGCATCCTGCTGGGCTATCCCATCGCCTATGTCATCGCCCAGATGGGGGAGCGCGCGAATACCATTCTGATCCTGCTCATCACCATGCCGACGTGGGTCAACATGCTGGTGCGGACATACGCGTGGATGGGCATTTTGCAGGACGAGGGTGTGCTTAACAGCTTTCTCAGCATGTTCGGCATTGGTCCCGTGCCGATGATCCACACCAGCTTCGCTGTCATTCTCGGCATGGTGTATAACTTCATCCCGTTTATGATCCTGCAAATTCACACGTCGCTGGACAAGATGGACAAGAATCTGCTCAACGCCGCCGCCGACCTCGGCGCGGACAAGGTGCAGACCTTCCTGCGCGTGACGCTTCCCCTGTCGCTGCCCGGCGTCGTGTCCGGCATTACGCTGGTGTTCCTGCCCGCGGTGTCGAGCTTCTTCATCCCGAAGCTCCTCGGCGGCGGACAGTATGTGCTCGTCGGCAACGTGATCGAGTCGCAGTTCCTCACCTCCGGCGACTGGAACTTTGGCAGCGCCATTTCCATGATCATGGCAATCATCATCATGGTCTCCATGTACTTCACGCGGAAGATCGACGTGTCCGTCGCCTCCGCGGGAAAGGAGTGACACGCCATGAATGAAGCAAAAAAGAGCGGCGTCGGCTCCAAGATCATCCTTGCCCTGACGCTGGCGTTCTTCTACTTCCCCATCCTCTACATCATCGTTTTCTCCTTCAACGACTCCCGCTCACTGACCAGATTCGGCGGATTCTCGCTGCGCTGGTACGAAAAGATGTTCGCGGACTCGTCCATGATGGAGGCGGTGATGTACACCGTGCTCATCGCCTTGCTCGCAACCGTCATCTCCACCGTGGTCGGCACCGTCACCGCCATCGGGCTTTCCAAGTCCAGCCGCGTCCTTTCCGCCATTGTGGAGCGGATCAACGACCTTCCGGTGATGAACCCCGACATCGTTACCGCCATCAGCCTGCTGATGTTCTTCAGCGTGCTGGCGGTACGCAAGGGCTTCGGTACGATGCTGCTCGCGCACATCATGTTCTGCATCCCCTACGTCATGCTCTCGGTGACGCCGAAGCTGCGTTCCCTCGACCCCAACCTCATCGAGGCGGCGATGGACCTGGGCGCGACGCCGCTTCAGGCGCTCTGGCGCGTCATCGTGCCGCAAATCCGTCCGGGCATCGTCTCCGGCGCACTGATCGCGTTCACCATGAGCTTTGACGACTTCGTCATTTCCTACTTCACCACGGGCAACGGCGTGAACAACATTTCGATCCTCGTTTACACCATGTCCAAGCGCGTCAACCCGTCCATCAACGCGCTTTCCACCATTGTGATCCTGCTCATCACCGTGGCGCTCGGTATCGTCAACATCGTGCCTATCGTTCGTGAACGCAGCGCCGCCAAGGGCGCGGCGAAGCCGCTGAATCGCAAGGCAACGGCGGTCGTCGCGGCGGTGCTTGTGGTTGCCATCGCCCTCGCGGCGGTCATGGGCGGCACGGCGCAGCGCCGCCGTCAGCAGGACGCGATTGAAAAGTACGGCTCGTCTGTTTTGAAGCTCTACCTCCCCGGCGAGTATCTGGGTGAGGACGTGATCTCCAACTTCGAGAGCCAGTACGGCGTGAGCGTCATCGTGGAGAACTTCGACTCCAACGAGATGATGTACACGAAATTGCAGGCAGGCGACAGCTACGACGTGCTGATTCCGTCGGACTACATGATCGAGCGTCTCATCAAGGGCGACTACCTGCAGCCGCTGGACAAGAGCCTGATTCCCAACCTCGACAACCTCGCCGACGCGGTGATCGGTCTTGACTACGACCCAGACGGCGTCTGGTCGGTACCGTACTTCTGGGGAAGCGTTGGTCTTGTCTACAATCACGAGAACGTCGATCCCGAAGTCATGGAGTCGGAGGGCTGGGAGATTCTGCGCGACACCGACTATGCCGGTCGCATCTACATCTATGACTCCGAGCGCGACAGCTTCATGATGGCGTTCAAGGCGCTGGGCTACTCCATGAACACAGACGATCCCGCGGAGATCGAGGCGGCGTATGAGTGGCTGCGGCAGATGAACAACACCATGTCCCCCATCTACGTCACGGACGAGGTCATCGACTCCATGATCAACGGCTATCAGGACATCGCGGTGGTCTACAGCGGCGACGCAACGGTAATCCTCGACGAAAACGAGGACATGAGTTTCTTCATGCCCAATGAGGGCACGAACATCTGGTGCGACGCCATGGTCATTCCCGCGAACGCGGAGAATCCGCTGCTCGCTCACGAGTTCATCAATTATGTGCTGACCTATGAGGCATCCTTCGACGGCTCCGAGACCGTCGGCTACGCCTCCCCCAACGCGGAAGTGCTGGAGGAAATGAGCACACAGGAGGACTTGTACGCGGAGAACGAAGCGTATTATCCCCGCAGCGACTACGAGCTGGACGAGATGTTCCACGACAACGTCACGCTCCAGCGTGAGCTGAGCAAATACTGGATTCGCGTCAAGGCGGAGAACTGACAGTTTTTTCCAAAAAAGGCGGCGGCACTTGTGCCGCCGTCCTTTTTATGGTATCATCTCTTCATCTGTTTGAAGTGAGGGACCAGAATGAAAATCGGAGATACCTATGAAGTAACGGACACCGTTGAGGAGTCCATGACCGCCAAGAGCCTCGGCAGCGGAGCGATGCATGTGTTCGGCACACCCTGGATGATCGCCATGATGGAAAACGCCGCCTTTCTCCTCATGCAGCAGGGTTTGCCGGAGGGCAGAAGCAGCGTCGGCACCCGTCTGGTGATCGACCACGTTTCCCCCTCCCCCGTGGGAATGAACGTGCGCGCCACGGCGGAGCTGACGTCGATCTCCGAAAACGGCAAGATCGCAACGTTCCGCGTCGCCGCCTACGACGAGACGGGTCTCATTGGCGAAGGCACGCACCAGCGCGCCTACATTGACGTGGAGCGCTTCATGGCGAAGTGCGAAGGAAAGCTGAAAAAGGAGAATTGATATGCATTATTCAGGCGCTGTCTACCGTCCGCCCAGTGAGGCGCACAGTTTGATCGTCCAGTGTACGCTGGGATGCAGCCACAACAAATGTGCGTTTTGCATCATGTACAAGGAGAAGCAGTTCTCCATCAACCCCATGGAGCAGGTGCTCTCCGATCTCGCCGAGGCGCGGACGTACTATTCGCGCATTGAGCGCATTTTCCTCGCCGACGGCGACGCGCTGATTCTGCCCATGGATTACCTGTTGCAGGTGTTGGACTTCATCCGCGACCATTTCCCCGAATGCGAGCGCGTCAGCGCCTACGCGTCCACCAAGGCGCTCATGCGTAAGAGCGACGAGGAGTTGAAGCTCCTGCGGCAGCGGGGCTTGCAGATGGTCTACGTCGGGCTGGAAACCGGTCTGGAGCCGCTGCTCAAAAAGTACGACAAAGGCGTGACCGCAGAAGAGATCATCGAACATTCGCTCCGCGCCAAGGCGGCGGGTATGACGCTCTCCGTCACCGCCATCAACGGCATGGGAGGGAAAGAGCAAAGCGAGGAGCACGCCATCGCCACCGCGCAGGCGCTCAGCCGCATCAAGGCGGACTACGTCGCGATGCTGACGCTGCGGGTGTACAGCGGTACGCCGCTGCACGACTGGATCGAGCGCGGCGAGCTGACCATGCTGGGACCGCAGGAGCTGGCGCTCGAAAACCGGCTCATCTTGCGGCACATCGACAGCGACGGCAGCGTGTTTCGCTCCAACCACGCAAGCAATTATCTCCCCCTCAAGGGCACCCTCAACCGTGACCGCGACGCGCTCATTGCGCAGATCGACAAGGCTCTGGCGGGTGAAGTACGCTTCCGCCGTGCGGTGGAACTGGGTTTGTGAGGTCTCCATGAAATCCTTGAAAACACTACTTGCTGCCATTTTTGCACTCGCAGCATTTTGTATTCTTCCCACACCTGTCCACGCCGCCATGTCAGCCGGTACGGATTGCGTTGAACTCATCAAGCAATACGAGGGCTTCTCCGCCACCGCCTATCGGGAGGGCAGCCGCTGGTACATCGGCTACGGCTCCCAGATTTCCGAGGGCGCTTATCCCGACGGCATCAGCGAGGACAAGGCAGAGGAGCTGCTGCGCGGCAGCCTCACCGGCATCGAAACCGCGCTCAACCGCTTTTTTGCCCGCAATGACATCACTCCCACACAGGAGCAGTTCGACGCGCTGGTCGATTTCACCTACACCTACAACGAATCCTGGCTCAGCGGCAGCAGTGCGCTGCTGCGGATCGTCCGGGGCGACACGCAGGCGACGCGTCGCGAGACCGCGCAGGCGTTTGGCGTATGGAGCCATGTCGGCGGCAGCGTATTACCCAGTCTTGCCCAGCGGCGGCTTCAGGAAACCGCGCTTTGGCTGGACGGCGACCTCTCCCGCGCTGACGAATTCTGCTACCTCGGCGCGTCCATCGGCGAGGGCGTCAGCTATTCCACCGACTTTGCCGTGTACGAGCGCGGCGGCGTATATGATGCTTTCCCCACCATGTTCCGTCTCGGCTATACGCTCACGGGCATGAGAACAGCGGATGGAACCACCATCCGTCTGGGCGACACCGTCACAGCCAGCCGCATCGTCGATCCCATCTGGGAACAAAGCAGCTACAGCAAGCAATACGCTGACGTGCGACCGGAGCAGTGGCACTATGCGTACATCATGGATTTGAGTGAGGACGGCGTCATCAACGGGCGCGACGACGGAACTTACGCCCCTGATCTGCCCACCACCACCGGCGAAGCGCTCAAGCTGATCCTGCTGGCGTCGGGCCACGAGGCGCAAGCCGCCACCGGTACGCATTGGGCAAGCGGATACGCGGACTACGCGCGAGAGCGGCACCTGCTGCCCGCTTCACTTTTGAGCGACCCGGATCAGACCATCACCCGCGGCAACGTGGCACAGCTTGCCGCTAAGGCGATTGGCTTCGGGCAGGTCTTTTCCGCCACGCCCTTCGCCGACACACAGGACGGCTACGTCGTCGCGCTGGCGGAGGCGGGCATTCTCCTCGGCACAACCGAAAACGGCGAGCAGGTTTTCCACCCGGAGCGCTCTCTGACCCGCGCGGAGGTCTCCACGATTGTCTGGCGTCTCCGCTGCGCCGTGGCGCTGCACAAGACGCAGACCCTGACCTATGGCGGACGTATCCTGAGCATTGCCCCCGGCGTGCCGCTGAATACCTACAGTGCGGACGGCTTCTCCGGCAGCAATGACACCATGGACTACAGCGAGCCGGGCGTGACGGTGCTGCGCGGCGTGGACGTCTCCCGTTATCAGGAGAATGTGGACTGGAATGCTCTCTGGAACGCGGGCATCCGCTTTGCGATCCTGCGCGTCGGCGGACGCTACCAGCAGTCCGGTGAAATTTACGACGACCGGCTTTTTGAGGCAAACTATGCCGGCGCAAAAGCCGTCGGCATGCGCATCGGCGTCTACTTCTACTCCCAGGCGATCACCACCGGGGAAGCCGTGGAGGAGGCGGACTATGTGATTGCCAAGCTTAAAGGAAAGGAACTGGACGGTCCCGTGGTCTTCGACTGGGAGACCGCCGAATCCGCAAACGCCCGCACCGCCGGTCTACCCGTTTCGACGGTCTGCGACTGTGCCGTCGCCTACTGCGAACGTGTTAAGGAGAAAGGCTATACACCTATGGTATACATGAACGCCTACGACGGATATCTCAAATATGACGTTTCCCGCCTGACGGACTATGACATCTGGTACGCCGGACAGTACAATGGGCAATACCCCAAATTCATCTACGACTTCGCGATCTGGCAGTATACCGACACCGGCCGCGTCGACGGAATCAACGGTCGCGCTGATCTTGACCTTTGGTTCTTCCGGGACGATGCTTGACAATTTGCCGCAAATTGATTACTATGATTCAATGAAAGTTTTCGTTTTCCGCATGAATAGAAAGGGCGTCTATGGAAATCCGCAATCTGATTACATTCCTGAAGGTCACCGAGCTGAAAAGCTTCTCCAAAGCAGCGGAGGCGCTCGACTATTCTCAGTCCGCCGTGACGGTGCAAATTCAGCAGCTGGAGCGTGAGTTGGGCGTTCAGCTCTTTGACCGCATCGGAAAAAATGTCTCCATCACGCAGTACGGCAAGGATTTTGTCTCCTACGCGCGGGATGTGGTCAGCGCGGTCGCCCGCGCGAGCGCCTTTGCCACAGCAAACGAAGACCTGACCGGAACGGTGCGCGTCGGAACACTGGATTCGCTGATGACCGCTTCCTTCGCGGACATTGTGCCCAGATTTCACAAGCGCTTTCCCCATGTGCTCACCAACATTCACGGTGACAATGTCGCGCATCTGCGGGAGCTGCTGGTCAAAAATGAGCTTGATCTCATCTACACACTGGATGAACAGGTGCACGACACGCAGTTCGTCAAGGTTTTTGAGGCGGAGGAGGACATCGTTGTTGTCGCCAACGCCAAGAATCCTCTGACCGCGCGGGACGATGTCAAGCTGGCGGATCTGGTCAAACACCCGTTTGTGTTAATGAACCGCAACAACGCCTACCGAGACCAGTTCGATCTGGAGCTTGCGCGTCACGGTCTCTCCGTTGAGCCGTTCTGCGAGCTGGAAAGCGACGTGCTGGCGCTGCGGCTGCTCAGCGAGGATGCCCGATACCTCTCGGTACTGCCTCGTTACACGGTGCAAAAGAGCATTCACGAGCACGATCTCGCTATCATTCCGGTGCAGGACTGCGCCATGCGTCAATGGCGGCAGCTGATGTACCACAAAAACAAGGTGCTCACACCCCAGATTCAGGGCATGCTGGATACCATTCTGGAAATTGCGAAAAGCCCTATTGAGTGAAAAAAACTCCGCCAAAAGGCGGAGTTTTTGTTTTATGCTTTCGTTCTTCGGCACAGCGTCCAATGAGACGCCGTCATAACTGCCAGCAGGAGCATCAGATATGCAGGGAACGCGCGCAGCGTGAGTCGTGTGGAAAGCCAGCCGAACAGCGGAGGCATCAGGGATGTGCCTACATAGGCGCTTGCCATCTGCACACCGATGAGTGCCTGTGAGCGCTCCGCCCCGAAGTGGGAGGGGGTCGAGTGGATAATGCAGGGGTAGATCGGTGCGCAGCCAAGCCCCAGCAGAATCAGCCCCAACAGGGCGGTGTCTGTCCCCAACAGCACAACGAGGATTCCGGTCGCGATGAGTCCCTGCCCCAACCGCACCATTTGCGTGTCATTCAGGCGAAGGGTGAGAAATCCGCTGACGGCGCGGCCGCCGGTGATGCCTATGAAGAACAGGCTTCCGTATCGCGCCGCAGTCACCGCGTCCACGCCGCGCACATTGACCAAAAAGCTGCTCGCCCACAGCCCCACTGTCTGCTCCAGCGCACAGTAGCAGAAGAAACTCAGCATCACTGATTTCGCGCCGGGAATGGCAATTGCCTTGGCAAGTGAAAGTGCTTTACTATTCTCTTTTTCAATGGAATTTGGAGTATCTTGCTTCCAGAGTGGCAGGCTTAGCAGCAAAACTGCTGTCAGCGCCAATTGGATGCAGCCGATCACACGGTAGCCGCCCTGCCAGCTGCCATCGCCGGAGAGCGCCGCCGCCATAATATACGGTCCCGTCATGGCGCCGATACCCCACATGCAATGAAGCCAGCTCATGTGGCGGCTGGCATAATGCAGCGCCACATAGTTGTTCAGCGCCGCGTCCACACCGCCCGCGCCCAGTCCGTAGGGTACCGCCCAAAGGCACAGCAGCGCAAAGGAGCCGCTCAGGGAAAACCCGAACAACGCCGCGCAGGTCAACGCAACGCTGTACGCCGTCACCCGTCCCGCGCCTAGACGGCGGGTAAGGCGGTCGCTCATAAGGCTTGAAAGCACCGTCCCCGCGGAAATAATCATAAAGATAATGCCCGACCAGGGCAGCGGTACCGCCAGCTCACGGTGGATGATTGGCCACGCTGAGCCTAGCAGCGAGTCTGGCAGACCGAGGCTGATAAACGCGAGATAGATGAAAGTAAGCAGCAAAACAATGTCTCCTTCACGCAAACCCCCGCCGCACCGATGCGGCGGGGGTTTGCGTGATCCAATTACTCGTCGTCTTCGTCGTCCAGGTCCTCGGCGTCAAATTCCAGCTTTGCGCCGCAGTTCGGGCAGACAACTACACCGTCTTCGAGGTAATCCTCGTCAAAATAAATCTCTTCCTCACACTCCGGGCAGGTGGTCATATACACCGGCTCGTCCTCGTCCTCGTCGTCGTCGAAGAGCAGTTCCTCCACGTCCGCCAGATCGTCGCTGATGACATCCAGTCCATCGCCAACCTCCATGACCTCGTCGGTCAGGTCCTCGATCTCCAGCGCCACCTCGTCCAACACATCGACAATCGCTTTGAACAGCTTGCCGTAGTCGGAATCAGCGTCGATCTTGAGTCCCTCCATCAAGCCCTTGAGATACGCGACCTTTTCAGAAACACCCATGATACTTCTCCTTTCATGTCCATGTAGGTGGAAGGCTGCATTCTGCAAGGAATGCAGCCTTGTGTAGTTTGCTTACTTCGCTCTGCCGATATACTCGCCCGTGCGGGTGTCGATCTGCACCTTGTCGCCCTCGTTGATGAACAGGGGGACGCGAACCTCGGCGCCGGTCTCTACGGTAGCAGGCTTGAGGGTGTTGGTGGCAGTGTTGCCCGCGAGACCCGGCTCGGTCTTGGTGACCTCAAGGTCCATGAAGTTCGGGCACTCGATGCCGAACACGCTGCCCTTGTAGGAAAGCACCTTGCAGACGGTGTTCTCAGTAACGAAGCGGAACGGATCGCCCAGCATGTCCTTGCCGATGGGAACCATCTCAAAGGTCTCCTGATCCATGAAGTAATAGAGGTCGCCGTCGGCATAGCTGTACGCCATGTCCTTGCGCTCAATAAACGCCTCCTCAAACTTCGCGGTGGGGTTGAAGCTGGTCTCGGTGACGCCGCCGGTGATGACGTTCTTCATCTTGGTGCGGACGAACGCCGCGCCCTTGCCGGGCTTGACGTGCTGGAACTCGACGACCTGATAGACCTTGCCGTCCATCTCAAAGAGCTTGCCGTTGCGGAAATCGCCGGCGGTAATCGTTGCCATATTGTTTTCCTCCTAAATCACGAGGAAATCTCAGGCGACTTCCTCAAAATAAAACCGTATGCGGTTTTTTATCTATGGTATTTTACCTTATTTTGTGTGGTATTGCAAGACCTTTTCGCTATCTTGCGCCAAAAATTACAAATTTATTATCTTTGATCCTGCCCGCAGGCACGTTTGAACGGCTCCTGCATGGCATGGAGAACGTGATTCCACGCGCCAACCGGGCCGTCCTTCGGCTCCACCATGAGCATCAACGTTCCGCCGCGCTTCGCCGCCAGCGTGTCAGTGAGCAGCTTGTCGCCCAGCATGGCGGTCTGCGCCGCGCACACGCCATGCTTGCGCATTGCTTCCACCAGACCTCGCGTACCGGGCTTCCCCGCGTTGCCCACATAGTCTATGCCGAGATTTTTGCAAAACCGCTCCACGCGCACCGGCGAGCGGTTGTTGGAGATGATTTCCACCGTCACGCCGCTGTCCTTGAGCGTGCGTACCCATGCCAGCAGATTTTCGTCCGGTTCCGCCTGCGCCTTCGGCGCGAGGGTATAATCAAGGTCGGAAAGCAGAAGCCTGACGCCGTGATCGCGCAGAAACGCCGGCGTGACGGCGGTATAGTCGTTAAAAACGTAGTCGGGAATGAGTGAAACAGACATAACAGCCTCGCAGAGTTCGCCGCCCGCAGACGGCAAATCATTCTGATCGTTTTTCGTCACGACATGCGCGTGACAAAGCTTCTCACGGAGCGCGCGACGGAGGCGCAAGGGGCATCCTACTCAAAAAAGAGGACGCCGAAGGCGTCCTCTTTTTTGCAACTCTTAATAGAAACGCTTGTTGCGGTTCTTGCGCGCAGCCTCGCTCTTCTTGCGGCGCTTGACGCTGGGGCTTTCATAAGCCTCGCGACGGCGCACCTCAGCGACGATGCCAGCCTTGGCGCAGCTTCTCTTGAAGCGCTTGAGCGCGCTGTCCAGAGATTCGCCTTCCTTGACATGCACTTCGGACATCTATATTTCCCTCCCTCCGATGCGCCCGGCTCAATCCAGAGCGCTCAGTAGAGTCATCAACATGACTTGCGTAGAGCATTATATGGGAAATGCGAGGGCTTGTCAACATTTTTTTTGCTTTTTTCGAAGAAAAAGATCACGCGCGGAAAAATGCCGTCAAGCCGGCTTGACAATCAGGTTAACCAGCTTGTTCTTCACCAGGATCGTCTTGACAATCTGCATGCCCTCCAGAGACTTGGCAACCTTTTCGTTCGCCTTCGCAGCGGCGACCACGGTCGCCTCGTCGCTGTCCAGCGCCACGGAGATCGTGCCGCGCAGCTTGCCCTGAATCTGAACCGCCATCTCCACGACGCTCGCAATGGTCTTGCTCTCGTCGTACTGCGGCCACGGGTTCTGCATCGCCATTCTGCCGGTGGACTTGGCAAAGCCGGTCAGTTCCCACATCTCCTCCACCATGTGCGGCGCGAACGGGCTAAGCATGAGCATCAGCGCCTTCAGGTCGCCGCGGCTCAGACCGTTGGCGTAGAACTCGTTGACCATCGCCATGAGCGCTGCAATGGCAGTGTTCATCTTGAGGTCGTCAATATCGCTTGTGACCTTCTTGATGGTCTTGTGAACGGTGGCTTCGTTCTTCGCAGAGATCGTCTCCTCGTCGCTCGCCATGTCCATGAGGTTCCAGCAGCGGTCTAAGAAGCGCTTGCTGCCCTTTACCGCCTCGTCCGACCATGTCGCGGTCTTTTCAAAGTCGCCGATGAACATGATATAGAGGCGCATGGTGTCCGCGCCGTATGCCTTCACCACGTCGTCGGGATTGACCACGTTGCCGAGGGACTTGGACATCTTCACCGCCGGACGCAGCGCCTGATTGCCATACTTGTCGATGAGCGCCTGCTTTTCCACCTCGGTTTTGGCAAAGCCCACATAGTGCGGGTTCTGTCCGAGGATCATGCCGTGGCTGGTGCGCTTGGCGTAAGGCTCCTTGGTGTGCACCACGCCGATGTCATAGAGGAACTTGTGCCAGAAGCGGCTGTAGAGCAGATGCAGCGTGGTATGCTCCATGCCGCCGTTGTACCAGTCGACCGGACCCCAGTACTCCTCCGCCTCATGGCTGACGGGCGCGGAATCGTTGTGGGCGTCCATATAACGCAGATAATACCAGCTTGAACCCGCCCACTGGGGCATGGTGTCGGTCTCGCGTCTGGCGGGTTTGCCGCACTTGGGACAGGTCGTGTTGACCCAGTCGGTCATCTTGGAGATCGGGCTTTCGCCGTCGTCGGTCGGCTCGTAGCTGTCCACCTGCGGCAGCACCAGCGGGAGCTGTTCCTCCGGCACCGGCACCCAGCCGCAATCCGGGCAGTTGACGAGCGGGATCGGTTCGCCCCAATAGCGCTGACGAGAGAACACCCAGTCGCGCAGCTTGAAGTTGGTCTTTTCTTTGCCCCAGCCCTGCTCGATGGCGTAGTTCTTCATGTACGGGATGGCGTCCTTGACGGTCATGCCGTTGAGGATGCCGGAATTGACCATGATGCCCGTGTCGTCCTTGAGCGTGAACGCCTCCTTGGTGACGTCGCCGCCCTTGACCACCTCGATGATCGGCAGACCGAATGCCGTGGCAAAGTCCCAGTCGCGCTGATCGTGACCCGGCACGCCCATGACAATGCCGGTGCCGTAGCCCATAAGCACATAGTCAGAGACGAACATCGGTACCGCCTCGCCGGTAGCGGGATTGATGACCTCAATGCCGTCGAGACGCACGCCGGTCTTTTCCTTGTTCAGCTCACCGCGCTCGAAGTCAGACTTTTTAGACGCCGCAACCTGATACGCCGCGACCTCGTCCCAATTCTGAATGAGGGGCTGCCACTTCCTGAGCATAGGATGCTCCGGGGAGATGACCGTATAAGTCACGCCGTAAAGCGTGTCCACGCGGGTGGTGTAGACCGTGATATCGTCGCCGGTGTTCGTCTTGAACGTGACCTCGGTACCCGTGGAGCGACCGATCCAGTTGCGCTGCTGCGTCTTGACGCGTTCGATGAAGTCCACGTCGTCCAGATCGTCGACCAGACGGTCGGCGTACTTGGTGATGGCGAGCATCCACTGGCTCTTTTCCTTGCGGATGACCTCGCTGCCGCAGCGCTCACAGACACCCTCGACCACCTCTTCGTTGGCGAGGACGCACTTGCAGGAGGTGCACCAGTTCACGGGCATGGTCGCCTTGTAAGCGAGACCCTTTTTAAAGAGCTGGAGGAAAATCCACTGCGTCCACTTATAATACTGCGGATCGGTGGTGTCCACCACGCGATCCCAGTCAAACCCGTAGCCCAGCATTTTGAGCTGACGGGTGAAGTTCTCAATATTCTGCTTCGTAACGATGGAGGGATGGATGTGGTTTTTGATGGCGAAGTTCTCCGTCGGCAAGCCGAAGGCGTCAAAGCCGATCGGAAACAGAACGTTGTAGCCCTCCATGCGCTTTTTGCGCGTCACCACGTCCATCGCCGTGAACGGGCGCGGATGCCCGACGTGCAAGCCTGCGGCAGAGGGATACGGAAACTCAATGAGACCGTAGAACTTTTTCTTGTCCTTCTCCCCCGTCACCGCGGCGTAGGGCTTGGTGACCTCCCAGTTTTCCTGCCATTTCTTCTCAATGGCGGTGAAATCATATTTCATGACTCGATGGTCTCTCCTTTATTGCCTTATTCTTCCGTCAGCACGCCGCTGAGATCAATTTCCTTGCCGTCCGCCCACAGGTGTTCCAGCGAGTAGAACTCACGCGCTTCGGCGTTGAAAACATGAACCGCGACGCAGGCATAGTCCAGCAGTACCCAGGTGCCGCCGCGATGTCCTTCACGGTGCAGCGGCTCCTCCCCTGCGGCACTCAATTCCTTCTCCACCTCGTCGCACAGCGCGTTGATCTGCGTATTGGACGAGCCGGTGCAGATGACGAAGTAATCCGCCAGCGTCGTGATCTTGTCAATCTCCAGTACCTTGATGTCCTTGCCCTTCTTTGCGTCGAGGGCTTTTGCAGCGAGAATCGCGATTTCTTTCGGTTGCAGCATAGTTGGCATCCTTTCCTTTATTCTGCGCCGCTGGTTTCTTCAGTCGGCGTTGTGTCTGTCGTCTCCTGCGCGGCAGGTTCGCCCGCCGGAGGCTCCGTGGGTTCCTCAGCGGGTGTCTCATTGATCGGCGTCTCAGCCGTCGGTTCAGCGGTCTCCGTAGGCTCCTCCGGTGTTTCCGCCGGTGGATTCTCCACGGGATTCTCCGCTGTCGGATTCTGCGACGGATTCTCCGCTGTCGGATTCTGCGACGGGTTCTGCGCTGTCGGATTCTGCGGCGGAGACTCCGGCGTATTGCCGGTTGTTTCAGGCACATCAGCCTCATCCGGTTCCTCGGTCGGTTCCTCGGTCGGTTCCTCGGTTTTCGGCGGTGTCTCGGCGCGACCGTCCGCCACATAGCCGGAGGACGAGGAAATGCTCCCGTCACTGTTGATGGACATGATGTCCAGATTCGCCATCGAAACCTTGGTGTCGTACGGGTTGAAGCGCTCATTGACCACGGAGATCATCTGGTTGGCGTAAAGCGTCACATAGGACTGCATCTGGTGGGTTGAACGGCTCCACGCGCTGGCATAGTAGTTGCCCGGCGCGGTCATGGTCTGGAAGCTGTCCTCGCTGAGATTCATTGCCTGACGGGCAAACCAGAGCATATTGCCCAACTCCAGGTCGCTCTCCACGTTCTTTTCAAAAATTTCCACATAGCCGGTGATCTTCGTCCAGTTTTTGATCTGAAGGCACTGCTTGAACATCGCCTTGAGGAACGCCTGCTGCGTTGCCACGCGACCGGTGTCGTCGTATCCACTGATGCGTCCGTTGGCGCTGCGGTCGCTCTTGCGGAACCGCACAAGCCCCATTGCCTGTTCTCCGTTGAGCGTTTGCACGCCCGGCTCCAGGTCAATGCTCAGCTCCTGAGCCGGATCATGGTAATGCATGGCGATGGGCACATCAAATTCCACACCGCCGAGCAGATTTACCACGTCGACAAATGCCTGCAAGTCGATCTTCACATAGTAGTCCGGTGTAAAGCCAACCAGCTTGCTGATGTGCTTTTGCAAAGCCTTGATGCCGCCCATGGAATACACGGAATTGATCTTCTTGATGTCCCAGCTGACATTGACCATCGTGTCGCGCGGAATGCTCATGAGGTTGAGCTTCTGGTTCGCCACGTCGTAACTCACGACCATGATCGTGTCCGTACTGCCGCTGAACTTATCCGTGCCAAAGAGCAGGAAGGTGTAGAAATTCTCCTTCCGCGCACCGCTGAGCAAGGGCTGAACGGTATTGCTGTCGTCGATCTCTTCCCACTCCTCGCCGGTCTCAGTCTCAACCGGTTCCCCGATCACAACCGGGTCAGGCTCCGGGTTGATCTCCGGCGCGCGCACAGCGCCGAGGAACTTGATGGCAAAAATGCCGGCAACCGCCAGCAGCACCACAATCCCCGCCACGATCCAGTGGGCAGGGTCGGTGAGAAAGCCTCTGATCTGCTCCCACGCTTCCCCGCTGTTTTCCTCGTACTTCAGCTTGGCTTCCGCGCTTTTCAGCTTCATTTTATCACGAAAATCGCTATATGCCATCCTACTCTCCTAATTGGTTTCTGATGTATTCATACGCGCTGCGCGTATTCTGATGAACCGGGCTGCCATAGCCCTCCAGTTCCTCGATGCTCATTTTGAGTCCCAGCGCCAATCCGCGGTCCAGATCGGCATACACCACCTCGCGCATCGTGTCCACGCCGTCAAAGTCGCGGCTTGGCTCGATGTAGTCCGCGAGATAGATCACCTTTTCCAGCGTCGTCATATCCGGGCGACCGGTGGTGTGCCACAGGATCGCGTCGCACACGTCCTGCGGCGCGCCGAACACCTCCCGCGCCACCGCCGCGCCGGTCTTGGCGTGCAGCAGCTTGAGCGCACGGCGCTCCAGATCGTCCAGCTCAATGCCGTACCGCGCGCAAAGCGCAAGCTGTTCGTTCAACTCCAGCTTTTTGGTACAATCGTGCAGCAACGCCGCGAAACGCGCCTTCTCCACGTCCGCTCCGTACCGCTCCGCAAGCCGTCTCGCCTCCTGCTCCACGCCAAGCACATGCCGCACGCGCTTCGCCTTGAGGTAGGACAGCGCCACCGGGCGCAGCTCCTCTAACGTCAGACGCTTTAAATCGAAATTGGTTCCGTACAGATGCTCCCGCAGGATGTAACCGTAGACCTGCGGCATCAGGTGCTCCCCACCCCGCGGCAGCATGCCGCGCAGCTCCGTGGACGAGACCTCCACCAGATTTGGCAATACCATGGTCGCGATGCGAGCGCCGGGGAAGCGCTCTGACAAGTAGTTTCGCTGTACAGAGAAAAGCTCCTCGGTATCCTGCTCGCTGCGTCCAAACGCGCAAATGCCGGCATAGGAAAGAATCTCCTCCGGCCGATACCAGTCTTGAAACGTGAGGAACATATCCGTCCCCATCAGCAGCCACAGCTCGTCGTCCGGGTACTGCTCGTGCAATTCGCGCACGGTGTCAGCGGTGTAGCTCTTGCCGCCGCGCTCAATCTCCATACGGGAGACCCTGACGGGAATGCCCGTTTCCAGCGCCGCCTGCTGCGCCATAAACCCCGCCATGGCGGCGCGGTGCTCTGCGCCCGGCTCGTCCAGCTGCTTGTGAGGCGGAATGCCCGCCGGAATCAGCAGCAGCTGATCCAGCCCCAGAAACCTCGCCGCAGCAATGGCGGCATGCAGATGTCCCAAATGCGGCGGGTTGAAACTGCCGCCGTAAACCCCCAGCTTCATGCCTTTTTCTTCGCCTTGACGAGGACGATCTTATCCTTTTTGTCCTTGCGGTGGGACTCGCGATAGAGGACGAATTTCGTGCCGATCACCTGCACCTGCTCACTGCGAGTCAGGCGGCTCAGCTCGTCGCACGCCTCGCGGGAGGTCAGCTCACAGTTTTCCAGTACGCGGCACTTGATAAGCTCCCGCGCCTCCAACGCATCGTTTGCCTGCTTGACAAGGTTATCTCCAATGCCGTCCTTGCCGATGTGTACCACCGGCTCCAGACTGTTTGCCATGGCGCGCAGCTGCGCGCGCTGTTTTCCGGTCAATTCCATTTACCCCTGCACCTCCGGGTGTTCCGTCAAATACGCCGACAGCTTTTCCTTGAACTCGCGCAGCGCGTTGCCGCGATGGGAAATCGCCGATTTTTCTTCGGCGGTGAGCTGGGCAAAAGTCTTTTGCTTACTTGTGATGAAGAAGATTGGGTCATAGCCAAAGCCATTCGCGCCCATGGGCGCAAAGGCGATCGTGCCGTCGCACCTGCCCCGCGCGGCGATCCAGTCATTATTGGGGAATACGCAGCAGATCACCGTTTCAAAATGCGCACGGCGATCAGTCAGCCCACGCAAACTCTCCAGCAGCAGCCGGCAGCGTCCGGCATCGTCCAGCCCCTCGCCGCCGTAGCGGGCGGAGTAGATGCCCGGAGCGCCGTTGAGGATATCGACGCAAAGCCCCGAATCGTCGCCAATGGATGGAAGCCCTGTCGCCTCCATCACGGCTTTTGCCTTGAGCGCGGCGTTCTGGGCAAAGGTCTCGCCGGTCTCCTCGACCTCCACCTTGACGCCCAACTCTTCCTCGGTCACGACCTCAACGCCGAGATCGGAGAGAATCGCCGCCATTTCTTCCCGTTTTTTGGGATTTTGAGTAGCCAATACGAATTTCATATTGCCCTCCTAATCAGGATCAGATAAAGTTCTTGAGATACTCCTTGGCGTTGAACGGCTCCAGATCGTCGATGCCCTCGCCGAGACCGACGTACTTCACCGGAACGCCCAGCTCCTGCGCGATGGCGACGCAGATGCCGCCCTTCGCCGTACCGTCCAGCTTGGTGAGGATGATGCCGGTGAGACCGGCGACCTCCTTGAACACCTTCGCCTGCTGCAAGCCGTTCTGACCCGTGGTGGCGTCCAGTACCAGCAGCGTTTCCTTGGCGGCGTCCGGCGTCTCGCGATCAATGATCTTGCGCAGCTTGGCAAGCTCCGCCATCAGGTTCGCCTTGTTGTGCAGGCGTCCCGCCGTGTCCACCAGTACCGCGTCCACGCCGCGCGCCTTCGCCGCTTGCAGCGAGTCAAAGAGCACCGCGCCGGGGTCTGCGCCCTCCTTGGAGCGCACGATCTCCACGCCCGCGCGCTCCGACCAGATTTCCAGCTGATCCGCCGCCGCGGCGCGGAACGTGTCCGCCGCGCAGAAGAGGACGCGCTTTTTTTCCTTTTTGCGCAGCCGATAGCCCAGCTTGCCGATGGAGGTGGTCTTGCCCACGCCGTTGACGCCGATCACCAGCACCACAGACGGCTTGGTGGAAAGATCAAGACGCTGCTCGCCCACGTTCAGCTTTTCTTCGAGAATGTCGCGCAGCGCCTGCTTGACGCGTTCTCCGTTCTGGATGCTCTGGTCATAGACCACCGCGCGCAGCTGCTTCACCGCGTCCGCCGCGGCAACAGCGCCTAAGTCCGCCATGATGAGGTTTTCTTCGAGCGTGTCGTAAAACTCATCGTCGATCATCTCCCAGACGATCGTGTCAAACCATGCTTTCTTGATCTTGGAAAACAGACCCATAGCTTTCTCCCGTTTAATCCTTTATGCCCAATTCTTTTGCCATATCGTTCATGTTGATGGTCAGCACCTTGCTGACGCCGCGCTCCTGCATCGTCACGCCGTAGAGTACGTCCGCCGCCTCCATGGTCTCACGGCGGTGGGTGATGACGATAAACTGCGTTTTGTCGGAGATGCGGCGCATATAGTTCGCCACACGAATGACGTTCGCCGCGTCCAACGCCGCCTCGATCTCGTCCATGATGCAAAACGGCGTCGGATGCACCTTGAGGATCGCGAAATACAGCGCGATGGCGACGTATGCCTTCTCGCCGCCGGAGAGCAGTGTGATGGTCTTGAGCGCCTTGCCCGGCGGCTGCACCTTGATCTCGATGCCGCAGCCCAGGACGTCGTTCTCGTCCTCCAGCTCCAGCGTCGCCTTGCCGCCGCCGAAGAGGTCAAGGAAGGTCTCCTCGAAGCTGGTGCGGATCAGTTCAAACTGCTCGCGGAAGATACCGGTCATCTCGCCGGTGATGTTTTCAATGACGCCCAGCAGCTCTTCCTTCGCCTTCTCCACGTCGTCGCGCTGTCCGGTGAGGTAGGTGTAGCGCTCGTTGACGCGTTCAAACTCCTCGATCGCACCGACGTTCACGCCGCCGAGACCGCTGATCTCGCGCTTGAGTTCGGTGATGCGCTTGTTCGCCTTTACCGTGCTCTCAAGCTCCACGCGCTGCTCCATCGCCGCGCTGTGGGAAAGCTCGTAGTTCTCCCACAGCTTGTCGAGAATCTGCTTCTCCTCCATCGCGCCGGTCGCCTTCTTCTGTTCGAGACGCGCTGCGGCATTGGTGGCGTTGATGACATGGTCGTTGAGGTCCTTCATGCGGCGATCGCTGGCGCCGCGCTCCGCCTCGATTGAGAGCTTCGTCTCATTGAGCGCCTGCAACTCATCCTTGCGGTCATGCTGCTGCGCGCGCAGGGACTCGATCTGCGCCTTGCGGGTTTCAATCTCCCGCTCCGCCGCCTCGCAGGAAGCGCGATACTGTTCAATGAGGTTCTGACGGCTCAGCTCGTCACCCGCCATCTGCTCGCGCAGCGCCTCCAAATCAAGCAGCGACTGCTCCGTTGCTTCGCGCTCCGCGCGATAGCCCGCGAGCGCGCTTTTCTTTTCGGTGATTTCATCGCCCAGTGCGCCGGAGGAGCGCAGCAGCTCCGCCTGTCCGACAAAGCGCTGTTCCGCCTCCGCCTTGAGCGCGGCTGCCTCCGCCTCCTGCCGCTCGGCGAGAGTCTCCTTTTCCTGAATGGACTTCTGATAGTCCGCGATACGCCGCTCGATGGTCTCGCTCTCCGCCTCCATGTCCTCCAAGCGGTCGCGCGCCGCGGTAAGGATCACGTCGTAGTGGTTCTTGTCGCCGGTGAGCTTCAAGACCTTCTGCTCCGCCTCATGCTCCTGAGACTGGGCAACCTCCAACTCATACTGCGCCTTGGTGAGGTCGCGCTTGGCGTCCTCCGCCTCGCGCTCCGCCGAGGCAAGCTTTTCTTCGAGTCCTCCCCGCTTGGCGGTAAGCTCCTTCAACTCATTCGCGCGACTCAAAATGCCTACGTTGCGGCTCAGCGAACCGCCGGTCATGGAGCCGCCGCGGTTGATGACCTGACCGTCCAGCGTCACGATGCGGAACCGGTTCTGGTACTTCCGTGCCATGGAGATGCCGCAGTCGAGATCGTCCACCACCACAGTGTTGCCCAGCATGCTGTGGAACACCGCGCGGTACTTCTCGTCATAGTGCACCAGCGACGACGCGACACCCACGAAGCCGTACTCGCTGTCCAGCCCGTTTTCCCGAATCTCGGACCCGCGGATGGCGGTAAGCGGCTGGAAGGTCGCGCGACCGCTGTCGCGCTGCTTCAGGAGGTTGATCGCCGCCTTGGCGTCCTCCTCGCGATCGACGACAATATCCTGCATCTTCGCGCCCAGCGCAATCTCAACGGCAACGGCGTAGCGCTTATCCACCGTCATCAGGTTCGCCACGGGACCGTGGATACCGCGCAGAGCGCGGTTCTCCGCAGCCTGCATCACCACGCGTACCGCCTTGCCAAAGCCCTCGTATTCCTTCTCCATGTCAGAGAGCATCTTAATACGGGAGGTTAGGTTATTCAGCTCCATCGTGAGGTTGACGCGGCGCTCCGCCGCCTCCGCCTCACGCCTTACGCGACCGTCCATCTTCATGGTGTGACCCTTGATGATATTCTGAATGGCGTCGGTGTCCTCCTGCGCCTCCTCCAAGGCGCGACGGTTTTCAGACGCAAGCTTTTTTGTCTCGGCAAGCTGCTGCTCCACCTGCTCATGCTCGGCGGAGATCGCCGCCTTACGCTCCTCCATCTCGTGGATGCCGGAGCGTGCCGCGGAAATATCCGCGCGGCTGTCCGCTGCCGCGGAACGCGCCAGCGCTTCCCTGCCGTGCAGGCTCTCCACCTCGCCGGCAGCTTCGCCCGCACCGCGGGAAAGCTCCTCCGCTTGCGCCACCAGCTTGTCCACGTCAGCGGACATGGTCTCGATCTGGGCTGCTAGCTCAGCAATACGAGTCTTTTTTTCCTCGATCTGTTCCGCCATCGAGCCGGCGCGACCGGACTGGTCGCGAATCTCCTCTTCCACGCGGCGGATGTTCTCATTGTGATGCGCGATATCGGTGTTGAGCACCGCAATCGCGGACTCCTGCTCGCTGACCTGCGCGTCAAATTCCGCAACCGCGGCGCGTACTCGCTCCTGCTCCAGATCGTTCTCGCGGATGCGCTCGCTGAACTGCTCTGTGGAAGCGTACAGCTCATCCAGCGCCGCCTGCGCCTCACTCAGCTCTTGCTGTGCCAGCGCATAATCCGTTTCCAGCTTGATGGCGTTGGTGCGGATGGTCTCCAGCTGCTCCAACCAGACAGAGATTTCCAGCACGCGCAGCTCGTCGCGCAGCACCAGATACTTCTTTGCTTTTTCCGCCTGCACGCGCAGCGGCTCCACATGCAGCTCCAGCTCCGCGATTTTGTCATTGACGCGGGTGAGGTTTTCCTCCGTGCGCTCCAAATCGCGCTCCGCCTTTTCCTTGCGGTGGCGATACTTGGAGATGCCTGCCGCCTCCTCAAAGATTTCGCGGCGATCAGCGCTCTTCTGTGACAGAATCTCGTCGATCCTGCCCTGTCCGATGATGGAGTAGCCCTCGCGACCCATACCGGTGTCCATGAACAGCTCGTTGATGTCCGTGAGACGAACGCTCTGCTTGTTGATATAGTATTCCGACTCCCCGCTGCGGTAATACCGGCGGGTAACGGCAACTTCAGTCTCCTCCATCTGCGGGAAAATGTGCTCGGTGTTGTCCAGCACCAGCGTTACCTGCGCGAAACCCATCTGGCTGCGCTTCTCGGTGCCGCCGAAGATGACGTCCTCCATCTTGCTGCCGCGCAGCGACTTGGTGGACTGCTCGCCCATCACCCAGCGGATAGCATCCGACACGTTGGACTTGCCACTGCCATTGGGTCCGACGATGGCGGTTACATCCTCGCCGAAATTCAGCACTGTCTTATCTGGAAAGCTCTTGAAGCCTTGTATTTCAAGCGCCTTTAGGTACACGAACTCACCCTTTTCGTTTCAATTCTGCCCTCGGTTTCCACTGAAACCGACATTCCGATGTATTTTACCATAATGTCCACTGCTTTTCAAGTAAAACTCATATTAAATGGTGACGTGTTAAAAGTTTGGCACAAAAAAAGAGCGGCATGCCGAAGCACGTCGCTCTTTTTTGTGTCAGCCGGATCAAACGGCTGTTTGGGTCGCCTCGGATGCTCTCCTTACGCGACGGTGGTGTACATGAAGTACTTGTAACCGAGCGGGTTGGAGAAGAAGCCGCTGACGCGGTTGGAGAGCATATAGATATCGGTGTAGAAATACAGAGGCACAATGCAGCCGGTGCTCATCAGCAGGTCCTCGGCGAGGTGCATCAGCTCGAAGCGAGTGTTCTCGTCAGCGCAGGACTTGATGGTGGCGATCAGCACATCGTAGGTCTCAGCCCAGGTGCCGTTCTCAACCTTGACGTCATAGCCGTAGGGCGTCAGATCCATGCTGTAGGCGGCAACGTCCTTGTGAGCGCCCTTGCCGAACTGCACGTCGTTGTTGCCGGAGGCAGTGGTCCACATGTCAAGGAAGCAGATGGGATCGTTGTAGTCCGCCAGCCAGCCATTGCGGGCGATGGAGTAATTGCCCTGCTTACGGGTGTTTAGGAAGGTCGCCCACTCCTGGTTGTCGAGGTTCATGTTCAGACCCACGCCCGCCATGGCGCTCTGCAGATACTCACCGATCGCCTTGTGAGCTTCGCTGGTGTTGTAGAGGTAGGTCAGCGTCGGGAAGTTGGTGAACTGCTGGGTCGCCTCGTCAAAGCTATAGTACTTCTTGAGGGTCTCGACCGCGGAGGTGTAATTGCTCTCGATGGCATCCACGGAAACGTCATAATAGCCCTCAAAGTCGCTGCTGTGACCGGCGGTCTGATAGAATTGAGAACCGTCGGGGTTGGTCATGCCCATCGCCACGAAGGAGGAAGCGGGCACCTGACCTGCCTGACCGATCTCCTCGACGATATAGTTGCGGTCATACAGAAGGCCGATCGCCTGACGAATCTCCGCCCTGGCGTTCTCCGCCTCGACACCGGTGAGGCCGCTGCCCGCGGGGAGGATGTCCTCGTTGATGTTCCAGCAGACGTAGTAGGTGCCGATCTGGCCGGCAACCACGAACTCATCGGGATACTGGGTCTTGAGGTTGGCGATCTCGTTGGTGGGAACATCGTCGATCAGCAGCCAGCTGCCGTTCTGGAAGTTGGAGAGCATGTTGTTGGCGTCGTCGGAGAGATAGAACTCGATGGTATCCATCGTGATCTCGTCGGCGTCAGCATAGTTCTCATTCTTCGTGAGGGTGATAACGCTGTTGTGGGACCAGTCGCTCATGGTGTAAGCGCCGTTGCAGACATAGGTGCTGGGATCGGTCGCCCACGCCTCATTGGCAACGACGTCCTCACGGACGGGGAAGTAGACGGGGAACGCCAGCAGCTCGTTCCAGTAGGAAACGGGACCGTTGAGCGTGACTTCGAGAGTCTTCTCGTCCTTCGCCTCGACGGCGAGACGGGCAGCGGGGTCATCCTCGCTGTAGCCCTTGATGACGTCGAACATATAGCCGTAGTCCGCGCCGAACTCCACGTTGGAAGCACGCTGCCAGGCGTACTCGAAGTCGGCGGCGGTGACAGGCTGACCGTCAGACCATGCCATGCCGTCGCGCAGGGTATAGGTGTAGGTCACGGTGCCGTCGTCGTTGGCAACCGGCTCGACAAGCTCGGTGGCAGCGTCGGCAACGATATGGAACGCGCCGCTATCGTCCTGCGTCCATTTGGCGAGACCGGAGAACAGGTGGACAAGCATGGTGGCGCCGTCCACGGCGGAGTTGAGCGCCGGATCGAGCGTATCAGGCTCAGAGGCAATGCAAACCGCAATGCTGCTGGGACTGGCGGTCTCCGTCGGCGCGGGGGTGGTGCTCTGGGTGTTCTCGGTGCTGCTGCCATTGTCGGAGGACGCGGTGTCCTTGCCGCCGCAGGCTGCGAGAGAGAGCATCATTGCCAGAGCGAGGATCAGTGCAAGAGTCTTCTTCATTTTCTGGGATTCCTTTCAAGTAATATTTTCAAACTGTGCTTCCACAGATTTGAAGCAATTAGCGGCGCATGTTCAGTTGATCTCCGCCGTGCGATGGCAGGCGACGAAGTGCCCGGAGGAAACCTCTTTGAATTCCGGCATTGACGCCGCGCACGCCTCGGTCGCGTTCGGGCAGCGGGTACGGAACGGGCACCCGGAGGGCGCGTTGAGCGGGCTGGGAATATCGCCGGAGAGCACGATGCGCCGGTTGGCGCGGGCGATCTTCGGGTCAGGCTGCGGCACCGCGGACATCAGCGACTTGGTGTAGGGATGCAGCGGGTGATCGTAAATCTCCGCCGCATCCGCCAGCTCCACCATCTTGCCGAGGTACATGACCGCGATGCGGTTGCTGATGTGGCGCACGACCAGAATGTCATGCGCGATGAACAGATAGGTCAACCCCATCTGCTCTTGCAGCTCGCCGAACATATTGATGACCTGCGCCTGAATGGACACATCCAGCGCGGACACCGGCTCGTCGCAGACGATGAACTCCGGGTCGAGTGCCAGCGCGCGGGCAATGCCAATGCACTGGCGTTGACCGCCGGAAAACTCGTGGGCATAGCGGGCGGCGTGCTCGCTGTTGAGACCCACACGGTTCATCAGCTCCAGAATACGCTCGTGACGTTCCTGCTTGTTGGCGTACATTCTGTGTACGTCCAGCGGCTCGCCGATGATATCGGAGACCGTCATGCGGGGGTTGAGCGAGGAGTAGGGGTCCTGAAAAACCATCGTCGCCTTTTTGCGGTACTCGTTGATGTCCGCCTTGGACACAACAGGCTTGCCGTTGAAGAGAATCTCGCCGCCTGTGGGCTTATAGAGGTACAGCAGCGTGCGTCCGACGGTGGTCTTGCCGCAGCCGGACTCGCCCACAAGCCCCAGTGTCTCACCTTTTCGGATGGCGAAGGACACATCGTCCACCGCCTTGAGCGGCTTGGTCTTGAGCATGCCAACGTTGATGGGGAAATACTCCTTGAGGTGCCTGATCTCCACCAGCGGTGTATTGCCGGTTCCGGTCATTTCGCCTCACCGCCTTTCTCAGTCTCAATACTGCCGTTTTCCACGCCCGCCTTGACGTTCATCCAGCACGCGGCCTGATGCTTGTCGTTGATCTGCATGCGCGCACAGCGCTGCGTGAGGCAAATCTTCATCGCGTTGTCGCAGCGGGGCGCAAACGGGCAGCCCTTGGGCATATTCAGCAGGTCGATGGGCGTGCCGGTGATGGGCTTGAGCCGCGTACCGGCGGTATCCGCCGTGGGGATCGAGCGCAGCAGACCCTTCGTGTATTCATGGTGCGGATTGTAGAAAATCTCGTCCGCCGTGCCCTGCTCGCAGATGGAACCGGCGTACATGACTATGACCTCATCGCACATCTGCGCTACGACGCCGAGGTCGTGGGTAATCATGATGATCGCCATACCCAGCTCTTCCTGCAAGGACTTCATCAGTTCCAGAATCTGCGCCTGGATCGTCACATCCAGCGCTGTGGTCGGCTCATCGGCAATCAGGATATCCGGCTCACACGCCAGCGCCATGGCGATCATGATGCGCTGACGCATACCGCCGGAGTGCTCAAAGGGATACTGCTTCATGCGCTTTTCCGGCTCATTGATGTTGACGAGCCGCAGCATCTCCACCGCACGGTCATACGCCTGCTGACGGTTGCGGTCGGTGTGAAGCAATATCGCCTCCATCAGCTGGTGTCCGATGGTGTAGGTCGGGTTGAGAGAGGTCATGGGGTCCTGAAAAATGATGGAAACCTTATTGCCGCGGACGGTCTTCATGGTCTTCTCGCCCGCGTCAACCAGTTCCTGCCCGTCCAGCTTGATGGAGCCGGAGACGATCTTGCCGGTACCGGCGAGAATCTGCATGATCGAATACGCCGTAACCGATTTGCCGGAGCCGGACTCTCCCACGATGCCCAGCACCTTGCCGCGGTCGAGGTTGAAGGACACGCCGTTGACGGCGCGGACCTCGCCCGCCGGCGTGAAGAACGAGGTATGGAGATCGTTGACTTCAAGTAATGACATGGTATCCGCTCCTTTCTCAGGTTCTCAGCTTGGGGTCAAAGGCGTCGCGCAGCCCGTCGCCAAACAGATTCAGCGACAGCACGATCAGCGAGATAACCACAGCCGGGATGACCAGTCGGTACGGATACGAGGAGATGCCGTTGAGCGCGTCGGACGCAAGCGAGCCAAGCGAGGGCATCGGCGCGTTGACGCCAAGACCGAGGAAAGAGAGAAAACTCTCCGTGAAGATCGCGTTCGGGATTTGCAGCGCCGTGGAGATGATGACCACGCTGATGCAGTTGGGAAGCAGGTGCTTGCGGATGATCCAGCCGCCCCGTGCGCCCGCAGCCTGCGCCGCGAGGACGTATTCCTGCTCGCGCAGCGACAAAATCTGACCGCGGATCAGGCGGGACATGCTGACCCAGTACAGCACACCGAAAACGATGAACAGGCTGATGATGTTGCTGCCGATCTTCTCCAGCGCCGTGCCCTCAATGATCGGTGTCAGCGTAAGCTTCAGCACGCTCGCCAGCAAAATGACCATCAGCATATCCGGCAGCGAGTATATGATATCGACGATGCGCATGATGATCAAATCCACTTTTCCGCCGCAGTAGCCCGCGATCGACCCCAGCGTCATGCCGATCACCAAAACGATAATACTGGCGAAAAAGCCCACCGCAAGGGAGATGCGCGTGCCGTACACCACGCGGATGAAATAGTCGCGTCCCTGCGCGTCGGTGCCGAAGATATGGGGAAAGACCGTCTCTCCGGCGTCGAGCTTCTTCTGCTCGGTGCGGCCGTACTCAAAGGGATGCAGATTGTTATAGGAAGCGTCCACAGGCTTGCCCGGAGCAACGCCCAGCATGTTGTCGTAGGAATACGGCCAGACCATCGGCACGATGATCGACGCCAGCGTGATGGCGATGATCACAATAAAGCTGACCGTCGCCACATGGTTTTTGAGCAGGCGCTTGATACCGTCCTTAAAAAACGTCGAGGACGGGCGCATCTGCACCATGTATTCCTTTTCTTCCTCGGTGGCGGGAAGAAAATCATCCATATTGACGTGCATCGTGAGTTTCGTATCCATTTTCATCCGCCTCCCTTATTCCAGATTGATCCGCGGATCGACGACCTTGTAGAGAATGTCGCTGACCAGATTCATAATGACAATCAGGCATGCCAGCACGATCGTCGTGCCCATGATCATCGGGTAGTCGCGGTTGGTGATGCTGCTGACAAAGGCGCGACCGATGCCCGGCACGGCAAAAATCTGCTCCACCACCAGAGAACCGGTGACGATGTACGCAAGCATGGGTCCAAAGTAAGTGATGACCGGGATCAGCGAGTTTTTCAGCGCGTGACCGAAGATGATCTTCACCGGAGAAACGCCCTTTGCCTTGGCGGTGCGGATGTAGTCCTGCCCCAGCACGTCCAGCATGGACGAGCGGGTAAGACGCGTGATGTACGCCATCGGGTACAGTGCCAGCGTAACGATTGGGAGAACAAGCCCCTTCGCCGTGGTGCCGTTGGCGGGCAGGATGCCCAGCTTGATGGAGAAAAACACCAGCAGCAGAGAACCGATGATAAACGACGGCATCGATACAAACGCGGTGGTCACGACCATGATGACCTTATCCACAAGCTTGTTGCGCCGCAGCGCCGCAACGGCGCCCAGCACAACGCCGACAATCAACGCGAGGAACGCAGCGACGACGCCCAGCCTGGCGGAGGTTTTCATACCGTCGCCGATAATATCAATCACCATGCGGCCGCGCTGCTTGAGCGACGGACCGAAGTCAAACTTCGTAATAATATCTTTGAGATAGGTGAAATATTGCTCCATCAGCGGCTTGTCCAGACCGTACTTCGCCTCCAGCGCCGCCTGCGCCGCAGCAGTGATTGCCTTTTCGCCCATGAACGGACCTCCCGGAACGGCGCGCATGACGAAAAATGTGATCGTGATGACGACCCAGACGGTCAAAACCGCCAGAAGAATGCGCTTAAAAATGTAAAAAAGCGTCTTGGAATTCATAAAAAACCCACCTCTTATCAGCGTGCAGACCAGATTCATAATTTGAATAGCCCACATAAAAAAATATTATAACGCATATCTTCCCATTTTTCAACCATTATTTTATAACATTATAGCATTATTCATCGGGTGCGTTTGCGAGGGGGTGGAAGTCCCCTCTCAATGAATTGGATCGACACGCGCCGCTAAGCGGCGCGGCATCAAACAAAAAGCGGCAGGTCGAAACCTGTCGCTTTTGTCTGTACCAACCGGTCAAAACTACTATTTTTGCTACAAGCCCGCGCTATGCGGCTTTCGCCGTTCCCGAACGATAAAAAGCGCGGTCGCTGGTAGGTGGCGCTCAAACGGCATCCGGCGTACATTACGCCTCTGTAGGCAAGTCAACGATGATCGGCGTATGCCCGACAGCGTCCACATAGCGGAGCAAGTCATCACGCTTGAGCCGGAGCGTGGACGTGGAGAAGCCAGGATGCCCGCTGATGGTCTCCTCTTGTAGAAGATCGTGGTCAATGACCAGCTTCACGCGATGCGCTGTGTCGAACAGCAGCTCTAGCGCGGAGGCAGAGCCGGGGATCGTATGGAGAAGCTCCGCCATGTGCTCCGCGGAGGCGAAGGACAGGCGGGAGCAGCCGAGTTGCGCGGAGAGGTACTTCGTCTTGAACGGCTTCTCTCCGGGCATCATCAGCAGATAGAACTCGGTCTCCTGACGGTTGCAGAGAAACAGATTCTTGCAGATCTTCCCGCCGAGGTAGGATTCGATCAGGCGGCAGTCCTCCATGGTGTCCGCGTGCTCATGATCGACGCGGAGGAATGGGATGCCGAGCGCGTCCAGCATGTCATAGATGGCGTCCTCCTGCTCACTGCGCGGTTCGGACGGGCGCGCAGTATACTGCGTGGGATCAATGGTCATCTTCTGCTGTGCCTCCGATGGGATAAGGTGAAATAGACACATCCGGCAAGAGCAAGCAGGCCCGTTGTCAGGATGATCGCGCGGACGATCCGCTTCTTAACAGGCACATGCCGCGCAAGCAGCGCCTTGACGGTGTCGCCGTGCCGCTGCTCGTCCGCCCGGATGCTCTCCACCTCCGGGAACGCGGGGATCAGGTGCTCGTAGACGCGGGCGGCGTCGTACTCGCCCTTGGCGATCAGCCGATAGGTGATTTTTCTGCCCAATACGCGGTAAAGGAACGGCAGCAGAACGGCTTTTGTCCTGCGCGGTTTCACAATCTGCTCCGTATAGCGGAAGAATACGGAACCGTGGCGTCCCTCCTCCGCCGCGAGCTTACGGAACGTTTCGGCGTCCGCGGGATCGGTCACTGTGTCCGCCAATGCGTTGTACATGAGAACGGCGTCGAGTTCGCCTTGCTGGGCTCTGCGGAGATTCTTTAGCTGTTTCCTCGTCATAATCTGTTTCCTCCCAACCTGCTCAATTGAATCGCTTACAGTGTCAGAATATCAGATGAAGCCGGCGAATGCAATGTTCCTTTTTCTTGATGCGGTTCCTAATCTTCGTCTATACTGGTCTCCCTGTCAAGACCACAAGCGAAAAAATTATCGTGAACATTGGCGTGCTGAGTTAGAGCGACTACGCCCCTCACGCTGCACCGGTCGTCGAGAAGCAAGCCCTGTAAACCTCATCCGGCGTGGCGTAGTCCAGCGCTTCATGCGGTCTGAGCGAGTTGTAGTCGTCAATGTAGCCGCGGATCGCCGCGCGCAGCTCCCTTGGGCTGCGGTATTCGTTGA
>JAFXPO010000043.1 GCA_017527825.1 Oscillospiraceae bacterium
ATTTCCTTGATAGCCAAATGATAGCAAAAGTTCGGCAAGCCCATAGGATAAGGATAATAGGTATCAGGAAAAATCAAATGGTATCAAATCCCCCAAACAAAAGCGTTTAGAATTAAGTTTCATTTTGCGAGTGGGAATAATGCAGCTTTTGACTCAAAATGTGCTGAATTATTCTGAATTACTTGAAGCAGCAGGCATTCTTCGGAGTGCCTGCTGCTTTGCGTTATCAGCGTTGATAACATTATGATAACAATTTGGCGACGGGGGAGCAATCCCCGCCGCTCTTTTCCCTTTGACATATTCGCGCGAAGAGAGTATAATTTGTTATACAAATCATACGTTGGAGGCAATATAATGAAAGCACCGGAAGGGAAATATGCATGGACGGCTACCGTCGGGGAAAAAGGACAAATCGTAATACCGAAACAGGCGCGGGATATCTTCGGGATCAAGCCCGGAGATACTCTGCTTCTTCTTGGCGATGATAAGCGGGGGATCGCCATTCCCCCAAAAGGAGCGTTTGCAGAATTGTTCGGGATCGCATTCCAAGAGCGGGATGGTGACAAGGAATGAAAAAGGTCGCCTTTTTCTGCATTCCTGCGCACGGTCATACGAATCCCATGCTACCGGTTGCTGCGGAACTGGTGGAACGAGGGAATACCGTCCGATTCTATTCGTTCGACGAATTTGAAGATAAGATCAATGCAACAGGCGCAGAGTTTATCTCATGCGATGCGTATCTGCCCAAACTCACGGAGCAGGAAGAAGCTGGACTAAAGAATATTTCCACGACAGAAATGACACTGCAGGACATCCGGATCACGCTTCGTATGGACAGCTTCCTTGATAAAGAGTTTAAGACCTTCAAGCCCGACGTCATTTATTCGGATTCCGTTTGTTTCTGGGGCAAACTGAACGCATGGAAGCATCATGTGCCACTGGTGGTCTCCACCAGTACCTTCGCCTTTAACCAGCTGTCCTCACAGTACATGAAGAACACGCCGAAAGAGCTGGCAGATATGATTCTCGGGCTGCCGAGGGTTTCTAAGGAGTTAAAAACACTCGAACCCTACGGCTATCATGTGAAAGGCGCCTTGTCACTGGTACAGAGCGATAATCAGACAGACAGCATCGTCTATACTTCACGGCGGTTTCAGCCCTATGCGGAAAGCTTTTCTGACCACTACGCCTTTGTAGGGCCCTCTGTATTTTCAAAGACCGTTCCGGATAAAACGAAGGAATGCCCGCTCGTTTATATTTCCATGGGAACCGTTATCAACGACAGACGGGATTTTTACGCTAAATGCATTGAAGCATTGCGGGATCAGAATGTCAACGTCGTCATTTCATGCGGGAATGCGGTAAACCGTGAGTCATTGGGAGTGCTGCCTGACAACATCCATGTGTATCCCTACGTTGATCAGCTTGACATTCTTTCCAAAGCGGACGTTTTTATAACGCACTGCGGCATGAACAGCGTTTCCGAAAGCCTCTATATGGCTGCACCGATGGTGCTCTATCCCCAGACAAGTGAGCAGAAAGCAGTGGCGAGAAGGGTAATGGAAATCGGCGCAGGTACGGCTTTAAATGACGATTCCATTGACGGAATCCGGGCGTCTGTACATGAGATTCTGAGCAACGCCGCCTACGGAAAAGCCGCAGAAGTGTGCAGTACAGATTTCCGTTCTTGTAGCGGTGCTGCCGGAGCAGCGGAGTTTATCGAGAGTGCACCGCATTTGTCGAACGGACTAGATGTTGTCGGTGAGCTGAATAAAACGACAGTGAGATTCCACTTCATATACTGGGCGACAATCATCGCCGCCATCAATCTGATCGGATTTCTTTTCAGCTGGAAATATGTGTGGATCATTGGTATTGCAGCCGGTATCCTGTCTAATCCGATCGGCAAGGCAATACAAAAACGGAAATCTTTTTCCATGCTGCGCAGAATCCAACAATGAATGGATTGTTTTCTGGAATGGCAAAAGCACATAAATCTTGAAGAACAGCGTTCAGGCAAGTATAATAACAGCACTATTATCCATAGCAATTTCACTCCACTGTTATCAACGCTGATAACAGAATGATAACAGAAGGGGTGATAGGCTGGATAATATGGATATATCAAATAATCAAAGGAACCATGAACAGGACGAGCAATAATTCCTAAACGGAATCAGTTAAGTCCTGTCGAGTGGGAATAAACAGCGAAAAGGAGCGAACCTTACGGTTCGCTCCCTTTTTATGCTCATTTACCCCAGCAGTTCGCGGTAGATCGCGGCGTCCTCGTCCTTGAACACGTTGAAGATCACGTCCAGCTCGCCCCGATGGGCGCGCACCGTCTGCACCGCGATCTCCGCCGCGCGGCGCTGGGGGAAGCCGAATACCCCCGTGGAGATGCAGCACAGCGCGATACTGCCGCAGCCGTGCTCCGATGCCAGCGCGAGACAGGCGCGGTAGCTGGACGCAAGCTGCTCCTCGTGCCGCCGCGTGAGCCGCCCGTCCACGATCGGGCCGACGGTGTGGATGACGTACCGGCAGGGGAGGTTGTAGGCGGGGGTGATCTTCGCCTGACCGGTCGGCTCCTCGTGACCCTGCCGCGCCATCAGCTCCGCGCAGGCGCTGCGGAGCTGAACCCCCGCGTAGGTATGGATGCAGTTGTCAATGCAGTTGTGACACGGGCGGTAGCAGCCGGTCATACCGGCGTTCGCCGCGTTCACAATCGCGTCGCACGCGAGCGTCGTGATGTCCCCCTGCCAGAGGTACAGCCCCGGCTCCGACGGTGTCAGGTCGGCGAGCATCGTGATGCCCTTGCGGCGCGTCTCCTCTTGCAGGTACTCGTCCTGCACGGCGAGGAAGTCCTCGTCGACGCCGCCGGGCATGCGGACGTTGAACAGGCTGCGCAGCAACTGCCGCTGCTCGGTCTCGTCAGCCGGGATCGCCATATCGCGGTACTGCGCCTTTTCCGCCAACAGCCGCCGGATCAGGAACAGCCGCCGTTCGGTCTGGTTCATGGATGGTTCCTCCTTTCACTCTTCGCCTAACTTTTTTACCATGATACAAAATTTGAAAATCCCCGTCAAGGGTACACTTTTTCCGCCTCCTGTTCGGATTGCGCTTTCTGGAACGGCATCTGCTCCGCCTCGTCCATTGACTTATGCATATTCTATGATAAAATGATGCAAAAATTGACAAATTCCATCACATACGAAAGGATGTCTGAGTTATGAGAAGAACGAAAATCATCTGCACCCTCGGTCCCGCGACCGACGACCCCGAAATCCTCCGCGCTTTGGTCAAGAGCGGCATGAATGCCGCGCGCTTCAATTTCTCCCACGGCATCCACGAGGAGCAGCTTGAGCGGCTCAACCGTTTCACCGGTATCCGCGACGAGCTGGGCGCGGCGGTCGCCACCGTGCTGGACACCAAGGGTCCTGAGATCCGCGTGCGCAGCTTTGCCGCGCCGGTCGACCTCGTCGCGGGCAGCGAGTTTGTCCTTACCACCGACGACGTGGTGGGTGACGAACACCGCGTTTCCGTCACCTACCGTGACCTGCCCAGAGAACTGGCGGAGGGACAGCAGGTTCTGATCGATGACGGACTGATCGGTCTCACCGTCAAGGAGATTCGCGGCGCGGACATCGTCTGCACCGTGATCAACGGCGGGCATCTGAGCTCCAACAAATCCATCAACATCCCCGGCGTACACATCCATCTTCCGGCGCTCACGGAGCAGGACATCTCCGACATCCAGTTCGGCGTGGAGAACGACTTTGACTTCATCGCCGCGTCCTTCATCCGCACGGCGGAGGACGTGAAGGCGATCCGCGAGGTGCTGCACAGCTTTGGCGGCGAGAACATCCGCATCATCGCCAAGATCGAGAACCAGGAGGGCGTGGACAACCTCGACGAGATCATCGCCGTCTCCGACGGCATCATGGTCGCCCGCGGTGATCTGGGTGTGGAGATTCCCGCCGCCCGCGTCCCCATCCTGCAAAAGCGCATGATCCGCAGCGGCATCGCCGCCGGCAAGCTGGTCATCACCGCCACGCAGATGCTCGACTCCATGATCCGCAACCCGCGTCCCACCCGCGCCGAGGTCTCCGACGTGTCCAACGCCGTGTTTGACGGCACGAGCTGCGTCATGCTCTCCGGCGAGACCGCCGCGGGCAAGTACCCCATCGAGGCGTTCACCTCTATGGACAGCATCGTGCGCGAGGCGGAGGCGTCCCTCGACTACTGGCACCGGTTCCAGAAGAACCACGTCCGCAATCAGGCGTGCATCAACGACGCCATCACCCATTCCTGCTGCCTGACCGCCATGGATTTGGACGCCACCGCCATCATGACCACCACCAACTCCGGCCACACGGCGCGCATGATCGCGCGTTTCCGTCCGGCGTGTCCCATCGCGGCGCTGACCATGCGGGAGAAGGTGCGCCGCCAGCTTTCGCTCAGCTGGGGCGTGGTACCGTACCTCACCGGCGAGGTCACGTCCACCGACCGCATCTTCTCGCTCTGCGCCGAGGTCGCCCGCAAGGAGGGGCTGGTGAAGTCCGGCGACGTGGTGGTCATCACCGCCGGCGTACCGCTGGGCAAGAGCGTCGAGACCAACCTCATGAAGGCTGAGATCATCGGCTGAGGAGGCGCACATGGCTCAAAACACTGACCTCGCGCTGCGTCAGGCGCTCATCTACTCCGTCTACGTCCGCGCGCACACGAAAGACGGAACGTTCCATGCGGTTGAGAATGACTTGGAACGTATCCAAGCATTAGGTACCGATTATATCTGGTTCCTGCCCATCCACCCCATTGGCGTCAAAGGCAAGAAGGGGAGCCTTGGCTGCCCCTACGCCAACCGCGACTACCGCGCTGTGAACCCTGCCTACGGCACGTTTGCCGATTTCAAGCACCTGTGCGACGCCATCCACGCCCGCGGCATGCGCGTGATGATCGACGTGGTGTACAACCACACCTCGCCGGATTCCGTGCTGTGGGAGACGCACCCGGAATTTTTCTACAAAAAGCCCGACGGCAGTCCCGGCAACCACGTCGGCGACTGGACAGACGTGATCGACCTTGATTACACCGTACCGGAGCTGTGGGACTACCAGGTCGAATCCCTGACCCAGTGGGCGACGCTGGTGGACGGCTTCCGCTGCGACGTGGCGTCCTTTGTCCCCGTGGACTTCTGGAAGCGCGCCCGCGCCGCGGTGGAAAGGGTACACCCCGGCTTCGTGTGGCTGGCGGAGAGCGTTCACGCGGGCTTCGGCGAGGAAATGCGCCGCACGGGACTGTACTGTGCCACCGACGCGGAGGCGTTCGAGGCGTTCGACATCGAGTACGAGTACGACATCCGCGAGGTCTTTGACGCGTACTTACGCGGCGAGAAGCCGCTGAGCGCCTGGACAGACGCGCTCAACGCACAGGAGGTCGCCTATCCCGCCAACTACGACAAGCTGCGCTTCCTTGAAAACCACGACCAGCCACGCATCGCTTCCTTCGTCCCGGACATGGACGATCTCGCGAACTACACCGCCATGCTCTACTTTTTAAAAGGTACCACGCTGCTCTACGCGGGGCAGGAGTGGGCGGACCCCCATCTGCCCAGCCTCTTTGAGCGCGAGCCGATCAATCGCGCCACCGGTCACGATCTCACGCCGCTGCTGCAAACCCTGCGCGGCATCAAGCGCGACGCGCTGGACGCGGACGACGCCTTCTCCGCCCGCGCCATGGACAAGACCGACGTGGCGGTCATGGTACGCGAGAACGACACCGCGAAAAAGGTCGGCATATTCAGCCTGCGCCACCGCGCGGTTTCCGTCACGGTGGACTTGCCGGACGGCAGCTACGTCAATCTCATCGACGGCAGCCGCGTCACCGTGCTGGCAGGGGCGCTGCGCTGCGACGGTAAACCAATTATTTTCAGGGTTGACCGTTAAGCCGCAACCCCACATCTTGCGCTTTTTTCAGCCGCGCCTTCGGGCGCGGCTGATTTTTTCGCTTTTCTGATCATTCCCCGACGGCTTTCGCGCGGTTTTGCGGGCTGTATGCTCTACAATATATTGTGTCAAGAACATTTGTAAACGCAACATCTAATTGTATACCAAGGAGGCTATACCATGGAACTGACACGAAAGAGCGCGTTTCTCTCCCGCCGGGTGATCTACCTGAGCGTGGACCGGATTCATCCCAACCCCACGCAGCCGCGACGGTACTTTGACGAGGCGTCGCTCACGGAACTGAGCCGGAGCATCCTCCGCTATGGCATCATCCAGCCGCTGACGGTGCGCCGCGGCGAGAACGGGTACGAGCTGATCGCGGGAGAGCGTCGCCTGCGGGCGGCGCGGATGGCGGGGCTGCGGGAGGTACCCTGTCTGCTGGCGCGGGCGGACGAGGAGGACTCGACCCTGCTGGCGCTGATTGAGAACCTCCAGCGGCGCGACCTGCACTGGTACGAGGAGGCGGTGGCGATCGCGAAGCTGATCACCGGTTACCGGCTCTCGCAGGAGCAGGCGGCGGAGAAGCTTGGGAAGTCGCAGTCCGCCGTCGCCAACAAGCTGCGGCTGCTGCGGCTCTCTCCGGAGTGCGTGACGCTGCTGCGGGAGCACGACCTCAGCGAGCGGCACGCCCGCGCGCTGCTGCGGCTTCAAGACGACGAGGACCGTCTCGCCGCGGCGCGGGAGGTGGCGGAGCACGGCTGGAACGTGGCGCAGACGGAGGCGTATGTGGAAGCGCTGCTGCGCCGCGCGAACGTGGAGCCGAAGCAGGCGCAGCCCACCTACGTCATCAAGGACGTGCGCATCTTCCTCAACAGCATCCGCCGCCAGCTGGGCATCATGCAGCGCGCCGGGGTCGACGCCGCGGTAGAGCGCGAGGACACAGATGACGAGATTCGCATGACCATTCGCATCCCTCGTCGCGCCGCAGAGTCACGGTGACTGGGGTTTTGTCTGGAATTTTTGGTTTTTGTCATCGGTTTGTAATGACTTTTCCCGGCACTTGTGCTATGCTGAACGGTACGGGTGTGGCATATACTGCACCAAACTTTCTATTACAGGGTCGGGAGGCTTCCGAATGCCGGGAAAGCGTGAACTCAAAAAGGAACAGGGAAGCGACGGCGGGCTGATCGACGGCCTGAACAGCAGCATGTCAGGCGGTCTGAAGCGGTTATGGCTGATCCCCGCGGGGATCGGCGCGGCGCTGGTGGGCGTCTACGCGGGCTTCTGCATCGCCGCCGCCACAGGCAGCGCCATTGCGCCGCACACGGTCATCGCCGGTGCGGACGTAAGCGGACTGAGCCGCACCGAGGCAGCCTGGGAAATCAGCGCCGCGCTGGATACGCTCCGCCGCGGCGGGGGCGTTCACGCCACGCAGGCGGACGGCTCCGAGGCGGTGTTCCTCACCTACGAGGAACTGGGCGTCGACTTTGACGCCGACGGTCTTGCGCAGGACGCCTACGCCTCCAGCCACAGCGGGAACCCGCTTCAGGACGGCTGGTCGCTGCTGACCGCCACGCTGGGCGGCAGCACCGTGGTCGCGCCGGAGCCGGAGCCGGGCTGGGAGAATGCCGCAGCGGAGACCATCGCGCAGGCGGCAAGCCTTGAGGCAAAGGATTTTTCCTACGAGGTCGCGGACGACGGTCTGTACCTGACCAAAGAATCAGCCGGACGCAGCATCGACCGCGCGGCGCTGACGGCGCGGCTCGCGGAGGCGGAGGCGGACGAGACCGGCTCACGCACCGTCGCGCTGCCGGAAACCGCGATCCCCGCCGAGTCGGGCGATCTTCTGGCGCTGGACGCGCTGCTCGGCGGCGAAGCCGCCAACGCGAAATATGACCCGCAAACCGACAGCATCATCCCGGAGCGTATGGCGCTGCACTTCGACGTGCAGCAGGCGCAACGGACGCTCAACGCCGCCGCGCCGGGGGAGACCGTGCGCATCCCCACCACCGCCTCGAAGCCAGAGGTCACGGCGGAGCAGCTCAAGGCGGTGCTCTTCCGCGATGTGCTGGGTACCTATACCACGCGCGTCGGCGGCGCGGCGGGACGCAAGGCGAACGTCAAGCTGACGGCGCAGCGCGTCAACGGCGCGGTGCTCAACAGCGGCGAGGTCTTCGACTACTACGAATACACCGGCCCGTTCTCCGCCTCCAACGGCTATCACAGCGCGCCGGGCTATCTCAACGGGAAAACCGTGCCGATGGACGGCGGCGGCGCCTGCCAATGCAGCTCCACCACCTACGCCGCGGCGCTGCTGGCGAACCTCGAAATTGTGGCGCGTACCGCCCACGGCTTTGCCTCGGACTACATCGGTCTCGGTCTCGACGCCACCGTCTCCGGCGGCGGACCGGAATTCAAATTCCGCAACAACACGCTCTATCCCCTCAAGATCGTGGCCAATTACAGCGACAACAACCGCCTGACCGTCACCCTTTACGGCACCAAGACCGACAACATCACCGTGAAGATGCGCACGGAGGTGCTCTCCACCACGCCCTTTGAGGAGCAGATCATCGAGGACCCGGAGCTTGCCCCAGGCGAGCGCGTCGTGGAGCAGACCGCTTACACCGGCTATGTGGTCAACACCTACCGTCAGCTCTATGAGGACGGCAAGTTCGTCTCCGAGTCGCTGGAAGCGCGCAGCAAGTACAACAAGCGCGACCGCATCGTGCACGTCGGACCCGCCGCGGCGGAGACCGCCGCGCCCACGGAGACCGCCGTTCCCGGCGAAACGGTGTCCGATCCCGTCGTTTCCGCCGAACCCGCGCCGGTCGAGACGGCGCCGGAGACCGTACCGGAGACCGTGCCGGAGACCGTGCCGGAGACCGTGCCGTCGGAAATCCCCGGCGGCATCGATCCCACGCCCATCGACGAGCAGATCAATCGGCTGGCGGAGCAGTTGGGAGGCGGCGCATGAGACGTTGGCTTCTGCCTTTGGCGCTGTGCCTGCTGCTGTGCGGCTGTCACAACAGCGCTGTGCCCGCGCCTGATGATGAACCGCCCGCGCCGGTTGCCGAGGAACCGCAGCCTCTTGTGGTGGAGCGGCTGAACGTGGAGTTTGTGGTGGACGGGCGCGACCCTGACACGCTGCTGACGCTGCGCGAAACGTTCCCGGAGGCGCTGTGCGCGGCGCTCGCGGCGCAGAACGTCACCGTGGGCGACGCCGCCGTTACCTTCGGCACCAGCGGCGAAGCGACCGAATCGGCGCTGCAAGGCGGCGAGGTGCAGCTGGCGTTCCTGTCCGTGGAGGACTATTCCCCCTATCGCAGCGGGCAGATCGTCGCGGTGGAGCAGGGCGACGCTGACCCTTCGCTGGGGCTGATCGTCTCCGCCGTGTCCGACGACGCGGAAGCGGACGACCGCTTCGCCGCGTCCCTGCGCGCGGCGCTGCCGGAGCTTGAGGAGGTACTTGCGCCCTACACGGGCGAGACCGCCGCGGGGCGCTACGTCTACGACCCGGCGCTGCTGGAGCAGCTGCTGGGCGAGGGGCTTGAACCTTAAAAAAGAGAGAGACCGTCCATCGCGGTCTCTCTCTTTTTGTGATAGGGCGCACAATCGCACTGAACTCAAGGCGCCAGAAGCTCCGTCATTCCGCTGCGAAGATCGAGCAGCGTATACTTCCTCAACTCGTCTTCCATTGCGTTTTGAATTGCTTTCAGCTTATCATCCAGTAATGCATGGATGTTCCTTCCAACCGGACAATCGGGATTTGGACTTTCATGGAAATGGAACAGGTCTCCGTTTTCCACTGCTCCAATCGCCTCATACACGTCGTAAAAGGAGATTTCCGACAAATCCCTCGTCAGCTCAATACCGCCCGTCCCTCTCTGCACGGTGATCAGCCCCGCGGATTTGAGCTGCGTCAGAATCTTCCGTATGATGACCGGGTTGGTGTTGATCGACTTGGCAAGAAAGTCGCTGGTAACCTTATATTCATCCTTGAACACATCCACGCAGGTGAAAATGTGCAAGGCGATTGTAAACCTGCTTGAAATCTGCATCGCCATTCCTCCCGAAGAACACAATATCACGGAACGGCTGTCATTTCAATGGTTACATTAGAATTTGCCGTTCTCGTTTGCCCAAGTCTCCTTTGCGGCAAGCGTCTCCATCACGTCCCAATGCTCGGCGATCTTGCCGTTCTCAACACGGAAGAGGTCGTAATAGGTGGTGGGCACGCCGCCGAAGGAGCCTTCGCTGCAGGCGAGCGCATAGTCGCCGTCAGCAAGAACCATGTGCGTCTTGTCATAGACCATCGAGATGCCCTGTTCCGCCATCGCCGCAAGCGCCGCGCCGAGACCGGAAAGTCCGTCAGCAATGGAGATATTGTGCTGAATATACTTGTCGCCGTCGTAGTAGGATGTCAGCTTTTCGGGGTGCTCTCCGCGAAGCACGTCGCCCACGAATCCGGCAACAATGCGGCGGGTCTCTTCTTTATCGACGTCCTTCTTTTCAAGTGTACCGTCGATCTGGGTGTGACCGGAGGGATTGGGAGCGGCAACGTTCTGAAGGTTGTCCCAATGCTCGTCGATCTTGCCGTCAGCATTGAAATGGAACACGTCAAACGCTACCTGCTCACCGGCACCGGCGAAATTGTAGACCGTCTGAAGAAACACACATTCGCCGTCTTCAAAAGCGCGGATGTTATGGACCGTCGTTTTTACGGGTGCCTGCTGGAGTCCAGCGACCGCCGCCACAAATGCGTCGGCGCCGGTGCCGAAGACGAGGTTGTGCTGCTTGTACTCAGGGGCGAGCAGAGACTTTGCCAGGTCCAGATCACCGGATGCGAACGTGCCGATCAGGGCTAATGCTTTTTCCTTGTTTGTCATGGTGGAATACCTCCGAAATCGTATTTGATGTAACCATCGTAGTTTCATCTTGAGCGCAGTATAGCACGCCACTGATGTAATGTCAATAGTTACATCAAAGGTTTTCTGAAGAAAAAAGAAAAACCTCTTTTGCCTTGGTGGACAAAAGAGGTTTTTTGGAGCAGGGTACGGGAGTCGAACCCGCCTTAACGGCTTGGGAAGCCGCTGTAATACCGATATACCAACCCTGCGGTTTTATCGCGAGAAATATGATAGCACACTTTCCGGCGCATTGCAAGGCGAAACATGTATGTTTTCCCGCAATTTTTCATAGAATGGCTCAAACCATTCTCGGAGGGATTGCCATGAAACGCTTTTGCCTGCTCGCCGTCCTTTGCGGCTTGCTCTGTATCCCCGTGCGCGCGCTGGAGGTCAGCGCACCGTCCGCCATTCTTATGGAAAAGGAGACCGGCACCGTGCTCTTCGCCAAGGACGAGCATACGCCGCGGGAGCCTGCCAGCGTCACCAAGGTCATGACGCTGCTGCTGACCATGGAGGCGATCGACTCCGGCGCGCTGAGCTATGACGACTATGTGACCGGCTCCGCCCACGCAAGTTCCATGGGCGGGAGCCAGATCTGGCTCAAGGAGGGCGAGCGGATGACCGTCCGCGACCTGCTCAAAGCAGTTTGCGTGGTCTCCGGCAACGACGCCGCCGTGGCGCTGGGCGAGCATCTCGCGGGCAGCGAGGACGCCTTCGTGGAGAAAATGAACCAGCGCGCCGCGGAGCTGGGCATGAACGACACCCATTTCGTCAACGCCTGCGGACTGCCCGCAAACGGACACGTCAGCTCCGCCCACGACATCGCGCTCATGTCCCGCGAGCTGATCCTGAACCACCCTGACATCCGCCAGTTCACGACCATCTGGATGGATTCCCTGCGCGACGGCGCGTCCATGCTGGTGAACACCAACAAGCTCATCCGGTTTTACGACGGCGCGACGGGTCTCAAGACCGGCTCCACCAGCTCCGCGGGCTACAACGTCAGCGCCACCGCCGAGCGCGACGGCATGGAGCTGATCGCCGTGGTGATGAAGGGCGCGAGCAGCGACGAGCGCTTTGCCGACGCCCGCGCCATGCTGGACTACGGCTTCGCGACCTACACTCTGACCACCGTCACGCCGGACGAGGCGCTCTCGCCGCTGCCGGTGGACCTCGGCGCACGGAGCGAGGTGCAGCCGGTGCTGACCGGCAACAACACAGTGCTGCTGGAAAAGTCGCGCGCAAGCGGCTTGCAAAAGGAGCTTTCGCTGCCGGAACGAGTCGTCGCGCCGGTTGCCGAAGGCGACCGGCTGGGTGAGCTGCGCGTGACCGACGCGAAAGGGGAAACCGTGGCGGTTTTGCCCATTCTCGCGGGGGAGAGCGTGCCTCATATCACATGGTCTCAAATGTTCCGCAACGTCCTGAAACTTTCCTTTTGCTGCGGTTGACGTTGTGCGGAATGGCTGATGAAATGCGGATTTTGTCGAATTTCTGTGGCGAACTCGCACAAAGTTCAAAATTCTTTTTTCATTTGCCTTGACAGCGGACTAAATCGGGCTATACTGTGAAACAACCAAATAGAGTCTTGATAGAGGCGCGGCTGACAAGAGTAACTCCCGCACACGGACAGGAATCCGGGGAGCGAAAGGGGAAGCCGCCGAGGGGAGACACGGGTTCCTGACCGTGCTTTGCCGGGCCGCCGGGGAATACCCGCCGGACTGTCGCCGTAAGGCGGAGAGCTGTCATGACAGGGCGGGGCGCTTGCTCCGCGCGCTTGAGTCATGGCGGAAACGTCATGGCTTCTTTTTTGCGGTTTGCGCAGAAAAGAAAAGAGTCATCGCCAAAGCCTCGCCCCTTTGGAGCAACCGGCTTTGATGCGGATCAGACGGCAAGCGTCATCGCCGTCTGATGAAATACACACAAAGAAAGGTCGTATCCACTATGCTCGCACAAACCATTGTATCCCTGCTTCCCCCGATCATCGCCATCGCGCTGGCGCTGATTACCAAGGAGGTCTACTCGTCCCTGTTCATCGGCATCCTCGCCGGCGGGCTGATGTACTCCGGCTTCAGCTTCACCGGCACGATGGAGCATGTGTTCGTCGACGGCATGATCGGTTCGTTGGCGGACAGCTGGAACGTCGGCATCCTGATCTTCCTTGTCATCCTCGGCGCCATGGTCATGCTGATGAACCGCGCCGGCGGCTCCGCCGCGTTCGGTCGCTGGGCGGCGGACCACGTCAAGACCAAGGTCGGCGCCCAGCTCGCCACCATCGCGCTCGGCGTGCTGATCTTCATTGACGACTACTTCAACTGCCTCACCGTCGGCTCGGTGATGAGTCCGCTGGCGGAGCGCCACGGCATCACCCGCGCCAAGCTTGCGTACCTGATCGACGCCACCGCCGCGCCGGTGTGCATCATCGCGCCGATCTCCTCCTGGGCGGCGGCGGTCACCGGCTTTGTGGACGGCGTGAACGGGCTTGACCTGTTCATCCGCGCGATTCCGTATAACTTCTACGCCTTCTGCACGCTCGCCATGCTCATCACGCTCTCCGTGGGGCAGTTCGACTACGGTCCCATGCGCGCGGTCGAGATGGCGGAGCGCCTCGCGAACCCGCAGCGCGCCAGCATCACCGGCGCGGAGGACCTTCCGAACCCGCCCGTGAGCCAGAAGGGCAAGGTCATCCATCTCGTGCTTCCGATCCTTGTGCTGATCGTCTCCTGCGTCATCGGCATGATCTACACCGGCGGGTTTTTCGACGGTGAGAGCTTCGTGGACGCGTTCGCGAACTCTGACGCTTCCGTTGGTCTCGTGTACGGCTCCGCCGCGGCGCTGGTCATTACGGTCCTCTTCTATCTCGCGACCCGCGTGCTTTCCTTCAGTGAATGCATGAACGCCATCCCTGAGGGCTTCAAGGCGATGGTTCCCGCCATTCTGGTGCTGACGTTCGCGTGGACGCTCAAGGCGATGACCGACTCCCTCGGCGCGGCGGAGAATGTGGCGGCGCTGGTGGACAGCGCAGCACACAACGGTGCGCTGATGAGCATGCTCCCGGCGCTGGTGTTCTGCGTGGGCGGCTTCCTCGCCTTCGCCACCGGCACGAGCTGGGGCACCTTCGGCATCCTGATCCCCATTGTGGTCGACGTGTTCGGCGGCAACATGGACAACGAGCTGATGATTATTGCCATCTCCGCCTGCATGGCGGGCGCGGTGCTGGGCGACCACTGCTCCCCGATCTCCGACACCACGATCATGGCAAGCGCGGGCGCGCAGTGCAACCACGTCCAGCACGTCTCCACGCAGCTGCCCTACGCCCTGACCGCCGCGGCGGTGTCGCTGGTGAGCTACATCATCGCGGGCTTCGTCCGCAACTGGGCGATCTGCCTGCTCGTCGCCATCGTGCTGATGGTCTGCACGATGCTCGTGATCCGCAACATGGAGAAGAATAAGGCGACGGCTTAACAAACGTATCCGACACCATTTCTCTCTTTTCTCTTGCGGAAAGAACGAAATGCGACCCCATTTCTCTCTTTTCTTGAAAGAGAGAAACGGTGTCGCCCGCCAAAGAGAGAAAACGCTTCCACGAACTGCCGTGGAAGCGTTTTTCTTTTCTGTGTATTACGATATGCTGTTTGACGTTTTAAGGTTGCCCCTATATCGTTTGAAAGAACCCTTCAATCTCGCTCTTCGCCGCCGCGCAGGACCCCTGCGCGAAGCCCGGCTTGCCGCCGCCGCGCCCGCGGAGCGCCGCGTTCAGCGCCTTGACCAGCTCGCGCACGTCGCCGTCCCGCTGCCCGATGGCGTACTTCCACGCGCCGTCCGCGCCCGCGAATACCGCGCAGCGCCCGCCGCACACCTGCGTCACCGCGTCGCAGAGCTTGCGCACGCTGTCGGGAGCCATATCCTCTTCAAAGAGCAGCACGTCGCCCTCGCCCGCAAGGCGGGACGCCACCTGCGCGAACACCTGTGCTTCCAGCTTCGCCGCGCGCTGCTTCAGCGTTCCCAGCTCCGATTCCAGCCGCGCCACCGCCGCCGCGCTCTCCAGCGGCTTCGCCGAGAGCGACTGCGCGATTTGCAGGTTCTGCCCCCACGCGGCGGACAGGTACCGGTACGCCCGCGCGCCGCAGAGCAGCTCGATCCGAACGCCCTCGCGGAACTTCTGGCAGGAGAGAAACTTGACGATCCCCACCTGTCCGCTGCGCGCCACATGCGTGCCGCAGCAGGCGCAGCAGTCCGCGCCGGGGAAGGTCACGATGCGCACGTCGCCGTCCAGCGGCTTCTTGCTGCGGTAGTCGATGGCGTCCAGCGCCGCGCCCCGGTGGAACTGAATGTCAATGGCGTGATCCTCGTAAATGTACTGATTGGCTTTCGCCTCGATCTCCAGGAGCGCGTCCCAGTCGATCTCGGCGTTGAAGTCGATCGTCACCGCGTCCGCGCCCATGTGAAAGCCCACGTTGTCACAGCCGAACCGCGCACAGATCAGCCCGGAGCAGATGTGCTCGCCGGAATGCTGCTGCATATGGTCAAAGCGCCGCGCCCAATCGATGGCGCCGCGCACGGTCGCGTCCGGCGCGATCGCGCCGTCGCACAGGTGCGTGATCACGCCGTCCTTTTCGTGCACGTCCAGCACATTCACCGCGCCCAGCGTGCCGTGGTCAGCGGGCTGTCCGCCGCCTTCGGGGTAGAACGCGGTCTCGTCCAGCACCACCGCATAGCCGCCCTTTACCGCTTCGCAGGACAGGACGCGGGCGGTGAACTCCCACAGGAACGGGTTGTCGTAGTAGATCTTCCTGGTCATAATCTGTCATTCCCCCAACAATCCAAGGCGCAATTTCGCGCTCAGCACCCGCGTCACCGCGGCGTCCAGCGTCTCAGTCGGGAGGACGCCGCGCTCCACAGCGCTCAACACCTGCGGAATCTGCGTTTCAAAATCGGCGGTCAGCACCATGTCGTTCCCCGCCGTCAGCGCCATGGTGGCAACGTCGCCGCTTCCTGCGCCGGTCTGCGCCGCCGCCATGGCGAGGTCATCGGTCAAAATCACGCCGTCAAAGCCCAACTCCTCCCGCAGCAGCGCGTGTACGGCGGGGGAGAGGGAGGCGGGAGCATCCGCGTCCATGCAGGTTACGATGTTGTGGCTCACCAGCACAAAGGGCGCTCCCGCCCGGATTCCTCCCTGAAAGGGCAGGAAATCCGAATTGCGGAACGTCTCCATGGGCCGCTCGTCGATCGCGACGCCGGTGTGGGTATCGGCGTTGTTGCCGTAGCCGGGGAAGTGCTTGAGTACGCAGCCCACGCCCGCGCGGTTCATCACCTCCACCATGCCCGCGGCATACGCCATGGTCTCCGCAGCGTTTTGCCCGAAGCTGCGCGCATAGATAAAGTCATTCGGATCGGTGGACACGTCCACCACCGGCGCAAAGTTTACATTGATGCCAAGGGTTAACAACTGCTCATTGTACCGCATCGTTTCGGTCAGCAGCCCTGTCAGACCGCCCGACTGGTACAACGCCTGCGGCGAGGGCAGCTTCGCGGGGAACAGGTTGGGGTTGCGGCTCGCGCGGGTGACGGTTCCGCCCTCCTCGTCTGAGCCGATCAAAAGCGGGATACCGCTGTCATTTTGGGCGGATTCCTGATAGCTTTGCAGTTTGTCAACCAGTTGTTCTTTTGTCAACCAGTTGCCGTCCGCGTCCTGATAGTCCCGCGTGAACAGCAGCACGCCGCCGAGGTGGTACCGCGCGATCTTCTCCGCCGCGTCCGTCGCCGGACATTGCACGAAAAAGAGCTGCCCGACCTTTTCCTCCAGCGTCATGCCGTCCAGATACACGCGCACCTGCTCCTCCCGCTGCGCGGCGGTATCCTGCTCCGCCGCTTCCTCGGATTCGCGCTGCGCCTCGGCGCGTTCGGCTGCCTGCCGCTCCAGCTCCGCGACCTGCTCCTCCAGCGCCGCCAGCGCGTCCTGCTGCTCCGTCGGGAGCGCCGGCGCATCGTATTGACGCCCGCCGCAAGCGGCGAGCGTCAAAAGAAGCGTCATTACCATTGCAAAATGGAAGTATTTCATGCCGTCGTGTCAGTCCGTCTCCTCCAGGGTGACCTTGATGTGCAGCTCGTCAAGCTGCTTCGGCGTGACCTCGCCGGGTGCGCCCATCATCACGTCCTGCGCGTTCTTGTTCATGGGGAAGGGAATGATCTCGCGAATCGAATCCTCGCCCGCCAGCAGCATCACCATACGGTCAACGCCCGGCGCGATGCCCGCGTGGGGCGGCGCACCGTAGCAGAACGCGTTGTACATGGCGGGGAACTTCGCCTTCACGTCGTCCTCGCCGAGGCGCACCAGTTCAAACGCCTTGACCATGATCTCCGGGTCGTGGTTGCGCACCGCGCCGGAGCTAAGCTCCACGCCGTTGCACACGAGGTCGTACTGGTCCGCCATGATCGTGAGCGGATCGATCTCGCCGCGCTCGGCCTTGAGCAGCACGTCCAACCCGCCCTTGGGCATGGAGAACGGGTTGTGGCAGAATTCCAGCTCGCCGGACTCGTCGCCGATCTCGTACATGGGGAAGTCCGTGATCCAGCAGAACTCGTAGCGCTCCTGATCGAAGTGACCCTCACAGGCGCGGCCGAAGGTCTTGATCTCCACGCCGATCATCTTGGTGGCGAGGTCGCCCGCGGCGAGCACCACCAGCGTATTCGGGGCGAGATTCAGCATCGCCGTCGCCTTTTCGGCATCCACGAATTTCGCGATGCCGCCGGCAATCGCGCCGGCGTCGTCGGTCTTGAACCAGTAGCCCTTTGCGCCGCTCTGCACCTCGCAGTCGCCGAGGAGCTTCTCGATCTGCTTGCGGGTCAGCTTGCAGTCGGAAATCGCCACTGCTTTGACGATGGCGTTTTGGAACGGCGCAAATTCGGTATTCTCGAACAGCGCGGTGACGTTCGCAGCGGTCAGGTCGATGCGGAGGTCGGGCTTGTCCGTGCCGTAGGTTTCCAGCGCGGTGAGGTAGGGGATGCGGCGGAACGGCGGCTGGGAGGCGATGTTGTATTTGCCGAACTTCGCAAAGATCGGAGGCAGCACGTCCTCGCAGATGGCGAACACATCCTCCTGCGTGGCGAACGCCATCTCCATGTCGAGCTGGTAGAATTCGCCGGGGGAGCGGTCGCCGCGGGCGTCCTCATCGCGGAAGCAGGGCGCGATCTGGAAGTAGCGGTCAAAGCCGGAGGTCATGAGCAGCTGCTTGAACTGCTGCGGCGCCTGCGGCAGGGCGTAGAACTTTCCGGGGTGCTTGCGCGCCGGCACCAGATAGTCGCGCGCGCCCTCAGGGGAGGAAGCGGTGAGGATGGGCGTAGTGATCTCCAGGAAGTCGTGGTTCAGCATCGCCGAACGAAGTGCCGCGATCACGTTGCATCGCAGAATGATGTTCTGCTTTACGGCGGGATTGCGGAGGTCGAGGTAGCGGTACTTGAGCCGCGCGGACTCGTCCGCCTCGCGGGAGCGGTTGATCTCGAAGGGCAGCTCATTGTAGCGGCAGCGGCCGAGCAGCTCGATCTTCTCCGGGACGATCTCAATGTCGCCGGTGGGCTGCCTGGGGTTCTTGCTGGCGCGTTCGCGGACGGCGCCCTCGACAGAGATCGTGGACTCCTTGTTGTAGCCCTTGATCTGGGCGAGCAGGGCGGCGTCCTCCACGACGATCTGCGTGGTGCCGTAGAAGTCGCGCAGCACGAGGAAGGCAAGATTGCCGCCGACCTCGCGGACGTTTTCCATCCAGCCGACGAGCTTGACGCGCTCGCCGACGTTCTCCTTGCGGAGCTGGTTACAATTGTGGGTACGGGACTGCATCATGTTTTATCGATCTCCTGTTAATTTTTGTATCTGTCATGCCATGAAAGGCTTGGTTTTCGGGTTCACAATGTCGCGCCAGTCGAGATCGCCGCGATCGAGCGCGAGGATCAGCGCCTCCGCGGTGGCGGAGTTGGTAGCAAAGGGTATCTTGTTCTGGTCGCACAGCTTCGCCATGTACGCGATGCTCTGGTTGTACGCCGCGCTGTTGGGATCGTGGAAATAGATCACCAGATCGATCTCGTTATACGCGATGCGCGCGCCGATCTGCTCGTCCCCGCCCTGCGCGCCGTTCATGAAAAGGTGGATGTTCAATCCCGTCGCGTCGCTGATGATCTTGCCGGTGGTGTTCGTCGCGCAAAGGGTATGGCGCGAGAGAATGCCGGCGTACGCCGTACAAAACTGCGTCATCAGTTCCTTGCGGTTGTCGTGGGCAATCAATGCAATGTTCATGCGTTCCCTTTCTGCCATAAGTGGCGGTCCTGTCAATGCTTCCCTCAAACCGTCGCCTTGCCGCGATCGCTTGAGGGGAACATCGCGCGTTCGGTTGTTCTCTAAATCTTCATCAGCGGCACCTTTTCGCCGCAGATGCGCCTTGCGATGTTCTTGGTCGCCCGCTTCGCGGGGGAGTAGTAGCCGAAGCCGTCCACCATGCCTCGGCCGAGCAGCGAGGGCAGGTCCTCATCCTCCGGGATCACGCCCAGCAGCGGCAAACCCGCGGTGTCCATGGCGTCGTCAATGTTGGCGCGCAGGGATTTGAGCAGCTTGCGCCGCAGCCGGTTCACCACCAGATGCAGCGCGGGGAAGTCATGCAGCTCCATGACGGTGCGCTGCGCGTCCCGCAGACAGGACGGCTCGGTGGTGGAGACCACGATCACACGGTCGGCGTTCGCCGTGGCGAGGCGGAAGGATTCGCCCAGCCCCGCGCCCGCGTCCAGCAGGCAGTACTCGTACTGCTCGCGCACCTGCTCCAGCAGTGCGCGCATGGACTCCATGGACAGCGACGCCTCGGTGGTCAGCGGCGCGGTGAGCAGGTAGAGGTTCGACAGCCGGTGATGCCGTACCGCCGCTTCCTCCAGCGTCGCGCGTCCCGCCACCACGTCGGAAAAGTCCATGAGGGCGCGATCGGTCATGCCAAGCGCCAGATCGAGGTCGCGCAGACCCACGTCGCAGTCCAGCACCAGGGTGCGCCGTCCCAGCTGCGACAGCGCCGCGCCGGTGAGCGCGGTGAATGAAGTTTTTCCCGTGCCGCCCTTGCCGGACACGACGGCGATGACTTGACCCATAAATACCTCGATCTTTCTTGAAACGGTGTCAGAACCGCCCCCTACAGGGGGCTTTTCTTGATCTTACCGAACTGCCTTGGGTACTGCTTCGGCGTGCGCTCCACCTTGTCGATGATCATGACCCGATGGGTCACGCCGGCGGTGGGGATGGGGTAGTCCACCACGTCCGCAAGCCTGCCGCCCAGCGTCTGGATCGCGTCCATCGCGCCTTCCAGCTCCTCGTCGCTGCGGGCGCTCTTCATGGCGAGAAACTGTCCGCCCACCTTGACCAGCGGGAGACACAGCTCGCAGAGCACACTCATCCCCGCCACCGCGCGGGATACCGCGCAATCAAAGCGTTCGCGCTGCTGCGCGGCGAACGCCTCGGCGCGCTCGTGGACGCAGTCCACATCCGTCAAGCCGAGGGCGTCGCAGGTCTCGCGCAGAAAATCGATCCGCTTGCCGGTGCTGTCCAGCAGCGTCACACGCGCGTCGGGGCAGAGGATGCGCAGCGGCACGCCGGGAAATCCCGCGCCGGTGCCGACGTCCACCACGCGCTTGCCTCCAAAGTCCGCCATGGTCAGCAGCGCGGCGGAATCCAGCAGGTGCAGCCGCGCAAAGTCGGCGTCCTCCGTGATGGCGGTGAGGTTCATCACCTTGTTTTTTTCGAGCACAGCGCGGGCGAACGCCTCCAGCGTTTCCGCCTTCGTCGCGTCCAGCCCCTGCGCCGCCAGTCCCTGACGCAATATCTCCAGCATCGGTTCTTACTTGTTCTGCTCCTTCAGCAGGTCGCGGATCTCGGTGAGCAGCTTCTCCTCGGCGGAAGGCTCCGCGGGCGCGGCGGCTTCCTCTTCCTTCTGCTTCTTCGCCAGCTTCTCGGCGATCTCGTTCGCCTTGTTTATCGCCTTGATGACCGAAAACAGCACCAGCGCGATGACCAGGAAGTTGATGACCGTCCCGACAAAGGTGCCGAGACCCAGCACGACCGCTTCGCTGCCCTCGCTGGCCGCGCGGAGCGTGATGTTCAGCGCGTCGGTGTTGGGGCTTTGGAAGATCACCGCCAGCAGCGGAGTGAGCACGTCGCTTACCAGCGAACCGGTAATCGCCGCGAACGCGCCGCCGATGATGACGCCGATCGCCATGTCCATCACATTGCCCTTGAGGGCGAATGCCTTAAACTCCTCCAAAAACTTCTTCATGATGATTCTCTCCTTCTTTTTTATGTCCTCGCCCTTGGGCGAAGCATCCTTTTTGCGCGGCGATACACCGCCTGCCACGCCACACACGCGGCGATGGTCACGCCATAGCCCGCCGCGAGCCGCAGCGCGAACACGCTGCCGACGCGCAGACCCGGTATCCGGTTCAGCCTGTCCTGCGCCAGCGTCAGTATCAGGCAGTGGTAGAGGTAGACCAGGTAGCTGGCGCGATCCACCGCCAACGCCGCGCGGGGCAGGGGGCGGCGCAGCCGCAGCGCCGCGTCAAAGCACACCGCGATGGCGCTGATGATGTACATGGTGTGAATGTACTCCAAAAACGGCACGCTCCGGCGACCGGAAAAGAGCAGCACACTCAAAATCGCGTCCGCCGCCGCGAAGCAGCAGAGCAGCGCCCACAGCAAGCGGCGATTCCGCGCCAGGAACGCGGGGAAGGCGTCGTACCGCGCGCCGATACAGCAGCCCGCCAGATAGTAGAACAGATACGTCGGGAAAATGCGGTCGCCGCAGCGGAACACCGCCTCCGGCGCGAAAAGCTGTACCACGTTGTTCGCGTATATCCCGCTCAGCCACATGATCCCCAACGCAAACGGCAGCAGCGCCGCCGGGTCATACCGCTCCGCCAGTCGGCGGAACAGCGGCGCGAGCAGGATGAACTGCACCAGCGTCACGAGGAAATAGAACGGCGCGGCAAGCCTCCCCAGCGCCAATTTGCGCAGGAAGTCTCCCACCGAGAACGCGGTGCCGTGCCGGACAAAATACGCATAGTACACCGCCGCCGCGATCCCATATGGCAAGAGCAGCGTTTTCGCGCGTTTCGCCCACCAGCGGGGGAAGTGCGCGGGACGCGTCTCCGGCAGGGTCAGCTTCACGCCGGAGAGCAGGAAAAATCCGGGCACCGACACGAATGCCAGACGCTGACAGACAAGCACGACCGCGTACTGCCAGCTGAGCTTGTCCAGCGCGCTGACCGCGTGGGACGCCGTATGGATGAACACCACCAGCAGGCAGAACAGTACGTTGAGTCGTTGCAGCTCCGGCAATCTCCGTCTTTCGCTCATCTCACGCCTTGGGGACGAGCTTCTCCGTACCGCCCATGTAGGGGCGCAGCACGGTGGGAATCTTCACGCTGCCGTCTGCTTGCAGATTGTTCTCCAGGAACGCGATGAGCATGCGCGGCGGCGCGACCACCGTGTTGTTGAGCGTGTGGGGGAGGTACAGCTTGCCGTCCTCGCCCTTGACGCGGATCTTCAGCCGGCGCGCCTGCGCGTCGCCGAGGTTGGAGCAGGAGCAGACCTCGAAGTATTTCTTCTGGCGGGGGCTCCACGCCTCAATGTCGCAGCTCTTGACCTTCAAATCCGCGAGGTCGCCGGAGCAGCACTCCAGCTGGCGCACGGGAATGTCCATGCTGCGGAACAGCTCGACCGAGTACTGCCACATCTGCTCGTACCACTTCATCGAATCCTCAGGACGGCAGACGACGATCATCTCCTGCTTTTCAAACTGGTGGATGCGGTACACACCGCGCTCCTCGATGCCGTGGGCGCCCTTTTCCTTGCGGAAACAGGGGGAGTAGGAGGTCAGCGTCTGGGGCAGGCTGCCCTCCGGCAGAATCTGGTCGATGAACTTGCCGATCATGGAATGCTCGCTCGTGCCGATGAGGTAGAGGTCCTCGCCCTCGATCTTGTACATCATGGAGTCCATGTCGTTCTGGCTCATCACGCCCTCGACCACGTTGCCGTGGATCATAAACGGCGGGATGCAGTAGGTGAAGCCCTTGCCGATCATAAAGTCGCGGGCATAGGCGATGACCGCCTCGTGGAGCCGCGCGATGTCGCCGAGCAGGTAGTAGAAGCCGTTGCCGGAGACGCGCAGCGCGGAGTCGATATCAATGCCGGCGAACTTCGCCATGATGTCAGTGTGGTAGGGAACCTCAAAATCGGGCACCTTCGGTTCGCCGAAGCGCTGAACCTCGACGTTCTTGCTGTCGTCCTCGCCGATGGGGACGCTGGGGTCGATGATGTTCGGGATCAGCAGCATGTCGTGATGCAGCTTCGCCTCGTACTCCGCCTCCTGCGCCTCCAGCCGGCTCAGGCGCTCGTCGTTTGCCTTGACCTCCGCCATGTTGGCGTCGATCTGCTTTTGAATCTCGTCCTTTTCCGCGCCCTCCGCCTTTTTGAGCTTGCCGAACAGGGGACCGTTCGCCTTGGAGAGCTGGTTGCGCTTCGCGCGCAGGTCGCTGGCGCTTGTGATCGCGGCGCGCAGCTTCGCGTCAAGGTCGATGACCTCGTCCACCAGCGGCAGCTTCGCGTCCTGGAACTTCTTCTTGATGTTCTCCCGAACCGCGTCGGGATTCTCGCGGATGAATTTGATGTCAAGCATGGGTGTTATCTCCTTTGTTTCACGTGAAACACGTTATAAATTAACTTGGGGATGCGGCTTATCGTTCATCGGATGTGTCGATGTGCCAGTTTTTCAGCTGACCGTCCTGGGCAACGGTCAGGTAGCCTTCCTGCGCCAGCTGCTCCACCATCGCGTCATAGCGCTCACGCAGGGAGAGGGGAGCGTTTTCGGCGTCCGCCGCGTCGAGGCGGGCGTTGATGTCCGCCGTGCTGTACTGCGTCGCGAGCAGGTCGGCGGCGCTCTGGTGGTCGCCGTCCGCCATCAGGAGCAGGGCGTAACTGACCGTCTGATCGATCAACAGGTCCTTGACGTCCCCGTTCAGCTTGTCGAAGGCTTCCTGCTTCTCCGCGGCGGTCTGTTCCAGCGCCGCCTTTTCCTGCGCCAGCGCGTCCAGTTCCGCTTGCAGCTCGTCCACCTGCTGCTCCAACTCCACGTTGCGCTCCATGGTAGTCTGGATGGCGCTGGCGTTGCCGCGCAGTTCTGAGAGCACCATGTCGTTGCTGCGCTGGTTCATCATGTACGACCACAGCAGCAGGGAAAACGCCACAATGAACAGGATGAAAATATAGCCATAAACCCGCTTTTGTCCCGTCTTTTCGTCCAGCGGCGCCTCTTCACGGGCGGGCGTGGAAGCGGGTTCGTCTTTCGGATGCTCGTGGATAAAATCGGTCATTTGCTGTTCCTCTTCTTGATCAGCGCAAGGGCTTCCAGCAGGTCGTTCAGGTCGTCCATGCCGTAGTAGTCCAGCTCGATCCTGCCCTTCTTGCGCCCCGCCACAATGCGGCAGCCGCGCCCCAGCTTATCCGTCAGCTCACTTGCCGCCAGCTTGGCGTAGTTCACCGCTTCGGCGTCGGCTTCCTTTTTGGTCTTGGGCTTGGCGTTGAGCTTCTTCACCAGCGCTTCGGTCTGGCGCACGCTCAATCCGCCGGAGATGACCTCCTGCGCCGCCTTCTTTTGCAGCGTCGCGCTGAGCGGCAGCAACGCGCGGGCATGTCCGCCGGAGAGCTTCCCGGCTTCCACCAGCTCGCGTACCTCCGGGCAGAGCGCCAGCAGGCGCAGCGCGTTCGCCACCGCCGAGCGGGACTTGCCCACGCGGCTCGCGACGTCCTCCTGCGTCATGTGGTAGCTGTCCATCAGCTTTTTGTAGCCCTCGGCTTCCTCCAGCGGGTCCAAATCCTCGCGCTGGAGGTTTTCGATCAGCGCCAGAACCGTGGTCTTGCGGTCGTCCGCCTCGATGACGATGGCGGGAACCTCGGTGAGCCCCGCCAGACGCGCGGCGCGCCAGCGGCGCTCGCCCGCGATGATCTGGTAGTAGCCCGTGGCGAGGCGGCGCACCGTCAGCGGTTGCAGGATGCCATGCTCGCGGATGGATTCCGCCAGTTCGTCCAGCGCCGTGTCGTCGAACCGCTTGCGCGGCTGTTCTGCGTTGCACTCCACCTGAGAGATGGGGAGGCTTTGCAGGTTTTCACTGGTGTCGGTACGAAGCGCGGCGTCGCCCAGCAGCGCGCCCAGCCCCTTGCCGAGTCCATGTGGTGTGTTTGCCATGTTGTTTCTCCTTATGTATCAAGGGTTCTTCTTCAAAAACTCCCGCGCGAACGCGTCGTAAGCCTCCGCGCCGCGGGAGAGCCTGTCGTAGGCATTGATGGGCTTGCCGTGGCTGGGCGCCTCGGAAAGCCGCACGTTGCGGGGGATCACGGTGGCGTAGACCTTGCCGGGGAAGTAGCGCTTGACCTCCTCCGATACCTGCATGGCGAGGTTGGTGCGCGCGTCGTACATCGTGAGCAGCACGCCCTCCAGCTCGATGCGCGGGTTGAGTGAGCGCTTGACGATGCGCACGGTGTTCAGAAGGTCGCTGAGACCCTCCAGCGCGAAGTACTCCGCCTGCACCGGCACCAGCAGCGTGTCCGCCGCGCACAGGGCGTTGAGCGTCAGCAGCTCCAGCGACGGCGGGCAGTCGATGAAGATAAAATCGTAGTCGGGGGAGAGGGTCGCAAGCGCGTGTTTGAGCAGGAACTCCCGCCCCTCGCGTCCGATCATCTCGATGCCCGCGCCCGCCAGCGCCTTGCTGGACGGCAGCACGTCGCCGTAGCGCGTGCGCGCCACGGCGCCCTTCGCGTCAACGCCGTCGATGAGCACCTCATAGACGCCCTGCGACGCGCCCTTGTCCACGCCCATGCCGGAGGTGGAATTTGCCTGCGGGTCGAAGTCGCACAGCAGCACGCGCTTGCCCGCCTCATGCAGCGCCGCCACCAGATTGACGCAGGTGGTGGTTTTGCCGACGCCGCCCTTTTGATTCACGATTGCAACGGTTTTTGCCAAATTGATCCCCGCTTCCCACGGAAAGCCCCATTCTTGGGCATTCTAACCGATTCTGTATTTTATGGATACCATAGTATATCACAAAGTTGGATGATTTCAACCGTCAATTGGAAAAAGTCAAAAAACTGTGAAGGGTAAAAAGAAACATCGCGCGTTTACGCGCGATGTTTCACGTGAAACAATTCGAGGTTTTCCGCTTACCCTTCGATCAGCAGCACGCCCTCAAACGCGCCGAGCGCCACTTGCAGCACACCGTTCACCGCGCGGAAGCGGCGACCGGTGAGGGCGTCGATCGCCTCGTCCGTCTCCCAGGGGAGACCCAGCGCCACCTGCTCCGTGCCGGCGTTGCTGGCGGCGATGCTCACTTCGCTGCCCGCGCGGCGGCGGATCGCCAGCACCGCGCCCTCGGCGCGGAGATACTCGATGCTGCCGCTTTGCAGCGACTCGCGGGAGTTGCGCAGCTCGCCGAGGCGCTGGAAGTACTGGATCAGCCACTTGTTCTCGCGGCTCCACGGATACGTCCCGCGGTTGAAGGGGTCTTCGAAGCCCTGCATGCCCGCCTCGTCGCCATAGTAAACGGTGGGGGAGCCGGGGAAGGCGTACATCACCAGCGCGGCAAGACGCAGACGGCGCATGCCGTTGTAGATTTCGTTGGCGTTAAGCACCATGCGGGCGCGTTCCTCGCGGCTCTGCGGCCACGCGCCGGTGTAGCCCAGCACGGTGAGCAGCCGCGGGGTGTCGTGCGTGGAGAGGAAGTTCATCGCGCCGTAGAACGCCGATCTGGGGTAATTCTCGCGAATGGTCTCCATAGCGTTTTTGAAGACAGACGCGTCCTTTTGCAGCAGGTAGCCGAGGATGGCGTCGCGGAACGGGTAGTTCATCAGACCGTGGGTCTGGTGACCGAGCAGGTACTTGCGGCGGACGGAATAGGCGACCTTGTTGGAGCCGTCCTCCCAGACCTCGCCGATGAGGTAGGCGTCGGGCTTTTCGCGGAGCATGGAGCGGCGGATGCGCTCGATGAACGCGCCGGGCAGCTCGTCCGCAACGTCCAGACGCCAGCCGGACGCGCCCGCCCGGAGCCAGTGGCGCACCACGCTGTCCTCGTTTTCGATGATGAAGTCGAGGTAGTCCGGGTCGCTCTCCTCCACGGCGGGAAGGGTCTTGAAGCCCCACCACGCGTCGTACTCGTCGGGGAACTTCGAGAAGTGGTACCAGCTCGCGTAGGGGGAGTTTTCACTCTGCGCCGCGCCGAGACTGGGGAAGAAGCCATTGGCGTTGAAGTACACGCTGTTGGAGCCGGTGTGGTTGAACACGCCGTCGAGAATCACGCGCATGCCCAGCTCCTTCGCCCGCGCGCAGAGGGTGCGGAAATCGTCCTCGGTGCCGAGCAGGGGGTCAATATTGCGGTAGTCCGCGGTGTCGTAGCGGTGGTTCGACGCCGCCTCGAAGATCGGGTTTAAGTAGATGGTGGTCACGCCGAGGGACTTGATGTAGTCCAGCTTCTCCGTGATGCCCGCGAGGTCGCCGCCGAAGAAATCGGAGCAGGTGATCTCGCCCTGGTCGTTGGGCAGGTACTCCATCATCTCGCCCCAGTAGTCGTGAAGCGTGCGATTGCCGACCATGCCCGCCACGCCGCGGCGCACGCCGCGCCGGAAGCGGTCGGGGAAAATCTGGTACGAAATGCCGCGGCCGAACCACTCCGGCGTCTCGCTCGCGCCGTCGTAGACGGTGAGCTGCCAGGCGTGCACGCTGTCGATCTGGCAGAAGCCGTTCTTGCCGAAGCGGCACTGTCCGCCGTCCGCCCAGTCGAGCTTGAAGTGGTACCACACCAGCTCCACATCCGCCGGGGCGGGGTAGACGGCGCGGAAGACCTCGCGCTCGTGGTCGTGATCCAGCGTCATGGGAATCTCCACCCAGCTGTCGGCAAATTCGCCGTGCGCGACGACCGTCGCCGCCGTGACCTGTTCATAGTCTTCGGTGTAGAGGTTCAGCGAGACCTTCGTGCCGCAGGGGACGGCGCCGTAGGGCGACTTGCAGCGTTCGCTGCGGGAATCGAAATACATGGGGCTTCCTCCTATTTCAAGAGAATGTTTTCGCCGAGAATATCCGGGGCGGCGGCGGTAAAGTAGGCGTTGAGAATCTTCACGGCGGTCTCTGCCAGCGCGCCGCCGTTATCGCCCTTTTCAATGATCATCGCCAGCGCGATCTGCGGGTCGTCGTAGGGCGCGAAGGCGACGAAGACGCCGTTGCTGATGGTGCCCTTGCCGCCGGTCTGCGCGGTACCGGTCTTGGCGGCGGCGTCCACGACGCAGTCGCGAAACGCCGTGCGCACGCTGCCGTCCGTGACCAGCTTGCGCATACCCGCGAGCACCGCCTTGAGGTTTTCGGGGCTGATGGCGATGGAATCCGCCGGCGGCTCGTCGTAGACATAGGTCGGCACGGCGCTGTCATACTCGCTCACATACTTTAAAAGGTGCGCCTTGTAGCGCGTGCCGCCGCCGGCGAGGGTCGCGATATAGTTCGCGAGCTGGAGCGGGGTGAAGGTATTGAACGCCTGCCCGATCGCCGCCTGAAGCGTAAAGCCGTTCGTCCAGCTCTGGTTGGGCAGGGAATTGACGTAGTCGGGGGAGGTCATGGTGCCGGTGTTCTCCGGTATCTCGATGCCCGTGGGTTCGCCGAGACCAAACGCCGCGGCATAGCGGTCGAGCGTGGAAATACCGGTGAGCCTGCCCACCTCGTAGAAGAAATAGTTACACGAGACGGTGATCGCGTCGGTGACGTTGATCAGCCCGTGCGTGCCGCCGCGGGATGAGTAAATCCAGCAGTTGAAGGTCATGTCGTAGTAGCGGTACGCGCCGAGGTCGCGAATCTTGGTGCTCGGCGTGATGACGCCGGATTCCAGCGCCGCCACCGCCACCGCGGGCTTGAAGGTGGAGCCGGGAGCGAACGCCCACTGTGTCGCGCGGTTGAGCATGGGGCGGCGCGGGTCGACGTTCAATTCCGCGAAATCCTGATTGAAGGTCTTGAGGGAGTAGGTGGGGTAGGACGCCAGCGCGAGCGTGTCGCCGGTGCCGATCTGCATCACCGCCGCCGCCGCGCCGCGCTCAATGCCGTCGGCGGCGGTCATCGCGCCCACGGAGTCGGCAAGGATCGCCTCCACCTGCTCCTGAAAATCGATGTCCAGCGTCAGGGACACGTTGCTCCCCGGCTCCGGCTCCACGGAGTAGACCTCGTCGATGACCTTGCCGTCGGCGTTGGTGGTGACGAGGCGCTTGCCGTCGGTGCCGCGCAGATAGTCCTCAAAGGCGCGCTCCACGCCGTCAAGCCCCACAAGGTCGTTCCACGCATAGCCCTTATCCTTATATTCGTCCCAGTTCTGAATCTTGCCGACGCGGCCGAGGATGTGCGCCGCCGCGTCGGTCTGGTACTCGCGCACGGAGGAGGTGCCGAAGCGCACTCCGGCGCAGCCGCTGTCCTTGATGCGGGCGATGAGCGGAACGTCCACGCCGGAGGCGAAGAGGAACGCGCCGCTGCCGTCCAGCTTCGCGGTGGCGAGGGAATAGCGGAAACCCACCAGCGCGCGGCGCTCCGACTCCGGGATACCGTCGGGGACGTCGAACTCATCGCACAGCCGCTCGTAGATCACGCCCGGCTCCATGAGCGCGCGCAGGTCGTCCGAGGTGGTGCCGTCCGCCACCCATTTTTTGCTGATCCCGTATTTCACCAGCATACCGGAGCGCGTGACGCTGTAGTCGTAGTCATAGGGCGGCTCCACGGTCAGCGGAAGCTCGTCGTACCATTCGACGCCCTGCTCGCGCAGCAGCGCCATGAGCCGCAGCAGCTCACCGTTGAGGTCGTCCACGGTGGAGGGGTCGTAGGTCAGCGTGTACACCGCCCGGTTGCTCACCAGCACCTTGCCGTTGCGGTCGGTGAGGATGCCGCGCGACGCCTCCACCGGTTCCGGCGTGGTGTTGGTACGCACCGACATGGCGCGGTACTCCGCGCCGTGGACGATCTGCGTGTCGAACATGGTCGCGCAGTAGGCAGCCAGGCACGCCACAAACAGCGCCGAGAGCACCAGCAGGCGCACGCGAAGATTTCGGGATTCTTCCATCTGAGCCTCCTAGAGTGTAAACTTCTTGTGCAGGTACGTCAGCACCGGATGGCAGGCGGGTACCAGCAGGCAGCTGAGCGCCATCTCCCGCAGCGCCACGGACAGCATCCCCACAAACGGCGCGTGGTCGGTCAGCGCCAGCGAGAGCATCACCAGCACATCCACAAAGCCGAAGGTCAGCGCCGATACGATCAGCGAGCACAGCGGTCCCGGCTGCACCACGTTTTTCGCGAGGTACGAGCACGCCAGCGCAGAGAGCGCAAACGCCACGGTGTACAGGCAGGGGAACAGCCCCGGCAGCACCAGATCGCACAGCACGCCGCAGCCCAGCGCGAACAGCGCCCCCGCGTGGGTGTCCTCCAGCGAGGCGATGATGCCCACGATCAGCGGCGGCAGAAACAGATGGACGCCGAGGATCGCCACGCCGCCGAGCAGCAGCGAAAACATCAGCTGCAACAGCAGCGCCGCCGCGCAGATGGTCGTCCACTTGATGATAATGTCGCGTCTTGTCAGCATATCGGTTTATTCCACGATCTCGTAATCCTTGATGATGAACACCTCCGTCAGCGCGTCGAAGTCCACCAGCGGCGCAAGCACCGCGTACTGCGCCAGGCCGTTGTCGTCGGTCTCCACCCGCTCCACCGTGCCCAGCGTGATGTTGGAGGGATAGTACCCGCCAAGACCGGAGGTGAGGATATAGTCGCCCACCAGCAGCGCCGTCTCCGGCGGGAGGTAGGTCACCTTGAGGCGATTTTTCTGCATGAGCGCGAAGTCGCCCTCGGCGATCACCACGTCGCCCGTGCGGAACACCAGCGCGCCGATCTCCGTGTCGGTGTCCACCAGCTCCTGCACGGCGCACCAGTTCAGTCCCACCTCGGTCACAATGCCGATCATGTAGCCCTCGCTGCTGACCACCACGTTGTTCACCGCCACGCCGTGGCTCGTGCCGCGGTTGAGCGTCAGCGTGCGCGTCCAGTTGCTCGCGGAGTGCTCCAGCACCTTGGCGGACTCAAAGACGAAGTCCCGCCGCTGCTCCCGCAGATCCAGCAGCTCCCGCAAAAGCTTGTTCTCCTCGCGGTCGTGCTGCGCCTGCTGCTCGTCCGAGCGCAGCGCCGCCAACTCCTCGCGCAGCGCCTGATTCTCCTCGACCAACGCGCTGTAATCCGCGTAATAGCGCCGCTTGTCCTCAAACCAGCCGGTCACGCCCGACGCCGCCGCGCGAAACGGCGTGCTCACCACGCCCATGGCGTTGCGCAGGATCGACGACGTCGCCGAGAAATAGGACAGCGCGCTGAGCAGCACCGCCAGCAGCACCGTCACCACCAGCAGCAAAACGCCATATTTGGAGAAAAAATGTTTCATCGCTAAGCCAACCTTATAAAAGATGTACGCCGAATTCCCGCAGCGAACGCGCCAGCGGCATCACCGGCAGACCCATGACGTTGAAAAAGTCGCCGTCGATGCGCTCCACCAGCAGCGAGCCAACGCCCTGAATGCCGTAGGCGCCCGCCTTGTCCATCGGCTCGCCGGTGGCGATGTAGGCGCGCAGTTCCGCTTCCGTCGCGGCGCGAAAGTACACGTCTGTCGTTGTCGTAAAGGCGATCGCCTTGTCACCCTGACGCACCGTCACGCCGGTGCAGACCGTGTGATGGCGGTCCGCAAGCGCGGTGAGCATCCGCAGGGCGTCCGCCTCGTCGCGCGGCTTGCCCAGACGCTCGTCGTCCAGAAACACCATCGTGTCCGCCGTGATGACGATATCCTCCGGCGCGGTGAGCGCCTTCGCCGCCTCCGCCTTCGCGCGGGCGATGTGCGCCACTGTCTCCTGCGCCGTCAGCCCCGCGGGGCAGGACTCGTCCGCCTCCGGCTTGACCACGTCGAACGCCGTCACGCCGATACGCCGCAGCAGCTCCTGCCGCCGCGGCGAGCCGGAGGCGAGTACAATATGTTTTGTTGTATCTTCCATGATGATTACCTTTTCCGATGGTTTTATTCCACACCGCGGTAGAACAGCCCGCGGGTCAAATCCTCCGGGGGACAGTCCACCCCGTCCACATGGGCGCGGAGGACGGCGGCGCACTGCTCCGGCGACTCCGTCGTGAAGCGCAGCCGGACATAGCTCAGCCCCACGTCCTGCCAGTCGCTGCGTTTGCCGAGGTAGAGGGTCTTGGCGTTCTCGATCTCGCAGCGTCCGCCGTAGACCTCCAGCACCGGAAAGCTCTCGTTCCGCCGGTCGGTCAGCGTCCGCGACGCGCCCGCGTCGATCCGGTTGTCAATGATCATCAGCGGCAGTCTGCCGTAGATCACCGCCTCGCAGGGAAGGCATTTTTGCAGGTCGCGAATCTGCTCCCGCCGCAGTTCGAAGGACACCGCCGCGCTGTCCAGTCCCTGCTCTTTCAGGAAGCGCAGGGCGGCAGAATTGAATACATTTAGTGATAATTCACCACGTTTTTCCAATTCGTAGTCGCGCACAAGCGCCAGATGCCCCAGATTGCCGACGCCGACGGCGGACAAGCCGCGCTTACGCAGCGCGGTCAGTAGTGCGCGCAGCTCCGGCTCGTCGCCGGTACGGTACACGCGGGGGAGGATGGCGCAGAAGCGCATCGAGGGGTAGCGCGTGAGATCGACCTTTGCCAGCTCCTCGATGGGCAGGGCGATCATCGCCGGGGCGCAGTCCACCAGCGCGTCAGTCAGCTGTCCGGCACGGTGCAGCGACACGGTGAACCGAGGCAGCGCGATGGTGTTGGGGACGGGTTCCGGCGCAACGTAGGGGAGGCTGCGGCGAGCCGGCAGCGCGGTACGCGCCGCCTCCATGGCGGAGAGCGCGTCGCGGCGCAGGGCGTTGAGCGCGGCGGCGGAGACAGCGAGTCCGCCGTCCAGCTCCACCGCGCAGTCCGACACGGTGAACGCCGTGCCGCCGGTTTTGCGCAGCCGCGCGTCGATCTCCTCCGCCGTCAGGGCACGGGTACGCGCCGCCTCGCTCCTGGGTCCGGTGACGGAGACCGTGTGTCCGTCGCCGTCCGACGCGCGGAGCGTGATGGGTTCGCCCGCGCGAAGCGACGCGGAGAAGCGCACGGGAACGGTACGCATCCGCTCCTGCTCATACTCCGCGCGAAGCCGCGCAAACCAGTCCTCCGGCCAGCGCTCCGCGGCGGAGCGAACGCCGAACATGGCGCGGTCGTGTTTCCCGGTATAGTAACCGTCGGTGAAGCCGTCGCGGGAGAAGGCGGCGGCAAGCTGAGCGCGTTCCTCGTCCGTGGGCTTGCGGTGCTCGCGGAGCAATCGGGCGTAGATGCCCGTCACCGCCGCGACGTACTCCGGCCGCTTCATGCGCCCCTCCAGCTTGAGGCAGGCGACGCCCATGTCCTGCAATTCCGGCACATAGTCCGCGAGATTGTTGTCCCGCAGGCTCAGCGGGTGCCCGCCGTTGTAGGGCAGGCGGCAGGGCTGGGCGCACAGCCCGCGGTTGCCGCTGCGCTGCCCGATGACGGCGCTCATGGCGCACTGACCGGAGACGCACACGCACAGCGCGCCGTGCACGAATACCTCCAGCTCGATGGGGCTTTGCAGGCACAGCGACGCGATCTCGTCGCGATTCAGTTCGCGGGAGAGCACCACGCGGGTGATGCCGAGCCGCGCCGCCTCCTCGATACCGGAGAGGGTGTGGACGGTCATCTGCGTGCTGGCGTGAAGCGGCACGTCGGGAACGACGCGGCGCAGCGTGTCCACCACGCCCCAGTCCTGCACCAGGATCGCGTCCACGCCCGCCTCGCTCGCGCCGTGGGCGACGGAGGACAGCGCGTGCAGCTCGCGATCGTTGATCAATGTATTTAAGGTAAGGTAGACCCGCACGCCGCGCAGGTGACAGTAGGAGACCACGCCGCGCAGCTCGTCGAGCGTAAAATTTCGCGCGCCGCGGCGGGCGTTGAACTCGTCAACGCCTAAGTAGACGGCGTCCGCGCCGTTCTGCACGGCGGCGATCAGCGCTTCGCGGGAGCCGGCGGGGGCAAGCAGTTCGGTCATGGGTTACCTCTTGGCGTTTTGCAGCTTGAACAGCTCGCGCTTGAGCTCGCTGGCTTCGTTGCGGGCGCGGGTCGCCTCGTCGCTGTATTCCTTGAGCTGGGCGCGGAGCTTGTCCGTGGACTCCCGCTCCTTGAACAGCTCGTCGGCGATGTTGATGGCGGTCAACACCGCCGCGTCGCTGCGCCCGACCTTCGCGCTGGCAAGCAGCTCGCTGAGCTTGCCGTCCACATAGCCGCCGATCTTCTCCATGTAAGAGGGCGCTTCCTCGGCAACGAGCGTATAATCCTCGCCGCAAATGCTGACGGTGACTCGATTTTCCATGATCCTATCCCATTCCTTTCCATCGCATTCCAAAAAGGCGCTATTCCACCTAATGATTCACCTGATACTATACCACGAAACATCTGTCGTGAAAAGGGAAAATTTCTTGTTTACGAAATTGTTGTTTTATTGTAAAATATGTAGGTTATGAACGAAAGGAGGCGGACGCCGTGAGTGAATACACCCTGCACCTCAAGCGGGAGGAGCCGGTCACCCTCGGCGCGGGCGCGGTGCGCCGTCTCATCGAGAGCCGCAACGGCGACGCGGCGCTGCTGTATCTGTGCATTGCCCGCCGCGGCGCGGCGGAGCCGGGGAAGCTGCGCGAGGAGCTGCAATGGAGCGAAGCCGAGTTCGCCGCCGCAGAGCGCGCGCTGCGGACGATGGGGCTCGTCGGCGCGGGGGAAACCGCCGCGCCGCAATCGCCGCGCAGCGCCGAAAAAGACCCGCGCGGCGCCGAAAAAGCCCCGGAAACCGTGGACTATTCCCGTGAGGACGTAATGCGCAAGCTGGAGAGCGACGCCTCCTTCGCCGCCGTGCTGCGGGAGGTGGAGCGCAAGCTGGGGCGGCTGAGCGACCCGTCGGTACGCAAGCTGCTGGGGCTGTACGATTATCTGGGGCTGCCGGCGGACGTGCTGCTGCTGCTGGTCAATTACTGCGTCGAGCGCCGCGCGGAGCAGTTCGGCGAGGGGCGGCTGCCCACCATGCGCGAAATCGAGAAGGAGGGCTACCGCTGGGCGCGGCTGGAGCTGTTTTCCTCCGCCGCGGCGGACGCGTACCTGCAAGCCCAGCGCCGCAAGCAGGACAGCTACCCCGCGTACCTCTCCGTCCTCGGCATCCGCGACCGCGCCGCCGTCCCCAGCGAGGAGAAGTACCTCGGCGCGTGGGCGGAGATGGGCTTCCCGCCGGAGACCGTCGCCATCGCCTACGACAAGACGGTGCTCAAGTGCGGCGAATTCAAGTGGGCGTACTGCAACGGCATTTTGAAGCGCTGGCACGAAAAGGGTCTGCACACGCCCGACGAGGTCAGCTCGGAGAACAAGCCGCGCGCGAAGAACATCGACCGCGACGCGTGGATGAACGATTATGACTGAAAGAGGTCGGCAATATGGCATACGATGAAAAAATTCTGCGCCGCGCCACGGCGCGGTACGATGAGGAAAAGCAGCGCCGCGCCGAGGAATTCCGCGCGCGGCAGCGGCTATGCTTCGCCGCCGCGCCGCGTTTGGAGGAGATCGACCGCACGCTGCGTCAGACCATGGCGAAGATCGTGACCAACGGCTTGCGCCGGGGGACCGATCCCCGCAGCGCGATCGCGGCGCTTCGGGCGGAAAACCTCAATTTGCAGCGGGAGCGGGGCGAGCTGCTGGTCGCCATGGGCTATCCGGCGGACTATCTCATCGAGCAGCCCGCCTGCAAGCTGTGCAACGACACCGGCTGGACGGAGGAGGGCAGGATGTGCCGCTGCCTGAAGGCGCACTACACCCGCGAGCAGAACAAGGAGCTGTCCCGGATGCTCGATCTGGGGCATCAGAGCTTTGATACCTTCCGGTTCGAGTATTACTCCCACCAGCCCTTTCCGGGGAAAAACACCTCGCCCTATCTGCGCATGGAGAAGAATTACGACGCCTGTCGGGACTACGCCAACGAATTCTCTCCCAAAAGCGGAAACCTGCTGCTCTCCGGCGCGCCGGGGCTGGGCAAGACCTTTCTCTCCGCCAGCATCGCCCGCGTCGTCAGCGAGCGCGGATACTCGGTGGTCTACGACACCGCCGCCCACATCTTCGAGCGCATGGAGGCACAGAAATTCAGCCGCGGCGACGACGAAGACGCGGAGGACGATGTGACGCGCTACCTGAAATGCGACCTGCTCATCCTCGACGACCTCGGCACGGAGATGTCGGGCAGCTTCGTGCAAAGCGCGCTGTACCGCATCATCAACACGCGGCTGATGGAAAACCGGAAAACCATCATTTCCTCGAATCTCAATCCCGCTGAGCTGGGTACCCGCTACGGCGCCGCGATCCAGTCGCGGCTGGAAGGGGAGTACCGCATCCTGCCGTTTTTCGGCGAAGACATCCGAAAGCTGAAAAAGAAATGAAGCTGCAACATCTCTATCGCGGGGAGGGCACGCCCCTCGAACGCGCCCTGCATCAGGCGCTGCTGGCGCTGATCCTGCTCGGCTTCGCCGCCGCCAACGGGTTCCTGGCGCTGCGGCTCGCCGCCTGCTCCTACGCGCCGCTGTACCATCCGGCGGTGTATGAGTCCTACTTCCGCCATCCGCCCATCGTGCTGCTCAATATCCTGCCGCCGGTGCTGCTCATGGCGCTGGGGTACTTCCTCACGCGGCGGGCGTGGGCGGCGTATTTGATCTCCGCCGTGCCAACCATCGGCTGCGCGCTGGTCAACTACTACAAAATCCAGCTCCGGGGCGACCCGTTCCTCGCCGCCGACTTCCGGCTCATCCGCACCATGAGCGGCATTCTGGGGCATTACCACCTCGACCTCTCCCGCGTGGTGCTCGTCGCCGTGGGCGGGGCGGGGCTGATGTTCCTCGTGTGCGTCCTTGCCCTGAAAAACGGGATTCGCGGCGCCCGGACGCGCCTGATCGGGACGCTGGCGTGTCTGGCGCTGGCGGCGCTGCTCTACACGCAGGTGTATCTGGACTACGGCACCTACCGCAAAACCGTCAACAACGACGCCATCCGCAACGAATGGTCGGACGTGGAGGTCTTTGTCTCCCGCGGGTTCTGGTATCCGTTCCTCCGCAGCGTACCCAAGGCGTTTCCCGCCCCGCCGGAGGGCTACAGCGCCCGCGCGGGGGAGGCGGTGCTCGCGTCCTACGACGACGCGGATATTTCCCCGGAAAAGCGCGTCACCGTGGTGGGCGTGATGGGGGAGGCGTTCGCCGACTTAACGGATTTCCCCATGCTGGCGGATGTGTCCGCCGTGCGGGAGCTTTACGCCCCGCTGCACGCGCTGGAGGCGCAGGGCGTCCACGGCGACCTGCTCACCAATATCTTCGCCGGCGGCACGGTGGACAGCGAGTGGGGGTTCCTCACCGGCTACTCCCACCACGGCGACTTCCGCGGCGATGTGGACAGCTTCGTGCGCTACTTCAAGGCGCAGGGCTATGACGCCGTGTACCGCCACCCCGGCTACGGCTGGTTCTACAACCGCACCAACGTCAACCAATACCTCGGCTTCGACGAGAGCGTGTTCACCGACAACGGCTTCGGCGAGCTGGTCAGCCCGCAGTCCGCGCCCTACCACTCGGACAAGGTGCTCTTCGATTACCTCTATCGTGAGCTGTCCGCGCGCGGTACCGACGACCCACCGCTGTTTTCGTTCTCCGTGACGTATCAGAACCACGGCCCCTACGAGGTCAAAAAGACCCTCGGCGCCGCGTATCTCACCCCCGCCGCCACCGGCTGGTCGGAGGAGAGCTGCAACATCCTCAACAACTACCTCGGCGGCATCGCCGAGACCGTCATCGAGCTGGCGCGGTTCACCGGCGAGCTGGACGCGCTGGAGCAGCCCGTGGTGCTGGTGTTCTTCGGCGACCATAAGCCGTGGCTGGGGAACGACGCCTCGGTGTATCAGGAGCTGGGCGTGAACCTCGACCTCGACACACAGGACGGCTTCGCGAACTACTACTCCACGCCCTACCTCATCTGGGCGAACCGCGCGGCAAAGCAGCTCGCGGACTTCACCGGCGCGGGGGAGACGATCTCCCCCTGCTACCTGATGGCGGAGCTGTTCGACCGATGCGGCTGGGAGGGTCCCGCGTTCATGCAGCTCCAGCGCGACATGCGCGCGGCAACGCCGCTGCTCCACGAGCGCGAGCTGTTCATCGAGGACGGCGCGATCACCGATACGCTCTCTCCCGACGCGGCGGAGACCTACCGGCGCTACCGCTGGGCGGAATTCTGGCGGGAAACCAAAGGCTTACAAAAGTAAAGAAACGCAGCCAAACGGCTGCGTTTCTTTTATTGACTTATATTAGGTCTATCAGTTTTGTTCTATTTTCAGAACTTCACGCGCTCGGCGAGGTACGCCTTGACCTCTTCGATGGGCAGGCGGATCTGCTTCATGGTGTCGCGCTCGCGGATGGTGACGCAGTGGTCGGCGGGGGTGTTCTCATCGCCCACGGTTTCGAAGTCGAAGGTGATGCAGTAGGGTGTGCCGATCTCGTCGGCGCGGCGATAGCGCTTGCCGATGGAGCCGGTCTCGTCGTAGTCGATCATGAAGTCCTTGGCAAGCTCGGCGTACAACTCCTTAGCGGGGCCGGTGAGCACTTCCTTCTTGGAGAGGGGAAGGATCGCCGCCTTGTAGGGCGCGAGCGCCGGGTGCAGATGCAGCACGGTGCGGATATCGTCGTTGCCCTTCTTGTCCTGACCGACGACCTCCTCGTCGTAGGCGTCGCAGAGGAACGCGAGCGCCACGCGGTCGCAGCCCAGCGACGGCTCGATGACGTAGGGGATATAGTGCTCGTTGGTCTCCGGGTCGAAGTAGGTGAGGTCCTTGCCGCTCGCCTCCTGATGGCGGCCGAGGTCGTAATCCGTGCGGTCGGCGATGCCCCACAGCTCGCCCCAGTCGGTGAACGGGAAGGCGTACTCGATGTCGGTGGTGGCACGGGAGTAGAACGCAAGCTCCGCCGGCTCATGGTCGCGCAGGCGCAGGTGCTCCTTGTCGATGCCGAGGCTCGTGAGCCAGTTGGTGCAGAAGTCCTTCCAGTACGCGAACCACTCAAGGTCCGTGCCGGGCTTGCAGAAGAACTCACACTCCATCTGCTCGAACTCGCGGGTGCGGAAGGTGAAGTTGCCCGGCGTGATCTCGTTGCGGAACGCCTTGCCCACCTGGCACACGCCGAAGGGCAGCTTTTTCCGCGTGGTGCGGGCGATGTTCGCGAAGTTGACGAAGATGCCCTGGGCAGTCTCCGGCCGCAGATACACGGTGGAGCTGGAATCCTCGGTCACACCGATGGCGGTCTTGAACATGAGGTTGAACTTGCGGATGGGGGTGAAGTCGTGCTTGCCGCAGACGGGGCAGATGACGTTCTCGTGCTCGGCGATGAACGCGTCCATCTCGTCGAAGGTCATGGCGTCGGTGTTCACGTCGGGGAACTCCTCACCGATGAGCTTGTCCGCGCGGTGGCGCGCCTTGCAAGCCTTGCAGTCCAGCAGGGGGTCGGAGAAGCTGGCGACGTGTCCGGTGGTGACCCAGGTCTGGGGGTTCATGATGATGGCGGCATCGAGGCCGACGTTGTACGGGGACTCCTGCACGAATTTCTTGAGCCACGCCTTTTTGACGTTGTTCTTGAACTCCACGCCCAGCGGACCGTAGTCCCAGCTGTTGGCGAGGCCGCCGTAAATCTCGCTGCCGGGGAAGATGAAGCCGCGGTTCTTGCAGAGGTTGACGATGGCGTCAAAGTTTTTCTTGCTGTGTTCCATGGAAATCGCTCCTTTTTCTTCTAAATGCAAAGTAAGGGTATTTTATGATAGGTGGGGCGGCTTTGTCAAGGAATTGCACGGGGATTGTACCCCCATTTTCTCTCTTTGGAGAGAGAAAACGGTGGTACCCGCCAAAAGAGAGAACACCAGAGGGGGTTTCGATTCCCCCTCTGGACTCCCCTAAAACGACCAAAGGGAGGGCCGCGGCCCTCCCTTATGGAATCCCTCCGGGGGTTATTTGAACTTCACCGCCTCATTGGGCGTACAACCAACGATCTTGCAAATCTTTTCCAGAGTAGTGAGCGTGATGTTTTTGTTCTTCTTCAGTGCATCCAGGGTTTTATTATCGATTCCGCTTTTCAAAAGCTGATATTGGGAGACGTTGTTCCGCTTCATTGTTTGCCACAGAGGCTCATAATCAATGATAGCCCTCACCGCCTCGTTTTCTTCTCCGAAACAGTATAAAATGACTTGCAAAAAAGCGATATTGTGATTATAATCACAATATCGAGATAAGGAGGTCGAATATGGAAGGACTTTATAGAAAACTATACTTCAAGCTCTTTGGTATTTTAGCCGACACAATCGAACTGCTGGAAGCCGGCAATGTTGAAGCCGCAAAAAATCTTCTCATCAAGACCCAGCGTGAGGCGGAAGAATTCTATATCGAAAACGAGGAAGCCTGACGCCCCAAGGGGGTTTCCAAAGGGGGAGCCGCGGCTCCCCCTTTCGGTCGTTTTAGGGGAGTCCAGAGGGGGAATCGAAACCCCCTCTGGTGTTCTCTCTTTTGGCGGGCGACACCGTTTTCTCTCTCCAAAGAGAGAAAATGGGGTCGCAATAAACCGCCGGTTCCCGCGCCCGGGAACAAAAAAACACCGCCTTTCGGCGGTGTTTTTTGTTTTGCCAATCAGTTCAGACCGTTGAGCTTCAGCGTCAGCGCGCTCTTCTTGTGCGCGGCGTTGTTCTTATGCAGAATGCCCTTTGCCACAGCCTTGTCCACGGACTTGACCGCGACCTTGTAAGCGCCCTCGGCCTCGGTGCGATTGCCCTCCGCGACAGCAGCGTCAAACTTCTTCAGCGTGGTCTTGAGAGCGCTGCGCTCCGCCTTGTTACGGGCGTTGCGAACGTCGGAAAGCTGCACACGCTTCTTGGCAGACTTGATATTCGGCAAACCAAACACCTCCTCCGAATTCGTTCTACGATGATTTACCATCGTGCAGTTAGGTATTTTAGCAAAGAACGCGCCAAATTGCAAGCATTTTTTTCGGTTTTTGCTCGCTTTTTTTGAATCAAACAAGACATGGCGGCAATACTAACCCTGAGATACAAGATTTTGTGGAAGAAGGTCGAAAAAAATGCGGCAAAGACGCACGGATCTGGCGCTGGAGGCGCACGAATTATGGGCGGATCACTCCGGCGTGACGGCGCGGGAGCGCGACGCCTTCGGCTACGGCGTGAGCGTGGTGGAGGTCGACACGCCGGCGGCGGCGCGGTCGCTGGGCAAGCCCATGGGCGCCTACGTCACGCTGGACCTGCGCCCCTACTGGCAGCACGCCGAGGACGCGCTGGAACGCGCGGCGACGGCGGTGGGCGCGGAGCTGCGCGCGCTGCTGCCAGAGGTAAAGACGGCGCTGGTGGTGGGGCTGGGCAACAACGCCATGACCCCCGACGCCATCGGCCCGCAGGTGGCGGAGCATGTGCTGGTGACGCGGCACCTGATGCGCGACGACGCCTTCGCCGCCCTCACGGCGGTGAGCGTACTCGTGCCGGGGGTGCTGGGGCGCACGGGCATGGAGGCGGCGGAGACCATCCGCGGCGCGGTACGCACAGTGCGGCCGGACGCGCTCATCGCCGTGGACGCGCTCGCGTCGCGGTCGCTCGACCGGGTGTGTACCACGGTGCAGCTCACCGACACGGGCATCGTGCCCGGCTCCGGGGTCGGCAACCGCCGCCGCGCGCTCAACCGCGCGACGCTGGGCATTCCGGTCATCGCGGTGGGCGTCCCCACGGTGGTGGACGTCGCCACGCTGGCGCTGGACATTCTGGAGGAAGCGGGCGCGGCGGACCTCGACCCCGCGGCGCTGCGGGGGCACGACGGCGTCATGGTCACGCCGCGGGACATCGACGCGCAGATTCGCGAGCTGAGCCGCGTGGTGGGCTACGGCATCGATCTCGCGCTCCAGCCGCTTTCTTACGCGGAGCTGTGCGCGCTGATGGGGTAGGGGATTGTCAAGTCTTGCCGAATATGGTAGAATACAGTCGGGCAAGAGGGAACCAGGCTGCCCCTCTTGCTCCCTGTTATATTGGATTTCCGGTCGCTGTCAAGCGGAAATATGGAGGAGGGTACACATGGATTTCAACGCCAGAGAACAACTGCCGGGCCTGCTCGACTGGATGCGCGCGCAGAGGAAGGCATGCTATGGCAAAACCGCGGTCGTCGGCATCTCCGGCGGCAAGGATTCCAGCGTCATCGCGGCGCTGTGCTGCGAGGCTTACGGCAAGGAGAACGTCGTGGGCGTATTGATGCCCGACGGCGTGCAGCCGGACATTGACTACTCCAACGGTCTGGTGGAGTTTCTGGGCATCCGCAACTACACGGTCAACATCCACGCCGCCGTGCGTGGTGTGCTGGACGAGATGGAGCGGCTGGGGCTGCCGCCCACACGCCAGACCACGGTCAACCTGCCCAGCCGCATCCGCATGTCCACGCTCTACGCCATCGCCCAGAGCGTCGAGGGCGGCATCGTGATCAACACGTCCAACCTCTCCGAGGACTGGGTGGGCTACTGCACCGTCTATGGCGACAGCGCGGGCGCGTTCTCGCCCATCGGCATGTACACCACCGAGGAGGTCATCGCCATCGGCGCGGAGCTGGGATTGCCGGAGCGGTTCCTCATCAAGCCGCCCTCCGACGGACTGACCGGCCTCACCGACGAGGACAACCTCGGCTTCACCTATCACGCGGTGAACGAGTACATCCGCCGCGGCGTCGCGGACCCGGCGGTCCGCGAGCAGATCGACGCGAAGCACCGCGCCAGCCGGTTCAAGTTCCGCACGCTGCCGGTGTACCACAACGGTCTGCCCATGGCGATCGCGGACGAGACGGATTATTACAAATAAGGGTACCTCTAAAAACCCCTGCCCGCCGTCACAGCGGCTCTTTTGCCGCATATCTTCGTTGCGAAAACCTTGAAATACACAAAGTATTCCTGCGATTTTCGCCCTCGATCTGCGGCAAAATTTCTCGCTGCGCCAGCAGACCTGG
>JAFXPO010000044.1 GCA_017527825.1 Oscillospiraceae bacterium
ACTTCGAGGGTGGCTGCTACGCGAAGGTTATCGGTCTGGACAAGGAGTCCGAGCCGGACATCTTCAACGCCATCAAGCGCAACGCGCTGCTGGAGAACGTCACCCTCGACGAGAACGGCAAGATCGACTTCGCCGACAAGAGCGTGACCGAGAACACCCGCGTCAGCTATCCCATCGAGCACATTGAGAAGATCGCGAAGAACGTCAACGGCAAGTCCGCCGGTCCTGACGCCGAGAACGTCATCTTCCTGTCCGCGGACGCCTTCGGCGTGCTGCCTCCGGTCAGCATCCTGACGCCTGAGCAGACCAAGTACTACTTCCTCTCCGGCTTCACCGCCAAGCTCGCCGGTACCGAGCGCGGCATCACCGAGCCGCAGCCCACCTTCTCCGCCTGCTTCGGTCAGGCGTTCCTGGAGCTGCACCCCACCAAGTACGGCGAGGAGCTGGTCAAGAAGATGGAGAAGGTCGGCGCGAAGGCGTACCTTGTCAACACCGGCTGGAACGGCACCGGCAAGCGCATCTCCATCAAGGATACCCGCGGCATCATCGACGCCATTCTCAATGGTGACGTGCTCAAGGCGCCCACCAAGAAGATCCCCATTTTCGACTTCGAAGTCCCCACCGAGCTGCCCGGCGTCGATCCCGCGATCCTCGACCCGCGCGATACCTATGCCAACGCCTCCGAGTGGGATGAGAAGGCGAAGGACCTCGCTGGTCGCTTCATCAAGAACTTCACCAAGTACACCGGCAACGACGCCGGCAAGGCGCTCGTCGCCGCAGGTCCGCACCTGTAAGTAAAAAAATTATGTAAACCTAATACGGCTGTCGCATCCGCGGCAGCCGTATCCATACCGGAGCATCAACGATAATTCTGAAAGGAGCAAGCAGCATGGACAAAAAGTACGAGGCACTGTTTACCCCCTGGAAGATCGGGGACGTGGAGATCAAGAACCGCATCGTCCAGCCCTCCATGGGCGGCACCTCCCTGTTCGGCTGGCTGGAGCCATGTCATTTTGACAAGGAGGCTGCCTATCACATCCTGAACCGCGCCCAGAACAACGTCGGTCTCGTATTGCCGGGCATGCAGTGCGTGCGCGACACGATGGGCATTCCCGGCCGCCACTGGCTCTATCAGAACAAGAAGATGTTTCAGGAACTGGCGGAATGGCTGCCTGAGTTCCACAAGACTGGCGCGAAGCTGTTTATCCAGCTCGCCGGCGGCTTCGGACGCTCCATGGCGATCAATCAGATGATGGTGGACATGCTCAAAAACAAAGCGTTCGGCAAGATCGCCAGCGGTGTTGTGGACGTGGACTATGCCTGCGCGTCGGCGTCGGAAACCCCGAACCGTTGGTATCCAGAACTCAAATCCCGCCCGCTGACGATCGAGGAAATTCAGGAAATGGTGGACGCCTTCGGCAAGACCGCGAAGCTCCTGCGCGAAGCCGGCGTGGACGGCGTGGAGATTCACGCGGTGCACGAGGGCTACCTGCTCGACCAGTTCACCATCGCCAACATGAACTACCGCACCGACCAGTACGGCGGCAGCTTCGAAAACCGTTTCCGCTTCCCGGTCGAGATCGTACAGGAGATCAAGAAACAGTGCGGCAGCGACTTCCCCGTAGCGCTGCGCTATTCGGTCGTGTCCAAGACCAAGGGCTTCGGTCAGGGCGCCGTCCCCGGCGAGGAGTTCGTGGAGTTCGGCCGCGACATGGCGGAGTCCGAGAAGGCGATCAAGTACCTCGGCGACATGGGTTATGACTTCTTCGACTGCGACAACGGCACCTACGACGCATGGTACTGGGCGCATCCGCCGGTCTATATGGATCACAACTGCAACCTCGCCGACGTGGAGCACATCAAGCAGTTCACCGACAAGCCCGTCGCCTGCGCGGGCAAGATGGAGCCGGAGGTCGCCGCCGCGGAGATCGCCGCGGGCAGGCTCGACGCCGTCGCCATCGCGCGTCAGAACCTCGTTGACCCTGAATGGATCAACAAGATCATCACGGGTCGTGTCGAGGACATCAAGCCCTGCATCAACTGCCATAACGCTTGCTTCAGCTTTAACAAGTCCAAGGGCACGCCCAACATGCAGACGCTGGACGATTCCCTGCACCTCGCGCGCTGCGCGCTGACCCCGCCCACGATGCAGCACAACAAGTACAAGATCGTCCCCACCCGGCACCCGAAGAAGGTCGCCATCATCGGCGGCGGCATCGGCGGCATGGAAGCGGCGCTGGTGCTCAAAAAGCGCGGTCACACGCCGGTTATCTTCGAGAAGTCCGACAAGTTGGGCGGCATGTACCTCTACGCCTCCGCCATGAGCTTCAAGGATGCGGACAAGCAGCTGCTGCGCTGGTACGAGCGTGAGCTGAAGAAGTACGACATCGAGGTGCGCTTCCACATGGAGATCAACGCGCCGCAGACCCTCCGCCGCGAGTTCGACGAGGTCATCGTCTCCACCGGCGCGACGCCCAAGACACTCCCCGTCCCCGGCTTCCACAAGACCATCAACTTCAAGCAGCTTCTGCTCAAGGAGGTTGACGCGGGCGACCGGATCGTGTTCTTCGGCGGCGGTCAGTCCTCCTGCGAGGCGGCGTATGAGATGGTGCTGCAAGGCAAGCACCCGATCATCGTCGAGTACGCCAACGACCTGATTGTCACCCCCGGCACCTGCCTTGCCAACGCCTCGTTCCTGCGGGAAATGCTTGCGTTCAAGAAGGTACCGGTGTACCTCGAGCACACCATCACCGAGATCGGGGACGGGTACGTCATGGTCAAGCCAGCCAAGGGCGGCGACGCGTTCAGGATCGAGTGCGACAGCGTGGTCAACGGCATTGGCTTCGTACCCGCGCCGGTGGCGGCGACGGACAAAAAGGTGCATCACATCGGCACCTGCGAGAAGTGGGGCAACCTGCGCGACGTCATCTGGGGCGCGTGGGATGTGTGCATGAAGATTTGATATTAGTGAAAAGGATTGGGATTTGCCGGGCAAATCCCAATCCTTTTTATGGGTTCAGAAAATATTTTTTGAAAGCTGACAAAAAGTCTTGCTTTCTTTCGCTCGTGATGTATAATAGTGCCAATCGTTCCGAGTGAAGGTACACCGCTTATGGTTATGTTGAACAAAAGGAGGCTGTTCCATGAAGAACGCAAAGGAAGCCCGCATTGAGAACATCTACCAATTGGAGGGACGTGTCCCCATCTCCCGCGCAATCCCCTTCGGCTTGCAGCATGTGCTGGCGATGTTCGTCGCGAACATCGCGCCGCTAATCATCATTGCGTCCGTCGCGGTGTACAACGGTCAGCCGTTCACCGCGGTGGAAACCGCGCGTCTGCTGCAAAACTGCATGATCATCGCCGGCATCGGCACCCTGATCCAGCTCTACCCGATCTGGAAGATCGGTTCAGGGCTGCCGGTAGTCATGGGTCTGAGCTTCACGTTCCTCGCGGCGTGCCTGTCCACCGCCTCGCAGGACTATGGCGTCATGGTGGGCGGCATCATCGTCGGCGGCGTCTTTGAGGGCATCCTCGGTCTGACGGCGCAGTATTGGCGCAAGATCATCACACCGCTGCTTTCGTCGTGCGTGGTCATCGCCATCGGACTGAGCATCCTGAACGTCGGCGTCTCGTCCTTCGGCTCCTCCGGCGCATACCCGCTCGGCTCGTGGCAGAACCTGCTGGTCGCAACCATCACGCTGGCGGCGGCGCTGATTTTCCACACCACCTTGAAGGGCGTCGCCAAGCAGCTCTATGTACTGCTGGGGATGCTGGTGGGTTACGTTGTGTCCATTTTCTTCGGCATGGTGGACTTCGGCGTGATGGGCGACACCATTAAGGAAATGGGCATCGTCGCCGTTCCGCAGCTCTTCGCGTTCAAGCCGGTCTTCCAGCCCGGCGCGATCCTTTCGTTCTGTCTGGTGTTCATCGTCTCCGCGGTGGAGACCATCGGCGACACCACCGCCACCTGCACCGGCGGTCTCGGCCGCGACATCACGGCAAAAGAGGTCTCCGGCTCGCTGTGCGTGGACGGCTTCGTCTCCGCCATCTCCGGCGGCGTATTCGGCTGCTCGCCCATCACGTCCTTCAGTCAGAACGTGGGTCTTATCTCCATGACGCACGTCGTCAACCGCTTCTGCATCATGTTCGGCGCGCTGGCGATGATCCTCGGCGGGCTGTTCCCGCCCATCGGCGCGTTCTTCACCACGCTGCCCGACTGCGTGCTGGGTGGCTGCACGGTCATCATGTTCGGCTCGATCATGATGGCAGGCATCCACATGATGCTGGAAGCCGGCGTCAACAACCGTAACACGCTCATCGCCGCCACGTCCATCTGTCTCGGCGTGGGCGTGACGCAGGTGGACGGCTTCTTCGACAATCTACCCGCCATCTTCGGCGACATCTTCGCGGGCAACATGGTCGCGGGCGTGTTCGTGGTAGGACTCATCATGGAGTTGTGCCTGCCGAAGGACCCCGCCCGCTACGAGGCACGGGATGAGGATATCAAGAAGTAGGTTTTTTGAAAAAGTGCGGTTTGCATAGCAAACCGCACTTTTTTATTGCAGATAGAACGCAAATTCTTCGGCAATCAGCGTCTCGCTGTATGCGCGCAGGCGTGCGCAGTAACGCTCGTAGGCGTCGAGAATGCGCCGCGCATCCTCGGTCAGCGCCGCGCCGCCGCCGTTCTTGCCGCCGGTGCTGGAATCCAGCAACTTGACGCCCAGCCCCTCCTCGGCGTTTTTCATGATCGTCCACGCCTTTGAGTACGCCATCTCCATCGCCTGCGCCGCCGCGCGCAGGGAGTGAAGCTCGTCCACATGGCGCAGCAACTCCGCAATTCCCGGGCCAAAGCATTTCCGGTCGGTGAACAGCCGTGCCGACACCACCGCGCGCAGGTTCTGTTTCATGGCAGGCACCCCCTTTTCGGAATAATATTATTATATCCGATTTTCTCCCCCTTGTAAAGCGCGGGCGGGTCTGCTATAATTACCCTGATATTTCCGCAAGAATAACGAGGGCATCCACATGAGAGAAAAGACGCCGCGGGTCGTGGTCACGTTCCACACGACCGCGGAGGCAATGGCGACGGAGCGGCTGTGCCATGACGCAGGATTCGTGGGAAAGCTGATTTCCGCCCCACGGGCGCTGTCCGCCGACTGCGGCATCGCGTGGAGCGGTCCCGCCGAGACCCGCGCGGCGCTGGAAGCGGCGCTGACGGCGGCGGGCATCGAATTTGCCGGTGTCCATGAACTGACGATATGAAAATTTCACCTCTTTTGCACATCGGTCGCGGCGTGACCGCGCTCATCGGCGGCGGCGGCAAGACCACGCTGCTCTATACCCTCACCGAAGAGCTTCGCAAAACCGGCACTGTGGTGCTCTGCACCTCCACGCACATCCGCGTACCGGAGCGTTACCCACTCGTCACCGGAGGCACGGAGGAACTGTGCAGCACGCTTGCGCGGCACGGCGCGGTCTGCGCCGGTACCCCTGCCGAGGACGGTAAGCTGACTGCCCCGCCGATTTCCTTCGAGGAATTGGCGCGGCTGGCGGACTATGTGCTGGTGGAAGCGGACGGCGCGAAGGGGCTGCCGCTCAAGCTCCACGCCGCGCATGAGCCGGTGATCCCGCAAAACGCGCAGCGCGTGGTGCTGGTCGTGGGCGCGGACGGGTTCGGGAAACCGCTCTCGCAGGTCTGCCACCGCGCGGCGGAGGATTCGATCGCCACGCCGGAGTGGCTGGCGCGGCACATCTCCGCCGAGGGCTACGGCGACCGTGTTTTCATCAACAAAGTGGAATCCGCCGAAGACTATGCCGCGGCGGAGGGGCTTGCCAGTCGGCTCGCCTGCCCCGTGGTGGCGGGGAGTCTGCATCAGGGGGTGTACACATGCTTACGTTGATCCGCGGCGCGGGCGACATTGCCAGCGGCATCGCCCTGCGGCTCTGGCACAGCGGCATTCAGGTCGTGATGACCGAGATCGAGCGTCCCACCACCATCCGCCGCACCGTGGCGTTTTCCGACGCGGTGGTGAACGGTGAACAGACCGTCGAGGACGTGACCGCGCTGTGCGCGGAGACGTGGGAGGCTGCGTTTCTGTATCTGGAACAGGGGAACATCCCCGTCCTCGTCGATCCCGACTGCGCCTGCCGGGAAGCGATCCGACCTGACGCGCTGGTGGACGCCATCCTCGCCAAGCGCAACCTCGGCACTGCCATCACGGACGCGCCCATCGTGGTGGGCGTCGGTCCCGGCTTCACGGCGGGCGTCGATTGTCACGCGGTGGTGGAGACCATGCGCGGACACACGCTGGGGCGGGTCATCTACAATGGCTCCGCGCTGCCCAACACCAACCTGCCCGGACTGATCGGCGGCTTTGCGGGCGAGCGCGTGCTCCGCGCCCCGGCGGACGGGAGCTTTCACGGTCTGCGCCGCATTGGCGATTTTGTCGAGGCAGGCGAAACTATCGGCACCGTCGCGGGCGCGCCCATGACGGCGACCATCTCCGGTGTGCTGCGCGGATTGATCGCGGACGGCGTGACGGTCAAAAAAGGGCTTAAATCCGGCGACATTGACCCCCGTGGCAAGGCGGAGTACTGCCGCACCGCGTCGGACAAGGCGCTCGCCGTCGGCGGCGGCGTATTGGAAGCAATTTTACATTTTGAGGCGATGCATCATGGAACATGAAGTGAAACTCACCAAGCTCGCGAAGTGCGCGGGCTGCGGCGCAAAGGTCGGCGCGGGCGTATTGGCGCAGCTGCTGGGCGACATGAAGGTGCTGCGCGACCCGAACCTGCTGGTCGGCTTTGACAAGAGTGACGACGCCGCGGTATACAAGGTGTCGGACGAGCTGGCGCTGGTGCAGACGCTGGACTTCTTCCCGCCCATCCACGACGATCCCTACACCTTCGGTCAGATCGCCGCCACCAACGCGCTCTCCGACGTGTACGCCATGGGCGGCGAACCCAAGCTGGCGCTGAATATTATGGCGGTGCCGAAGGACATGCCGCCCGACGCCGTGCACGAGCTGCTGCACGGCGGCTATGACAAGGCATACGAGGCGGGCGCGATCATCGTCGGCGGGCACAGCATTCTGGACAACGAGCCAAAGTACGGTCTTTCCGTGACGGGCTTCGTCCACCCCGACAAGGTGCTGACCAACAGCGGCGCGCAGCCCGGCGACGTACTGCTGCTCACCAAGCCGCTCGGCATCGGTATCCTCACCACCGCCGCCAAGGTGGACATGGCGTCGAAGGAATCCCTTGCTCTGGCGGTGCGCCTGATGACGACCCTCAACAAGTCCGCCCGCGACGCGATGGTCAAATACCGCGTCCACGCCTGCACCGACGTGACCGGCTTTTCCCTCATGGGTCACGGTCTCGAAATGGCGCAGGGCAGCGGCGCGGAGCTGCACCTCAACGTAGACGCCATCGATCTCATCGGCGAGGCGGTGGACTTAGCACGCCTCGGTGTGCTGCCGGAGGGCATGTACCGCAACCGCAGCTTTGCCGAACCATACGTTGACCCCGGCGATGTGGAGCTTGCGCGGCAGGACGTGCTGTACGACCCCCAGACGGCGGGCGGACTGCTCATTGCCGTCGATCCCGCCGACGCGGACGCATTGTTCACGGAACTGCAAGGCGTCGTCCCCTCGGCGCAGCGCATCGGCACGGTGGAGACGTACCGCGGCGGAAAGCGTGTCTTTCTGCTCTGACAAGACGTTTCCTGACAATTTGCACAAGAGGCTTGACTTATTGCGCGTTATCCTTTAGAATGAATAACGAAGATTTTTGAAAGGAAGCGAAACCTCATGTCCAAGAAAATCAATCCGCTGGTACTCATTTCCGGTCTCGCCGTCGGCGTCGCGGCACTGCTGCTCACCGCCCTCGGCAACCCCGCCAACATGGGCTTCTGCATCGCCTGCTTCATCCGCGACATCGCGGGCGCGACGCAGCTGCACACCGCGGCGCCGGTGCAGTACTTCCGTCCTGAGATCGTCGGTCTCGTGCTCGGCTCCACCGTCATGGCGCTCGCCACGAAGGAATTCAAGCCCCGCGCCGGTTCCTCCCCCGCAACGCGCTTCATCGTCGGCGCGTTTGTGATGATCGGCGCGCTGGTGTTCCTCGGCTGCCCGCTGCGCATGGTCATCCGCATGGGCGGCGGCGACCTGAACGCCTTCGTCGGTCTTCTTGGCTTCTTCCTCGGCATCCTCATCGGCGTGTTCTTCCTCAAGAAGGACTTCACGCTCAAGCGCACCTATGAGGTCACCACAACCGATGGCCTTGCCCTGCCGGGTCTGCTGGCGGTACTGTTCGTCATCTTCCTCGCCGTACCCGCGCTGTTCGTGTTTTCCGAATCCGGTCCCGGCTCCAAGCACGCGCCGATGGCTGTGTCCCTGCTCGTCGCCCTCGTGGTCGGTGCGCTGGCGCAGAAGTCCCGCCTGTGCATGGTCGGCGGAATGCGTGACGCGGTCATGTTCAAGGACTTCAACCTGCTCTCCGGTTTCGGCGCGATCTTTGTCACGGTGCTGCTGGGCAACGTCATCCTCGGCAAGTTCGGCGGCTTCTCCACCCTCTCCCAGCCCATCGCCCACTCCAGTGAGCTGTGGAATCTGCTGGGCATGGTGCTCGTCGGCTGGGGCAGTGTGCTGCTCGGTGGCTGCCCGCTGCGCCAGCTCATCCTCGCGGGCGAGGGCAACGGCGATTCCACCGTGACCGTGCTCGGCATGCTCGTCGGCGCGGCATTTGCCCATAACTTCAAGCTCGCCGGCGGCGCGGACAGCGTCGTGGACGGCGTGTACAAGGTCGGCGGCATCGGCGCTAACGGCAAAGCCGCGGTTTGCATCGGCTTCGCGGTGCTGCTGGTCATTTCCCTGATGAACTGCTCAATGCTCAAAAAGGAGGCAAACTAACATGATCGACGCCAGAGGTCAGAGCTGCCCGATCCCCGTGGTCATGGTGCAGCAGGAGGTCAACAAGAACCACCCCGGCGAGCTGCAGGTGCAGGTGGACGCCATGGTCTGCGTGGAGAACATCTCGCGCTACGCCGCCTCGCAGGGTTACGCCGTCTCCGTGAAGGAGTCCGGCGGCGAGTACACCTTAACGCTGAAAAAGTGAACATCTGAAGCAGGAAGCCGCGCGGTCGCGCGGCTTCCTGCTTTCGTGATTCTTGTGATAGAACCACGAAAAGCCTCACAAGCCCTTGCTTTTTAGCGTCTCTATGGTATAATGAATAAAATATATGAGCATGGCTGAATAATTTTTGTTAATTTTTTTCAAAAGGAGCAGCGTTATGGCGACGTTTACCGTGAACGGGCAGACCGTCACTGCGGAAAAAAATCAGAAATTGATCCGCTTTTTGCGGGATACGCTGCACCTGACCAGCGTAAAGGACGGATGCAGTGAGGGCGCCTGCGGCACCTGCACCGTGCTCATAGACGGCAAGCCCACCAAAGCCTGCGTCCCGCAGACAGACAAACTGGAGGGCAAGCGCATCGTCACCGTCGAGGGTCTATCCGACTGGGAAAAGGACGTGTTCACCTACGCCTTCGGTGAAGCGGGCGCGGTGCAGTGCGGCTTCTGCATCCCCGGCATGGTGATCTGTGCCAAGGGGCTTATCGACCAGAACCCTGCTCCCAGCCGCGAGGAGGCGGCGTTTGCCATTCGCGGCAACATCTGCCGCTGCACGGGTTACGTCAAAATCATCGACGGTATTCTGCTCGCGGCAAAGCTCTTCCGCGAGGGCAAAATTCCCGCGCCCTCCGCCGACGATTGGCAGGTTGGCTCCCGCGTCCACCGCATTGACGTGGCGGAAAAAGTTCAGGGTTATGGCAAATACCCCGACGATATCTATGTGGACGGCATGTGCTATGGCAGCGCCGTGCGCTCGCAATACGCCCGCGCCCGCGTGCTGAGCATTGACACCGCCGAGGCGGCGGCGCTGCCCGGCGTGGTCTGCGTGCTGACGCAGAAGGACATCCCCGGCAAGGTCAACGTGGGGCACATCAAGAAGGATCAGCCGACGCTCATCGGCGTGGGCGAGATCACCCACTACTTAGGCGACGCCGTGGCGCTGGTCTGCGCACGGGATGCCGAGACGCTGGAGGCGGCGAAGAAGCTGGTCAAGGTGGAGTATGAGGTCCTTCCCGCCGTTCACAATCCCACCGAGGCGGCGGCACCGGACGCGCCGCTGGTCTTTGAAGCCGACGAAACCAATGTCCAGGCGCACAAGCACGTCTCCCGCGGCGACGCAGAGACCGCGATCCAAAACAGCAAGTATGTGATCCACGAGCGCTTCGAAACGCCGTGGACCGAGCACGCGTTCCTTGAGCCTGAGTGCTGCGTGGCGCTGCCGCTTCCCAACGGCGGCGTGAAGCTGCTGACCACCGACCAAAGCTCTCACACGACGCTGCATGAGTGCGCGTCCATGCTGGGCGTGGATTTTGAGCACTGTCTCGTGGAGAACCAGCTCGTCGGCGGCGGCTTCGGCGGCAAGGAGGACATGTCGGTACAGCACCACGCGGCGCTGATCGCCTATGTCGCGAAGGTGCCGGTGAAGGTCAAGCTGACGCGGCAGGAGTCCATCCTGATCCACCCCAAGCGTCATCCCATGTGGATGGATTTCACCATGGGCTGCGACGAAAACGGCATCATTCAGGGCGTGAAGGCGCGGGTCGTGTCCGACACGGGCGCGTTCGCGTCCCTCGGCGGACCGGTGCTGGAACGTGCCTGTACCCACGCCGCCGGTCCCTACGCCTATGAAAACTTTGAGATCACCGGCGACGCGTATTATACCAACAACCCGCCCGCGGGCGCGTTCCGCGGCTTTGGCGTGACGCAGACCTGCTTCGCCACAGAAACACTGCTGAACATGATGGCGGACAAGGTGGGCATTTCCCCGTGGGAGATTCGTTACCGCAATGCCATCCGCCCCGGCGGCGCGCTGCCCAACGGGCAGATTGTCGGCGCGGAGACCGGTCTTGTCGAAACCCTGGAGGCGGTCAAGCCATACTACGACGAAGCGATCCGGAACGGCGACCCCGTGGGTCTTGCCTGCGCGATGAAGAACGCTGGCGTCGGCGTGGGTCTCCCCGACTGGGGACGCGCGAAGTTGATCGTCGAGGACGACGCGAAGGTGCATATCTACTCCGGCGCATCCTGCATTGGGCAGGGACTTGGCACGGTGCTGACGCAGATGGTGGTCACCAACGCCCGCGTCCGGTCGGAGGACGTCGTCTACGAGCGCAGCAACACCTGGATCGCGCCGGACTCCGGCGACACCTCCGGCTCCCGCCAGACGCTGGTCACCGGCGAGGCGGTGCGCCGCGCCTGTGAAAAGCTGGCCGAGGCGCTGCAAGGCAAATCCCTTGTCGACCTGCGTGGACAGGAGTTCTACGGCGAGTACCTCGCCGCCACCGATCCGCTGGGCGCGGACAAGCCGAATCCCGTGTCCCACGTTGCCTACGGCTACGCCACGCAGCTGTGCATTCTGGATAAAGAGACCGGCAGGGTCAAGCAGATGGTCGCGGCGCATGACGTTGGCAAGGCGGTCAATCCCCTCTCCTGCGAGGGGCAGATCGAGGGCGGCGTGGTCATGTCTATGGGCTACGCCCTCACCGAGCGCTATCCCATCGACGAGAGCTGCAAGCCCACAGCGAAATACGGCACGCTGGGACTGCTCCGCGCGCCGGATGTGCCGCCGGTCAAGGCGATCGTCATCGACAAGCCGGGGCTGAACCTCGCGAACGGCGCCATCGGCATCGGTGAAATCACGTCCATCCCTACCGCGCCCGCCATCGCGGACGCCTACTACCGGCTGGACGGTCAGCGCCGGTTCTCCCTGCCGCTGGACAATACCCCCTACAAAAAGAAATAACGCGGTCTCCCGCGCCATTTCATCAAATCCCGGAGCGCTTCCTTTGTGTCCACGTCGGTCAATTCGGTCCGATCGATCTCGCACAGCAGCAGATCGTCCTCATGCCGCCGAATGACCGCGCTGCCACCCACGTCACCCGATAGCGATGATAACTCATCGTAATATTTCTTCGGAAATATACACGGATTGCCCCGCTTTCCGCCATGCGACGCCCCAATGATCCGCCCCGGTTGATCGACATAAGATTCGATCACCTTTTCCACGCTCTCCCGGCGCAGCAATGGCTGGTCGGAGACAAGGTACACAATCGCATCACACCCCTCGCGCAGCGCCTCGGTGCCGAGGCGCACCGTATGGCTGAGACCCCATTCCGGGTGCGGATTGCGCACGACGGTGAAGCCCCGCTTTTGGGCAAGGCGCTCCACCTCGTCGTACTGCGTCACCACGCAGACCGCGACGAGGCGCTCCGCCGGCACGGCGTCCAGCGCGCGTTCGACAAGCGTTTTGCCGTCCACCTCGGCGGCAAGCTTATTTTCGCCGAAGCGTTCGGCGTTCCCCGCCGCCATCAATACACAGCCGATGGCGTGCTCCGTTTTGTTTGTCATCTTCATCACCCGCATTCGATTTTACAAATACAGTATCGGCAAGTCAACCCCGATTTATGAGAATGAGGAGGGCAACCGCCATGAACAAGGTAGGCAGGAGCGAGATCCGCGTCGACGCCTTTGACAAGGCAACCGGCCGGACGAAATACTACGAAGACCGTATGCCCGCGGGCGCGCTTTACATCCGCATCAAGCACGCGGAGATTGCCCACGGATTTGTCCGGCGCGTGGACACCGCGGCGGCTGTCGCCATTCCCGGCGTGGTAAAGGTACTCACCTGCTTCGACGTACCGGAGATCGACTTCCCCACCGCGGGGCATCCGTGGTCGATGGATCCGGGGCATCAGGACGTTGCCGACCGGCGGCTGCTGAACCGGCACGTCCGCTATTGGGGAGACGACGTGGCGGTGGTCATCGCGGAAAACGAGGTGGCGGCGAATCAGGGCGTCCGTGCGCTGAAGGTGGAATACGAGGAGCTGCCCTTCGTCATCGACGCGCAAAAGGCGATGGAGCCCGGTGCGCCGCAGCTCCACGAGCGCTTTCCCAACAACATTTTGAAGCACACCGACATTCGCAAGGGCGACTATCAGGCGGCGATTCAGGAGCCGGGTCTCATCTGTGTGGACAAGTGGTACGACACCCCCACCGTGCAGCACTGCCACATCGAGAACTTCGGCTGCTACGCCTATGAGGAGAACGGGCGCATCGTGGTGGTTTCCTCCACGCAGATTCCCCACATCATCCGCCGCGCCGTGGGTCAGGCGCTCGGTCGCCCATGGGCGGATATTGAGATCATCAAGCCCTACATCGGCGGCGGCTTCGGCAACAAGCAGGACGTGCTCTACGAGCCGCTGTGCGCGTGGTGCACCACGCAGGTGGGCGGGCGCTGCGTCCGGCTCGACTGCGCCCGCGAGGAGACCTTCGTCTCCAACCGCGTGCGCCACGCCATTCGTTTCCACATCATAACGTGGCTGCGGAGGGACGGCACCATCGTCGCCCGCAAGGTGGATTGCTTCTCCAATCAGGGCGCTTACGCCTCCCACGGTCACTCCATCGTGGCAAAGGCGATGGGGTCTTTCCCGCAGCATTACCCCTGTGACAACATGGAGTGCGACGCCTACACCGTCTACACCAACCGTCCCGCGGCGGGCGCCATGCGCGGCTACGGCATGCCGCAGGCGAGCTTCGCCGACGAGAGCAACATTGAGGACTGCGCCCGCGCCATCGGTATGGACTCCTACGAATTCCGCAAGAAGAACGTCATGCCGCGGGGCTTCCACGACGCGTTCACCGGCAACACGAATTATTACGACACCTACCGCGAGTGCATGGCAAAGGGCGCAGCGTACATCGACTTCGAGCGCAAAAAGAAAGAATTCGCGAACGATACCGGCGATATTCGACGCGGCATTGGTCTCGCGACCTTCTGGTACAACACCGCGGTGTACCCCATCTCGCTGGAAACCTCGTCCAACCGCATGCTCTTAAACCTCGACGGCACGGTGACCTTCCAGTGCGGTGAGACCGAGATCGGTCAGGGCGCGGACACCGCCTACGCCCAGATGGTCGCCGAGGCAGTGGGACTTGCCAGCTACCGCGACGTGCGCGTCAAGTCCTGCCAGGACACCGACATTACGCCCACGGGTCTCGGCGCTTACGCATCACGGCAGACCTATGTCGCGGGCTTCTCCATCCGCCAGACGGCGGACATCCTTCGCGAGAAGATTTTGAAGTACGCCAATGAGGTCACCCGTCAGGCGGTGGGCTGCATGGACATTGTGGACGGCAACATCATTCGCAAGGAGGACGGAATAATCCTCATGTCGCTCAAGGAGCTGGCGATGACCGCGCAGTACAACCCCGTCCACAGCGAACACATCACCGCCGAGAGCACCTATACCATCCGCAACAACGCCTTCTCCTTCGGCTGCACCTTCGCCGAGGTGGAGGTGGATATCCCAATGTGCAAGGTGACGCTCAAAAACATCGTCAACGTCCACGACTGCGGCAGGCTCATCAACCCCGCCCTCGCCGCGGCGCAGGTTCACGGCGGCATGTCCATGGGCATCGGATACGGACTGTCTGAACAGCTCATCTTCGACGAGAAAACCGGCAAGCCCCTCAACGGCAACCTGCTGGACTACAAACTGTCCACCATCCTCGACCATCCGCATCTGGAGGCGGAGTTCATTGAGAACCCGGAGCCGACCTCGCCGTTTGGCACCAAGGCGCTGGGTGAGCCACCCGTGTGCTCCTGCGCGCCGGCGATCCGCAACGCGATTCTCAACGCCACCGGCGTTGCCATCGACCATAACCCCATCAACCCCCACGTCCTGTTCGCGGAATTCTCCAAGGCTGGACTCATTCAGGACGACTGGCGAGAGGAGGAAAAGTAAGCGATGTATGACATGAAAGCGCTCTATGAGGCGCTCAGCGTAGAAGACGCCATCGCGCTGCGCATCGAGCATCCCGAAGCGCAGATCATTGCCGGCGGCTCGGACGTGCTGGTGCAGATGCGTGAGGGTCGCCGCGCCGGCAAGGAGCTCATTTCCATTTATATGATTGACGCGCTGCGCGGCGTAAGCATCGACGAAGCCGAAAACCTCCGCATCGGCTCGCTCACCAGCTTTTCCCACATCACCCGCGACCCGCTGATCCAGCGGTACTGCAACGTGCTCGGCGAGGCGGTGGATCAGGTCGGCTCGCCACAAATCCGCAACGTTGGAACCATCGGCGGCAACACCTGCAACGGCGTCACCTCCGCCGACTCCGCCTCCACCCTCCACGCGTGGGAGGCGATCGTGGAGTTGACGGGCAGGGGCGGCGTTCGCCGCGTGCCGATCAAGGATTTCTACATCAAGGCGGGCACGGTGGACATCAAGCCCGATGAAATCCAGACGGCGATCCTGATTCCCAAGGCGAGCTACGAAAACACCTGCGGTCACTACATCAAGTACGGTCTGCGCAACGCAATGGAAATCGCGACGCTGGGGTGCAGCGTCAACGTGCGCCTCTCCGCCGACAAGCAGACCATCGAGCGCTGCCGCATTGCCTACGGCGTCGCGGGACCGGTGCCGATGCGCTGCCCCTCCGCCGAAGCGGTCGCGAACGGCGCGAAACCGACGAAGGCGCTGGCGCGGGACTTCGCCCGCGCGGTGCTCGACGACATTAACCCCCGCGACTCATGGCGTGCCAGCAAGGCGTTCCGCCAGCACATCGCGGTGGAAATGGCAAAGCGCGCGCTGGCGGAATCGGTCAAATTGGCGGGAGGTGAATTGGCATGAGTCAGTATAAGCTGATCCACTGCACCATCAATGGCAAGGAAGTCGAAAAGATGGTGGACGTGCGCGCGTCGCTCACCGACATGCTGCGCGATGACTACCACCTCACATCCGTTAAGAAGGGCTGCGAGGTCGGCGAGTGCGGCGCGTGCAACGTGCTGATCGACGGCGAGGCATTCAACTCCTGCATCTACCTTGCGGTCTGGGCGGAGGGCAAGCACATCGAGACGCTGGAGGGACTGCTCTCCCCTGAGGGCGAGCTGAGCGATATTCAGCGCTCGTTTGTGGAGGAAACCGCTATCCAGTGCGGCTTCTGCATCCCCGGCTTTATCATGACGGCGGTGGAGATTCTCAACACCGGCAAGCTCTACACCGACGATCAGCTGCGCCGTCTGCTCTCCGGTCACCTGTGCCGCTGTACGGGCTATGAGAACATCTTCCGCGCGGTGAAAAAGACCATGTACCGCCGCCACGGCAAACCAATCGATTTCTGACAAAAACCCCTTCCGTGACAATCGCCGCGGAAGGGGTTGTTTCATGATTCAAGCGCCTCGGTCAGGGTTTCCAGCAATCACCCGACTTGTCAAAAGAAGCGCGGCAAAAAGCTGCGCTTCTTTGTCACCGATTCCGTGATTGATATTCGCCCCGGATCGCACCCACAAGGTACAGCGAGCCAAACGCCACCACCACGCCGTCCGCGCCCGCGGCGTCGAACGCCGCGCGCAGCCCGGCGGGAATCTCACGGCATGCCGTCGCCCTTGCGCCCTGCTGACGCAGGTGCGCCGCCAGATCGTCCGCGCTCAGGGCGCGATCGCTCAGCGGGGTAAGGCAGATGAACTCCTGCGCCAGCGGCATCAGCATTGCCAGCATCTGGGGATAGTCCTTGTCCGCGAGGACGCCCAGCAGGAACACCGCCTTCTTCTTGCCCAGCAGCTCCCGCAGGGCGGCGGAGAGCGCTTCCGCGCACTGGGGATTGTGACCGCCGTCGATGAGAAACAGCGGCGCGCGCTGCATCACCTCCAGCCGCGCGGGCCACTTGACCCGTTCCAGCCCTGTGCGCACCGCCTCCTCCGGGATGCTCCAGCCGCTCTCGCGCAGCGCCGCCACGGTTTCCAGCACCGTCGCCGCGTTATGGAGCTGGTGCGCTCCCAGCAGCGCGAGGCGGTACTCTGTCCCGTTCCAACGAAAGCACTGACCGTCGAGGCTCTGCCCCAGCGGTTCCACTTTGCGGTAATCCGCAAAGCGCAGCGGGACGCTTCGCTCCGCGCAGACGTCGCGAATCACGGCGGTCACCTCCGGCGCACCGTCGTAGCACACCGCGCGGCAGCCGGGCTTGATGATGCCCGCCTTGGTGGACGCGATCTTTTCCAGCGTGTCGCCGAGGTACTCCGTGTGCTCCAGACCGATATTGGTGATGACCGCGACCTCCGGGCAATCGATGACGTTGGTGGAGTCCAACGCGCCGCCCATGCCCACCTCCAGCACCACAATGTCGCAGTGCTGCTCGGCAAAGTACAGCATCGCCGCGGCGGTCACCAGTTCAAACTGGCTGGGGTGGTCCTCCATCGCCTCCGCGATGGCGCGAACCCGCTCCGTCACGTCCGCGAGCGCCTCGCCGGGGATGTTCTCCCCGTCGATCTGGATGCGCTCACAGAAATGCTGGATGTACGGCGAGGTGTAGAGTCCCGTGCGGAAGCCGGCGGCACGGAGGATGGCGTCCAGCATGGCGCAGGTACTGCCCTTGCCGTTGCTGCCCGCTACATGGACGAACCTGAGCCGCTTCTGCGGGTCGCCCAGCTTACGCAGCAGCTCCCGCGTCCGGTCAAGACCAAGGCGGGTAGTGCTCCAGCCGTAATGCTCAATGTAGTCAATCGCCTCTTGCGGCGTCATAGGATCACCTTCTTAAAGACGCGCTCCGAGAGCTGCGCGAGTGCGCGGATGGTCACAAACTGCACCACGCTCAAAAACGCCGACTGCACCACGCGAGTCGCCAACAGCGGCACAAAGGGTGAGCTGTAGAGCAGATGAATCCAGAATGTGTTGAGCAGCAGTCCCAAGATAAACTGCACGATCAGCACCGCGCAGAGGGTGCTGCGGAGGCTGTTTTCCTTTTTCAGGAAGTATCCGAAGGTCAGACCGGTGAGCGCCGCGGTCAGCGTAAATCCCGGAAAATACGGTCCCGTGGGAAACAGGATCGCGCCGAGGAAGTCCGCCAGCGCGCCGAGCACCATGGTCGGCACCGCGCCGAACAGCATGCCCGAAAGCACCACCGGCACGAAGCCAAAGCCGATGCGGATGTTCCATGCGTTGATGGAGAGAAACCGCGTCAGCACAATGTCCATCGCCAGCAGAACGCCCAGCGTTGAGAGCATTTTGGTGGAAAACAGGTTTTTGGTTTGCTCTTGACCGTTTAATTTCATAAAAAACTCCTTTCGCAACAGTTGCCGCGAAAGGAGTTTTCCTCTTGCAGCAGCGGATGCGGGAGCAGCATCGCGGAAAATGTCCTTCGTCCGCCGACAACTTCCCATCCGGCGGCACTTGACGCGCTGTTCCCTACTCTGTTGATGTTCAGTGGTTGATATACTTCCTGCAAAGCGGTAACAGGATACCGCCGACAGAATTGCCGAGGGTGATGACGAGAATGCGGAGAATCGCCTGAATGCTCCACGCGCCCGCCATCCAGAAGTAAAACATGTCCGCGACGCAGTGCTCCGTCCCGCAGAGGATGAAGCCCATCACGCCGAAGAACAACGAAAGGTACTTCCCGGCTTCGTGGGGGTTATTCTTGTAGCCCTCCACGGCGATGTAGATAAAGATATTGCACAAAAGTCCCAGGAAAAAGAGACTCACGAGGCTGTCATCCAGCTTGGCGGAACACAACGCCATCGCCTTTTCCGCAATGGCGGCGTTGCGGGTCATGCGGACGAAAAACGCCGTCAGCCCCGCGCCACAGAGGTTCCCCAGCCAAATCACCGGCAGGCTTTTGGCGTACGCCGCGTCATTGTCAAACGCGTAGCACACCTTGCCGGTATAGAGGTGGAAGCCCATGGTGCAGACCGTGAACAGTCCCACGGTAAACACCGCCGCGCCGATCACCTTGCTCTCCAGCGACAGAAACGCCACGCCGCCAAGCCCGATGCTCAGTCCCGCGAGGACGGCGGATAGAAACACTTTGAGCAGCTTCATCAGCAGAACCTCTGGTACACGTCCTGATAGACCTTTTCCGCGATGGGCCAATACTTCGCCATGCCCGCGTCGATATGGGCGTTGATCTCCTCCGCGTAGGCGCGATCCTTCATCAGCTTGGTGTTGACCTTGACGTTCACCGCCGCGCCGTACATGGCGCTCCAGCAGAACACCACGCCCGTCGCCGCGTCGGAGATGACCAGCTTGCTGCCCTTCTCCGCGAACTCCTTTTGCAGCTCAATGCACTCGCAGCAGAGGTCAAAAATCTCCAGCGGCGCGCTGGCGGCGTCACGCAGGCACTTTTCCATAACCTCGTCCCGCGTGGGGTCGTCCTTGGGGATACCGTAGGCGCGGGAGAGCGGTTCGAACATCTTCGCGTCCTTCTCGATGCACGCCAGCAGCTTCACGCGCAGCGCCTGCGCGCGCGCCATGAGCGCCTTGATTTCCTCCTCCACATCGGCGTATTTCTTCTTGCCGACGGTCAGCTCACCCACCATGTCGCCCAACGCGACGCCAATGGCGCCGACGAGGGCGCTGGCGCCCCCGCCGCCCGGAACGGGCGCGGGGGACGCAAGCTGCTCGGTGAAATTCGCAACAGAACCATTGAGTAAATCCATAAATTACCCCTCATCAAAGTTCTTTTGCTTACTCTTCCCGAAAGAAAAGCAAGTTAGAACAGGCCGGAGATGACGCCGTCTTCGTCCACATCGATCTTCTCCGCGGCGGGAACCTTGGGGAGACCCGGCATGGTCATGATGTCGCCGGTCAGCGCCACGAGGAAGCCCGCGCCCGCGCAGACCTTCAGGTTGCGGACGGTGATCTTGAAGCCCTTCGGCGCACCGAGAAGCGAGGCGTTATCCGAGAAGGAATACTGGGTCTTCGCCATGCAGATGGGCAGCTTGTCGAAGCCAAGCTCCGTGATCTGGGCGAGCTGCTTCTTGGCGTTGGCGTCCAGCACCACGCCGTCAGCGTGATAGACCTTGGTGCAGATGGCGTTGAGCTTGTTCTCGATGGAGTCCTTCTCATCGTAGACAAAGCTGAACTGGTTGGGCTGCTCGCACAGACGCACGACCTCTTCCGCCAGCGCCTTGCCGCCTTCGCCGCCCTTTGCCCAGACCTCGCTGAGCGCGACGTTGACGCCAAGCTCCTTGCACTTCTTCTCCACAAGGTCAAGCTCCGCCTTGGTATCGGTCGGGAACGCGTTGATCGCGACGACACAGGGCAGGCCATACACATCCTTGACGTTGGAGACGTGCTGGAGCAGGTTGGGCAGACCCTTTTCGAGGGCTTCGAGGTTCTCGCCGTTCAGCTCCGCCTTGGGCACGCCGCCGTGATACTTGAGCGCGCGCACTGTCGCGACAATGACCACCGCGGACGGACGCAAGCCGGACATGCGGCACTTGATGTCAATGAACTTCTCCGCGCCGAGGTCGGCGGCGAAGCCGGCTTCCGTCACGGTGTAGTCGCTGAGCTTGAGCGCCATGCGCGTCGCCATCACGCTGTTGCAGCCGTGGGCGATGTTCGCGAACGGACCGCCATGGATGAACGCGGGGGTGCCTTCGAGCGTCTGAACAAGGTTGGGCTTGACGGCGTCCTTCAGGAGCGCCGCCATCGCGCCCTCCGCCTTGAGGTCATGGGCGGTGACAGGCTTGCCGGCGTAGCTGTAGCCGACGATCATGCGGCCGAGGCGCTCCTTGAGGTCGGTGATGCCGGAGGCAAGGCACAGCGCCGCCATGACCTCGGACGCCACGGTGATCTCAAAGCCATCCTCGCGGGGTACACCCTGCACGCGACCGCCGAGACCGTCGACGATGTGGCGCAGCTGGCGGTCGTTCATGTCCACCGCGCGCTTCCAGGTGATGCTCTTGGGATCGATGCCAAGGACGTTACCCTGCTGAATGTGGTTGTCCAGCATGGCGGCAAGCAGGTTGTTCGCCGCGCCGATGGCGTGGAAGTCGCCGGTGAAGTGGAGGTTGATGTCCTCCATGGGGACGACCTGCGCGTAGCCGCCGCCGGCTGCGCCGCCCTTGACGCCGAAGACAGGACCGAGGGAAGGCTCACGCAGGGCGACGATGGACTTCTTGCCGATGGCGCGCAGACCGTCGGCGAGACCGACGGACGTGGTGGTCTTGCCCTCGCCTGCGGGGGTCGGGGTGATGGCGGTGACGAGAATCAGCTTGCCGTTGGGCTTGCTCTCCAGGTCCTTGAGCAGCTTATAGTCAACCTTCGCTTTATAGTTGCCGTACTGCTCCAGATATTTTTCATCGATGCCGGCGTTTGCCGCGATCTCGGTAATTTTACGCTTTTCGCACTCCTGCGCGATCTCAATGTCAGTCTTGATGCCCATGCGTATCTCCTCCTGTATTTTGATTGGTTTGCGCGTTCTGTCCGTATTGTAACGACAGCGGCGGATTTTGTAAATGACTTTCTTTTTTTCGTTTTGCCATAAGGCTTTCTTCGTGAAAGTAAAAGCCTGCTATGCTTTAAAAACGAAAGCGACCCGTCCTTGTCGGGTCGCCGTTCGCTTTTACGGGAGCGGCAGCTCCTTGGCGGCAAAGAGCGTCTTGAGCTCCACTGACGTGCGGGAATCGCCGTACTGCTTGATCTGGGACAGCAGCCCGTCCAGCGCGTTGGTGTCCCGCACCGCGAAGCGAAGCATGGCGTTGTAGTGCCCGATTACATGATAGTGCTCCGTAATCTCCGGCTTCTGCTCGCAGAACGCGCAGAATGCCGCGTACTTGTCCGGCTCCGGCGCCACCATGATGAATCCGGTGATGCCGCAGTCCAGGCGCGTTCGGTCCACGCTGATGCGGTAGGAGCGGATGATCCCCTCCTCCTCCAGCTTGCGGATGCGTTCCGCCACCGCGGGAGGTGTCAGCCCGACTTGCTCGCCGATGGCGCGCAGGGTCATGCGGCAGTCCTCCTGCAAAAGATTGAGAATTTTATAGTCTGTCCGATCCACAGGAAATGCCTTTCTGAGTTAAACCACAACGCCCTTTTTGACCACTGTTTTGACCAGGTTGCTGCCCACACGGTAACAGATATAATCCAGATCCGGCGCGTTCCAGATCACCAGATCGCCCTGCTTGCCCGCCTCCACGGAGCCAACCTTGTCCGCCATGTCGATGGCGGCGGCGCCGTTGAGCGTGACCGCGGTGAGCACCTCCTCCGGTGTCAGCTTGTACTTCAGGCAGCCGAGGTTGATGACAAACTGCATGTTGAGGCACGGGCAGGAGCCGGGATTGAAGTCCGTCGCCATAGCGACGGGAACGCCCGCCTTCACCATGTCGCGGGCGGGCGCGAACACCGCGCCGAGGTTGAAGCTGGTCGCGGGCAGCAGGCAGGCAATCACGCCTCCCTTCGCCATGCTCGCGATGCCCTCCGGCGGGCAGACGATCAGATGCTCCGCCGAGATCGCGCCGATCTCACCGGCGAGCACGCTGCCGCCGATGGCTTCGATCTCATCGGCGTGAATCTTCGGGCGCAGACCGTACTTGAGACCGGCTTCCAGGATGCGGCGGGATTCCTCCGCCGTGAAGGTGTCCGCTTCGCAGAACACGTCGCAGAACTTGGCGATACCCTGTTCCTTGACAAGCGGCATCATCTCTTCGCACACGAGGCGAACATACTCGTCCCGGTTCTGCTTGTACTCCGCAGGCACCAGATGCGCACCCATAAAGGTGGCAACCAGATCGATGGGATGGCGCTCGTTCAGGTCACGGATCACGCGCAGTTCCTTGAGCTCATGCTCCGTGGCAAGACCGTAGCCGCTCTTGGCTTCACAGGTGGTCGTGCCGAAGCGCAGCATCTCGTTGAGCGCGTCCTCCGCCTTCGCCGCCAGTTCCTCCTCAGTGGCTGTGCGGGTGGCGTTGGTGGTGGACTGGATGCCGCCGCCGGCGTTTTGGATGTCCAGATAGCTTGCGCCGTGGAGTTTTAAGCCCAGCTCGTTCTGCCGCCAGCCGCCGAAGATGAGGTGCGTGTGCGCGTCCACCAGACCCGGCGTGACCAGATTGCCGCCCGCGTCGATGATCTCCGCGCCCTCGGCGTCCGGCTTACCGGTACCGGCGGCGGCAATGATGCCGTCCTCGATCAGCACCCACGCGTCCCTGAGCATTTCAATCCTGCCCTGCTCCTCGCCGCGATGGGCGGACGCGCCCTTGGGCGTCGCCAGCATGCCGATGTTTTGGATCAATACTTTTCTCATAACGTATGATTCCTTTCAAGGGAGAGGGGCAAGCCCCTCTCCCTTTTGGTCAGTGTTTAGCCTTCCACGCTCTTGAGCGCCTCATCGACGAGCTTGTCGTCCGCGAGGTACGGCATGGTGATGTGATCCTGGCCGGCGTACATCTTGTTGTACTCGGCAACGGTGGTCATGGCGTTCTCGTTGCGCGCCCAGCTGCGGCGGGCAACGCCGATCATGGTGTCCCAAGGCATGGACATCTTCAGAATGGTATCGACGCGCTCGGAGCCGTCGAGCACCATGCCGAAGCCGCCGTTGATGGAGCGACCGATACCGGTGCCGCCGCCGTTGTGCAGGGCGATGTAGCTCATGCCGCGCGCGGCGTTGCCGGCGTAGCACTGGGTCGCCATCTCTGCCATAATGTTGGAGCCGTCCTTGATGTTGGAGGTCTCACGGAACGGAGCGTCGGTTCCGCCGGTGTCGTGATGGTCACGGCCGAGGATGACCGGTCCGATCTCGCCGTTGCGCACCATTTCATTGAACTTGAGCGCGAGGTTCATGCGACCCATGGCGTCCTGATACAGGATGCGGCACTGGGTGCCGACGACCAGCTTGTTCTTCTCCGCGTCGCGGACCCAGACGTAGTTGTCGTAGTCCTGATAGCGGCGGTTGTGCGCCTTGATGTACTCGGCGGCAGCCATATCGGTCTTATGCAGGTCCTCCGGGTTGCGGCTCAGGCAGCACCAGCGGAACGGACCATAGCCGAAGTCGAACAGGCACGGACCGAGGATATCCTCGACGTAGGACGGGAAGATGAAGCCGTCAAGATCGTTCTCGCCGTTCTTGCAGATGCTCTTCACGCCGGTGTCGTAGATCGCCTTGAGGAAGCTGTTGCCGTAGTCGAAGAAGTAGGTGCCGCGCTCGTGGAACTTGCAGATCATCTCATAGTGATGCTGCAGCGTCTTGTCGACGAGCTTGCGGAAGCCTTCGGGGTCCTTGTCCAGCATTTCGGTGCGCTGCTCGAAAGTAAGACCCTGCGGGCAGTAGCCGCCGTCGTAGGGAACGTGGCAGGAGGTCTGGTCGCTCATCAGGTCGACGTGGACGTTCTTCTCATAGAGGTATTCCAGCAGGTCGACAATGTTGCCGCAATAGGCAACCGCGCAGGGCTTGCCCGCCTTCTGATGATCGAGAGCAATGTTGACCGCCTCTTCGAGGCTGGAGGTGCGGTGGCTGACCCAGCCCTGGGTGTAACGGGTCTCAATTCGGGAGTCATCGACTTCCGCGATGATGGACGCGGCGCCGGCGATCTCCGCCGCCTTGCCCTGCGCGCCGCTCATGCCGCCGAGACCCGCGGAGATGAACAGCTTGCCGGAGAGGTCCTTGTCGTTGGGGATGCCCAGCTTCAGACGGCCGGCGTTGAGCAGCGTGTTGAACGTGCCGTGGACGATGCCCTGCGGTCCAATGTACATCCAGCCGCCGGCGGTCATCTGACCGTAGTTGGCGACGCCCAGCGCAGCCGCGCGGTTGAAGTTCTCCTGATCGTCGAAGGTACCGACCATCAGACCGTTGGTGATGATGACGCGCGGCGCCATCTTATGAGAGTGGAACAGACCCAGAGGATGACCGGACATGACGACCAGCGTCTGCTCATCGGTCAGCTCCTCAAGGTACTTCTTGATGAGGCGATACTGCATCCAGTTCTGGCAGACCTGACCGGTCTCGCCGTAGGTGACCAGCTCATAGGGGTACAGCGCCACGTCGAAGTCGAGGTTGTTGTCGATCATGACCTGAATCGCGCGGCCTTCGATGCACTTGCCCTTGTACTCGTCGATGGGCTTACCGACGATCTTGCCCTCAGGACGGAAGCGGTAACCGTAGATACGGCCGTGTTCCTCCAGTTCCTGCGCGAACTCCTTGGCCATCTTGGCGTGATGGTCGGGGTGGATGTAACGCAGAGCGTTCTTGATGGCGAGCGCCTTATCGGCCTCGGTCAGATGGGACTCGCGGCGCGGCGCGCGGCGATAGCCCTCTTCCAGTTTGGGGTACTCTGGCAGCTCATAGTCCAGCTTAATGGTCATGGCTTCGTTTGCAAGATCAATCATTTGGGTACGTCCTCACTTTCTCAGCTGTTTTTTGTTGGAAAGCACTAAATTTCGCTTCCCGTTGACTTGCTGTCTTGTATTATAGCGCAAATATGCTATAATGAAAAATATTTAGTTGATATATTTGTTATACTTTTTCTATATATGGAGGAATCGGATATGACCATTCGTCAGCTGGAATACTTCTGCGCCGTGGTGGAAGAGAAAAGCGTATCCGCGGCGTCGCGAAAGCTGCATGTGGCGCAGCCGCCGATCTCCCGCCAGATCGCTCTTTTGGAACAGGAGCTGGGGGTTGAGCTGTTCCGCCGCGGCAATAAGGGCATGCAGCTCACGGACGCCGGCATGAGTCTCTATCAGCAGGGTCGGGCGTTCATCTCCGACCTCGATCAGCTCGCGGAGCATGTGCGATCGCTGGGCGCAGGCGTGCGAGGCTCGGTGCGTATCGGCGTGCTGCACTCCACCGTCCCCTACACGCTGCCGTTCCTGCGCTCCTATCACGCGGCGTACCCGCAGGTGGAGCTTTACACCCGGCTCGGCTCGCCGCAGGACCTGGTTGCCGATCTCAACCGTGGCGAGCTGAACGTGTTGTTTCTTCGCGCGGGCGTCAAGGAAACCATCGGGCTGCGGGAGCGGATCGTGGGCGAGGATCGCCTGAAGCTCATCATGACCGCCGCGACCGATCCCGCGCCGGAACTGGACGAGGTACCGGTGGAACGGCTGCGGGGCGTGCCGATGTGTCTGCTGCGCAGCGACGACCTGTGGGGCTACACAGAGGTGCTGCTCAAGGAGTGCCAGCGCAGCGGTTTCACCCCTGAGGTGGTGTATCAATGCTATGACACCACTATGCCGATGCAGCTGGTGCAATCCGGTCTCGGCGTCAGCTTCCTGCCGGAGAGCATCGTCGAGACGCTTCCCCACGCGGGCATCTACGCCAAGCCGATTCGCGGGCTGAACGAAAAGTCCTACGCGGTGCTGGCGTGGAACGAGACCGGTTACCTCTCCGGCAGCGTGGAGCTGTTCACCCAATTTGAGCCGTAAAAAGAGCCGCGATCGTGTGATCGCGGCTCTTTTGTTTGGTTCGCTTATTCGAAGTCGGGGATGAACTTCTTGACGATCTCCAGCAGCTCGCCGGAACGGATCATCTCTTCGCAGGCGCGGATGTCGGGCCAGATCTCGCGGTCGATCTCGTAGAACGCGACCTTCTCGCGGACGTGGTCATAAATCGCCTGATGCAGCGGGGTGATGCCGTTGCCGTGGGTGCCCACGCGGCGGCGAATGTCGATCGCCTGGCAGGCGGTCATCAGCTCGTCAGCCAGCACGTCCTGCGTGTTCTTGAGGATCATGCGGGCCTTGCGCGCGGCGGTGGTGCCCATGGAGACGATATCCTCCTGGTTCGCGGAAGACGGGATGGAGTCGACGGACGCGGGATGCGCGTAGACCTTGTTCTCGCTGACCATGGACGCCGCGGCGTACTGCACGATCATAAAGCCGGAGTTGACGCCCGCCTGGGTGGTCAGGAACGGGGTCAGACCGTTGGAGAGCGCGGCGTTGACCATGCGCTCGGTGCGGCGCTCGGAGGAATCCGCCAGCTCGGAAGCGGCGATGCCGAGGAAATCGAACGGGAGCGCCATGGGCTCGCCATGGAAGTTGCCGCCGGAGATGACCGCCTCGTCGTCGAGGAACATCAGCGGGTTGTCGGTGACGGCGTTGAGCTCGATCTCGACCTTCTCCTTGACGAAGTCGAGCGCGTCACGGCAGGCGCCGTGCAGCTGCGGGACGCAGCGGAGCGCGTAGGCGTCCTGTACGCGGTCACCCTGCGCCTTGTCGATAATCTCGGAGCCATCGAGCAGCTTGCGCATGTTGGCGGCGACGAGCATCTGACCCTTCTGACCGCGGACCGCATGGACGCGCGGATCGAAGGCGGAGCGCTGGGCGGTCAGACCCTCAAAGCTCAGGGACGCGATCACGTCGCCGAGCTGCGCCGCGCAGATGGTGTCATACAGCGCCAGCGCGCCGACGGAGGTCATCGCGCAGGTGCCGTTGGTCATGCCAAGACCTTCCTTGCTCACGAGGGTGTCCAGCGTCTTGATGCCGGCCTTCGCCATGGCCTCAGCGCCGCTCATGCGGACGCCTTCGTACCACGCCTCGCCCTTGCCGAGCATCGGCAGCGTCATGTGCGCCAGAGGCGCGAGGTCGCCGGAGGAGCCGAGGGAGCCCTTCTCGGGAATGATTGGGGTGACGCCCTTGTTGAGCATCTCGACGAGCATCTCGACGAGCAGCGGACGCACGCCGGACACGCCGCCGCACAGGGCGTTGGCGCGCAGCAGCATCATGCCGCGGGAAATTTCGGGCGCGTAGGGATCGCCGGCTGCCGTGCAGTGGCTGAGGATCAGGTTGGTGGAGAGCTGGTTGGACATCTCCTTGGGGACGGCGACCTTCTGGAACTCGCCGAAGCCGGTGGTGATACCGTAGGCAACTCTGCCCTCGGCAGCGATCTTATCCGCCAGCGCGCGGGACTTCTTCATCGCCTCCAGAGCGCTGTCCGCCAGCTCGACCTTGGCGCCGAAGCGCGCGACAGCCACGAAGCTCTCCAGCGTCAGGCTGTGGCCGTCCATTACGATCTCTTTGATCGCGGAAGGATTCATGATCATAATTCTCTACCTCACTTTTTTAATCTTTGCCGCGGCGCGAACCGCACCGTTTCAGGCAAGTGACCTTTGTGACGTGTGAGAAAATGTACGGGTCGCGGTAAGTACCCCCGCCTGCCCAAAGCGGACGCCGTGACCTATGGTCAAGGGTGATTTACCCTTAAACTGTCCTTAGCATACCCTCGTTTTTGTATAATGTCAACAGTTTTTTTCTGGATTTCTTCAGTTTTTTGTGCATTATATCAGCACCACTGTAACGTGGTGCTTTAGTAAAGCGCTCTGAAAAATCAAACGGTCACCCTTTCGGGCGACCGTTTGCGCGTCATTTTTTCTTGTTTCGATTGCGGATTGCCTCCGCCTTGTCACGGGTATCCTTGCCGTTGAAAACACGAATCTCAGGGTTCTGTTTCTTCGCCAGCTTGAGGATTTCCTTGGCGTCCTCGTTGGTGAAGTAGTTGCGCTTGGTGCGGTCACCCTTGGTGAAATAGAGGATCGTGCGTCCGCTGCCCGCGGGGTCCGGCTCATGGGTCACAGCGTAGAGGTCTTTCCAGTTCCAGCGCTCATAGTTGGTGGTGACCTGCATCTGGTAATAGATTTCCAGCCCGCGCTCCGTCACCGTAACATATTTCTCCATCAGCATCGCCAGCGCGTAGAGCACAGCGAATATAAGCGCAATCTTCCACCGCGTCACAGCGCCGCCCAAAAGCAGCATGGCAACCACGAACCAGCCGCCGTATTTGATGCGGTTGTTCCGTTTGAGCGTGTCAATGGCAGAATATTTGGGACCGGGAACGGATTCCCACGGCAGTACGGTACGACGCATGGCGTTTCTCCTTTTTCATGGATAAGGCGAGGGGACGAGCCCCTCGCCTTATGTACTATTCTATCCGATTTCGACGGACAAATCAAGCCTGGGGCTTGGGAGCCTTGCCGGCAGCACGAGCAGCCTCAAGCTGCTTGACGGCGTAGGCGTGAGCCTCCTCCGGGCAAGCGGCGGGAGCCTTCTTCACGGTCTTGCCGAACAGGTTGGTGTAGGAACCGTCGGCCCAGAAGATGTTGCGACCGAAGAACGCGGTGATGAACGCATAGATCGGGTTGAGCAGGTTGACGAACGCGAACGGGAAATAGACGAACGGGTGGATGCCCAGAACGCCCATCTGATACGCGCCGCAGCCAGTCCAGGGGAACATAACCGCCCACAGGGTACCGGCATCTTCGAGGGTACGGGAGAGCATGTTGCGCGCGAGACCCATCTCGTCGTACTTGTCCATGTACAGCGGAGCGGGAACGCTGACACCGAGGAACTGGTCGCCCATCGCGGCATCGCAGAAGATGGAGGTGACCATGGTGGCGAGAACGAGCTGCCAAACGGTCTTGATCTTGTGCTTCAGGCCGCCGAACAGAGCCTCGACGCAGCCCGCGCGCTCCAGAGCGCCGCCGTAAGCGACAGCCAGGATGACGAGGTTGATCGTCCACATGGTGTTATCCATGCCGCCCTTGGCGAGCAGCTGGTTGACCAGCTCCGCAGCTTCTTCGGTGACAGCGCCGCCAGCCTCAGCCTCGAGCCAGGGACCATAGTGCAGGATATCGAAGATGTCGCTGAGGCCGTAGCCCATGTCACGCTGGAAGATCAGCGCAAAGATGACACCGGTAGCGACGGAGATCATGATACCGATGAGACCGGGCACCTTCAGGATGCAGACCACGATGATGACCAAGATCGGGATGAGCAGCGCGACGTTGATGTGGCAGACCTGCTGCATCGCCGCCTGAATGCCCTGAGCGAGTTCGGGGTCATAGTTGGAAACGTCGACATTCAGACCAAGGATCGTGTAAAGGATGATCGCCAGCAGGAAGGTCGGACCGGTGGTGGAGACCATCGCGTTGACGTGGTCGAACAGACCGGTGTTGGAAACGCCAGCGGCGAGGTTGGTGGTGTCGGACAGCGGGGAGAACTTATCGCCGACGTACGCGCCGGAGATGATCATGCCAGCGGTCATGGCGGGGTTGATGCCGAGACCGGCGCCGACGCCGAGCATCGCGATACCGATGGTAGCGGTGGCGGTCCAGGAGGAGCCGCACGCCAAGCCGACGATCGCGCACAGGCAGCAGCCGACCGGCAGGAACAGCTTCGGGGTCAGAAGATTCAGACCGTAATAAATCAGAGCGGGGATGGTGCCGGACATCATGAAGGACGAAATCAGAAGGCCGACCGTCATGAGGATCAGCAACGCTTCGAGCGTGTTGTACAGGCGCTCCAGCATACCGGCGACCATATCGGAGAAGCTGTGACCGCACAGCCCGCCGATGGCGCAGGCAACGCACATGGCAACGATCAAGGGCATGTGAGCGTCCACATAGTCGCCCTTCGCCAGACCGTAGATCATGAGACCCGCCATCACGATGATGGGCAGCAACGCCTCAAGTACGTTCGGGAGTCTTACTTTCTTTTCACTAGCCATAGAAAAATAACCTCTCTCTCCATTTTTTCTTTTCCGTCTCACGGGAAACCGTTTGGGCAAACGGCTCTCACACACTCTCCCGTTTCGGCGGAGCACCGATGCGAGGGAGTCGCATCAGTGTTTTCGGTAGTACTATACCACAACCATCTGTTAATTTCAACAAAAAAGTTGCGGTTCCTAAAAATTTTTTTGTATTTCATGTAATTACCGCAGTTTTGCGCTGTCACTTTACCTTGTTATTGTACTAACGCAACGTATTACTTGACAATTTCATGGCAAGTGCGTAAAATACCTTTTAACAAGCTTTTGGAGGGATTCTCTATGGAAAAGATCAAGGCACGCACACTCTCCGGTTTTATGGAGCTGCTCCCCGGAGCGCAGATGCAAATGGAGCGGATCATGGAAACCATCCGCTCGTCCTATTCATTATATGGTTACACACCGCTGGACACCCCACTGATCGAGGCGAGCGAGATTCTGCTCGCCAAGGGCGGCGGCGAGACGGAGAAGCAGATTTACCGCTTCACCAAGGGCGACACCGATCTGAGCCTGCGCTTCGACCTGACGGTGCCGCTGGCGAAGTACGTCGCGCTGCACTACGCGGAGCTTGCTTTTCCGTTCAAGCGTTTCCAGATCGGCAAGGTCTACCGCGGCGAGCGCGCGCAGCGCGGCCGCTTCCGCGAGTTCTATCAGGCGGACATCGACATCATCGGCGACACCCAGCTGGACATCGCCAACGACGCGGAGATTCCCGCAATCATTTACACGGTGTTCTCCCGTCTCGGTCTCAAGCGCTTCCAGATTCGCATTAACAACCGCCGCATTCTCAACGGCTTCTACGCCATGCTGGGGTTGACGGAAAAATCCGGCGACATCATGCGCACGGTGGACAAGCTGGAGAAGATCGGCGTGGACGGCGTCCGCGCCATTCTGGTGGACGATCTGGGGCTGAGCGCCGAACAGGCGGACGAGATTCTCGGCTTCACCGGCATCCGCGGCACCAACGACGAGGTGCTGCATGCCCTGGAGGGCTACCGCGGCCGCAACGAGCTGTTTGACACCGGTCTCGACGAGCTGATCACCGTCACAAAGTACCTCGGCGGCTTCGGCGTCCCGCAGGACAACTTTGCCGTCGATCTCACCATCGCCCGCGGTCTTGATTACTACACCGGCACGGTGTACGAGACCTCGCTTCTCGATCACCCGGAGATCGGTTCGGTCTGCTCCGGCGGACGCTACGACAACCTCGCGGAGTATTACACCGACCGTCAGCTGCCGGGCGTGGGCATTTCCATCGGTCTGACGCGCCTGTTCTACGTCCTCGGCGAGCAGGGGATGCTCAACGACAAGGTTCCCATGGCGCCCGCGGATGTGCTGATCCTGCCGATGACGGAGGACCTCTCCGCCGCTGTGGAGCTGGGCACGATGCTCCGCAACCGCGGTCTGCGCACGCAGCTTTACACCGAGGCGAAGAAATTCAAGCAGAAGATGAACTACGCCGACAAGCTGGGCGTTCCCTTCGTTCTCTTCCTGGGCGAGGACGAGATCAACGCCGGCATCGTGTCCTGCAAGAACATGAAGTCCGGCGAACAGGAGAAACTCTCCCCTGCCGCCGCCGCGGACAAGATCGCCGCTTACGTCGACGAGCAGAAGCACGTTCCCTCTGTGCTCGACATCTGACAAGCAAAAAACGGTCGCTTCCCGAAGGAAGCGACCGTTTTTCACTCTTTCTCTTTGCCGTACCGGCGATCAAGCACGGTCTTGTAGCCCTCTGCCCCGTAGTTGAGGCATTTGTTGACCCTCGTGATGGTGGTCGACGACACACTGATCTTGGAGGAAATGTTGGAGAACGTGCTCCCCTTGTACAACTCATCGGCTACCTGAAAGCGCTGCGTCATGGCGAGAATCTCGCCGAATGTACACAAATCGTCAAAGAAACGGTAGCACTCCTCTTTATCCTTCAGAGACAAAATAGCCTCAAAGAGTCGATCGGTTTCCTCTGACTTCATTTTGCTCTCGTACATATTGTCAACCTCCACGCTGAAGCAACGCAACTCTTTTGTTGCATATTCACAATTATTATACGCAATCAGCGCATTCTTTGCAAGGGTTGATCGCTTCTCTTTTTTTGGATTTTTCGGGCAATTGCAAAAAAATATAAAGGAAATCCGCGGAAAAATCGAAATGAATATGTTTACGAACCCCTCGCTCCGGCGCTATAATAGGCTTATCCCAATAAAATTTAAGGAGGATTCCGCCATGGCAAAGCTCGTAGAATGCATTCCCAATTTCAGTTGCAGCAAGGAAAAAGATGAGGCGACCTACAACGCGCTCGTTGAAGCCGCCAACAGCGTTCCCGGCTGCACGTTGTTCGACGCGCAGACTGACGGCAACCACAACCGCTGCGTCTTCACCCTCGTCGGCTCCCCGGAAGCCATTGAGGAGGTCACGTTCCAACTGACCAAGGTCGCCACTGAGCGCATTGACATGCGTAAGCACAAGGGCGAGCACAAGCGCATGGGCGCCACCGACGTCATCCCGTTCGTCCCGCAGATGGACGTCACGGTTGAGGAATGCGTCGAGATGTCCAAGCGCGTCGCCCAGCGCATCTGGGATGAGCTGAAGGTTCCCTCCTTCCTGTATGAGGACAGCGCGACCCGTCCCGAACGCCGCAACCTTGCCACCTGCCGCAAGGGCGAGTTCGAGGGTATGCCCGAAAAGCTGCTGGAGCCGGATTGGGCGCCTGACTACGGCGAGCGCAAGATTCATCCCACTGCCGGCATCACCGCCATCGGCGCACGTATGCCGCTCATCGCGTTCAACTGCAACCTCGCCACCTCCGATGTGGAGATCGCCAAGAAGATCGCCAAGGTGATCCGCGGCTCCTCCGGCGGCTTCCGCAGCTGCAAAGCGATGGGCTTCATGCTCGAAGATCGCGGCATCGCTCAGGTTTCCATGAACATGGTCAACTTTGAGGACACCCCGCTCTATGTCGCCTACGAGATGATCAAGAGCCTCGCCGAGCGTTACGGCACCACCGTCATCGAGAGCGAGATCGTCGGTCTCACGCCCGCCAAGGCGATGATCGACTGCGCCGAGTTCTATCTCAAGGCGAAGGACTTCGACTGCAAGAATCAGGTCATGGAGTATCACCTGATCGACATGAATCACTGACTTTTTTCGAAAGTCAGCAAAAGAGCTTGCACGCGCCGCGGCAATGTACCGTTGCCGCGGCTTGCGTGAGAAAGGATTTTTGCCATGAAACTTGCTGATATGACCGTCACCCAATTCGTCGACACCGTCGCGTCCGACGCGCCGGCGCCCGGCGGCGGCTCCGTCGCCGCGCTGGAGGGTTCCATCGGCGCCGCGCTGACCGCCATGGTCGCGAATCTGACCCAGGGGCGCAAGAAATACGCCGAATTCGCGGCGTATGCCGCCGAGGTTGAGCAAAAGGGCAACGCCCTCAAGGCTCGCCTCCTGGACGTGATGGATCGCGACACCGAGGCGTTCAACGTGGTGAGCGACGCCTTCGGCATGCCGAAGGACACGGACGAGCAGAAAGCTGCCCGCTCCGCCGCCATTCAGAACGGTCTCAAAGGCTGCACCAAGACCCCGATGGAAATGATGGAGATTATCGACGAGAGCGTGACGCTCGCCGCCTCTCTGCTGGAGCACGGCTTCAACGACACCTCCGCCAGTGACCTCGGCGTCGCGTTCCTCAGCTTCCGCGCGGGCATCCAGGGCGCGTGGCTGAACGTGCTCATCAACATCGGCTCCATCAAGGATCAGGACTTTGCCGCGGAGTACCGTAAAAAGGGCGAAGCGCTGCTTGCTCATGCCCTTCCGCTGTGCGACAGCAGCTTTGAAAAACTCACCGGCATGATCGGCGGTTGAACCATGGAACCTACGATCACGATTCTGCGTCCCGACGACTATGTGACGACCCAGTGGTCGGGCGGCGCCACAACGCAGCTGACTATCGCGCCGGATAACGCCGTCTACGCTGACCGCGACTTCCTCTGGCGCGTCAGCAGCGCGACAGTGGAGCTGGACGAGTCCGACTTCACGTCGCTGCCGGACTTCCACCGCTATATCTCCACCGTGTGCGGGGATATGGTGCTCTCCCACAACGGCGGTGAAGAGCTGACGCTGCACCCCGGCGACGTTCACGACTTCGACGGCGGGGATGAGACCCACTCTCGCGGTCGCTGCACGGACTTCAACCTGATGCTGCGCAAGGGCAAGGCGGACGGCGTCATGAGCGCGCTGCGCCTGAATGCCGGCGAGTTCTCCTTCGCCGCGGAGCGAAAGGCGGAAGCCATCCTGCTGTTCTGCGCCGCCGGCGGCTGCGTCGCCCGCTGTGGCATGAAGGAGTACCACTTCACCAAGGGGGAAAGCCTGCTCATCCGCGGCAGCGTCCAGATGATGCTCTACTGCAAGGAGCCGTCGATGGTGATGGCCGCACAGATGTGGACCAAATAAAAAAATCCCTGCCATCTGGCAGGGATTTTTTTATGCTTCGTTGCGAAGGATGCCGCCCAGCACCTCCATCAGACGCGCCACGTCAACAGGCTTTGCCACATGTCCGTCCATGCCGGCCTCCAGCGCGGCTTTTTTGTCCTCGTCGAAGGCGTTGGCGGTCATGGCGATGATGGGGATGTTCGCGTTTGGCGTTCCGGAGGTGCGGATGGCGCGGGTCGCCTCGTATCCGTTCATGGTCGGCATCTGCACATCCATGAGCACGGCGTCGAAGTAGCCCGGCTCGGCGGCGGTGACCTTCTCCACCGCCTCGGTGCCGTCGCACGCCTCCTCGACCTCAAAGTCGTTCATTTCCAGCACCGCTACCGCGATCTCGCGGTTCATCTCGATGTCGTCCACCAGCAGCAACCGCCGTCCGGCAAAGCTGATCGGCGCAAGCTCCTCCGCCTGCGGCTTTTGCTCCTCCACGGAGCCGAGCACCTTCGTCAACGCGCCGTAAAGCTCCGAAAGAAACAGCGGCTTGTTGCAAAAGCCGTTGACGCCCGCTTCGATCGCCTCATCCTTGATGGTCGGCCAGTCGTAGGCGGTCATCAGCAGGATCGGCGAGTCCTCGCCCACCGCGGCGCGAATCTGCCGCGCCACCTCAATACCGCTGAGATCGGGCAACTTCCAGTCCACGATGAAGACGCGGAAGCCGTCGCCGCGCTCGTGCGCCTGTCGGGCGCGCAGCACCGCCTCCTTGCCGGAGAGCGTCCATTCCGGGCGCAGGCCGATCTGCGTGAGCAGGGTCGTGGCACTGTCGCAGGTGTTGAAATCGTCATCCACCACCAGCGCGTGCAGCCCGGCAAGCTCCGGGATGCGGCGGTCGGGCGCGGCGGCGGATTGCAGGCGGAAGCTCACGCTCACGATGAACTCCGAGCCTTTGCCCTTTTCCGTCTCGACGCGAATCTCGCCGCCCATCATGTCCACGATGCTCTTGGTGATCGCCATGCCGAGACCGGTGCCCTGAATGCCGCTGACGGTGGAGGTCTTTTCACGCTCAAACGCCTCAAACACGCGTGCGGCAAACTCCGGCGACATGCCGATGCCGTTGTCCTTGACGCGGAACTCATAGCGTCCGTGTTCCGCGTCGCCGCTGTCCAGCTGGGACACGCGCACGGCGATGTGACCGCCGGCAGGGGTGTATTTCACCGCGTTGCTCAGCAGGTTGAGCAGCACCTGATTGAGCCGCAGCTTGTCGCAGTAAACGTCCTCGTTGACGACGTTCAGCGCGTCCATGGTCAACTCCTGCTGCTTCGCCTCCACCTGCCCGATGATGATGGTGTTCAAGTCGTGGAGAATCTCCGGCAGCGAGCAGGGCTTCTCCTCCAGCTCGATCTTGCCGCTCTCGATGCGGCTCATCTCCAGCACGTCGTTGATGAGCGAGAGCAGATGGTTGGACGACGAGCGGATCTTGCCGAGATACTCCGTGACCCGCTCGGTGTCCGAGGGGTCGCGGATGGCGAGGTTGGTAAAGCCAATGATGGCGTTCATCGGCGTGCGGATATCGTGGGACATGTTGGAGAGAAACTCGCTCTTGGCGGCGTTGGACTTTTCCGCGATCCGCGCCGCCTCGCGCAGCGCGTCGCTCTCGCGGGACTTGCGCTCAAGCCCGATGAGCAGGAAGCCGCCGAAGAACACCATAGCCGCCAGCACGAGAAAGACCAGAATGACCAGCAGGCTGATGCGCTGCACGCCCTGCATGACGACTTCCTTGGGCACATAGCCCACCAGATGATAGTCACTGTCCTCAATCACCGCGGCGTAGAGCATCACCTCACCGATGCTGGTGTTGCGGAACGCCGCCGCGCTGCCGGAGGTGTAAAGCGTGGTCTCCAGCACCTGAATCCCCCGTGCGGCGGAGGGTTCATTAAAGATCAGCTGCTCGTCGGAATCCGGCGGAAGCGAGGTCACGATTACATTGTCGTTGATGTCCTCCACCCGTGTGCGTCCGCTGCCGCTATAGCTGTTCACGCCGAAGCGCTGATACAGCACTTCGTCCGGGAAGAGACGATACACCACGAAGGCGATGTTGTCGCCCCGCATGGCAGGCACGGCGAACATCAGCCCCTCCCCCGCGCAATACGAAATCGCGTTCTCACCGTGGACGGCGCGCTCGATGCAGGGGAATTCGTCAATGCTGTAAGCTTTCCCGTAGAAGGGGCTGCCGTCGATGTACTGTACGCCAATGCGACCGTCACTGTCCGCCCGATCCACCGCCAGCAGCGCCGAGGTACGGTCCCCGGTGATGTGGGTGATCTCGCTTGCCACGGTGTAGAGCGCGGTCAGCTCCACCTGAAACTGCCGCTCCGTCAGCTCCGCCAGCGTCTCCGCCTGTTTCTCGCCCTGCACCTCCATGTAACGGTTGATCAGGACGTTCACGCGCATGTAGAGGAACAGCCCGATCATCACCAGCGCCAGCAGCAGCAGGATGAAGGTGCGCAGCAGACGGCGCACCCCCGGATCCGAAAATCGAATTCTGACAGACTCGTTCATTCCATCACCACTCCGTCTACAAGCCAGTCCATCTCATAGAGCAGATACTCGTCGGAGATGTTTTCCCCCGCACGCACCCGGTTGATGCCGGAGGCGTCGGTCACAGGACCGAAAAACACGTCAAAGCTGCCGTCCAGCAGACGCGACAGCTCGGCATTTACCAGTGCTTCCGTCTCCGCGCTCACCGCTTCAGACAGCGGGGTGAGCGCCACCATACCAGTGCGCACCCCCTCCCAGTAGTGCTTGCCGATGGAGCGGTTGCGCTCCATCTCGTCGATTCGCGCGGCGAAGAACGGTTCCCAGTTGAACACACAGCTCGTCAGGCAGGTGTCCGGGAACAGCTCCCGGTTGTCCACGTTGGAGCCGATGGTGCAAACGCCCCGCTCATCCGCCACGCGCAGCGGGGAGATCGGGTTGACGTGCTGGGTGAGCACGTCGATGTCGTGGGCGTCCAGCAGCGCGGTGGTAACTGCCGCCGCCTTCTCTCCGTCGTTCCAGTCCTCGGTGCGGCGGACGTAAACCACCGCGTCAGGATTCACCTTCCGCACACCAATGGCGAAGGCGTTGAGCTGGCGGATGGTTTCCGGCGTCAGGAACGCGAGCACATAGCCGATCTCATTCGTTTGCGTCTGCGCGCCCGCGACGATGCCGGCGAGGTAACGAACCTGGTACATTCGCCCCAGATAGGACGACAGGTTCTCCGCCGTTACGGTGCCGGAGGCGTTGTAGAACTCGACGTCAGGATACTCCTCCGCCAGGGAGAGCAGATAGTCGTCATAGAGATAGTTGTCACAAACGATCGCCTCGCAGCCGTCCGCGATCATGCTGCCCACCAGCCGCGGGAAGTCGTCGTTCACCGGCACGTTGTCCTGACAGCTCAGAGTGACACCCTCGAACGCCGCCGCCGCCTCCGCCAGCCCGTCGAACTGTGCCTGGGTGTAGCTGCGGTCGATGAAGCTGCCGTTCATCACCACGCCGATTTTGGAAACCTCCCGCGCCTTGATGGTCTGCGGCGGCTGATTGAGGATCATTACGCCGCCGAAAATCAGGCAGGCGCCAATGACGAGCAGAACATACCCCGCTTTTTTCATGCCCCCGCCCTCCTCTTCTTTTAAATTCAGTCCGTTCTCTTCCCGCTATTTCAAAATGTGAGACAGCGTCTTCATCAGCTTCTCCACGTCAATGGGCTTGGCGACGTGAGCGTTCATGCCCGCATCCTTTGCGCTTTTGATGTCCTCGCTGAAAGCGTTCGCGGTCATGGCGACAATGGGGATCGACGCGAGCGCGGCGTCGTCCAGTGCGCGGATCGCGCGGGCTGCCTCGTAGCCGTTCATCACCGGCATCTGAATGTCCATCAGCACGGCGTTGTAGTATCCCGGCGCGGAGGCGGCAACCTTCTCCACCGCTTCCTTGCCGTTCACGGCGGTTTCCAGCGTAAAACCCACCTCGCCGAGAATCTCCAGCGCGATCTCGCGGTTGATCTCGTTGTCCTCCACCAGCAACAGGCGCATGGAGTCGAAATCCAGCTCGGTGAGCACCTCGTCCTCGTCCTCCTGCTCCGTGCCGACGCCGCTTTGCAGCTCCAGCTGGATGACAAACTCCGTGCCCGCGCCCGGAGCGGTAATGACCTCGATGGTGCCGCCCATCATGTCCACGATGCTCTTGGTGATCGCCATGCCGAGACCGGTGCCCTGAATGCCGCTGACCGTGGAGGTGCGTTCACGCTCGAACGCCTCAAACACACGGGCGGCAAACTCCGGCGACATGCCGATGCCGCTGTCCTTGACCCGCAGCTCATACCTACCGCGACCGTCCTGCTCATCGCCGATCTGCCAGAGCGTGACGGAGATGCTGCCGCCCTGCGGCGTGAACTTGTAGGCGTTGCTCAGGAGATTGAGCAGCACGCGGTTGAACCGGTTCTTGTCGCATAGGACGTGGCGGTTTTTCACCTGCGAGGCGTCCACATAAAACTCGATCTGCTTCTCCGCCATCTGGGGAGCAAACATGTCCCGCGCCTCGTTCAGCGTTTCGCGCAGGTCCATTTCCACCGGCTCCAGCTCCATGCGCCCGCTCTCAATGCGGCTCATTTCCAGCACGTCGTTGATGAGCGCCAGCAGATGCCGGCTGGACGCCTTGATCTCGGCGAGATACTCCCTCACCTGTTCCAGGCTGTTGTCATCGCGTTCAGCGAGGTTGGTATAGCCGATAATGGCGTTCATCGGCGTGCGGATGTCGTGGGACATATTGGAGAGGAAGGTGGTCTTTGCCTTGCTGCTCTCCTCGGCAAGGGCGCGCCTGACCTCCTGCTCTTTCTCCCGTTTTCGCATGGAGTCGTAAATGCCGATCATGATGATGAGTGCCAGCACGATGATCGCCATTTGGATCATGCTGTTTTTCGACAGCGTGTCGTTCACCAGCGCCATCTGCTTTTCAATATAGTCTTCCGTGTCGTCGCGCTCAATCTCGTCCATTTCGATGCCGTGCTCCGCCAGCTCCGCGACATTGTACTCACTGAGGTTGTGCAGCACCTCGCGAGTCGCGTCCTGCGTCGCCTGCTTGACCCACATGAGCGTCGTGAAGAAGATCAGGAACAGCAGCCCGATCCACACGATCGTGGACTTGCCGAAACGCCTCGCCTCATCGCGGGTGAACACAAAGCGGGAGAAGACGAAGCCGAGAATGCTCCAGCCCGCGAGAATCAGGTAGGACTCCGTCGCCATCATCTGCGCCGACGACGCCATGAAGTAGAAGAAGAACACCAGCGACATCGCCAAGCCCACCGCACCGGCTGCCTGAACGCTTCGCCTGCCGTCCTTCCACGCGTTGACAAACGCCGCGGCAGAGGTGTAGCCATAGGCGATGGTCGCGCCGATGGTGTTGACGTCCACGATCCAGCCGATCGCCGTTCTACCGACAAAGGGGACAAAGAGCGAAATGGCAATCAGAAAAACCATCGCGTTGCGGGGATTGTGGTCCTCGTTGAGCTCGCCGAACCACTTGGGCAGGATGCCGTCCCCCGCCATGGCGCAAAGCAGGCGGCTCGCGGCGATGTAGTTGCCCACCAGCCCGGTGATGATCGCCGCCGCGGTGGTGACGACCAACGCCACCAGCCCCATTCGACCCATGACGCTCTCCGTCGCGTAGAAGGTGGGCAGCGCCTCCAGACCGGTGCGAGAGCCAAGGCCGGCGATGTAGTCCGCCCAGCCGCCGCAGCCCTCCGGCTGGACAGCCGCCGCCATGAACGTCAGCAGGATGTACGCAGCCGCGCTGGTTAACAGCGCCGCCGCCATGATCCAGATAATTTTCTTAGGAGAAAACTGAAAACCGGAGGCGGAGTTAGACACCGATTCAAACCCCACGAACGCCCACGGCGTCAGCGCCACAATCCCAGCGATCTGGCGCAGATGACCGCCGCGATCCGGCGCGAAGGCGGGCGTCATCACAGCGTCCATCGTCCCGCCGCGCCCCAGCACCGCAACGGCGCATACGGCAATACCGGCGAGCAGCACCAGCGCCAACGCGATCTGAACCCAGATTGCAAGGTGCCTGCCTCGGATGCATACATAGCCGAAAATGACAATCGCCGCCATGGAGACCAACACTTCGCCGAAATAGATGTCATACCCCAGCAGCTGATAGTGGAAGCCAAACCGGAACAATCCCCCCAGGAGATTGCGCCCGATCAGCGCCAGCGCGGTGGCGTTCGCCCAGATGATCGCGATGTACACCAGCATCAGGAACCACGCGCTGAGGAAGCCGTGGTCGTAGCCGAAGGTGCGGATCGAATATGTCAGCGTACCGCCCCCGTCCGGGAACTTGTTCATTAAGTAATGGTAGTTCACGCCGATAATGAGCATGACCAGCGCGCCGATCGCGATGCCCAGCGCCGTGCCCAGCGGTCCAGCCGCACCCAGAAATGTCGTGCCCGGCATAACGAAAGCGCCCCAGCCCACCGCGCAGCCAAAGGACAGCGCCCACGCGCCAAGCGGCGAGAGATAGCGGGCGCTGCGGTCAGGATTCGCGTGATTCTCCATGGGGGATACCTCTTTCCAATTGCCAATGCATTGCCGTCCAGAACGGCAGAACTTCCCTTTTACATTATCCGTTATCATATCACGGCGGTTTCTGGATTACAAGCCCCTCCGTGTCGAAAAAAGCAAATGCGTTTCCGCTTGTCAATCCGGCGAAAACAGGTTACAATGGCGCTCTGAAAGAAAACGTCAGAAAGGTGTAAACAGCCGTCATGTGTAATGAACCGTTTGATCTTCAGGAATACCTTGCCAACGGCGTGGAAAAAATCGTTGCCGACGCAGTGCGCGCCACGCTGAAAAACCCGCGGGAGAGCGCGTTTATGCTCCAATTTGCCGCCGCCAGCCGCGGCGCGTCCCAAAAGCGGAAGGACGCCGAGGCGCGCGGCGAGCATATCCCGCCGTTCTTGATCGCCAGCATCACCAGTGAGTGCAACCTGCACTGCGCGGGCTGCTACTCCCGCTGCAACCACGCCACCGTGGACGAAGCGCCGGTCAGCCAGCTGAGCAGCGAGGAATGGTTCCGCATCTTTGACGAGGCGGACGAGCTGGGCGTCAGCTTCATCCTGCTGGCGGGCGGCGAGCCGATGCTCCGTCAGGACATCATCGAGGCGGCGGGGAAAAAGCCCAACATCCTGTTCCCCATCTTCACCAACGGCACCTTTCTGGGACCGCAGTACTTCCGCATCCTCGACCGCTGCCGCAACCTCATCCCCATCCTGAGCATCGAGGGCGACCGGACGAGCACCGACGCGCGGCGCGGCGAGGGCGTCTACGACCGGCTCGTGCGCTGCATGGACGGGCTGCATCAGCGCGGTCTGATCTTTGGCGCGTCCGTGACGGTCACGACGCAAAACCTCCGCGAGGTCACGTCGGAGGCGTTCCTGAGCACCCTCTCCGAGCGGGGCTGCAAGGCGGTCATCTATGTGGAGTTCGTACCAGTGACGGAGGAGAGCAGGGAGCTGGCGCTGGGAGACGCGGAACGGGAGATTCTCAGACGCGAGATCGCACGACTGCGCGGGGAACGGATGGTCTACATCTCCTTCCCCGGCGATGAGAAAAGCTCCGGCGGCTGCGTCGCGGCGGGGCGCGGATTCTTTCACATCAATTCCCACGGCGGCGCGGAGCCATGTCCGTTTTCGCCCTACTCGGACGTGAACATCCGGGACACATCCCTGCGCGAGGCACTGCACTCGCCGCTGTTCACCGCGCTGCGCGACGGGAACCTGCTGCTGGACGACCACGACGGCGGCTGCGTCCTGTACGAAAAGCGAGCGCAGGTGGAGGCACTGCTGGCGCACAGCCGCTCGTAAGAAAAACCGCTTTTGCCGTTGGCAAAAGCGGTTTTTACGTTTTCTGATATCATTCGTCGCGGATCAGGCTCCCCAGCGTGACGAACAGATACTCGGTTCCTGCATAGCGGTCAGCGCCGTCAGCAGCACGTCCTCTGCGCCGGGACCCGGCATCGGCCGCTCGCCCACCGTCAGGCGCGGTTCCGCTTTGCCGCGACGCTCCAACCACGCAGCTTTCATGTCTCTTCCTCCGTCCAGCTGAATAAATAGCGGTAGTTTTCCGGCGCGCCGGTATCGGTAGGCGCGTCCATGACCTTCAGTGAGCCGCCAATTCCCTGTTCCCACGCGGTCAGGCAGAAATGATTCGCGCCGATGCCCACATCCACGCGCTGAATGATCGGGGGATCGATCTCGTCCTTTCCCTCGCTCGCCTTGGCGTAGAAGTGAAACGCGCCGTCCCGGCGCAGTATCCGCCACGGCTGCGCGTTGGTAGCGGAGGGCGCGAGCCGCAGCATTTCGAGCGCATGCACCGTCACGGGAACGTTGAACGGATTGCGGAGGTTTTTCGCGTATGCCGTCAGCTTCGCCATGGTTTCCGCGTCCAAAGGTCTTGCGTCAAAGGTTCTCACGCTGTGCCGCGTCTGGATGGTATTGCATACCGGAAAATCAGAAAACATCGTCGTTCCTCCCGTCAATTACTGGTTGATTCATTATAAAGCGTTCGTCCCATTCTGTATATTCGCAAAATAGCAATATTGCGAAAAAGGAAACAAAATGCTACAATAAGGACAAGCACGACCTTGTCGAGTGGTCATACCTGCATGTGCTGGACGAGTATTATCAGAAAAACCGCGCGGCGATGACCTTTCACCAATGGCTGCTGTTCACGGCGGAGGTCGCGTGGGAGCATCGGCTCATGCTGCAAAAAATCGCCCGTTACAGCGGGAAAACAGCCTGCGCGCGTCGTTGCAGCAGCCGCTGACCGAGCGCTGCCTGACGGTGCTGCGCGAGGTGTACGGCGAAACGGTCACGGAGCGGCTCCGCGCCGTCGTATCGTTTTATGTCGGCGGCTTAATCAGCTATGTGGAGCGTGCGCTCAGCGAGAACGATATACCGACGCCGGAGCAAAGCGTCAGGCTTTTTGAGCGCTGCGTTCCCGGCTGCATGGAGAAATATCTGTAAGCGGGGGGAAACCGTTTTCCGGTTTCCCCCCGCTCTCTCAGGGCGGCGGTTTCGGCTCAAGGCGAGGCGCACGCCGCAAAATATTTTTCCGATCTGCGCCGGAATGCTCAGGCGTTGGTCGCGCTCTGCTCGCTCGCGGTCTCCGCCGCCTGTTCGGCGGTCTTGCCGTGCTTGCCGCGTTTGTGATGCTTTGCGCTCTCCGCCGCGTCCTCGGTCACTTCCTTGACGCTCTTGTCCACCACCGCGCCGGTGAGGGCGTCGATCTGATAGGAATAGTGCTGACCGTCGCAGGTGAAACGCACCTTGTACACCACCGTGCCGTCATCCAGCTGGGAAACGCGTGACTTGACCTTGCCCTCCGCCGTTACACCGGCATCCGCAAGCGCCTTCGCCTTGGCGGCGTCCTTGCCGATGGCGTTCTCCGGCGCGGCAACCTTTTCGCCTTTGCCGTGCTTGCGGCGCGTCTTCTGCGTCTCCTCCACGGCTGTTTCGCTTTCGCTTGCGGTATCCGCGGCGAGGGCGGCGGGCGCCAGCGCCGAGAGGGACAATACGCCCACCAGGGCAAGTGCCAAAACCTTCTTGTTCTTCATAACATATCACTCCTGTTTTTTGAATTCGCAGGCTTTTCTCGCCTGCTGACGTCAGAATACCAAATCCGCCGGTCGGAAATCCCCGCCAAGCTGCGGCGGATTTTACGAAAATCACACGAAACGCTTCGTATGGATTGCGGCAGCTTCCGCCGCTGTTCGGCATTGCTTTTCCCCGGCGGCGCTGATACAATGTCCTTATCAGTACAAAGGAGGCGGCGGACATGGCAAACGAGGCAAAGCGCATCTATATCGCCGACGATGACGACAACATCCGTCAGGTCGTCAAGACCTTTCTCGCAAGCGACGGCTATCAGGTGGAGGACTTCCCCACCGGCGATCTGCTGCTGGAGCGCTTCGCGCAAAGCCCCTGCGATCTGGCGATCCTCGACGTAATGATGCCCGGCTCCGACGGCTTTACGGTCTGCACGGAGCTGCGCAAGGTCAGCACGGTGCCCATCATCATGCTCACCGCCCGCGATTCCGAGAACGACTACGCCATGGGGCTGGGACTTGGCAGCGACGATTACATCACCAAGCCGTTTTCCGCCATGGCGCTGCTGATGCGCGTGCGCGCCATCTTCCGGCGCATTGACTTCGAGAGAGAGAAGCATAGCGCGCCCGCCGCCGTCGCCGTCGGGAAGCTGACGCTGGACGTGGGCAGCCGGCATATCTCAAAGGACGCTCAGCCGCTGGCGCTGACGCCGACGGAGTACGAGGTTTTGAAATATCTGATGCTCCACGCGAACCAGGCGGTCTCCCGCGAGGAGCTGCTCAACACCGTCTGGGGCTTTGAGACCGCCGTGGAGACCCGCGCCACCGACGACACGGTGCGGCGGCTGCGCCAAAAGCTGGACGGCTGCGGCGTCAGCATTGCGGCGGTCTGGGGCTTCGGCTTCCGTCTGGAGGAAAACGCATGAACAGGCAGTGGCACATTCAGACGCGGATTCTGCTCACGCTGATCGGTCTGACGGCGGCGATCCTGCTGACGGTCGGGCTGGCGTTCAACCTCTCCGTGCGCGGCTATATCCGCTCCCGCGTTGCGGCGCAGCTGACTTCTGTTTCCGAGAGCGCGTCCTCTGACCGGCGCGGCGACCGGGCGCACGGCAAGCGGGAACGTCCCGACCGCATCACCGGCACCACGGGCAACGCCGTCGTCCTCGATGAAAACGGCGCGCTGGTCTCCTACCTGCGTGGGGACGCGGACGTGGCGGAGACGCTCGCGGCGTATTATCAAACCCACGGATTCGGCGGCAACGCCCACTACCGGACGCTCACGATCGGGGAGGAGACCTACGCGGTCTCCGTCTCCGACGACCCGGTGCAAAGCGGGTATTATCTTGTGTCCTATGTGGACGTGACCTCGATCCTCGCGTTCACCGCGCGGATCAACACGGTGCTGTTGCTCATCATCTGCGCGGCGATCCTGCTCTCAGTGGTGTTGAGCCGCCGCTTTGCCAGATCGTTTGCCGCGCCTGTGCAGGAGCTGTCTGCCTTTGCCCGCGAGATCGGCGGGGGAAGCTTTGCGCCGCGCGATCTGCGCTTTCAGGACGTGGAGTTCGCTCAGCTGGCGGATTCGATGAACCGGATGGCGGCGGCGCTGCACAAGGCAAAGCAGGAACAGGAGGTGTTCTTTCAGAACGTCTCCCATGAGTTGCGCACGCCGCTGACCTCCATCCGCGGAAACGCGGAGGGCATCGTATATGGTGTGATGGAGCCGCAGGCGGCGGCGAAGGTCATCCTCGCGGAATCCGACAAGCTCGGCGGCATGGTGGAGGACATTCTCTATCTCTCCCGCATGGGCAAAGCCGCGCCGGAGGGCGCGGCGGCGACGCTGGACTTGCGTGAGGTGCTGGACCTCTGCGTCAGCGAGCAGCGCGCGGAGGCGGAGGGCAAGGGCGTTTCGTTCCGCTTTGATTTCGACGATGCGCCCGTGATGCTCTCCATTCGCGAGCAGGACGCGCAGCGGCTGTTCGGAAACCTGATCTCCAACGCGATCCGCTACGCGAAAAGCGAGGTGACGCTTGTGTGCCGCGCAGAGGAACACGCCGTCCTCGTCCGAATTGCCGACGACGGACCGGGCATCTCCCCCGACGACCTGCCCCACATTTTTGAACGGTTTTACAAGGGTGCGGGCGGCAAGCACGGCATTGGGCTTTCCATTGCCCAGTCCGTCGCGCAGGCATACCGCGGAACGCTGACCGCCCGCGGCGACGGCGGCGCGGTGTTTGAGGCGCGATTTCCACGGTGAACGCGAAAGGCTTCGGAGCTCCGAAGCCTTTTTTCGTATGTTTTGCGTAAATTCCGCCGCAGCTTTTCGGGGATTGTTTCTGCTCTTCTCGCTATACTGTATCCAGAATCCCAAATTTGAAAGGAGTCTTTCACCATGAAATGTAAATATACGAAGTTTCTTCCCCTCGCCCTTTCGGCGGCGATGCTCTTCACCGGCTGCGCGGCGCAGCAGGTCGTTTCCACCGCGGCGGACGATACCGTTTCGCCCACCGCGATTTCTCAAACGGTTGAGAGTCTGGATAACTTGACGACGGCGGACAGCGCCGATACCGCGGAGGAAACCGAATCCTCCAGCGAGGCGTTTTCCAAACGCGATCTCTCCGGCGAGTATGACGCATCCGAGGCGGTCACAATTCAGCTAAACGGCGACAGCGCGAGCTGCGACGGCGCGGGCGTGAGCGTCAGCGGTTCCACCGTCACCATTACGGCGGCGGGCACCTATCTTCTCTCCGGCATGCTGAACGGCAGCGTCATCGTGGACGCGACAAAGGACGACAAGGTGCAGCTGGTGCTCAGCGGTGTGACCGTCCAATCCGATACCTTCGCCGCCATTTACGTCAAGCAGGCGGATAAGGTGTTCGTCACGCTCGCGGACGGCACGGTGAACAGTCTCTCAAACGGCGGCAGCTTCGTTCAGGTCGACGAAAACGAGGTGGACGCGGTGGTCTACGCCAAGGACGACATCACCTTCAACGGCACGGGCACGCTCCGAATCAGCTCCCCCGCCGGTCACGGAATCTCCGGCAAGGACGAGGTGACCATCACCAACGGCGTCTATGAGATCGCGGCGGCTGAACATGCGATCCGCGCCAAGGACAGCCTTGCCATTGCGGGCGGCACGTTCACCCTCGCCGCCGGCAACGACGGACTGCATGCCGAGAACGGTGACGACGACACGCTGGGCAACATCTATATCGCGGGCGGAGATTTCACCATTCAGGTCTCCGACGACGCGATCCACGCCAACACGCTGCTCCAAATCGACGGTGGAACCTTTGACATCACCGGCGCCGAGGGTCTGGAGGCAACCTATGTCCAGATCAACGACGGCACGATCCGCATTTCCGCCAGCGACGACGGCGTCAACGCCGCGTACAAGTCCTCCGCCTACACCCCGACGGTGGAGATCAACGGCGGCACGCTCACGATCACGATGGGTGCCGGCGACACAGACGGCATCGACTCCAACGGCAATATTGTGATCAACGGCGGCACCGTCGACGTGACCGGTCAGTCCGCGTTCGACTGCGACGGAACGGCGACCTACAACGGCGGCACGCTCATCGTCAACGGTCAGCAGGTCGACTCCATCCCCACGCAGATGATGGGCGGACACGGCGGCATGATGGGCGGCATGGGCGGCTTCGGAAACGGCGGTCGCCACGGCTGATCGAACCGGTTGATTTCCCGTCGGAATTGCAAAGCAGCCTGCTTTCCAAAAGCAGGCTGCTTTTTTTATCTTCCAGCCGGCGCTTCTTTTACGCCCCGTTCTTCGTTTCCTTCCGGTATTATCACGCAGCCGCCCGCCGCCCTCTTGACAGGTGACCGTTCGTTCTCTATAATGTAAGAGAGCGAACGGTCACGCATCATCGCGCGAACCGAGGGTTTACTTGGCACTTGATTCAATTCTGTGTGGCACGACGGAGGGCAATCAACATGAGCGAAACGGTAATGCTGGAAATCCGGCACTATTCCAAATCCTACGGCGGCGGGAAAAAGGCGGCGGACGACGTGAGCCTCACCGTTATGGGCGGTGACATTTATGGCTTCATCGGTCACAACGGCGCAGGCAAATCCACGACGATCCGCGCCGTGGTGGGTGTGCTGGACTTCACCGAGGGCGACATTTTCATCGACGGTCACTCCGTCAAGACGGAGCCGATGGCGTGCAAACGCGTCACGGCGTACATTCCCGACAATCCCGACCTCTATGAGAACCTGACCGGTATTCAATACCTGAACTTCATCGCGGACGTGTTCGGCATCGGCGCCGCGGAACGGGAGACGAGCATCAGGCAGTACGCCGACCAGTTTGAGATCACCGCCGATCTGGGCGGGCTGATTGGCGCCTACTCCCACGGCATGAAGCAGAAGCTCGCGATCATCTCCGCGCTGATCCACCATCCCAGACTGCTGGTGCTGGACGAGCCATTTGTGGGGCTGGACCCGAAGGCGTCCTTCACGCTCAAGGAGATCATGCATGAGCTGTGCCGTCAGGGCACGGCGGTCTTTTTCTCCACGCATGTGCTGGACGTGGCGGAGAAGCTGTGCAACAAGGTCGCCATCATCAAGCACGGCAAGATCATCGCCTCCGGCGCCATGGAGGAACTGACCGCGGGTCACTCGCTGGAAGAAACGTTTTTGGAGGCGGACGGTGATGAAACATAGTATCCTGCTGCTCAAAACACTGCTGCGCTCCACCAGCGCCCGCAACATCTACCGCTATACGACGGACCGGAAAAAGCGCAGGCGCATCGTGGGCGGCACCGTCGGCGTCGTTTGCCTGTACGCCATGGTCATGGCGTACAGCGTCGCCATGTGCATGGGCTATGGCAGTGCGGGGCTGATCGACGCCGCGCCGGCGCTGTGCGCGCTGACGGTCAGCGCGCTCGCGCTCCTGTTCACGTTCCTCAAGACCAACGGATATCTGTTCAACTTTAAAGAATACGACATGCTGATGTCGCTTCCCTTTGAGGCGAAAACCGTCGCGCTCTGCAAGTTCCTCTATATGTATGTCAAGAGCCTGCCCTGGTATCTGAGCGTCTCGCTTGCCATGCTGATCGGCTACGGCATTTTCGCCCGACCGGCGGCGTATGTGTATCCGCTCTGGGTCGCGCTGTCGTTCTTCCTGCCTGTCATCCCGATGCTTGTCTCCGCCTTTCTCGGCTTTCTGATCGCCAGAGTCAGCGCGGGATTTCGGAAAACCAATCTCATTCAGACGCTGCTCACGTTTCTCTTTGTCCTATTCTGCTTTTCGCTGCGCTTTATCATCGAGGCTCTGTTTCGGGACGACAAGGTGGAGGCGACGCTGAAGACTGTCTCCGCAATGACCGACAGCGCGGCGGGTATCTATCTGCCCGCGAAGTGGTTTTCCGACGCGGTCACGATGCGCGCCCCGTTGGACGCGCTGCTGCTGATCGGTGTGAGCGCACTGCTGTTCGCGGCGGTGTTCCAAGTCGTCGGCAGCTCGTACCGGAACATCAACTCCGCGCTCAAATCCCACGCCGCCGCGAAGCGCTATCAGATGACCGCGCAGAAGCAGCGGAGCGTCACCGCCGCCATCGCGTTCAAGGAATGGAAGCGGCTGACCGGCTCCACCGCGTACATGGTCAACGGCGCCATGGGAGAGGTGCTGGCGGTGCTGCTGGGCGTCGCCACGCTCCTCGTCGGTTTTGACCGCATCGTTGCCATCGTCACGCAAAACGCGCCCTTCGACGCGGCGATCCTACAGCCAGCGATCCCGTTCATCGTCTATTTCCTCGTCGGCATGATGGCGACCACAGCATGCTCCCCGTCGCTGGAGGGCAAGAACTACTGGATCGTCCAGAGCCTGCCCATCGGAGCAAAAACCCTGTATCAGGGCAAGATGCTCTTTAACATGATGCTGTCCGTTCCGGCAATGGCGATTTCGACCCTGTGCCTGTGCGTCTCCGCGAAGGTTCCTGCGTTGGACACGCTGCTGTATCTGCTGCTCGGTCTTGCGCTGTGCGCGTTCTCAACGGCGTGGGGCTGTGTCTGCGGCGTCCGGCACATGCGGCTGGACTGGGAGAACGAGATCGAGGTCATCAAGCAGGGCGCGGGAGTGGCGATCTATCTGCTGCCGAACATGTTCGTTGTCATGGGATTGACCGTGCTGGCGGTCGTTCTCGGACTGCGCATGGATCATCGGCTGCTGACGCTTGCTTTTGCCGCGGTTGCCGCGGCGCTCGCCGCGCTGAGCTACCGGCGGGTCATAATCCTTTCAACGCGATAAGAAAAACGCAGGAGCAAACTTATACGGAATGCCCGCGCCGCTCAAGGCGCTGCTCGACCGCACGCTGCCCCTGTCCTCCATGGCGATGCGAAAGGTCGGCGAGCGGTACGAGCACGTCGAGCAGGCGGACTTTTCCCATTTGCGGTATCTGATGATCTGCGGCTGGCGCTCGTAAAGCAAGCCGGAGCCGTTGACGCAGCCGTGGCTTGGGCTTTGAAGCAAGCCGGCGTAACGCGCGTGGAGGCAGAGACGGAGCCGGACAACACTGCTTCCCAGCGAGTTCTCGAAAAATGCGGATTCCTGCCATCCGGTACGTTTGGGGAAGAAGGTCCGCGGTTTTTCAAGGCGGCATCCACCCCGGAAAGTTGAGGCGAATCCGGCATTGAGGGCGCTGATTTGCGTATGACACGTTTCGTATCATCGATGTGACCGGTCGTTTCTTGTGGTTTTCTCCCGTTTTCGGTACGATTTATCCCGTCAGACACAGAAAGGACGGGATGCATGTGAAGCGAAACAAAACCGGCAAATTATGGACGGCAATCGGATTTCTGGCTGCCTTTGCGCTGTGGACAGCGCTGATTCGCGGCGTTGATGTGCGAGCGGTGGGGCCGGATGGGACAAGCGTCGGCTTCGCGGTGTTCAATTGTTGGTTTCATCGCCTCACCAGCGTACACATGACCATTTACACCGTCACCGACTGGCTGGGGCTTGTGCCAATCGCCGTCTGCCTGTGCTTTGGCGCGCTTGGCGCGGCGCAGCTTTTCCGGCGCAAAAGCCTGCAGCGGGTCGACGCGGACATCATCCTTCTGGGGCTCTACTATCTTCTGGTACTCTCTACCTACCTGTTTTTTGAAACAGTGCCCATCAATTACCGTCCGATCCTGATCGACGGCGCGTTGGAGGCGTCCTATCCCTCCTCCACGACGCTTCTGGTGCTGAGCGTGATGCCGACGCTGAAGCTTCAGGTCGACCGAAGGGCGAAGGAGCCTTTGCCACGACAAATCACAGCGCTATTTGTCTTCGCGTTTTCGGCGTTTATGGTGATCGGGAGACTGCTCTCCGGCGTACACTGGGCGACGGATATCATCGGCGCGGTTTTCCTGAGCATGGGACTGTTTTCGCTGTACCGATACGCTGTCGATGCGATGGATCACTGCGGGGAGGCTACGGATGGAATTCAATGAAAAATTGCAGGAATTGCGAAAAAGCAAGGGTCTCACGCAGGAGGAACTGGCAGAAGCGCTGTACGTCTCCAGAACCGCCATTTCCAAATGGGAATCCGGCCGAGGATATCCCGGCATCGACTCGCTCAAGGAGCTTTCCCGCTTTTTCTCCGTGACGATCGATGAACTGATCTGCCCCGAGGAGATCATCTCCGCCGCGGAGGAGGAAAAGCAAACGGCTGTCAGCCGATATGTCGCGCTGATCTGCAACGCCTTGGATGCCCTCACGGCGATGCTGCTCTTCCTGCCTGCCTTCGGAAACGGAGCGGGCGCGCCGACAGCCGTGTCCCTGATGGGGCTGTCCGGCATTCGTTCGTGGCTGAAAACCGTGTTCCTGTCCGTAATCGGCGTGACCGTGCTCAACGGGACCTGCGGCGTGATTCTCGTCCGATTCGACCGACCGCTCTGGAACCGCCATCGCGTAGTCACGGGGCTGTCGCTGTCCACTGTCGGCGTTGCCGTTTTTATCGCCGCGCGGCAGCCCTACGCGGGGATCATTTTCTTCGCGCTGCTGGTCATCAAAGCCTTTTTCATCTATAAAGCAAAGTAATGTAAGGAGACGGAACTATGAATTCAGGCAATCTGATCATTCGTTTGGAGCAGAAAGAAGAATATAGAGAAGTGGAAAACCTGATCCGGGAATCCTTCTGGAACGTGTACCGCCCCGGCGCATACGAGCACTATGTGATGCATGTGCTCCGTGACGATCCGATGTTTGTGAAGGAACTGGACTTCGTGATGCGCCTTGAAGAGAATGATCCGGCGGAGCATCCTGTCGCAGAGCGGGACGGCAGATTGATCGGGCAGAATATGTTCATGCGTACCGTCATCCACAGCGATGACGGGCGGGAGATTTCCGTTCTCACCATGGGTCCCATTGGCATCACGCCGGAGAGGAAGCGTCAGGGATACGGCAAAAAGCTGTTGGACTACTCGCTGGAGCAAGCCGCCGGTCTGGGCTTCGGCGCGGTGCTGTTTGAGGGCAACATCGACTTCTATGGCAAAAGCGGCTTCACCTACGCCAGAAATTTCGGTATCCGCTATCACGATCTGCCGGAGGGCGCGGACGACTCCTTCTTTCTCTGCAAGGAGCTGATCCCCGGATACTTAACCGGCGTCACCGGCGTCTATCAAACGCCGCAGGGCTACTATGTGGACGACGCGGACGTGGAGGAATTCGACAGGAGTTTTCCCCCGAAGGAAAAACGGAAGCTTCCGGGACAGATTTTCTCCTGATTTACGCGCAGGAATCGCGCGGGTATGGAGATCAGCAAAAAAGTGACGCGCAAAAGCGCGTCACTTCAGACCGTAGACAAATGCCGTCCGAGGTTTAGACCAAGGACGGCATTTTCTCTGGAAATGGCAGAAACGCGGCAAACGCAGCTTGCAGTATTCGCTATAACCGTCACGGTTGGTTGCGGAATATGGTGTACCACTTGCCCGGATAATCCCATTACTCCTGAAAGTAGTCCTCCACCGGATGACGGTCGACGACCTCTGTGACGTCAAGGCGCGTCTTGCGGACGATCGCAAGCGTCACCCGATGGATGTCCTCGCGAAGCTCGGAGGCGTATTGGAGGTTCTGTTCGCTGTGCTCTGCCATGGCATAACGTTCTGGGAGTTCCGCACTCCTCGCAGAATTTCCCGCGATTGCCCGTCTTGCCGCAGCGCGGGCACGTCCAGTCCGCAGAGGCAAGCGGCTTGCCGCACTCAGGGCAGAATTTCCCGCCGCTCACCTTCGCGCCGCAGTTCGGGCAAAAGCCTCTGCCTGCGCGGGAGCGCCGGGCTGCTGCGCCATGTTCATGCCCATAAACGCCATGGCTGCGCCGCCGGTGTTGGACGCCGCCGCGCACATGGCGTCGGCGGTGGCTCCGGTGAGGGTCGCCGCCCCCATGGAAGGATCACGCAGCGCGGCGGTGCGCTGGAGTTCCTTGATCATCGCCTCGTCCTCTTCGCCCAGCTTCATGCCGGAAATGCCGAAAGAGGCGATCTCGATGCCGCGTTTGTCGCGCCACTTGGCGGAAAACTCGTCGTTGAGCGCCTGTGCCAGCTCCGCCGTGTGCGCGGGCAGGGATGAGTAGCGGATTCCCATTTCGGAGATGCGGGAGCTTGCGTCGATGTACGCGTCGGCGGAGCGCTGTTCCGCCGGCTGTTTCATCTTGCCCCGCGCGATCGCGAGGGATATTCCGCCGAAGACGGAACCCGCCAGAAGTCCAGTCACGCAGATCATCACCCAGTAGAGCGTGGAGCGCGGCACTCTGCCGGTGCGCAGACCCACCAGCCGCGGTCATAGGCGTCCATGTCGATGAACAGGCAGATGCCCTCGTGCTCGCCCCCGTAACCGTAACCGTTGAAGTCGTAAAAATCCGCCGCGCAGATGTCCTTGCCGAGGTCGTAGTCAGTTACGTCGGTGTAGATGACGATATGATCGGGCATGGATTCGCATCGTAGGTGTACAGTTCCGCAGTCTGTGCATTTGTATCGAGGCGGATTGCGAAGCAATCTCCCTCCACAAGCACCGGATGATCCAGCGGGATCGTGAAAAAGCCCGACCGTTCCGCACGGAAGGTCTGCGCGAACTCAAATGCATTGTCTGCAACGTTCTTTGCATCTCCGGGTTTGTAGTCAGTGCAGACGCTGATTGCAAGCTCTGCCGGCGCATTCAAAAACACCTTTATAGCATCCAGTCGCTCCTGCTCTGCTTCCCTTGGAAACGCTACAACATAAGATGAGCAGCCGCTGATCGTACCGCTGCTTCTTCCTCGTTGACCACAAGCTCACCGTCTGCGTTGGCATCGTACCCGTAGCACTTCCGCTGCGCCAGCTTGGAAGTTCCATCCTGGAACCCACGCCGAAGCCCAGCCTTGATATTCTCACTATGCTGAATTGCGTTCATCAGTTAAACCCTCCTGAATTTCAATAAAAAACCGTGGCTCACACCACGGTTTTTACTATGCTGTTTCGCCCTCCACCTCTTACAATTCGTCGTCCTCGACTACAATGCAGTTGACGATTCCGCTTCGTGCGGTGCAGGCGTCAAGTGCGATGATGCCCGATGTGCTGTATGGACTGAAGTCGGCGTCTGCGCCAAGCTGTTCGACGGTTCTGCGCACCGTCTCGCCGACGCCTCATCATTTTATGGTTTGCTGCTATGTCGTGAGTTCAAATCCTGCCAGTTTGGTTTTTCAGCAGGAAAATAGTAAAATTTCAAGGCTGCTTCGGTGCGAAACGAAACAGCCTTGAAACCCGCATGGTTGCTGCGTTTTTTGACAGAATAGTAGTTTCATTCTGTAAGTTTGTATACCTCCGACCTCTCCTCCGCGGTCCGCCCGCGGCTGATGGTCTTCACCGTCCTCGGCATCCTTGCCGTCTTCGGGCTGAGCCTCGTCTACGCCATCCGGTTTGTGAAGGTGCGCGATCGCCGCGGCGTGGTGGTACAGGGCATGTACCGCTCCAACTTCCTGATCCGCGGTCTGCCTCGGACGGTTGGTCATCGTCCCCGCGCTGGTGCTGAGGGTCGCGATCCGGCTTGGCTTCCGCGGCATTGAGTTCATCACCCTGCTGGCGATCTTTGCCTCCTCCACCGCCGTCGCCTCGTTCACGATGGCGGAGCAGATGGGCGGCGACGCGGCGCTTGCCGGCGACATTGTGGTGATGACCAGCGCGCTGGCGTCGCTGACGCTGTTCGGCTGGAGCCTTCTGTTCAAATCGCTCAACTTATTCTGATATTTCTGTTTATTTTATTGCATAGCGCCCAAGCCCGCTACGGATTTTGAAACGAAGAAAACCTAAAACTACGGATTTTCCAACACAAACACAATTTTCATGAAAATGCACAAAGAGATCCGAACGAAAACCGGCTGCATCAGCCGCATCCATATCGAGCGCGCCGCTCGGGAGGCTGGCTACAGCATGGCCTCCCACCACTGCCACCCGTACTTTGAGCTGTACTATGTGGAAAACGGCGCATGCCGCTTCATGATCGACGACAACATGTACGACCTGCACAAGGGCGACTACATTCTGATCCCGCCGGAAACCTTTCATTACACCCGCTATCTGTTCGGCGCCTGCAAGCGGACCGATCTCTATTTCCGCAGCGAGGACATCAGCGAGGCCGCCGGCATCGGCATACATGAGTATCTGGCGTTCACCCGCCTGCAGCACGCCGCCGCGGAGCTTATCTCCACCGACGACACCATCACGCAGATCGCGCCGCGCAGCGGCTCACGTGCCGCTGGTATCCTGATACTCGCTGGGCGAGACGCCGACGAGCTTCTTGAACGTGGAGGAAAAATGCGTCACGTCGCGATAGCCCACCGCCTCCGCGACCTCGTAGATCTTCACGCGGCAGTCCCTGAGCTGCTCCATCGCCTGATGCATGCGGTAGCGCGTGAGATAGTTGAGCAGCGTGTAGTCCGTTTCCTTCTTGAAAAGATGGCTCAAATGCCCCTCGCTGATGCCGAGGTGCTCCGCAATGGCGGCGACGCCGATGCCCGGCTCGCTGTAATGCGCGCCGATGTAGTCCATCGCCTCCAGCACGTACTTGCTCTTGTCTCCCTTCTTGAGCTGATACAGCATCGGCGCCTCCTGCGCGCCTTCGCCGTCGCCGATCTTCTTTTTCAGCGCCAGCACCGCCTCCTCCAGCTCGCCGTCGCGAAACGGCTTCAGGAGGAAATCCACCGCGCCGAGGCGCAGCGCGGTCTGGGCGTATTCGAAGCTGTCGTAGGCGGTGAGAATGATGGTGTAGACGTTGTTGCCGCGCTCGCGAAGCCGGCGCAGCATCTCAAGGCCGTCGAGGCGCGGCATTTTGAGGTCGGTGATGATGAGAGAGGGATCCAGCCGCTCCACCGCTTCCAAGGCCTCGACGCCGTTGGCGGCCTCGCCCACCACGACGCAGTCCAGCGCCGCCCAGTCGATGGCCAGCACGATGCCCTTGCGGATCAGCTCCTCATCCTCGACGACCAATACCTTTAGCATTCTTCCTCCGCCTCCTCTCTGCGCAGCGGCAGCACCGCCGTGACCACAGCGCCTCCGACCTTCGGGTTTTCCAGATACAGGCCGCTGCCCTCGCCGTAGTATTTGCGCAGGATCATATCGACATTATACAGCCCCAGATGGCCTCGCGCAAGCGTTTCGTTGCGCTCGCGGTACGCGCCGGTCATGCCGTCGGGGAACCCTCTGCCGTTGTCCGCAACGCGGATGCGCAGCGTTTTGCCGTCGCTCTCCGCCGTCACCGCTACCGCGCCGTTCTCCACGCCCTCCAGCCCGTGCAGGATCGCGTTCTCCGCCAGCGGCTGCAGGATCATTTTCGGCACGACGCAGTCCTCCAGCTCCGCCGGAAGGTCCAGCGTGAACGTGAAGCCGTCGGAGAGGCGTATCCTCTGGATCTCGATGTAGCGCTCCAGGATCTCCGCCTCGCGGCGCAGCGGCACCAGCTCGTCCGGCGAAATGCCGAAGCGCAGAATGTCGGCGAGGTCGGCGGACATGGTCGCCACCTGCGGCACCTTGTTGATCTTGCTGATCCACTTCATCGTGTCCAGCGTGTTGCCGAGGAAGTGCGGGTTGAGCTGCGCCTGCAGCATCCGGATCTGCGTCTCGTCCAGCGCGCGCTGGTTTTCCAGCAGCGCCTCCTGATTGCGCGAAAGGGCTTCGACCATGCCGTTGAACTGCGTGCCGAGGCGGCTCAGCTCATCGCTCTTGGCCCCTGCGTTGTCGACGCGCGCGTCGAGATCGCCCAGCTCCACGCGGGAAAACGCGCCCTCGAGGCGGCGGATCGGCTCGGAGATCTGCTGCGAATAGGTGAAGCTCATCAGGATGGAGATCAGCACGCAGATCAGCGCGCTGAACGCGGTCACGGTATAGAGCACGCGCATGGTGTTCTGCGTCAGCACCTCCGGCTGACGCAGAACGAGGTAAAAGCCCGTGGACTCCTGCCGCGCGACGGTGTAGAGAAACAGCTCGTCCGCGGCGTTCAGCGTTGCGCCGCTCATCAGCCGCTCCCGCAGCTGCGGCGCGAGGGTGTCCGCCAGTCCCGCCTCCGTGGCGTAGACGCCGTGCCAGTACGGGGACAGGAGCAGCAGATCGTTCTGCGCGCCGTAGCGCCCGTCATACAGCGCCCGGAAATGCGCGTCATACATCTGGATGACGAGATACCCGATAATCTCATCATGGCTGTCGCAGATCGCTGCCGCACCCCGCAGAAGCGGCCCGTTGCCGCCCTCCTCGCAGGGGAGGAACGGGATGGTCTCACCGCCCCCCTCCGCCGCGGCATTGAGCGCGCCCCAGCCCGTCGGCAGCGAGGCGATGCGAGGCAGGCTCTGCGTCGACCAGCGGAACAGCCCGTCCGCGTCGTAGATCTCGAAATTGGCATAGCCGCGCAGGTCCTCGGTGGCGCGGAACAGCTCATTGTAGACGCGCGTGGAACTGACCGCGCCGCCGGTGAGCGCGGCGCGCAGGGTGGCGTTCTCGCGCAGCGCGTCGCGCACGCGGACGAAGCCCTCGGCGGCGGCGTCCATGGCGGAGAGCGCATGGTCCAGGTATTCCTGCGCCTCCCGCTCGGAGGTCGCCGTCATGCGATAGTGGAACACCTGCAGCAGCAGCGCCGACGAGATGACCAGCGGGATGAGCGAGACGATCAGAAACGCCGCGAACAGGCGGCCGCGGAAAGAAACCCTCATGTGCCCGCCTCCTCTCCGCCGAGAAGGAAGGCCCAGGTCATCAGCAGCGCGTCGCGCCGCGCGCTGGTCTCCGGCACATCGTAGTCGACGAGCGCAAACTCGTCCAGCGCGGGAATGTCCGCCGCGTCGGGCACGTCGTCGCGCACGCTGCGGCGGTAAAAGCTGTTGGTCAGCAGCCTTTGCACGTCCGCGCCGGCGGTAAAGTCGAGGAAACGCTTCGCGTTCTCCTCGTGGGCGCAGCCCTTGACCAGCGCGCTGCCGTCGGGAACGCAGCTGGTGCCGTCCGCGGGGTAAACGAGGCCGATGTCGTCGCCGGAGGCGATGCGCTGGCGCGCCGTCTCCTCCAGCGTGATGCCCACAAGGTCGCTGCCCTCCGCCACGGAGGAAAGCACCGCGCCCGAGGAGGCGAGCTGGCGGTCGCGGAGCGCGTCGGCAAAGCGGCGCAGCGTCTCCTCTCCGTCGCCGCCGACGGCCGCGAGCAGCGTCACCAATCCGGTGAACGACGAACCGGAAATAGACGGGTCGCTGAACGCGATGCGCCCGCGGTAGGTCTCGTCAAAAAGGTCGCTCCAGCTCGTCAGATCGCCGTCGCCCACCAGCTTGCGGTTGTAAATGAGCACCACCGGCAGCGCGGAAAAGGGCGTCCAGATGTCGTCCGCCGCGCGAAACTGGGGCTGCAGATGCGCCGCCTCGGCGCAGGTGTACGGCACAAACCGGTCGCGGTACGCCTCCAGGCTCTCGACGCCGCCGCCGAACATCACGTCTGCGCGCGGCGCGTCGGCTTCGGAGGCAATGCGCTCCAGCAGCTCGTTGGTACCGCCGGTCACGACCGTGACCCAGATGCCGGTACGCGCCTCGAATTCGCGCACGATGGGACGGTAGACCTCCTCCTTGTGGGAGGTATAGACCGTGAGGCGGTGCGCCTCGTCGGGGGCATAGTCGTTCGGCGGCTCCGTGCGAACGGCGCAGCCGCTCAGCACGAGGCAGAGGGCCAGCAGGATACAAATGAGGGATCGTCTGTGCATGGGACGGGGCCTCCTTGGCGAAAACTGTCAAAACACAGCGCGCTTTTTTGTGCAATTATATCATATCAAAGCAAAATGTAAAGAGCCAAATTAGATATTATTTACAAAAATCGTCAAAATCATCGGGAAAAAAGCAGTTTTGTCCTCTGTTAAACGAGCGGCTGCAGAAATATAATAACATCATCCATAGAGTGGTCGCAAGACCGCTCAAATCGTTTTATAGATAAGGAGGAAACGAAATGAAGAAGTTTCTGGCACTGGTTCTGGCGCTCGCAATGACGCTGGCGCTGGTGGCCTGCGGCGGCGGCAACAGCAGCTCCGGCGGCTCCACGACCACCACCCCCGCGGACACCACGACCACCACCCCGGCCGCGACCAACAGCGGCTCCACCTCCACCCCCGCTCCCGCCGATGACGCGAACCTGACCGCGGTTCAGAAGATCATCAAGGAAGCCGAAGGCATGACCATGGAGGAGCTCGCCAAGAAGGCGATCGAGGAGTCCAAGGGTCAGACCCTTTACGGCGTGGGCAACTCCAGCCGCGGCAAGAGCGCGCTGCCGCTGTTCATCGAGTATCTGCAGAGCATCGACCCCAGCTACACGCTTGAGTTCGACTGGCAGCAGCCGAAGAACAACAAGATCTTCGATCAGCTCACCGCCAACTCCCAGAAGGCCACCGGCACCTTCGCCGTGACCCTCATTCAGGACGGCAACCAGATCGAGAGCAAGATGGTCCAGACCGGCATCCTCGACACCTTCATCCCGAAGGAGTGGGCGGAGGCCAACGGCGTGGACGCGGCGACCTATGACGGCTATCTGCCGCTCCAGACCCTGAACAAGGTCTTCATGTACAACTGCACCGGCTCCAAGGTCTATGACAACGTTTGGGACTATGTCGCGGACGGCGAGCACGGCCAGTTCATGGACATCGACTCCGAGATCGTCGGCAAGAACTTCCTTTACATGCTCACCGAGGACACTTATGCCGGCTGGCTGAAGGAGGCCTTCGACAAGCTCTCCGCCGATGAGCAGGCTTACTTCCAGCCCACCATCAAGGCGATGGAGACCGACGCGTCCGATCTGGGCCTCGGTCCCAACGGCGCGTATGCCCTCGCGTGGATCAAGCTCTGGGTCGGCAGCTACAACGCTGTCACCGATGACGGCCCGATCTGCAACAACCTCGTCCAGACCTCTGCGACCGATCAGTTCGGCCTGCTGGTCTACTCCAAGCTGCGCTCCGTCGAGGAGTCCGCGAGCGCTTCCGTCAACAACGTGAAGGTCGCGGCGTATCAGGACGGCTATGAGGGCATCGGCGGTTACGGCTACTGCCACTACATGTTCGTGCCCGACAACAGCCCGCTGCCCTGGACCGCTTGCGCGTTCATCGCTTACATCACCTGCACCGTCGACGGCTTCTCCGCTTGGGGCAAGGATATGGGCGGCTACTCCTCCAACCCGACCGTCGCGGCCGGCACCGAGGAGAAGTATGGTCACTCTCAGGGCGGCTTCGTCGATGGCGTCGATACCTATCCCAACAAGAACGACCGCGGCTATGACTGGTGGACCACCACCGGCAAGCTCGTCCTCGAAGACCCCGAGTACTGCGCGGACGCTGCGTTCACAGTCGGCAGCTGGATCGAGATGCTCGACAAGTACAGCGCGGGCTAATTGCAACTGATAGCTGATACTGTTGTGTAAACGGTAAACGGCGCCTCCGGGTGCGGCCCCGCATCCGGAGGCGCTTGTTCTATCCCTGACAGGAAGGAGAAAACCACATGAGTCAACCCTCTACCCTCGCGGTCAGTCCGGCGACGATCTGGTGGAACAAGGTCAAGACCTTCTTCTCCAAGCCGTACAACGTGATATTGCTGGTGCTGGGCATCGTGCTGACGGTCACCACCGTCGCGCCCATCGTCGCCATTGTGCAGGATACGTTCAAGATCCACGCCGGCACCATCGACGCGCATCTGACGGGCCAGGCCTCCGGCTGGACGACCGTCAACTACACCGACCTCTTTACCAGCAAGCTCGCCAAGACGAACCTGTGGACGCCGCTGCTGAACACGGTGTACCTCGCCGTGGGCACCTGTGTCGTCTCCATTCTCTACGGCGGCATTTTCGCGTTCCTCATCACCCGCACCAACATGGCGCTGCGCAAATACTTAAGCTCCATCTTCATTTTCCCGTACATCATGCCGCAGTGGACGCTGGCGGTGGTGTGGCAGAACCTGTTCTGGAGCACCAAGATCACCGGCACGTCCGACGGACTGCTGGCGTCGCTGTTTCAGGTGTATATGCCGAAGTGGTTCTGCCAGGGCCTGTTCCCCAGCCTTATGGTCCTCGGCCTCCACTACGCGCCGTTCGCCTACATCCTCATCGGCGGCATCTTCCGGAACATGGACGCGAACCTCGAGGAGGCGGCGACCATTCTGGATACGCCCAAATCCCGCATCATGTTCCGCATCACGCTCCCGATGGTCAAGCCTGCTATTTTGTCCACCATCCTGTTGGTGTTCGGCAGCGCCATGGGCTCTTATCCCGTGCCGCACTACATGGGCTTCACCACGCTCTCGACCAAGTACGTCTCGATGAACTCGAAGTACACGGGCGAGGCGAGCATTCTTGCTATCATCATGATGGTGTTCGGCGTGGGCATCATGCTGCTCAACCAGATCTCCCTGACCAGCCGCAAGAGCTATACGACGGTCACGGGCAAGTCCGGCCAGATCTCCAAGATCAACCTCGGTGCGGGCAAGTACATCATCGCCATCGTGCTGATCGTGCTGACGTTCTTCACGAGCATCTTCCCGATCATCTCCTTCGCGTTCGAAACCTTCCTGCCGAACCCCGGCGACTACTCGTTCCTCTACACCGGCGACGTCAACAACCTGACGACCAAGTGGTGGCTCACCAACGAGCAGGTGACCGAGAACGGCATGTACGGCCAGATGGGTATCCTCTACAACAAGGAGATCCGGAACGCGTTCAAGGGCACGCTGTGGATCTCCGTGGCCTGCGCGCTGGTCGCCGGTACCATCGGTACGCTGGTCGGCTACGCGGTGGCGAAGCAGCGGCGCAGCAAATGGGCAAACTACGTCAACTCGGTGGCATTCTTGCCTTACCTGATGCCCTCCGTTGCGGTGTGCGCTGCGCTGTTCGTCCTCTTCTCCGGTGAGTCCGTAAAGCTCTACAACACCTACACGGGCCTGATCATCGCCGGTACGATCAAGTATATCCCGTTCTCGAGCCGCTCGTCGCTGAATTCCATGTTACAGCTCTCGGGCGAGATCGAAGAGGCCGCCATCATTCAGGATATCCCGTGGATCAAACGCATGACGCGCATCATCATCCCGATTCAGAAGTCGTCGATTATCAGCGGCTATCTGCTGCCGTTCATGACGTGCCTGCGTGAGTTGAGCCTGTTCATGCTCCTCTGCGGACAGAGCATGATCCTCTCCACCATGCTGGATTACTTCGACGAAATGGGCCTGTACGCGTTCTCCAGCGGCATCAACCTGCTGCTGGTGGTCACGATCCTGATCTTCAACGCGCTGGTCAACAAGATCACGGGCGCAAGCCTCGACAAGGGAATTGGAGGTTAAACCATGCCGGAAATCAAACTTGAACACATCACCAAGCGGTGGAAGAATTTCTACGCGGTCGACGACCTCGACCTGCTCATTGAGGACAACGCGTTCGTCACGCTGCTGGGTCCCTCCGGCTGCGGCAAGACGACGACGCTGCGCATGATCGCGGGCCTCGAGACCCCGACCAGCGGCCGCATCACCATCGGCGACCGCGTCGTGTACGACAGCGCGCTGGGCATCAACATCCCGGCCAACAAGCGCAAGGTCGGCTTCCTGTTCCAGAACTACGCGCTGTGGCCCAACATGACGGTCTACGAGAACATCGCCTTTGGCTTGTCCAACATCAAGGAGCCCATGGCGAAGATCGACTTCGACGCCAGAAACGCCGCGCGGCTTGCGGAGATCCTGCAGAATCCCGCGGACGTGAAGCGCGTCGTGGAGGAGTGCCGCGACAAGAAGGGCAAGCTCGACGAGAAGAAGGCCATCATCAAGCTCATCGACGAGTACACCATCTCCCAGTACACGGCGAAGAAGCTGTTCGGCTATCACATCGAGGAGGGCAAGGACGTTTCGTCCGAGGCGGCGTCGCTCGCCAAGCAGGCGGAGGACGCGAAGAAGTCCAAGGGTCTCAACGAGAACTTTGAGTACGTCCAGAACGGCAAGGTCGTCGAGGAGACGCGCAAGCTCACCAAGGAGGAGATCGACCTCTCCGTCCGCCGCGTGAGCCGCATCGTCAAGATCAGCATGTTCATGGACCGCTATCCTGCGGAGCTCTCCGGCGGTCAGCAGCAGCGTGTCGCCATCGCGCGTACCCTCGCGCCGGAGCCCAGTGTGCTGTTCATGGACGAGCCGCTTTCCAACCTTGACGCGAAGCTGCGCCTTGAGATGCGCTATGAGCTGCAGCGCCTGCATGTCGAGACCGGCTCCACCTTCGTCTACGTCACCCACGACCAGATGGAGGCCATGACGCTCGCCACGCAGATCTGCCTCATCAACAACGGCGTTCTGCAGCAGTACGAGCCGCCGCTGAAGGTCTACGGCCGCCCGAACAACCTGTTCGTCGCGGACTTCGTCGGCAACCCGTCCATCAACTTCATCGAGGCGAAAGGCACGCAGAAGGCCGCGAACGGCGACGTGGAGCTGACCATCTTCGACGGCATGAAGGCCAGCTTCAAGGCGGCGGAGAACCTCGACCTCGCGCAGTGGTTCCAGGACCGCGACGCGAAGGTCGCCGCAGACGCGGAGGCGCTCAAGGAGGCGGCAAAGCAGAAGGGCTACGTCGAAAAGGGCAACAAGGACGAGACGTTCCGTTACCACATCGACAAGGTCGACGACGAGGACGACGCGCTGCAGGAGCAGCCCGTGCTGACCAACGAGGATCTGGTGCTCGGCGTCCGCCCCGAGTTCATCGAGATCACGCCGGACGGCGCCATCGAGGGCGAGATCTACGGCGCGATGCCCACCGGCATGGAGTCCACCATCAAGGTGCGCATCGGCGACTTCCTGCTCACCGGCGTGGTGTTCGGCAGCACGCTCTTTAAGATCGGCGAAAAGGTCCGCTTCAACATCGGCGGCGACAAGATCATGCTATTTGACCGCAAGGGCGGCAAGTGCATCGCGCTGGGTTCCCTTCAATGTTGAGAAAGCGAGCCGCACATTATTCCCTGTTTGTCAAGCCTTTTTTACGAAAAAAATGCCCTCCCGCCACATTTTTTGTGACGGGAGGGTGCTGCTATCTTATCTTCCTGATAAAAATATAGTGCCGGAAATGCCCGTAATATCAAGGTTTTCGGCGTTAATTGTCACTAATAAAGCACTAATAAAGGGCGCAGCAATCAGATAACGGATGTCCGAAACGCTACCCCCTCCGTCGCAAAACGCGACACCCTTGAAGGCAAACAGGACGATGAACGATTTGTTCACCGTCAACGGATGGGGTGTCGAAACGCTACCCCATCCGCCACGGACAGGATACCGATGCTGTCAGAAAGCACGTTGATCCAGAGGATAAGAATACCGTCACAAAACGCGACGGAACCCCCGGAAACCCGAATGTGACCATCATCAACGAAAGCGGTATGTACTCAAGGAAAGAGGCATAGAACAAAGCGACCACCGCAGACATTCAACTGCGGCGGCCGCTTCGCTTTGGGATGTCCACGCCGAAATAGCTCAAAGCTACCTTGTGTAAATATAGCACAAAGCAATAGTTATGTCAACCCCGAACCAATAAGAGAGGACGGCCCCCAGCGATTGCCGGAGGCCGTCTAAACGAAGGAGGCAGAAAGGAGGAAGTAAGCATGGAACGTCGGAACAGCTAAATATACTATACACCATGATTAGAGTTATGTCAACCTATTTTTTTTCTTTGTTCCCTTCGTGCCGGTTTTCTTTGTGCTGGTAGCTGCACTTTTGCCCTGCGCGCGGGCGCGAGCCTTGTCCGCAGCATCACAGTATGCGTTATTGATCCGGGCCTCTGCTTCCTGCTCGGTCATACGGATGCCTTGGTAAATGACATAGTTATCTTTCATAGGTAAACCCTCCATCAGTATGTAATGAGCTTTTTGCTGACAATCAGCGCGTCAGCAGTCACGGCGTAACGATAGCCGCCGCCTACGTCAATGGCATTGTAGCCGAGTTTAAGCGCAGCCTGTGCCTCGCCCACATTTGGGCTGAATGTGCGGCCTGTGCCGCCCGTGCCGGTGTACCGCAAAGCGCTTTGCAGTTTCGGGGACATCTGCGCCATCCGGCTTCTCAAGTCCTGATAGCTGATAACGCGAGCTGTCGGCGCAATGGCCATCTTTGTGATTACGCCGTTGCCGAACGCTTTGGCCGTTCGTAGGTCAGGGGTATAATAGTAGCCGTCCCCATATCTCCCGTTACCGACGTGATTGTTTTGTGCGTTCATAAACCGCTCTGCGGAGGATTGCCCGCCGCTCCATCCCCGGTAAACAACCTGTTCCCCGGTTTGACGGACATAGGCGTTGAAATCGGCCTCGCTGACTACCTTCGGGCCACCCTTCACGCCCAGCCGCAACAGCAGCTTGTTGAGCGGGATGTCATGGTAAACGTACCCATCCGCATACTGCGGATCGTTCAGATCAATATTGCGCTCTGTACCGGCCAGAAAATCCGCCGTCTTATCGTCGTCCTGTTGCTGATACTTCAACAGGGCAGGATTGCCGCCGTTGTCATAGTCGCCCTTCTGCTGCCAGCCGGGGCCGCTTTGGGCTTGATTGCTCTGGACTGTCTGTAACAAGCGGGTGACTGTCGGAGAATTTGAAGTCAGACCGCTTGAAGCGCCACGACCACCCATATATTTTACCTCGTTTCTTGCGTAGTTGTCAAATCGAATGTGTAGCGGTTCAATGGGCTGCGTTAGTTTTTCTATCGTTATACCGCTACGTCCCTTTCTGCCGCCTGTCAATCTCCCTCAAGAGCATTTCCATCTCTGCAAGTTTCTTATCCTGCTCACCCTTTCCGATGGCGTTCAGCGCAGCGTTGCAGGCGGTGATTGCAGAATTGGCTCGCACCGTTTCCAGCTCCCCGGCCAGCATTGCATTTGTGATCCGCTGCAATGTGCGGCGTATCTCTGACGCCGAATTAAGGCGCACCTTTACGGCCATACTCCATCAGCTCCTTTACTGCGTCGGCCTCGTTCGTCTTGCAGGTGTCTATATAATCCCCGTCAGGGAGAACGCGCGGAATGTCGTCAATTACGATCCCTACGGGACGCCCACCGGCTTGCTCTTTGCAAAACTCCACAGCTTGCGCCTCAGACGTAAATTGCCTATTGCTGCCGCGAACCATCCATGTGTCTTTTGCGGTTTTTTCGACGATCAGGCAAGGCTTGTATTCGCGTGTGCGCACGTCCAGCACTCGCGCTGCGTAAAGCATCCTGTCTATGCGTGTCATGTGACCCATCCCCCCGTAACCGTTGCTGTAAGGTGAATATCACCGTATGTTCGGGCGTATCAACCATGTGTTTACTCACGCTCATAATTGCCGCCTTATGTCCCCTGCTTTTGACAGGGCTTCGCATTCATACGATTCTGCATCTTTTATTTTTTGCTGCATCAAGGGGTGCTCTGCAAGTCCCGCAAGCACGGCTCTTCGTTTTAGCTCCAAACAATATGCTACTGCAATATCCGCTTGCCGACGTGCTACAAAAGCGGGAGAAAAATCCTCTTGTAAATCATTTTCAATCTGCGCTTCTCTGCGGGACGATTTTGAACGCTTCTTTGCAGTCATTTACTCACGTCCTTATTTCCAGTGAACTTTCGTTACTCTGCACGTCTCCACAACATTTATGTGAGTTACCAGAAGGGATCCCAGCTATGCGCCGATAACAGTTCTTCACGGAGAATCACGTTTTCCTCAACCGGGCTTGTCTGCCGTTCAGCACTTCCAGTCCTGTAAAAGTTTGTCCGCAAATCAATGAAGTCGCTGAGCTTTTTCCAGTTTTCCGGGCGTCGGAGTTTACGCAAAGCACCACCGAACAGCGCTCGATATGAATCACGGGTCGTTTCCATGCGAGCCGCAGCTTCTGTCTGATTCAGCCCATCGTAGAAATGCAGCCGTATAGCCTGATTCTGCTTATAGTTTAGCCCCGTAAGCACTTTCTCTATTGCGTCGTGTAACTGTTCCAGCCACATTCGCGCATCAGCTTCTTCAAATTCGTCTGTTGGATCAGGTATGATCGCTTCAAGCGTTTCAGCGTCTGCGTCGTCGGACAACGGCGTGTCAAGGCTTGTGCAGTTATTTAGTGGATCGCGCTTGCTCGTTCTCGTGCCCAGCAGCGCACCAAACTCACTTTTAACATAAAAATCCCAAACGGTATTGAACGCGCCGCCCTCTCCCTTTTCGGGATCGTAATATTCTACCGCCCGGACAAGAGCCAGAAACGCAGCTTGTTTCAAGTCCTCCAATTCCACACCGCGAGTATTGCCGTTTGTCACAAGCTGGTTATACCTGCGGCGGGCGAAGATGTAGGCAAGTCCGCTATTCTGTTCCCACAGTTGGGAAAGGGCATTGCTGTCGCCGGATTTCACTTTCAAAGCAAGCTCTTCGTTTGTCATACACACCCGTCCTCACAAGTTCTTAGGAGCCTATACAAACCGCAGGAAGTTCCTCTGTTCTATTCGTGTAGCGGTCTTTTTCCCGCTCTGCCCATCTTGTTTTACCTCCTTACAAGCCCATACGTTCTACGTCACGAATTGCTTTTCTTGCGGTCTTGCCGAGCTTCACATGATCCACTTCGATAACGTGACCCTCACGAATTGCCGCGAGAATCGCTTGCAGCAGCTCCGTGTTCGCGCTTGCCGCCTCCTGCGCCATCTGACGCAACAGCGCCTCCGGCGCTTCGATATTCCTGCCGCTCGTCTGGTCGCCCAGCACGGCGAGAAATTCACGGTTCGCGGGGATGACCGCGCCCTCCGCCAACGCGGGGATGCGGGGGAGGGTGACGGTAGGCACTCGCAGACGGATTGGGCTGAATGAGTTTCCGGGGAGCCTGTTCAGTCCCGCAACAACGTCGTTTATCAGCCCAAGCACGCCGTTGATAAAATTCGGTAGGCGGTTGAGGAAACTTTCAAGGCGAGCAATCGTGACGTTGAGGTAGCGAACGGCGATGCTGACAAAATCTTTCCACAGGCTGTCCCAATCGCCGGAAATCAGGTCGGAGATAAGACGTATTGACGACCCGATGTGATCTTCGATCCATGTCATAGCGAAGTCGATCTTGCTTTTGACCTTTTCTGCCACGTCGTTGACCCGCTGCTTGATAAACTCAATGATTGGTGACAGCTTTCCACCTGTTTTCTCGTCGAGCCAATCAAGGAAAGAATTAAGGTGCTCCTCAATGCCGTCGATGATGCCGAATACGAAAAGTTTAAGACCCTCGAAAATGTCCTGTACGCCTTTGATTGCCTTGTCCAGATCGCCCGTGAATACGCCCGAAACAAACTCGGAAAGCCCGTGGAACGCCAGCTTGATGCCCGCAAGCACTTCTCCGAGGGGCGTACCCATCAAACCGAATTTTTCGATAATCTTGTCGATTGTACCGCCAACAATTTCATCCAAAAAACCGAACAGATCGACAATCAGCTTTCGAGCGCCGTCAAGGAAGTTGCCGATCCCGTCCAGCGCTTGATCCCAATCGCCTGTGAAAATGCCAACGATGAAATCCTTGAGACCTAAAAAAATCTCTCGGATGTCATCCCCAATTTGCGAAAGGCGATCCTTTATCTTAGAGAAAATCCCGTCAGACGCCGAAAAATCAAAGGACGGCGCTATGCTGCCCGCTCCGCCACCGGCCGTGCCGCCGCTGTCGTCGCCCAACTGATTGATCTCATCGAACGCGGCAAGGCTCTTGCTCGCGCTCTTTGCGGCGCTGCCCACGCCCTTTAGGGCTTTCTGCTCGTTGTATAGGCCCTGTGCGGCGCTTGCGCTCTGCTCAAGGGTCTTGCCGAACAGCGCCGATATAACGCTTGCAACGGCGCTCACAACGCGCGTCAGCACGTTCGCAAGCGTCGTGAACGCGGGGATCAGGATATTGATAATCGGCTGTGCTGCCGTCAGCAATGCGCCCTTGAGACGCGAGAGCGCCGCCGTCGCTTCATCGCTGACCTTGATCGCGTTCCCCAAGTATTCCCGCACACCGCGCAAGGCTTTCGTAATCAGCGTGAACACAAAGACCCGCTTTGCAAGCCCGATGACACGATGCTCGAACCGTTCCAACGCCTGTGCGACGCGGTTGACGCTCTCGGCGGCTTCTTCGGCGGTCGGCGGCGCGGTATCGTGGAGATCGTCAACCGTGCGCCGTGTTGTTTCGAGCTGGTCGTTCAAGCGGGCTTCTTCGCCGCGCAGTTCTGCGAGGTTGTCCCGCGCGGTAATCAGCTCGGCGTTGATCTTCGCCGCCTCCGGCACAGCCGCGAACAGCGCGCTTTCGTCCATCGGGCCGCCGCCCGCCGCTTCGTTGATCTCACGAATGGGCGCGGTCACTTCGGCGTACTTCGCTTCAAGCTCTGCGACCTTCGCCGCCTGTTTTTCCGCCTGCTTTTGTGTTGCCCTCAACGCCTTTTCGAGCTGCGCCAAGCCCTGACGCGCCCCGCTGTTGTCAAGCCGGGTGCTGATAACGATGCTGCCGTCCGCCATGGTTATTCATCCCCTTCGGTTGTATCGGGTGTGTCGGGCTTTTGATACTTCGCGGTGTACTTGTTGATGCGCTTTTTCCGCGCCTCCTCCGCTTTGCCCTCCGCTTCCAGCGCGTCACGGATGATCGGGGCTACGCCGTCAAGAAACTGTTCCAACAGTGAAACGCCGTTCGAGGTCGTGAAACAAGCGCTGTTGCCGAAAACGATGTCGGAAACGGGATAGTCGAAAGCCTTATCCAGCGCGGCGCGCAGCTCTGCGTCGATCCGGGCGCTTTCGTCGAGAATCTTTTCAACGTCCTCGGTGGGTTCGGCGTGAATATCCTTTGTCGTTTCCCGCAGCGCGAGGAGGCGGTTGAGAAGCGCGGGATCAGACGGGTCAAAGCGGATAATGCCCGCTTTCTCTCCGTCGCGCACGATCTCAATTTCTTTTAGGCCGGTCGAAATGTTGATTGCTTGCATAGGTCAGTCCTCCTCGGCTTTGAGTTCGTCTCGCTCTTTCAGTTCGTCGCGCACGGTTTTCGCGGCATCGCGCACAAGCGGAAACAGCGCAAAGGAATTGGTCAAAAGCTCGCCCACCTTCTCCGCGTAGGCCTCCCGGCGCTGCTCGATCATCTGTGTCAAAGCTCCCATGTTTTTTCTATCCTTTCGTCCGTTATGCCCTCGCAATCTGCGCCCCAATCGGCGGAGCGCAGATTGCGGCGTGACAGTTCATCACATTCCCATGCTCATCACATTCCCATGCTCATCAGCATGTCAAACTCCGGCGCAGCGGGCGCGCCGTCCTGCTTGCGCTTTTCGTACAGCTCGCCCCACACCTCCCGATCAGGACGGGAGAAGTCCTCGCTCTGCGCATTGCAGTACGCACAAAAGGCGTCCAACTCCGCGTTGCGAGCCTCAAACCGGGTGCCGTAGGATGCCGGATCGCAGCCCGCTTTGTCCATCGCCCGCTCGAACAGCATTTTGACAGCCGTTTTAAGGTGCTGCTGCCGCTTGCCGGTGTTGTCGTCGGGCAGGAAGAAAAACGCCTTGTTCTCGCCAAGCGTCTTGCGAATCACGGCCACGGCCAGCGGATCGCCGGAAAACTCCGCAAAGAGGGTTTTCAGCCGGTCGCGGTCATCGTCGGTCAGATCAGCACCCATGTTCTGCGCAAGACGCAGCTTGCTTTCAAGCCGTGCCAGATAGTCAGTATCAGCGGCGCGGCGCTCACCCTCGGCCTGTTCCTCCGCGTCGAGTGTAGCGCAAGCCTGCTCGATGGCCGCAAGGCCGCGCGCCTTTGCGGCGTCGGCCACTTCACGCGAAGCCTTGAACAGCTTGTTCCGCTGGTCAGCTACGCCCTCATCGGTCATCATGTACATCTGCCGCACACGTTTCAGCTCTGCGGCGGCGTGGTCTGTTGCCTGCGCACCCTCGCGCACGGCGGCGATCAGTTCATTGTTCAGAGACATTTTCTTTCCTGCCTTTCATGTTCAGTCGTTTTTGATGGAGGTCGATATATGCAAAAAGCACGGGAACAAATCAGCCTGTATAGCTGAAATGTTCCCGCGCTCAATCTCGGAGCTTCCAACGGCAAGCCGCCGTTGTGGTACTTCTTCGATATTTGATTCTGGTGGTATTATAGCACACCGCCCGCGATAATGCAAGGGGGAGGGACTACGAAAAGTCTTGATTTTACGGGGTTCTCCGCTCTTTTTTGCCACCGTATTTGATCGGTTTCTTCTCGATTCCTGCGGCGTTTTCTTCCTTTGGTATGACGAAAAGATACAGCCTAAAACGCTGGCTTTCTCCCGTCTGCGGCGTCTTTTCCTGCCGGATCACATAATGCTTTGACAGAATTGACCGCGCCCGTTCAAGCTCTCGCCGGTCATCGCTGGTTACCGTGAATCGTGTCACTTGAATAAAGCTCCTTTCCTGCTTCGCGGGAACGCCACCCGCCGCCCGTATGTGTAGCCCTGCGCGGCGTTCCCATCTGTCTGCCGTCGCAGGGGATTCACCCTCGCGGCGGTTTTGCCTTTGCCCTTGTCCAAGACGCCCATGCTCTGCGCCCAGCTCCGCACGTCATCAAGCGTTGCCTCGAAGTGCGGGCCAAGGACGGCGTTTGTGCTGCCGGTATCAATGACCGCATACCCGTCCATATCCTTTGCCGTGACAAGCCCAGCACGGGCCTTGCACAAGACATATCCTGCCATTCTCAATTTTCGCGTGAGCTGCTTTTCCGTATATCTCATCATCGTTTTTCACTCCTGTCTTTTCGTTTGTCGTACATACCAGCGCCGCCGCAGGGAACGCCTACAGCGGCGCGGTCGTTTCGGACTGTCAGCTTTCCAAGATTTCCATGCTCCGCGCCCAGTCCTCCACTTCATCAAGCGTCGCATTGAAACGCGGCCCGACGATGACGGCGTTGGTGTCCACATCCACAACACAATAGTCGCCCAAGTCGTCAATCGTGATCCGCCGTGCGCGGGACTTGTGCAGGGCGTACCCTGCCGCTTTCAGCTTGTGTCTGAGCTGTTCCTCCGTGTAACGTGCCATAGTGATTACTCCTTTCAAATTTGGCCGGTTAGCATACCGGCGTATTATGCATTATCAAACCGTGCTGCAACGATTCTACGCGCGCGCGTTATACGCCCCTATTTTCCGCGCGTTAGGTGATACGGGCGTCACCTAACCATCTATATTTAACTACCTATTGGAATAATCTGTTGAAGTGTTGAAATAGGGGATAAGCCCTTTATTTATAAGGGTTTTCCCGTCAACACAATCTGTTGAAAGACTGTTGAAGTGTTGAAACAGCCTTTCAACAGATTTTGAAGTGTTGAACAAGTGTTGACGCAAGTGTTGAACAAAGTGTTGAACCGTCACTTTTGAATGTAAAAGCCGCGTTGCTTTCCATACGGGCCGCACCGTATTTGCGTGGTTTTCCGCTCCAAGCCCGGTATGCTTGCAAGGGATTTGTTCAGCATGATAGCGCATCGGTGTGTAAGGTCTTGCGCCCCATAGCCGTAAAATTCGCACCACACTTCGACAGCCGTGATTCGATCACGCTTGCGGGTCAAACCGGCCTTGCTCGCCGCCGCCCTGCGGTCTGCGTCGCACCACCATGCGCGCCGCTCTTTGATAGTCATGCGCTCCCAGCCAATAGGAACGCTGCTGTTCACAAACTTGATAAGGTCGTTATGCGTATCATGCAAAGTACAGGCCCAAACAGGTTTCAAATTATCGAGCACCATACTTTTCTTCTCCTGTTCCTTTGCCCGCCGCCTGCATCCGCTCAAAGTCGATCACAAGTGACGGATCAATCCCCAGCACCCGGCATACCTTCCCGAAAGCATCCAACTTGACAAGGTAGCCTCGCCTCATGCGGTAAACGACGTTCACGCTGACGCCCGCCGCGTCCGCGATCTGTTGGGGGGTCATGCAGCTAAAGGTCATGGCCGCGATCAAATAATTCGTTTTCGCGCAAACCATACGATCACCTACTTTCAACCAGCTCCGACAGCTTCATGCCAAGCCCTGCGGCGATCTTCTTCGCCGTGTCCTCCGCGCAGCTTTTACCACCACACACGGCGTTGATCGTGTTTCGGGTCAGACCGATCTTTTCAGCCAACTCATACTGCTTCATGCCGGATTGAAGCAGGGCTGTTTTCAGCTTGATTCGGTCAAGTCTCATTTTGACCTCTCCTTTCTAATGATTTTGTTCTCTGCAACGCTCGTCGTGTGTCATGTGTCATGTGTCGTGTGTCGTTTTGCCCTGCCATCGTCAGGCCGGGTGGGGCGGTTCCCGGCGACGGGCTTGCGCCCGTTTCGGCTGTTTGATGCTGCTTCATTCTCAGCCAAGCTCGCGGCGGGCTTTCTTCAAGCCCTTTGTATATTCCAGAGCGGCAAAGAATCCAGCATAGAAACCGTATTTTGACGCCGCAAGCTCATAATCACCCACGGTATCAGGATCAACGCAACCCGCCGCAATCTGCGCGTCAATGGCGGCGCTGAAAGTGTGCATATCCTCTGCAAGTTTGCCGGTAGGAGCGGCGTCAAGGAAAGCGCTAAACAGGATTTCCACGATGTTGTTATTGGTAGTAGTCATCTTCATAATCTCCTTTTCGTTCGTCGATTTGGATTTTCAAATAATGTGTTTTAGCATTACAACAGCATTATAGCAATGCTAAAGCTATTTGTCAAGAAAAATAATGTGATTTAGCATTGAATTTTTCAAACGATAATGCTATACTGATATACGAAAGGAGGATGAGTAGCAAATGGGACACAATATAGGTGAGAACATTCGAGCTTTACGGAAAGAACAGGGCCTTACTCAACTGGAGCTTGCAGAAAAGGCCGGGGTCAATGTTCAGACAATAAGAAGTTATGAATCCGGGAAGTATAAACCAAAACGGGAGGCAATTCAAAGCATCGCAAAAGCACTCCGCATTACGCCGGAGTGCTTACAGGGAATTGAGAAGCGTCGCGTTGTATTGCCAGAACGATTGACAATCGTGGAAATTGATGATCCTGATTTGGGGAATATACAATACCGTATTGAGGCAGCAGATGAAGCAGCATACATGTTAGGTGTCGAAATATTCCAAAACGCAGGCTTGTCCGTTGACGCTCTTACTGCAAAAGGCCGGATTGCTACTGCATTAGAAATGCTTAATGAAAAAGGGCAAGCTGTAGCAGTTGAGCGTGTGGAGGAGTTGACAAAAATCCCGGACTACCAGCGTCAGCCAGAGAAGAAGGAATAAAAAAAAACAGCCCCAGCACGAAGCCGGAGCTGTGGAGGGAGGTATAACACGATGCCAAGAGGCCGATCAATGCGGCGGGCAAACGGCACGGGAACGGTTGTAAAGCTCTCAGGTCGTCGTAGATGCCCCTATGAGGCCCGTACAGCCGCCACAATCGACGAATGGGGTTATCCCCGTTATGATGTAGTAGGCCGGTTTGCGACGCGCACAGACGCATTACAAGCCCTTGCCCTGTATAACAACGATCCGTATTCAATCGCAGATCGGACGCTGACCTTTTCACAGGTCTATGATCGCTGGTTTGCGAGCAAATACGGCGGGGACAAACAGCGGTTTGCAAAGGCCACGATCTGCACCACGCAAAACGCTTATAAATGGGCGTCGGCCCTGCATAACCGGGTATTCTCTGAGCTGCGGACGACAGACCTGCAAAACGCCCTTGACAACATCGAGCTAGGCTATAACAGCCTGCGGCAAGTCCGAACGCTGCTCACGCAGATGTACAAATATGCGCTTGAATACGAGCTTGCCAGCAAGAACTATGCGCAATTCGTCACGATCAAGCAGCCGGATGACACAGAAAGCGGCGTCCCGTTCACAAAAGAGGAAATAGCTCTGCTATGGGCGAACGTGGACACACCCAGCGAACACCAAGCCATAATAACGGCCCTGTTGATTCTGATATACTCGGGATGGCGAATAACCGAATTTACCACTATGCCGGTTGCCGATATTGATTTGACCGAATGGACGATGACGGGTGGGATCAAGACCGCAGCGGGCAAAAACCGCGTTGTCCCCATTCACAGCGGGATTCAATACCTCGTGCAGCGGATGTGTGGGGCTACACATGGCGACTACCTGCTCACTGCGGCTGGCGGCAAGCCGATCAATACCAGCGTATTCCGTAAGGCCATGCAGCCCGCCTTGAAGCATTGCGGGATCACGTCGGTACACACGCCGCACGATTGCCGTCATACCTTCGTTTCCCTGCTGGACAGCGCCGGTGCAAATCAGGTGTGCATACAGCGGCTTGCCGGTCATGCCAGCAAGGGCGTCACACAGAAGGTGTACACGCACAAAGACCTTGACGAATTGCGCGAGGCGGTAGAGTTGATCCAGATAGCGCGATAAAGAGCGGCCCTCCGTGGGCCGCTCCGCTGTTACTAGCGTGTCACTAATAGATAATAATGCGTTTGTGCATGGCATGAAAAAGCCCGTGAAAAGTGCTGAATAATCAGGCTTTTCACGGGCTTTTGAATTACTTTCAAAGCAGGAAATAATTAAATCGCTATCTTCCTGACATTGTCCGATTGGAACGGGAATTTTTTCATGTAAGATCTGGCGCCCAAGTCAAAAGATCGGAAAACTCGTGAATCGAATGGTCTGTTTTCTCATAGCGCGCGGCGGGACCGATGCCGATGGCGATGAAGCCGCCCGCCTTCGCCGCGTCGATGCCCGCCTCGGCGTCCTCCACCACCGCGCAGTCCGCAGGCGGTACGCCCAGGAACTCCGCCGCTTTGAGAAACACCTCCGGGTCGGGCTTGGCGCGGGTGATGTTCGTGCCGTCGGAGATGGCGTCAAAGACGTCCAGCAGTCCGGTGCGCTCCAAGACCAGCTTGGTGTTCTTGCTCGACGAGCCCACCGCAAGTCGGCAGCCCCGCGCGCACAGCTCCTCAAGCGTCTCGCGCACGCCCTCCGGCACGTCGGCGGGCGTCATGGCGGCGAGATAGCGGCGGCAGATATCGTTTTTCTCCGCGCACAGCGCCGCCTTGTCTGCGGCGGACAAGGGCGCGCCGTGGTAGCGCTCCAGCACGATCTCCAGCGACGCCTCGCGGCTGAGCCCGCGCAGACGGTCGTTGATCCGCTCGTCAAAATAGATGTCCCGCGCGTCCGCGATCTCCTTCCACGCGAGATAGTGGAAGCGATCGGTGTGAACAAGCACGCCGTCCATATCAAAAATAAACGCCTTCATATCCACAACGCCTCAAATCATTTTCAAGTCAATCTCACGCTGAAAACCCGGCTTCAGCAAATCCTCATAGCCTATAGTATAGGCAATTGACAGCCGGCAATCAACCTATTTTTAAGCAAAAGTGGGTCAATGACCTGCGGGTCGGTTTCTGCTATTCGGGCATCCGGTCAGCGAAGTAGACCGCCAACTGCGCGTGGATCATACTCCAATCCTGCCGCCGTCCCGTCCACTTCCTCGTAATGTCCATCATGGCCAGATACAGCATCTTAAAGAGGCTGTCGTCCGTGGGGAAAACGGACTTGGCTTTTGTTACCTTCCGGAGCTGGCGGTTAAAGCCCTCAATGGCGTTGGTGGTGTAGATCAGCCGACGCAGCTCCTGCGGATACTTGAAATAGGTGCTCAGATTCGGTCAGTTGTCTCGCCAGGATTGAGAGATTTTGGGGTATTTCTTGTCCCAGCGCTCGGCAAAGGCGTCCAGAGCGGTCAAAGCGGCCTGTTCGTCTACCGCCGCGTAGACCGCCTTCAGATCCGCCATAAGCGCCTTGAGATCCTTGTAGGAAACATATTTGCTGGAATTGCGCAGCTGATGAATGATGCAGTTCTGGATCTCGGTCTTGGGAAAGACCGCCTCAATGGCAGCGGCAAACCCCGTCAGGTTATCCGTACAGGCGATGAAAATATCCTCAACGCCGCGGTTTCTCAGGCTGTTGAGTACCGTTGCCCAGAATTTAGCGCTCTCGTTTTCCCCCACCCACATACCGAGAACGTCCTTTTTTCCGTCCAAATCGATACCAATGGCAATGTATACCGCCTTCTTGACGATCCGACCCTCGCTGCGGGCGTGATAGTGAATAGCGTCCAGAAATACCACCGCGTAGATAGCCTCCAGAGGCCGCTGCTGCCATTCCCTGACCACAGGAAGTATCTTGTCTGTAATCCGGCTCACCATCGTATCCGAGACCCCTATCCCGTAAATATCCCGGATGTGGGCCTCAATATCTCCCGTGGTCATGCCCTTGGCGTACGAGGTTCTCCGCCAGACGCCGCACCTGTGAGGCGTAGTCCGGCTGTGCCATCAGCACTGCCGCGGCGAGACGGTCTTTTTCGGGGCCTTTCTTCTTCTCGACCGCTTGGAACATCCTGTTCAACTCCATCAGGCTTTCGTGCGGGATATTGAGGCGATCCGCGATTTGGTCAGGCAGCTCCGTGCGCCATACATTGATCTGAACGTCCTCCGCCTTCCGATAGCCGCCTCGTTCCAACAGACGCTCCAGCCGCTTTTCGGGCGTGGGCAGGAGCAGCGTCATAGGCGCATCCTCCGGCTCTGATGACACGGGCGTCAGCTCCATTTCCATGAGGTACCGTTTGTCATAGTAGACAGGGAAGTTCCGCCCGGTATAATGCGGTTCGAGCCGAAAATCGTTATCGAAAATCACGCCGCTCGGCGTGATGGTTCCTGCGCCCGTGGCAATGAGGTCGCGGATCAGCTTCTCGCCGTCCAGATGGTTCAAAACATGCGGTATCGGTTATGTCCGTCCACGATGATGCCGTTCCAGACCAGTAGCGGCATTTCGCACCCGTTGGCGAGGATGCTGTCGGTGAGCATCGACAGCTCCGTATCCTGAAGCGGTGGGATCAGTTTTGCAAATTCGGGATCGACTCTTAGTTCGTAAAGACTCTTTTCCATCGGTCATGTCTCCATAAATCAACTAATAATAGGGGCAGAAACGAAAAAAGGGTCGAACGTCTCATTTTGAAACGTTCGGCCCTCAAATCATGCTTTGCCCTGACTCCATATTCAGTTCCAGCTCCTGCTGGTTGGATTGATTGACGCGCTGTTCCAAGTCGGGGACAGCATTTTCAATCTGCTCCGCCGCTGATTCCAACAGCTTTCTGCGTGCCTCTGTGATCGCGTTGTCGCCGTCCAGTGTTTCGTGTATGGCGCGGTAGACCTCGGCAAGCTGTTCCGGCTCGAAAATCGCGTCCCGCTCAATCAGCTCCGCTCTCAGCGCGAAGTCCCGCTTTGCCTTTGCGAAGTTTCCTCCAAAATAATGCCCGCCCCAAACACCGGCGCGGCCATAGCCCCATTCCCACGTCACGAACTGAACGCCACGCGAAGTTGGGTGTCCCGCGAGCACTGCGCCGTTGAAGTCCGCGAGAAGCTTGTACCGCTCGTCAAGACTCATTGCTTTTAAGACGGGTGCCGCCTCCATGAGCTGCAGATACTGCTTGACCTCGGCCGCGATGTCCACCGCTCGGTCGAAGGCTTCGCGGCAGCCCTCCAGCGCCAAATCCGCCTCTCGGAACTGTGCGCCGCCTCCTGCGGTGATCCGGCACAGATCCGATCCGTGCCATCGCACCGGCAAGAGTCCTTCTGCTTCCGGCTCGACTGCGTAGCCTTCCGCCGTCAGTCTGTGCGCCAGCTCCTTGTAGAAGCTGGCCCGCGCTTCCTTGTTGATCTCTGCCATTTGTCTGTCCTTTCCGGGCGTAGCGCCCTTTTCCGTGTTGTGAAAACAAAAAAGGCGCCGGTTTGACGGTGCTACGCACCGTCTCGCCGACGCCTCATATTTTTTTGGTTTGTTGCTATGTCGTGAGTTCAAATCCTGCCAGTTTGGTTTTTCAGCAGGAAAATAGTAAAATTTCAAGGCTGCTTCGGTGCGAACCGAAACAGCCTTGAAACCCGCATGGTTGCTGCGTTTTTTTACAGAATAGTAGTTTCATTCTGTAAGTTTGTGGTATTAGAATAAAAATCCTACACCCGCCGCAAAGGCGCTTGTCATAAGGCGTTGCGGCATTTTCGCTTTCTGTCGGGCGCTTGCTTTTGACTTCCGTATTGTCATGGCTTCACAATGACCGTGCCCTTTGGATCCACCGCGTCAAGATATAAATCCGTCAATGACGCGAAAAAGGCGCAGACAAACACAATACTATACGATTTTCACCACTTTCTTCATTTTGCCCCTGCTTTCTTATCTTTCGAGCAACGCAAGACCGTGGCTTTGCACATCGCCGTTTACGGCGGCGCATATCCAATCCGCAACGCTGACGCCGTCCTCCAGCTTGTCAAACACATTGCTGGAGATGATCGTGTGCTGCGTGTTGTGGGTTTCTGCGTCTTCGGCATGATTCCAGATATAGATTCCGATTCCCGGGATGTTTTTCTGCAGGCCTTTGACCATTTCCGCAAGATCCTTTTGGAACAGGTCGCCGTTTTCTTTATCCTTTGTCATGGTACCGGTGCGGATATACGCCTGATACTGCTGCAGCGTATCATCCCGATAGGAACAGTCGAACAGGATCTTGACGCTGTCGCCGCGCTTTTCATGCAGTGCGGTCAGGCTGTCCAATACCAGATTGTCCGTCACCAGACGGTCGGAGATTTCTTTTGGTGACTGCCAGAGATTTACCGCTGTTTCGTGCCACCCGTCATAGAGCAGCAGCGAGCTGTCCACACAGACCGTGATATTCTTTGCGCTGGGGAAGCGGTCGATCACATCGTCGGTCAGGAGCGAAGTGGCAAAGCCGCCTGCAGAGAAGCCCGTTACCAGCAGGGTGTCCGGCTCTCTCACATAGGGCTTGATCTGCTCTACGAACGCAGCGTAATTGCTGTACCCGGTGTGGTAAACCGCCTTTTTTCCATCATAGACGCCTGTGCCTGAATGGAAGTCGCCGGTGGCGTAGGGGACCACAAGGAAGCTCCAATCCTTGAAGGGATTGTTCTCCGCATTGCTGCCGATTCCACCTTGTGCCACAAAGTCCTGCGCTGTCATGCTTGTGGCATAGAACTTATTTCCGCCTTCCGAGGTTTCCGGCGTAATGCTCACGCCGCCACCGAAGAAATAGACGACGACCTTGTTCTCCGTGCCCTTTTTGAAGATTCCGTGCCATTCGCTGCCATCCGAGGATTGGGTGCCCTCTACCGCCACCTCATACCATTTTCCGATTTCCGGTTCGCCTTTCAGCTTCGGGAAGCTTTTGAGAAAGGTCATTTTCAGCAGCACAAACGCACCGAGCGCAAGTACAACAATGACACACGCGAGAACAAGCAGTATCTTTTTCGCTTTTTTCATGTTTTTCTTTTCCATTTTTATGACCATTCCTTTCCGCTGCGCGGAAGGCACAAAAAGGCATAAAACTGGTGCCTCTGACGCAGCAAGTCTAATTCTGTTAAAATGTACTTGAGGAAGCAGGCGCACCACAGAGCACGTGAAGGTGAGTACTCGTAGTCGTAAAATGCTTCCGCCGCAAGCAAGGCGCACGCCTTCCTGTCTTCCAACGTCATTTCCCTGTAGTCAAGCATTGGAACGGCCTCCCACTCTCAGTCATTTTTGGATTTGCAGCTCAATCATCGTGCACAATTTTCCGTCCGCGTATAAGAAAAAGGCGTATCCGCCGTCCGTCGCAGCACGTTTGATCTCCACCTCGCTGCTCGGCTGGACGGCGGCGCGGTAGACGACGTGGAGCCGCGTGAAACCATCCGCCATGAAGTCGTCTTCCGGCAGCGCATCCAAAGCAAAATCGACATAGCGGGTGTTATGAACATGACCGTTATAGTCAATATCGCTGCGGCGCAACAGAACCGGCTGTGTGGTATCAAAGGCTTCCGGCTCCTGCAAACGTGGCGCGTCGGAATCAAACGCTGTGTCATTCTCCGGGCCATAAGAGCCGAACAGCTCCGCGCTGATGCGCGTCATCCTCTTCGCCTTGATGTCCACCAACGCGAATTTAGCCTGCGCACGCAATAGCTCCCGCTCTTTATCATCCATAACGATAAAATCGCGGTAAGCCGTGCTGGCGGGAGCTCTCCCATGCACCCAAGTTTTGATGTGCAGCTTTTGAAACTGCTTGGGACGACGGCCGATCTCAACGCGCCAGTCCACCAGCACCCATGCCACGCCGCCGTCGGCAACCTTGTCATAGACCATCATCGTGTGGCGTGTACCCGCATTCTCCAGAATTTGCAGTATTGCTTCAATGGATAGATTTCCCGCCGCGTTGTAATCACTCAGACGCGGCTCGTAGGCTTCAGTAAAATACATTTGCCCGTGCCTCCTTTCGGCATTCTCATTATGTTTTTCCACTACCACCCAGCACTTCCGTAAGGAAGCCCTTGATACAGTTCTCCGCCTCGCGCGATATCGCTTCCTGCTCCGGCGATTTGGACTGCTTGCTGCTAAGTTTCTCATACTCCGGGTTGTTTTCCTCAATAAAGCCGTGGATCGCACCGGCATACTTCTTGACCTCAGATTTGACTCCGTTTTGCAGCAGGGCTTCCTCATATTGCAGCGAGCCGTCGCTGATGGGATCGTTGTCCGCGAGAATGAATAGCGCGGGTGCAAGCGTCGCTCTCTGTTCTTCGCTCATAGCGTTGTAGGTTTCCACGACTTCCTTGATGAAGCCGTAGCAAATGACCTGCGCCGCCGTGGAGATTGAACACCACCGGCAACAGCTCACCCGCCGCGCGGTCAGGGATGTAGAGATTGACGTCTACGCCCTCCTTGCCCTCGCGCGGCACATAGAAATGCGTCCCAATCAGCTCCTCGTCGCTCTTGACCATTCGCGCCTGATCCCCGGCGCTCTGCGCCCACTTCATATCACGGAAACGACAAGGGTAGCAATCAATACAAGAAGAGCAATCCCGATGACTTTCAGCATTTTTTTCATTTGCCCCCACTCTAAATTCTCTTGTTGCATTTATAACGATTTGCATTATAATGGCAAAAAAAGCGCGGTGTCAATAGCCGCGCTGCAATCGTTATAAAATGGGTGGTTTTGTAACATGAACAAGGCTGAGCAGTCGAAGCGGGCGATCTCGGAAGCCATGCTGCGCTTGATGAAGGATCGCGAGTATAACAAGATAACGCTCCAAAACATCGTGGATGAGGCCGGAGTCTCCCGCATGGCGTTCTATCGCAATTTTGAGAGCAAGGAGGATGTTCTTCGATACTGGCTCAAGGGGGTAACAGATCGGTTTGTCGTGGAATCCGGCATCAGCTACAGGGACAACGCGCCGCGCGATTACTTTATCACGCTGTTTACCCATCTTGCAAGCTATCGCGGGATATGCGAGGCGCTTTACAATGCGGGACTGTCGCATCTTCTGAAGGACGAGTTTGACCGCGTGTTCCTCTCCATTCACGGCGGCGAATATGATGATTACAAGTCCTACTTCCACGCAGGCGGCATTTATAACGTCTTTTTGTTGTGGCTGATGCGCGGCTGTCCAGAGACACCGGAGGAACTGGCGGACAAGCTTGATAACATCATGACGAGATAGCGGGTGACGGGATTATCATTCAGAGCGTCATTGACACTCGCTGTACCATTGCTGTACCCTTTGGGGCGGTAACAGTAAAGCCTCAGAACGTCATGCTCATGGCAAGCGTCTTTTCGGGATTCCTTGACCGCTGGAGCCGTTCCTCCTGGGCTGCCCGGAACAGCTCATCGGAGATAATCGCCTCATGTGTATCATGGTAGAGGTACCGATCTTCATACCCCGGATTGTCCCTGCCGCCCGCCGTCTTTTGCAGCAGCACCCTGCCGGTGTACTTCTCGTTTGCGAGCAGCCTGTCGATTGCTTCCCGGTTCCATTTGGGCTTGCCAGTAGGGGATGGGATACCTTGCCTCGCAAGCCCGTCCGCAATCTTGCCAAGGCTTTTGCCATCGGCGTATTGCTCAAATATCCATCTGACCACTTCTGCTTCTTTCTCGTTGATCACAAGCTCACCATCTGCGCTCACTTCGTACCCGTAGCACTTTCGCTGCGCCAGCTTCGAGGTGCCGTCTTGGAAACCTTGGCAAAGCCCGGCTTTGATCTCTTCGCTGTGTTGAATCATGTTCATACCGCTTCATCTCCTTTTTTGGCCAAAAAAGCAAAACCGTGACAGCTCATGCCGCCACGGTTTTGCTTTGTTGTTATGTTAATCAGCATATAAAAAGGTTGACAAATCTCCGGTAATCGTTCCGATAACAGAGATTTGTCAACACATCTTGTAGTATTGGAATAAAACTCCTACTCATGTGCAATGCCAAAAGTCAGCATGAGGGTGAGTTTGACCTTATCCAATGTATTGAATCGACTCGCGGCGGAGCCGCGATACCAGAAAAGGAAACCGCCCTCTCGGACGGTTTCCTTTTCTGGTGGCCCTGCATAACCCAAATACTAACCTGATTTGTTATGTGGGGGGGATTTGCTCTAACTCCTAATCTCTAAAGCTTTATATTGACATTTCATTAAGAATAGCGACAGTATTTAGTATCTTTTCCCTATACTCGCGGTGTATTTGGGGGAGAACATCGTTCACTTTTGTTCCATATCCAAAAAAATGCTTCCTATTCTTTACACATTCTAAGCGTCCCTCTAATAAATCAGGAAACAACATATAACGTTCTACAATTTCTCCTTCTTCATATTTGGCAAAAAGTTTTGGTTTCAACTCCCATGCACCGTTATGTACAACTTCGTTCCTTATAGATTCGATTGTGTTAATCAAATCACATTTTTCAAATACTGTATTTGGCGTATTGTTGATTTTCAAGTCAGCTCTTGCCCCCCATAAGGTTTTAATGCTTTTTGTTTTTTATACGTTTCAAAGGAATTCTGTGGTTGTTCCATTTCAAGCGCAATTTTACAAAGCATATCTAAAATCGAATATGCCTTAATGAAGTAGTTCTCTATCAATCCTGAAATACTTATCACTTCTGGTGATATGATCGAGAGAGCATCATTCGGATTATCAGGTGTAGCATCTGGCCGAACCAGAGTTATTCGTAGATAATAGTTAATAAAGGCATCTTCCATGCCGATCAGCAGATTCTGTATTGTTCCGACATAATATTGACAGTCAACCAAATAGAGATGCCGATAAAAGTTGGGTATGTTTTGGAATTTCTCTATTTGAAGGTACTGCTGAAACTGCTCCGCGGACAAGGCACATTCTGAGTCTTGTCCAGCAGATTGGACGAAAATCGGCATGAGAGACAATTCTGCATAATACTGCTCTGTATTCGAAAAAAATAAATCGCGTAGTTTATCATATAACGCAACCAATTCATTGTCTAACTTATACTTTATGGAGTCGCCCTGATATACAAATCTATCAGGCATATTGCCGTCTAATTCTTGAATGTAGAAAAAGGGTTGTTCTCCGAGAAAGTAAAACTCTTCTTTTGACGTACCATCTTGAAAAAAGGTTTTCATGATTACTCCTGCATATTTTTTACAAAAATATATCATAGCCCAATGTGTCTCGCTCAAACCTGCACCTTATGCTCCGGCTCATTTTCTCACTTTCAACTTGAACGAAAGCGCAACATGCTGTGAGTGGATGCACTTTTCTGCTCACGGGATACATATTATAGAACCGTCCCTTATTCACCCATTTTTATAATATCACCCGCTGCGAATCCCTTCGCCGCAAGACAGGGCATTGTTCCATCACTCTATTGGAGACTTATTATGCTCCGTTCGATTTGCTGTCTCAAACAGTTCCCGGCTCACGATAGCCGGATGGTGCTGCTCGATCAGATACCGTGGCAGTTCACCGCGATTCTTTGCCCGCTTGCAGAAAAGCACATCCGTCCCATACGTCTTTTGGAGCAGTACGTTGCCGGTATACTTCTCATTTCGAAGCAGCTTGCTGATCGTCTCCCGGCTCCAACGTTCCTTGCAGGTCGGGGAGGGGACATGACTCCGATACAGCCAATCGGAAATCGCTCCGAGGCTTTTCCCCGTTGCTCGCATTTCAAAAATGGTTTTCACCACCGCGGCATCGGGTTCATCAATCGCCAGTTCTCCATCGTCACCGCGCTTGTACCCATAGCATGTGAAATTCGCATATCCTGACGTGCCGCGTTCAAAGCCCCGCTTGATTCCCCATCTGATGTTGCGGCTCATGCTTTCGCTCTCTGCCTGAGCAAATGCGCTGTATGCTGTTATGAGGAGTTCCATTTCCTCCTCATGCAGCCAGAGATGCTCTTTCTCAAAGAAAACGTCCACGCCGTGTTCACGAAGCGTCCGCAACGCCTTGAGCATATCGACCGTGTTCCGTCCGAAACGGCTGACGGATTTTGTCAGCACCAAGTCAATCTCATCGCCCTCGCATCGCCGCATGTGCCGTCCTCGCTCTTTTTGACTTGGCTGGATGATATCTACAGACCTCACGCACTCGCTCCAACCCAAAATTCTCTTATACTCTATCAGAACGTCATGCTCATGGCAAGCGTTTTTTCGGGATTCCTTGACCGTTGGAGCCGTTCCTCCTGGGCTGCCTGGAACAGCTCGTCGGAGATGATCGCCTCATGTGTATCATGGTAGAGGTACCGATCTTCATACCCCGGATTGTCCCTGCCGCCCGCCGTCTTTTGCAGCAACACCCTGCCGGTGTACTTCTCGTTTGCCAGCAGCCTGTCGATTGCTTCCCGGTTCCATTTGGGTTTGCCGGTAGGCGACGGGATGCCCTGCCGCGCAAGCCCGTCCGCAATCTTGCCAAGGCTTTTGCCCTCCGCGTATTGCTCAAATATCCATCTGACCACTTCGGCTTCTTTCTTGTTGATCGCAAGTTCACCGTCTGCGCTCACTTCGTACCCGTAGCACTTCCGCTGCGCCAGCTTCGAGGTGCCGTCCCGAAAACCTTGGCGAAGCCCGGCTTTGATCTCTTCGCTGTGTTGAATCATGTTCATGCCGCTTCATCTCCTTTTTTGGTCATAAAAAGCAAAACCGTGACAACTCATGCCGCCACGGTTTGATTTGTTGTTATGTTAATCAGCATATAAAAAGGTTGACAAATCTCCGGTAATCGTTCCGATAACAGAGATTTGTCAACACATCTTGGTATGCCCGACAGGATTCGAACCTGCGACCTTGTGAGTCGGAGCAGCACTTGAGTATTGCGGTGAAATTTACACGCTGCGAAAAAGTTTCAAAAATCTCAAAGTGCAACTTTGTCTTGCAACTATTTTTCCTCAGAAATTCCAACCGGATATTAGCAAGATTTGGTCTCTCCTCGGATTCTGATTAGCAATCGCGCAAAAAAAGTTGTTAGCTCTCATTCTCATATCCGGTAACTAAGGGTCAATCCCGTATTTTGTGTAAAGTCCAAATACCGGCGTAGAACAGGGCGAAAATGATATGGTCAGGGAGGGCGGCACTGCCGGCCTCCCTTGCCGACAGTTTAAGCAGAAAACGGAACGCATGTCAAGGGCGGCGGCC
>JAFXPO010000045.1 GCA_017527825.1 Oscillospiraceae bacterium
CCAGCTGTTGTCCCCCTCTCCAAGGCAGGTTCCTCACGCGTTACTCACCCGTCCGCCACTTTCCTCCGCCTCCATTGTCCGAAAACTCTTTCCACGGATTCTCGTTCTACTTGCATGTGTTAAGCACGCCGCCAGCGTTCGTCCTGAGCCAGGATCAAACTCTCAATAAAATGGTATCAAAACAATCTTTCGACTGCTTCAATCTTTTTATCGAGCTATTTGTCATAGCTTCATTTCTTTTGCCCGCTCCCCCGAGTAATTGACTGAACCTCAGGTTCGCAAGCTTTCTTCCGATGTCTTATCAACATCGCTTTCTGGTGCTTGTCTGTTCTTCGTTGTTTAATTTACAAGGTACTCGCTCCGTTCGGCTCAGCCGTGCGGCTCAACCGCGGAACAGGTGTTACTATACTCGCTTATAGGGAAAATGTCAAGACCTTTTTTTGATTTTTTTGAAAATTATTTTTCGCTTCGCTAGAGACAATCACAGATCGGTATGATATACTATATAAGATACTGTTTTGAGGGGTGATTGGATGCGTTTTTGCAAGCTTGGCGCGACGTTCGGCGTGCTGAATCGGCGCACGCTCGCCTTCGCGCCCGGTCTCAATCTCATCGAAGCCTCCAACGAATCCGGCAAATCAACGCTCTGCGCGTTTCTGCGCGTGATGCTCTATGGGCTATCCACGCGGGAGCGCGGCACGCTTGCCGACAAGAACCGGTATCTCCCCTGGTCCGGCGCGCCCATGCAGGGAACATTGGAGCTGGAGACCGAGGATTACGGCAACATCACGCTGCGGCGGGATACCGCGCGCGCCAACAGCCCGATGGGACGCTTTGCCGCGACTCACACGGGCAGCGGCGACGAGGTGCCGGGGCTGACCGCCGCCGACTGCGGCGAGGCGCTGCTGGGCGTCCCGCGGGAGGTTTACGAGCGCAGCGCCTTCATTCGTCAGACCGGGCTTGCCATTGATCCGGACGCGGAGTTGGAGCGGCGCATCGCGGCGCTCATCAGCACCGGCGAGGAGGGCGCGTCCTACTCCGAGGCTTCCGCGGCGCTGAAAAAGCAGCTCAACATCCGCCGCTCTAATGCACGAAACGGGCAGATTCCGGCGCTGGAGCGGGAGATTGAGTCAACGGAGACGGCGCTGCGCGAGCTGCGCGGTCTGCTTACGGAGCGCACAGACGCCGAATCCGCCGTCGCCGCTTTGACCGCGCAGGAAGCGGACCTGCGTTCGGCGCTTGCCGCCCACGACCTCGCCGACCGGCAGGCACAGTACCGCTTGCGGGAGGACGCCCGCCGCGACGCGGACAGCGCCGCGCGAGAAGCGCGTATCTTCCGTCGGATGCTGGAGGATTCCCGCGTGCCGCCGCGGGAGGTGCTGGAGGAAAACCGGAGCCGGCTGCGCACCGTAGACGACCTGGATCGGCAGCGGCAGGAGGCGGAGCGCAAACAGGCAGACGCCGAGCGGGCGCTGCAAGACTTTGACGCCGGCGGCAAGCCGCCCGCGCTGCGTCCGGTCGCGTTCCTGTGGCTTATATTTTTAATTGTATGCGTCGCGGTGCTGCCCGCCGCGCTGCTGCTGTCTCTGGATTTGTCCGCCGGTGTGCTGTACGGTTCCGTCGTGGGCGTGGTGATTTTCGCGGCGCTGTTTGCGCTGGAATGGATGCGCGGGCGGGAAAAGGCACGCCTCCACGCCGGTGAACGCGCCCGGCTGGACGCCGCGCTGCGCGGCGCGGAGGCGGCGTGCGCCGCGCTCAAGGCGCAGGCGGAGGAGACCATGGAGACGGTGTACGCCGCCATCCCCGCGGGAGACGCGGTCAGCGCCGCCGCCTATGTACACGAAAACCTCGCGCGGTACGACACGCTCGCGCGGATGGAGACTGACGCGCGGGGGAAGAAGCAGCGCTACGAGGACTTCCCCGCTCCCGATCTCAAGGACGTGCCCGCCAAGCCGGTGGAGCGTCCGGCGAAAACCCGGGAGGCGCTGCAAGACGAGCTGGATCGCGTGATCGCGCGGCGCGTCGAAGCGCGGAGCCGTATGGATCGTACTGCCGGGCGGCTGCAATCCATCGGCGAGGCGGGCGAGCTGGGAGCGGCGCTGGCGCAGAAGCGGGAACAGCTCGCGGAGGCGCAGGCGGAATACAACGCCGTCGCGCTGGCGATGGAGACGCTGGAGCGTGCCAACGCCGTGCTGCAAAGCCGGTTTTCCCCGGAGCTGGGGCATCGGGCGGCAGAGTACTTCTCCGCGCTGACCGGCGGAAGGTACGGCGCCCTCACTCTCGACCGCGCGTTTCACGCCCTCGCCACCGAGTCCGGCGAAAGCGTATCGCGGGACGCGGCGCTGCTCAGCCGCGGCGCCGGCGACCAGCTTTACCTCGCGGTGCGGCTTGCCATCTGCGACATGGTGCTGCCGGAGGAAAAGCACGTCCCGCTGGTGCTGGACGACGCGCTCATCAACTTCGACGACGCGCGGTGTCACGCCGCGCTGGAGCTGCTTTGCAAGGCGGCGGAGACGCGGCAAGTCCTTCTGCTCACCTGCCAGCACCGCGAGGCGGCGTATCTGCGCGGCCGCGAACATGTCAACATCTTATCATTATAATACAAGGAGAATACACATGAGCGAAGCAACGGTAGAAAACTGCACCCACAATTGCTCCACCTGCGGGGAAAGCTGCGCGTCGCGCACCTCGCCCCAATCGTTTCTCAAGGAGCACCATCCCGACGCGGTCGTGCGCCGCGTGTACGGCGTTGTGTCCGGCAAGGGCGGCGTCGGCAAGAGCATGGTCACGAGCCAGCTCGCCGTGCTGCTGCGCCGCCGCGGCTACGCCGTGGGCATCATGGACGCGGACGTGACCGGTCCGTCCATCCCCCAGGCGTTCGGCATTCACGAGAAGGCGATCGGCACGGAGAACGCGCTGCTGCCCTGCGTCAGCGAGGGCGGCGTACAGGTCATGAGCATCAACGTCCTGCTGGACGACGAGACCGATCCCGTCATCTGGCGCGGACCGGTCATCGGCGGCGTGGTGCAGCAGTTCTGGACAGACGTCATCTGGGACGTGGACTTCCTGCTGGTGGACATGCCGCCGGGAACCGGCGACGTGTCGCTGAACGTGTTCCAGCAGATTCCGCTGGACGGCATCGTGGTGGTCACCTCGCCGCAGGACCTCGTCAGCATGGTCGTGGAGAAGGCGGTCAAGATGGCGGAGAAGATGGGCGTGCCCATCGTGGGGCTGGTGGAGAACATGAGCTACGTCCCATGTCCCGACTGTGGCAGGAAAATTCACCTCTTTGGCGAGAGCAAGACCGAGGAGGCGGCGCGTCGGCACGGTCTGGCGCTGCTCGCGCAGATGCCCATTGATCCGGCGCTGGCAAAGCTGGTGGACGAGGGCAGAATCGAGGACATGCGCAGCACGGCACTGGAGCCGGTGGTTGACGTAATAACGAAGGAATAAGCAAAAAAGAAGAACGGCTTCTGCCGTTCTTCTTTTTATTGCTCTTGCGCCGCGAATACCGCGTTGAATTCCTCGGCGCTCATGGTCTCGTTTTTCAGCAGGTACTCCGCCACCTCGGTCAGCTTGTCACGGTCGCGCCGGAGGATTTCCTCGCAGCGGGCGTAGGCGGCGTCGATGATCGCCTTGACCTCGGCGTCGATCTGCGCGGCGACCTGCTCGGAATAGCTCTTGGAGCGCGCCATCTCGCGACCGATGAAGATTTCGTCGTGTCCGGTCTCAAAGGACACCGCGCCGAGCTTCTCGCTCATGCCGTAGACCGTGACCATTTTCCGCGCGATCTGACTGGCACGCTGGATGTCGTTGGACGCGCCGGTGGAGATGTCCCCCAGCGCAAGCGCCTCCGCCACGCGCCCGCCGAGAAGCGAGACAATCTGCTCCTCCATATAGCGCCTGGACTGGTAGGAGCGATCCTCCTCCGGCAGCGCGATGGTCATGCCGCCCGCCTGTCCGCGGGGGACAATGGTGATCTGGTGCACCGGCTCGTGCGTCGGGAGCGCGCGCATGACGACGGCGTGTCCCGCCTCGTGATACGCGGTGAGCCTGCGCTCATGGGGCGTCACCACGCGGCTCTTCTTCTCCGGACCGGCGATGACCTTGATCTCCGCCTCGTCAAACTCCGCCTTGCCGAGGAGCTTCTTGTTCCGCCGCGCGCAGAGCAGCGCCGCCTCGTTGGCGAGGTTTTCCAGATCCGCGCCCGTGAAGCCGGAGGTGCCGCGGGCGACCTGCCTGAGGTCTACGTCCTCGGCAAGAGGCTTGTTCTTCGTGTGAATTTTGAGGATTTCCTCGCGTCCCTTGATGTCGGGCAAGCCGACGTAGACCTGACGGTCGAACCGTCCGGGGCGCAGCAGCGCGGGATCGAGAATGTCCGCACGGTTGGTCGCCGCCATGACGACCACGCCCTCGTTGGTGCCAAAGCCGTCCATCTCCACGCGCAGCTGGTTGAGCGTCTGTTCGCGTTCGTCATGCCCGCCGCCGAGTCCTGTGCCACGCTGGCGGCCGACGGCGTCGATC